>JALZAT010000129.1 GCA_030948185.1 Acidobacteriota bacterium
TCAGGGATTGTGGACGCCTGAGATCGCGCGGGCCACGACGAGGCGCTGGATCTCCGAGGTGCCTTCGAAGAGCGTGTAGATCTTCGAGTCGCGGTGCCACTGCTCGACCGGGAAGTCGCGGATGTAGCCGTAGCCGCCGAGGATCTGGATGGCCTGCTCGGTGACCCAGACCGCGACCTCGCCCGCCTTGAGCTTGCTCATCGACCCTTCGCCGTTCTCGAACGGCTTCTTCGTCGCGCCCATCCACGCCGCGCGCCACACGAGCATGCGTGCGGCGTCGATCTCCATCTTCATGTCGGCGAGCTTGAACGCGATCCCCTGGTTCTCGATGATCTTCCGGCCGAACTGCTCACGGTCCTTGGCGTAGTCGAGCGCGAACTCGTACGCGGCCCGGGCGATGCCGAGCGCCTGCGCGCCCACGACGGGCCGGGTCGTCTCGAACGTGCTCATCGCCGCCTGCACCCGCGAGCTCTTGCCCTCACGCGCCCGCGCGAGGCGCGCCTCGAGCTTCTCTTCGCCACCGAGCAGGCACGCGCTGGGCACACGCACGTCGTCGAGCAGCACCTCGCCCGTGTGCGAGGCGCGGATGCCCATCTTCTTCTCCTTCTTTCCTCCCGTCAGGCCGGGCGTGCCGGGCGGGACGACGAAGGAGGCGTGGCCCCGGGACCCGAGCTCGGGGTCGACGCTGGCCACGACGACGTGGACGTTCGGCCGGTCGAGCAACCCGCCGTTGGTGATGAACGTCTTCTGGCCGTTCAGCACCCAGTCGTCGCCGTCCTTCTTGGCGTGGGTGCGGAGGCTCGACACGTCGGACCCGGCGCCCGGCTCGGTCACCGCGAACGACGCGAGGTGGATGTCGTCGGGAGTCCCGAAGCACTGCGGCACCCACTCGGCGATCTGCTCGGGAGTCCCGTTGCCGGCGATGCCCGCCGCGCCCAGCGTCGTGCCGAAGATCGAGAGCGCGATCCCGGCGTCGCCCCAACACGTCTCCTCGCTCACGATCGGGAAGAGCAGGCCCGTCGGGTCGGAGAAGCACTGGGCGACGAACTCCCAGGAGTACAGCCCGATCTTCGCCGCCTCCTCGATGACCGGCCAGGGGGTCTCTTCACGCTCGTCCCACTCGTGACCGGCCGGGCGGATGACCTGCTCGGCGAAGTCGTGGACCCACTTCTGGATCTGCTGCTGGTCTTCGTTGAGATCGAGCGAGAACTCGGCCATCGGGCTGCTCCTTGCGGCGGCGGAATCCCGGCCAGGATGTTACTGGCCGGTAATGACCCTAGTCCGGCGGCGGCGAGCCGCCAACAACCCCGGCCGGGCGCTCGCTCTGGACGGTCGGAAACGGGAATTATCACGTTGACAAACCTAACGAACGGGTGTTCGATGGGCCGGCGTCAAGGAAGGGCACTCGCCCGCGAATGGGCGCGCCTCATGCACCCCCGGGGGGTAAATTGGTGGAGCTAACGGGAGTTGAACCCGTCGGGGCGACTTTCCAAGGGACTCCCCGGCGAACCTGCTAGCCCCGCAACGGGGGGCTGGCCTTGGCCCAATGGGTTTGGGTTTGGGACCAGCCCCCGTTGCTCCCCTCGGACCTTTCCGCCTTGGAAAGACGGCGAGGTCCGAAGCCTTCAGTGAGCGAGGGCCTTCTCCTTTCGGGACAGACGGAAGGTGCCTCGTCCACTCTTCTCAAGCCGCCCACTACGTGCCATGCGGTACAGCGCAGTCCGGACGGCCTCTTCGGATGCGACGTTGTGTCCCTCAGCACGTAGCGCTTCAGCCAGGGTTTCGGCCGTCCAGTCGCGTTGAGGGGCCTGACGAATCGCGTTGAGGTAGTCGGCCTCCGAGAGGCCTGAGAAGTGCCCATTCCGACGCCGGTCCGTAGACGCGCTGGACCGGCCTGGCGTCGCCCTTCCGGTGCC
The DNA here is from genome assembly GCA_030948185.1 of Acidobacteriota bacterium. GTDB lineage: Bacteria > Acidobacteriota > Thermoanaerobaculia > UBA5066 > Gp7-AA6 > JALYUA01. The sequence continues at coordinate 1,917 of JALZAT010000129.1, forward strand.
AGGTCCGGTGGAGGCGACCAGCTCGGCGGCTGCCCGCAGCTGCTTCGCCTTGGCCTCGTATTCGTCCGCCAGTCGGTGGAGTTCGGAGACGGTGGCAGTCGGTTTCGTCATGCTGAACAGGCTACCGGACAACCCGACCGGGTACGTGTTCATTTGGCCGCCAGACACAGAATTTCCCCGTCTAGCCTGGGAGCAGCATGACCACTGGACGGGACAAGCGGAAGCGTAAGCCCAGCGAGGCCGACGCCAAGCGGAAGCCAGGCCGCCCACAGGAGCGGGTGAGTCTCAAGCCGCTTGAGTTTGAGGAAGCTCTACGCGATCTTCTGGCGACTCGTCCCGCGGGCAGCGAGTCGAATGAGGAAGCCGGCGGATCGGAAAACCGCAAGTCGTAAGCCGGGGTGGAAATGGGTACGGAAGAGGGATTGCCGGCAGATCTCCCGACTGCGGTCGCGTTCCTCGATGAGAGCGGCACGATTGCGCAGGACCGGTTTTTTGCTGTTGGCTGCCTCAAGCTCCCCGAGCCGAGCGTCCTTCTACGTCAGGTCCATAAGCTTCGGGACCAGCGGCATTGGTACCAAGAGTTCCATTTTTCGTCGCTGACGAAGGGTGCTCTACCTATCTATGAGCTTGCCCCGGTTGACCGGACACCTAGCGTGAGGAGCGATCGCTCCTCCGGAAGGAGTCCGTATGCCGAGGCCGCACCCGCCGGAGTTTCGTGAGCGCGCAGTCGCGT
>JALZAT010000130.1 GCA_030948185.1 Acidobacteriota bacterium
CCGCCCGCGTCATTCAGGGGCTACCACCGGGCGGGCGGGGACAAGCCCCGCCCCTACACCCCTGGTGGTTGGATATGTGGAGGGCGGAAAACCGCTATTTGGGCTGGACCGGCGGGGCGGGCGGCTTCTCGTCGGAGGAAGCGTCCTTGATGGAGTCCTTGAAGTTGCGCATCCCCTGACCGAGTCCTCGTCCCAGCTGCGGGAGCTTGTTGGCCCCGAAGATGATGATGACGATCAGCAGGATGATGAGAAGCTCGGGGACGCCCAAAGAACCGAACATAGGGGGTTCTCCTTCGAACGGGGTCAGCTTACCAGAGCGGCCAGACGGGCCTCGTAAATCCTTCGGAACTCTCGGTCTTCGGTCCCGTCTCCGAGAAGCCGGCCGACGAGCTCGATCTCTCCCGGGAGGTACCGCTTGTATGCCTCCCCCCTCCCCGAGGACACGGCGCGGGCGAACGTGCCGCAGACCTTCCAGGCCCGCTGGAGGAGCACGCGCCGGAACCGCTCGCGAAACGGCGGCGCCTCGATCTTCCGGGCGCGAATGAACTCTTCGACCGCGTGGTCGGCGAGATCCGCCGTCATCCACTCGAGCGTCGTCCTCTCCCAGAGGAGCGATGCGAGGTCGTAGGAGTCGGGGCCGGTCCGGAGATCCTGGAAGTCGATCGCGGCGATCGAATCTTCCGCGGGAAAGAGGTTGTTGCCGTGGAAGTCGCGGTGGCAGAGCGCTCGGGGATGCGCCGCGACTTCCGCCGCGAGAGCGTCCGCCCACCGATCGTGCACCGCCCGCTCCTCTCGGGAAAGAGGGGTGCGGAGGTAGAGGTCGAACACGGCCTCCCGCGCCAGCTCGAGCTCGCGCCGGAAAAGCGCGGCCTCGAAGGGCGCGTTGATGCCCGGATCTTCCGTTTGCGCGAAGGCGACGGCCGCGCTCGCCGCGCGGGAGAGCCACGATCCACGGTCGCCCGGAGATCCCGAGAGCTTCGTCGCGAGGTCCAAGGGGCCGAAGTCCTCCACGAGCTGGTTGCCGCGCTGGTCATCCGCGATCAGGACCGGCACTCTCACCCGGTCGCGGAGCACGGAGCGCGCGGCCGTCCACCGGCGGCGCGAATCCGTCTCTTCATCCGGATAGACGACTCCGAGAACGCTCCGGTTGTCGTGCAGGAAGAGGCGAACGTATCGGCGCCTCCCCACGTCGCCGGGGAGCACTTCGAAGGAGACGGGCTCGTGGCGCGTGCGTTCGGCAAGCGCCACGAGTCCTGGGAAACCTGCGGAGAGCTCGAGGGAGTTCACCAGGGGCGCCGAAATCAGGAAACGGCGGTCATCAACCCGTCAACCTTTGGCCTGCGTGAGAAGAATCTTCTTGATGCGTGTCGGCTGGTTCGGCAGGTCGCTCGAGTTGCGAGGGGCCGAAACGATCTTGTCGACGACGTCCATGCCCGAAACGACTTCGCCGAAGGCCGTGTATTGCCCGTCGAGGAAGGTCGAGTCCTTCACGACGATGAAGAACTGCGAAGACGCCGAGTTCGGGTCCGCGGACCGCGCCATCGAGACGATTCCGCGCTTGTGGGAGGTGTCGTTGAACTCCGACTTCAACCGGTTCTCTTTCCCGTTCACGACGTTTCCGCCCGTTCCAAACCGGTGCGTGGCGTCTTCGGGGCCCTTTGTGTTCGGGTCGCCGCCCTGGATCATGAACCCGGGGATGACCCGATGGAAAAACGTGTTGTCGTAGAAGCCCTTCGCGGCGAGATCCACGAAGTTTTCCACGTGCTTCGGCGCCTTGTCGTGGAAAAAATGGATCGTGACGTCGCCGGCGTCGGTCTGCAGGGTCGCGAGCGTATTTGCGTAATCGCGAGGCGTTGAAGACACAGGTTTCTTCCCCTTTCCCTTTCCCTTTGCATTCGCCTGCGTGGCGGCCATGACGGGCAGCGCGCACAGCAGCGTCAAGACAATGGTCAGTTTTCTCATTCGCAAAAGCTCCTTTTTCGAACGTTCTCGAAGATAACACGCGCAAAGCCGGGGGAATTACATTGCACGGGCTCGCTCCGGTAGGATTTCGGCCATGTACTCCGACCTTGCCCGCTCCGTGCTCTTGGTCGACGAGGAAGAGCTCGACTCCGAGATCCGCCGGATCCGGGAGCACTACCCGGACGCCGATGCCGGCGAGCTCGCCGGCCATCTGACCGCGCGGGCCGCCGCGAAGTGCGCCGTGATCGGCGCGCTCGCCTCGATTCCGGCGAGCTTCATCCCCGTGCTGCCCCTGGCCGCCGACCTGTCCTTCCAGGTCCGGTCGTTGAACGGCCTTGCTCTCGCCATCGCGCACGCGAGCCGGCGTAAGACGACGCCGGTCGAGCGGGCCGCTTCCGCCCTGGGCGCTCTCGCCATCGCCGGGGGCGCTCGCGTCTTCCGCCGGGGATTTCTTCGCGGCGCGAGGCGCTCTCTCGCCCGGAAGTCGCCGCGCCTCGTGCCGATCGCCGGCGCGCTCGCGGGCGCCGCCTCCGGAGCCCTGGCGGCGTGGGCCGCGGGACGGATCGCTCGCGCAGCGTTCGGGTCGCGCCGCCGGTGAGCGGCGGCCGCGCCGTCGTCATC
>JALZAT010000098.1 GCA_030948185.1 Acidobacteriota bacterium
GGCCGCTCCGCCGGCGCCAAATCGGCACCGGCCCCGGCGGCCGGCTCGGGACGCACCGGCGCGGCGGCCCCGCCGCCCGCTCCCGCGTCCGCGCGCTCGGCGGCCTCCTCCTCACCGTCGTCTCCTTCGTCTTCGACCCCGGTCGATCTGAACACCGCGTCCCAGAAGGATCTCGAAGCCCTTCCGGGAGTCGGTGAAGCGACCGCGAAGAAGATCATGGCGGGCCGCCCCTACGCGTCCGTTGCCGACCTGTCCAGGGCGGGAGTCTCCGCAACCACGATCCAGAAGATCTCGCCGATGGTCACGGCGTCCGGGAGCCGCTCGGCCTCCTCCTCGCGCTCCGCGGGTCCTTCGGGCGCCTCGAACGCTCCGAAAAGCGGAGCCGCCGCAGGGGGTCTCGTGGACCTGAACACGGCGTCCCAGAAGGATCTCGAGGCGCTGCCCGGTGTCGGCGAGGTGACCGCAAAGAAGATCGTGGGGGGCCGGCCCTATTCCTCGGTCGCGGACCTCTCGCGGGCTGGCGTGTCACAGGCGACCATCAACAAGATCTCTTCCATGGTGACGGTGTCCGGTGGGCGGACCGCGTCCTCGTCCGCGCCGGTTCCGCCCGGAGCCCCGGCGTCCGCGAATGCGCCTGCCGCGGCCTCCTCCAAGGCGAGCTCCGCTCCGGCGCAATACCAGCCGCCGCCTTCGCCCGGAATGGTCTGGGTGAACACCGAAACCAAGATCTTCCACCGGGAGGGAGATCGTTGGTACGGGAAGACGAAGCGGGGCAAGTACATGTCCGAAGCGGACGCCGTGAGCGCGGGCTACCGCCTGTCGAAGGAGAAAGACGAGCCGAAGTGATCGCGAGGGTCGCGAGCGGACACTCGCGATCATCCTGAGGAGCGCAGCGACGAAGGATCTGCCACGACGGGTGACAGGGCAGATCCTTCGCTCCGCTCAGGATGACAATTTAGATTCCTCGTCGCTTTCTCAACGCACCCGCACGACCTTCACCGGCTCCAGCGTCACTTCTTCCCCGAATCCCGCTCTCGGGTCGTGCACGTTCTCAGGGTGAACGTATTCCCGGATTCCCAGCCGGAACTCATTCTCGGCGGGGCCGAAGACCGCGTCGGTCTTCGACGTGTCCGCAACGTTGTCCCGTGACAGGCTGGCGAGCTGATCCCGGGTCAGGGGCGGTGCCTCGACCCAGCCGCCGTGTGCGGCTGCCTCGAAACGCCCGGCGAGGAAGCGGCCCCACCAGAGGGGGAAGTGCAGCAGGGGCTTTTTCCGCTTGCCGACGGCGAGCGCGATGTCGCGATAGATCTCGTTCATGGTGAAGATGGCCGTGCCGCCGACGTCATAGGTCTGCCCGATGGTTTCCGGCTTCTCCAGGGAATCCAGGAAGATCCGAACGACGTCCCGGATCGACACCGGCATGAAGCGGGTATTTCCGGAGCCGATCACGGGAATGAACCCGGGATTTCGCCGGACGAGCCCGGCGAGGAGCGACACGAAGCCGTCCCCGGGGCCGAAGACGAGCGAGGGGCGAAAGATCGTCCAGTCGAGCTCCGAGTCGCGGACCACGCGCTCCCCCGCCGCCTTGGTACGGCTGTAGCGGGACGGAGCGTCGTCGGAAGCGCCCATGGCGCTCATGTGGAGCAGCCGCCGCACGCCGGCGGACCGCATCGCCGCGACGACGTTGGCCGGCGCTTCCCGGTGCATCCGGTCGAAGGTCTGCTCCCCCCTTTCCCAGATGACTCCGACGAGGTGGATGACGGCGTCGCGTCCGGCGCAGGCGCGCGCGAGCGACGCCGGATCGAGCACGTTGCCGGGAACCGACTCGACGGGACGGTTGTACCGGTTGCGGGCGGCGTCCGGATGGCGGGCCAGAACGGCGGCCGAGTGGCCCCGCCGCAGAAGGCCGTTGACGAGGTGCGTTCCCACGAAGCCCGTTCCACCCGTGACGAGGACTTTCAAGCAGAGACTCCTTTCCGACGTTGACGACGAGGTTCTACCACGCGCGCCGCGCGGCGCCCTCAAGGACTGTCGACCGTCCGCCTGTCGAACAGCTCGCTCTCGATCGACTCCCCCGCTTCGATCCGCCCGCTCGCTTCGCGGCGCGCCTCTCCGATCGCGGCGAGATCCGCGACCGGGTCGGCGACGCGCAGAGCGGGAAGACCCGATTGCCGGACTCCCAGCAGGTCGCCGGGTCCGCGGACCTCGAGGTCGCGCTCCGCGATCACGAAGCCGTCGGACGTCTCCTCGAGCACCGACAGCCGCGCGCGAGCTTCTTCGCTCGCGTTCTCTCCGACGATGAGGGCGCACCAGGAAGGGCGGGCGCTCCGCCCGACGCGGCCCCGCAGCTGGTGCAGCTGCGCGAGACCGAACGACTCCGCGTTCTCGACCACCATTAGCGTCGCTTCCGGGACGTCCACCCCCACCTCGACCACCGTGGTGGAGACGAGGATTCCGATCCGTCCTTGCGCGAACGCGGCGAGCACGGCAGCGCGCTCCTCCGCAGGAAGCCGGCCGTGGAGCACCCCGACGGGGACACCCGGCGCCGCGGCCGCGACGCGCCGGGCCGTCTCGCGCGTTGCGGCCAATTCCCGCTCCCCTTCGTCGATCGCGGGAACGACGACATAGGTACGCTCGCCCCGGGCAAACCGTTTTGCCGCGAACTCGTAGATCCGGTCCCGGGCCGAGGCGTCGCGCACGCGGGTGACGATGGTTGCGCGGCCCGGCGGCTTCTCGTCGAGGATGGAGAGGTCGAGCTCGCCGTACACGGCCCACGCGAGCGACCTCGGAATTGGAGTCGCCGTCATCACGAGCACGTGCGGACTCTCCCCCTTGCGGAAGAGGCGCGCCCGATGCGCGACTCCGAACCGGTGCTGCTCGTCGACCACGACGAGTGCCAGCCGCCGGAAGCGGACCGGCGCCTCGATCAGCGCGTGGGTCCCGACGAGGAGGTCCACGTCGCCCCTCTCGAGCGCGGCGAGGAGCGTTCGCCGTTCGCGGCCCCGCACCCGGCCCGTGAGAAGTCCGAGCCGCATGCCCGCCTTCTCCATCCAGGCCGCCAGGGTCGCGGCGTGCTGCTCCGCGAGGATCTCCGTCGGGGCCATGAGCGCCCCCTGCGCCCCGTTCGCCGCGGCGAGCAGAAACGCGAGGCCGGCGACGACCGTCTTGCCGCTGCCGACGTCTCCCTGGAGAAGCCTCGCCATGGCGCGACCCGAGGCGAGGTCACCGGCAATCTCCCGCACGGCGCGCTTCTGCGCGCCCGTCAGCGAGAACGGCAGGGACGCTCTCGTCCTCGCCCGCAGCGCGTCGTCGGCGCGGAGCACCATACCGGGACGGCCACGAAGGCGCGCGCGGCGCCGCTCGATTCCCGCCGCCAGCACGAGGATCTCTTCGGCCGCGAGCACCCGCCGGGCCGCGGCGGCCTCTTCCTCCGACGACGGAAAGTGGACGCTTTCGAGCGCCTTCCGGAGATCCGCGGCCGGAGCGCTCGCTCCCGTCCAGGCGGTTCCCAGCCGATCGAGTGCGGCCCGGACGAGCGTCCGCCAGGGTCGTGGAGCGATTCCGCCGGCACGATGGTAGATGCCGACGATTCGGCCGGAGTGGAGCGGATCGGCATCGGCGCCCTCGAGCGTGAAGAACTCGGTCTCGGGGTTCTCGATGCGAAGCTCGCCCCGCGGGCCCACCGCCGGCGTCCCGTAGAGGACCGCCAACGCCCCCTCGGCGCTCGTGGCGAACGACGGGTACCGGTTGTGCCACACCACGCGAGCCGCTCCCGTGCCGTCGTCGGCGAGCGCTTCGATCCGCAGGGTTCCCCGGCGCATCCGCGTCGAGCGCACGCTCGAAAGCCGGGCGCGGATGGTGCCCGCCACCCCGGTTGCGAGCGAACCGATCGTGGCGAAGCGCCGCCGGTCTTCGTACCGGAATGGGAGCGCGAGGAGGAAGTCGCCGACGGTCGAGATCCCCTCCTTCTCGAGCCTCGCCGCGCGCGCCGGCCCGAGCCGGGGAACCCGCAAGACGGGATCAGAGGGCCGGAGATCTGGGAGCGAGGGCATCTGAGCGCCGACGGACTGCGGCGGTCCGGCGCCCTTCACGGGCGGCTCCTCAGGATTCCGAGCTGTAGAAGGTGAGAGGGACGAGCCCGAACTTCAACACGTCGCCGTTCTGGATCGCCATCGGTGCGCCGGTCGCGAGCCGGTTGTCGTTGACAAAGGTCCCGTTCATCACGCCGATCTCTTCCATGACGTAGAAGGTACCGCCCATCTGGTAGAGCTTCGCGTGGCGGCGGGAGGTGGAGCGCTGGGTGTCGAGCGGGGTGAGGTCGACGTCCGGCGTGATGCCGGTCACCGGATCCGCGCGTCCGACGAGCGTGTCGCCTTCTCGATTCAGGAAGAACTCCGCCGCGCCGTCGTTGCCGACCAGGCGGAAGGGGTGCTTCGGAACGATCGGCTTGCGCATCGCGGGCCGCTCTTCTTCGGCGACCCGGCGGCCGAGCGCCTCCTCGAGCATCGAGGAGACGTCGCGCAGGCGCCGCGAGAGCTTCCGCATCATCCGGATCGCGATCTCCGTGTTGCTCTTCAGCATCGTGTCGAACGTGGCGCCGTTGATGCGCACCACTTCGACGTCCGTCTTCGCGCGGGCGGAGGCGTTTCGCGGGACGTCCTCGAGGACACTCATCTCCCCGAAGAAATCGCCCTTCTCCAGGGTGGCGAGCACGCGCGTCTCTCCCGCGATCGACTTGAACAGCTCGACGACACCCGACTGAATGATGAACATCTCGGTTCCGATGTCGCCCTCGGAAAAGATGATGTCGCCCATCGGATGGCTGACGACGAACCGGTCGAAAGGGCTCTTGCCGCCCCCGGCAGTTCCCGATTTGAAGACGGCCTTCATGCGACACCGGGCCCGGCAAACGCGAGCGATCCGCCGCCGTCGCCGTCGACCGAGAGGCGCGCGGGAAGTCCGAGCGGAAGCGTTCGCGGCGCGTCGACGTGGCCGGCCGGAAGGCCCATCGCGACGGGAAAGGGGAAGCTCAGGAAGCGTCCGCGGAGGTAATCGCGAACCGCATCCGGCGACTCCCCGCGCCCCGGGACGACCGATCCGATCACCATGCCGAGCAGGCCTTCGAGGGTACCCGAGCGCTCCAACTGGGTCAACAGACGGTCGAGTCGGTAGCGCTCCTCGCCCACGTCTTCCCAGAAAAGGATGCCGCCCGCCGGGCGAATCGCGTCCGGAGTGCCCGCGAGCGAGGCGAGCAGGGAGAGGCACCCGCCGACGAGGGGCCCCTCCGCGACGCCGCCCCGCAGGACCTCGGCCGACCCGAACCGGTGCGCGGCGGGAGCTTCCCCGGAGAGGACGCGCGACCAGTCGAGATCTCTCCCCGATCCGATCTCGACCGCCACCATCGGTCCGTAGAAGGTCACGAGATTCGCCGTTCGGGCGAGGTAGGCGAAAAGCGCGGTCAGATCCGAGCCGCCGAGGTGGATCTTGGGGTTTGCGGCGATCTCACCGGGGTCGAGCCGGGAGAGGATCCTGGACGACCCGTACCCTCCGCGCGCGAAAAAAATCGCGTCGACGGAAGGATCCGTCACGAGCCGCCGGTAACCGGAAGCGCGGGAGTCGTCGGTTCCGGCAAGAAAGCCGTCGGTATCGCGGATGTTGTCCGCCAGCACGACCGGGTACCCGCGCGCCTCGATGGCGCGAACGCCCGCGGCGAGCTTCTCCGGGTCCACCGGCCCCGACACCGCCGCGACGCCAATGCGAGCGCCGGGCCGAAGGCGCGGGGGCCGAACCAGGTTGGACACGTTCTCGCGAATGGTACGCGACGAGGGGACCCGCCCTCACCCCAACCCCTCTCCCACCGGGAGAGGGAGGTGATTTCACGCATCGCTGATACATGTGCGGGAGCCGGAGCGGAGCGAAGCGCAGCCGAGGCGACGGTCCTGATAGAATTCTGTCGGCTCCGAGCGGGCCAACGTGATCGCCCCGAGAAATCGGGGAGGAAAGTCCGAACTCCGAACGGGCGGCATGCCGGGTAACCCCCGGTCGCGGCGACGCGAAGGAAAGTGCCACAGAAAACAAACCGCCCTGCGACCCCTCACGGGGAAGCACGGCAAGGGTGAAACGGTGCGGTAAGAGCGCACCGCCCCGGCGGCAACGCCGGGGGCACGGCAAACCCCATGCGGAGCAAGGCCAAATAGGGAGACGGTCGGGCGCCCGTCCCATCCCGCCGCGAGGCGGGACCGTCTCCGGGTCGGCTGCTGGAACCCGAGGGCAACCTCGGGTCTAGAGGAATGATCGCGGCGGTACCGGGAAACCGGGACCGACAGAATTCGGCTTAGCGACCCGCTCGGAGCCTCTTTTCGTCGAGACGCTGCGTCAGCGGCGGTTCTTCGGGTCCGCGAAGTAGTCCAGCCATTCGTCCACGTCGACTTGCGCCGGCTTCGAACGCTCCGGAGCCGCCGAGCCGCCAAATCGGCTCCAGAAGTCGGCGGGCGCCATCGTCTTCGCTCCGAAATCGCGGGTGCGCCGCGCGAGCTCCCGATCGGCCGTCACGACCGTGATCTGACGCGGGTCCGCTGCCTTCCCGATTTCCCGCACGATCGCCTCATCCGCGGAACCGCCCGTGCCCGACACGGTCAGCGAGCCGAAAGAAGCGGCCCGTCCTTCTCCGTCGAAGAAAACCCGGATGGAGGAGCGATTCCCGCGAAGCCGGGCGGCGATCTCGGAAAGGAGAGCGGCGCGGTCGTCCTCTCCCGGCCGGGCGGTCCGCCTCGCCAATCCGATCAGGTTGTTGCCGTCCAGGTAGTAAGGCATCCGGTGACCAACTCGCTGACGGCGGATAGCTGACAGCTATCCCGCCGCCTTCGCTCCCCTGCGGGGATGCTGGATGCGGAAGAAGAGCACCTGGATTCCCCGCCAGACACGCGGCCAGTGCATCAGGAGCACGGCGGCGAGGGCGGCGAGGACGAGCGCGGTCAGCCAGGGCTGGAAGAAGAGGAGGATCGCGAGCATCACCGCAACCGCGTCCTCGGCGATCGAGAGGGTGAACTGCGCCCAGCCGCGGGTCGCCGCGGTCGACGTCAGGCGGCTCGTCGACTTCGCGGCATGCGCCGCGAGGGTGACGATCGCGGCGAGCGCGGCGACTCCGATGCGCGCGATCAGGTGGACTTCCCCGAGGCAGGCGAGCGCGAGCAGTGCGCCGGCTATGGGACGGAAAAGAGTGTGGGCGGCTTCCCAGAAGCGATCCGCAAACGGGATCTTCGTGATGACGAATTCCGCGAGAAACATCACCAGAGCGATCTGAAAGATCGCGGGGCTCGCGAGAAACGCGGAGACTCCGCCGGGGAAATCCTGAGGAAGCAGCAGGTAGAGCCCGTTGAAAAGGAGGATCACGGCCCAGGCGTTCAGACCGGCCGCGACCGCGAGGCCGAGGCCGGTCAGGACCGGGATCAATTCCGGGACCGGAAGATGCGCGAGAAGAGTCCGGGACGTTCCGTCGGGGGGCCACCGGCCGACGCTTCGACGGGTGTGTCCTCGGCGGGACTCTGCTCGATCGCGACGGGCTCCGGTGCGGATGCGGGCGGAGTCCCCAGGAGGATCTGGTCGAGCAGCTCCTGATTCTCCTCGGAGGGAGAGAGCTCGACGGCGCGGCGGGCGAACGTCTCCGCCTCGTCGTTTCGGCCGTGCTGCAGCAGGGCTCGCGCCGCCGCGCGGATGTACTGCACCTTGCGCGGCTCGAGTCGCGCCGCCTCTTTGAGGTTCTCCAGTCCCTTCGAAATCCAGAGCGAATTCTTGAGCTCGACCTGCCCGAGGAGGAGGCGGTACTCCGCGTTGTCCGGGACGAAACGGATCGCCTCCCGCAGCATCTCGACCGCGGGGTGGAAATCCTTCTGTTCGATCAGCTGACGAGCCCGGCTGTAGCTCTGCTGCGCGAGATGCCGCCGCGCCGCGGGATCGGACGCCGTTTCGACGACGGCCACCGGAACGGGAGCGGCGTCGAGCGACTCGTCGTATTCGCGGCGCCGCGCGGGATCGGAGAGGGCTTCGCTCGCGAGCTTCAGGCGCTCGAAAACCGCCGCGAGCTCCCGTTCGAGACTTCCCAGGTCCTCGCGATGGCGAAGGTCGGGGTGGAAGAGGCGGCTCCGTTCGAAGTACGCCTTCCCGATCTGCTCCTGGGAGGCGTTCGTCGGCACGCCCAGGAGCTCGTAGTGAGAGAGCCAGTCGATCCTCCGGTAGGTATTCCGCACGAGCTCGGAGTGGCCGGGTGTCCCGTCCTTGGGGTGAGCGTCGACGACGACGTTCAAACCCTCGAAGCCTCCCGGATGTCCCACCGGAGCGCCTTCCTTCTTCCACTCCACGATGCCGCAGGAGAAGAGCGCATAGAGCGTCTTGGCCGTTCCCGCTCGCGATGTCCCTCCGATCTTCAGGAGCGACTCGATGTCGAGCACGCCGTCGACCCGCGACAGAAGGTATGCCTCCTGAGGAGTCAGCGGGAGGTACTGGTAGCGGGACATCGGATCCGTCGCCAGGATCGGAACCGAGTGCGCCTGGCCGAGCAGGCGGAGAAAGCCCTCGTTATCCGGAAGGCGCCGAATGCCTTCCACGATGATCGCGGCCGTCGACAGCGTGAGCGCCACGTCGGGATCGAGAACCCCCGTCGAGGATTGGAAGCGGTATTCGCCCTGGTCCCACGCGAAGGTCGAGAAGACGATCTCCTCCACGAGCCGCCGCATCTCCGCGTCGAGCACCTGGCGGGAGACGAGCCCCTTCTCGACGAGGATCTTCCCGAGCCGGGCGCGGCCCTGCTGCGCGACGGTCTCGAGAGCCCACGAGAGGTCTTCGTCGGTGATCCAGCCGCGGCGCTTCAGGAACGCGCCGATTCGCTGCCCTTCGCGCGAGGACGTCGCAGTGCGCAGCTCGCCCTTTTCGAAAAAGAGATGCCGCGTCTCGTCCCCCTGCACGAGGGTCAGGGTGCCCTTCAGACTCTCGAGAAAGATCCGCCGCAGGACCTGGGGCAGGGGCGTTTCCGCCAGCGAACCGCGAAACCCGGAGCGGCCGATATTCATGGTTCCTCGAGGGTTGTCGGAAAGGGTAGCAGAACGACGCGGTCCCCTCCTAAACCTCTCAGGCGCAGCCGCTTTCTGATCACTTCACGCGCACCACGGCGGGTTGGTTGGTCGCGGTCTGGAAGAACGAGGGTGCCCGGGCCTTGGCTCGCTTTGCCGCCTCCAGGTTCGGATAGCGGCCCCAGAGAACCTTGAAACACTCGCGTCCGCCGTGCGCCGTCGTCAGGAGCCACATGTTGCCGCCCGGACGATCGTGTTTCCACGCTTCGACGAGCGACGGCGTCTCGCACGCGAGCTCGAGCTGAATCGCGAAGCGGGTCGACTTCTCCGCCGCGAGACGCTTCTTGTCGCGAGCGGCGCGGGCGGTCCAGCTCGCCCGGCCTTGGGCGGGTGCCTCGGGCTTCGCGGCTGCTGCCGCCGCCGCGGGAGCCGTCGGCCGCGTCGCGGCCGCGGTCGGTCTCGAGCCGGGAACGGGCG
>JALZAT010000016.1 GCA_030948185.1 Acidobacteriota bacterium
GCACGGCGCCGCTCCGTCCGCCCTGCCGCCCCTCGAGGCCGCGCCCGCGTTCGACCCGAAGGGGCGGACGTTCCTCGAATCGGTCATGCTGGGGGTCGGGGACGCGCTCGAACGGGATCCCCGTGTCTTCGTCTACGGCGAGGACGTCGGCGGAAAGTACGGAAACGCGTTCCTCCTCCTGCGGCCGCTCCTGAAACGCCACTCGGACCGGATCCTGAACTCGCCGCTCGCGGAAGGCGCCGTCCTGGGCGTGTGCGTCGGCGCCGCGCTCGCCGGACAACGGCCCATCGGCGAGATGCAGTTCAACGACTTCGTGGCCACCGGCTTCAACCAGCTCGTGAACAACGCAGCGAAGCTGCGGTACCGCTGGGGAGCATCCGTGCCCATGGTGCTGCGCATGCCGTGGGGCGGCCTGCGGCACGCCGGCCCGTACCACAGCCAGAACACGGAGCCCTGGTTCTACCGGACACCGGGGTTGAAGATCGTCGTGCCGTCGACCCCTCACGACGCCCGCGCGCTGATGGCCGCGGCGGTCGCCGACCCCGATCCCGTTCTCTACTACGAACACATCGCTCTCTACCGCGACCCGCGGATCAAGCAGGCGCTTCCCGACGCGGCCCCCGCGCCGATCGAGATCGGCAAGGCGGCGCTGCGCCGCAAGGGTGACGCGCTCTCGATCGTGTCCTACGGCGCGTACGTGCACGTCGCGATGCGCGTCGCGGAGAAGCTCGCGAAGGACGGAATCGAGGCGGCCGTCCTCGACCTGCGCACCCTCGCGCCGCTCGACCGGGAGGCGCTCCTCGCCGTGGCGCGACACACGCACCGGGTGCTGATCGTCCACGAGGACTCTCGCACGGGCGGTATCGGCGAGAGCCTCGCCGCCATCGTGCAGGAGGAGGCGTTCGAGCACTTAGACGCGCCGGTGAGGATCGTCGGCGCCCTCGACACGCCCGTGCCGTACTCGCCTCCCCTCGAGGAGTTTTTCCTTCCTTCGGAGGCCGACGTCGAGCGAGCCGCGCGGTTGCTGGCCGCGTACTGAAGTCGCCGTCGAGACGCTTCCGACGGAGAATGCGGGAATGCCCGACGGACTTCGCCGGATCCTCCACGTCGACATGGACGCCTTCTACGCGTCCGTCGAGCAGCGCGACGATCCGTCTCTGAAGGGGAGGCCCGTCGCTGTCGGCGGGCGCCCGGAGAGCCGCGGCGTCGTCGCGGCCTCGAGTTACGAGGCGCGGACGTTCGGCGTGCGCTCGGCGATCCCGATGAGCCGCGCCGTCCGCCTCTGCCCGGAGCTCGTCATCGTCCGGCCGGACTTCTCCAAGTACGCCGCCGTCTCGAAGCAGGTGTTCGAGATCTTCCGCGAGGCGACCCCGCTCGTCGAAGGACTGTCGCTCGACGAGGCGTACCTGGACGTCACGGAGAACGCCTGGGGCCTGCCGCTCGGCGTCGAGGTCGCGCGCCGGTTGAAGGGGCGCATCCGCCAGGAGACAGGGCTCACAGCGTCGGCCGGCGTCGCGCCGAACAAGTTCCTCGCGAAGATCGCGTCGGGATGGAAGAAGCCGGACGGGCTGACCGTCATCGCGCCCGAGCGCGTGGAGTCGTTCCTCCAGAAGCTGCCCGTGGACGCCCTGTGGGGCGTCGGACCCGTCACCGCCCGACGCCTGCGCGCCGTGGGGATCGAGCGCCTCGTGGACGTCCGCACGGCCGGTGACGAGGCGTTGCGAAGCGCCGTCGGCTCCTCCGCCGAGTGGCTGCGGAACCTGTCACACGGGATCGACCACCGCGCCGTCGAGACGAACCGGGAGCGCAAGTCGATCGGCTGCGAGGAGACCTACGCCAAAGACCTGATCGAGCTCGAGCGGGTGCGCGGCGAGATCGCGGCGCTCGCGGAGCACGCCGCCGCGGCGCTCGTCCGCAAGAGTCTCTTCGCGCGGACCGTCACCCTCAAGCTGCGGTACGCGACGTTCCAGACGATCTCGCGAAGCGAGACGCGGCGCCCCGCGACGCAGTCCACCGAGGAGATCCGCGCGCGGGCCCTGGACCTCGTCGAGAAGACGGAAGCGGGAAAACGCCCCGTGCGGCTTCTCGGGGTCTCCCTGCATGGCCTCGAGGGCGACGGCGAGGACGCCGAAGCGGACTCGGTCAAGCCGCCGGCCGCGCTGCCCATTTTCGAGGAAACGTCCTGACGCCTAGTTGCCGCTCCGCGCCCGGAATGCGAGGTACGCGAACAGCGCGATCAAGAGCAGCAGGAAGAACCTCCCCACGCCCATGAGGCGCGTCCTCGCGACCGGGCGCGAGCCCTTGGGCTTGATGCCGGTCACCGCGGCGACGACGCCGATCAGAACCGCGATGCCGAGCCAGGCGAGCCAACTCATGCGATGACCTCCTTCAAGACTCGCGCCACCGTCAACGGACCAGCACGTCGAAGACTCCCGTCCGGACGGTCCCGTTCGCTTTCACCTGCACCCACAGGCGATACGGACCCGGCCGCGGGAACGCGTAGGGGAAGGAGACGCGGCCGGCGGCGAGCCCGGAGTGCGCCGCGTGGTCCATCGGGACTGCCCCCTCGCCCGCTCCCTCTCCCGCGGGGAGAGGGAGCAGAGCCATCGACGCCATCGACACGGTGCCCATGGGATGCAGGTGGACGAACACGGAACCGTCGTCGCGAAGCACCACGGCGTGGGCCCCCATCCCCATGTAGGGCTCGAGCGGCACGGGGGCACCGGCGCCGTCCCGCACAAGGAACTCGAGCGACATCTCGCGGCCGGACCGAACCGGATCCGCGCGTTGTTCCCAGGTCATCGCCATCCCTCCGCCGAGATCGGCAGGGCCGGAGGTGGTGAGGATCGCGGGAACGGGTTTTCCGGCGAGCCACGAATCGTCGGGGTCCGCCGGCAGCGGACCGGGCCAGGCAGCCGTGCTCGCGGCGGGAACGCTGACCCGCGCGACGACGGTCTGCGAGAACCCGGTGTCGTCGGTCATGTCCGCGAAGACCGAGTAGGTGCCCGCGGGCAGCAAGGGGAACGGCGCATCGAACGCGCGGTCGGTCGCGGGCGCGGCGTGGAGATGCGCGAAGGCGTCGAGCCCGGGCTCGCGCATGGCGAAAAGATGCACGAGCTTTCCGTGATCGGGGATGAGCGGCCGCCAGCCTCGACCGCGCCACGCCCGGTCGTCGATCGAAAGCCGGAGCACTCGTCCGTCGGGTCCCGCCGTGACGGCCGCGCTGGCGCGGTAGGGTTTGAAGAGATTCCGGACCGACTCCTCCCGCGATTTCCTCGACCACGCGTTCTCGCCGACGAGGAGAAAAAGAAACACGACGCCGGCGACGCACGTCGCGATGACCGCCACGCGCCGCCTCGAGGCGCCGGCGGTCTCGCCGGGGGCGAGCGTGCTCTCGCTCGCCGCCGCGAAGACGATCGCGAGGCCTCCCGCCACGAGGAGCGCGGCGAAAGCGAGGATGACCGCGAGGAGCGACCCGCGCATCGGAAGCGTCCGCGTCGCGACCGAGGCCACCGGGACGACCACCCGTCCGACACCGGCGCTGCCCGCCACCTCGATCTCGACGGCGTGCTCCCCCTCGCGCATCAGCCACAGCGACGCCGTGAAGAGGCCGGGATCCCCCGCGACTCTTCGCGCTTCATCCGGAGGCGGGGCTCCCCGGGGGCCCGCGTCGTACCGCCGCGGCCGAACGCTGACCCCCGTGACTCCCTCCGTCTCCGGCCGCACGAAGATCTCCGCCCGGCCGGGCACGACGCCGGGAGGCCGCACCGTCACGCGGACGCGGTACGAGCCCGCGGCTCCGTCGAAAAACGTGTCGGGGCTTCCGACGTGACCGAGAAGAGTCGCCGCGGCTGCAAAGACGGCGAGGCCGGCGAGGGTGCGACACGCGCCGCGCCTGCTCCGCGACTCCCCGATCACCGCCGAACCCGGCTCATCCAGGATCCCGCCGCGAGACCGATACGAACCGAAGCGCTCGAGAGCAGAGCCGCGATCGCAAGACCCTGGGCGGTCATCCCGTCGTGGGGGCCGCCCTGGAACCCGTACCGCCACGGGGAGTCGGGGTGGAACCAATACGACCAGTAGCGATCCCCGGCGAAAAACCAGTTCCGGGACGCCGGGGCCATCTGGAAGGACGCGAAGGGCCACTGGACGAGAAGGAAGACGCCGATAAACACGACGCCGAGCGCTACGGCGAGGAGCGTGTCCGATCGCCGCCTCCAGCGCGACAGGAGGGCATCGACGGCCAGCGCTGGAAACACGAGCAGGAGCGGGAAACAGAACGGCACCATCCGCGTGATCGGGTTGTAGATCGGCCCCAGGCGCGGCTGCGCCGGAAACAGCGGAAGCACCCAGTCCATCACGGCGACGACCGCCATGGAGATCGCAGCGGCGCGCGTCGCGCCGAACGAGAGCTTCGAGGCGCGGGCGCTCGCGACGAGGAAGAACGGAAAAACGGCGCCGGTGATCGCGTAGAAGAGCCAGCCGTGCTGGTGAAGGGGAAACGTGTACTCGACGATGAAGGTCGCCGCGAGCGTCACGAGCACCCCGGACGCCCAGCCATAGAGCGCCCCGCTCGCCCGGACGTCGAGCGCGCGGGCGCCGTTCTGCACGGAGAGAGCGAGGAGCATCGCTCCGGCCACGACGCCGACCATCCCGGCGGCGAGCACGGCGTGGGGCGGCGAGATCACCCGGACGTCGAGCCCGTATGCGTCGTGCCACCAGTCGTCGAACGGAGCGGACGCGAGCATCGCGGCGGCTCCCCAGAGCATCACCCAGGCGCCGAGAGGCCCACGGAAGGGGCCGATCTTGACGGAGGCGCTGCGCTCCGGCCCCTCCCGCACCGTGGCGCGGAGAATCAGCGGCGCCACCCCGGCCGCAGCGAGAAGACCGCCGAAGTAGATCGCCATGTGCGCCGGCGTCCAGAACGTGTCGCGGCCGATCGAACGGTGCCAGGAGATATCCCACAACAGTCCGACGACGATGCTCGTCGCTCCCGCGGCCGCGGCGAGCGCGGAGACGGGAAGCGACCGGCCGCCCGATCGCAGCGCGGCCGGTGCGGCATCCGTGAAGTCAGCCGTCTCGGCCGAAATGCTCACAGGTTGCCCTGCCGGAGGAGCAGCACGGCCACGATCACCAACCCGATGACGACGACGGCCGCGCGGGCCTTCTCTTTGCCGATGCGTTTGGCGAACCGAGCCCCGAAATAGCCTCCGGCGATTCCCCCGGCGATCATGATCAACGCCGTCTTCCACTCGACGGCGCCGCGCACGATGAAGTAGGCGGCGGCGACGCCATTGATGCACATGCCGAAGAAATTCTTGACCCCGTTGGCGGCGTGGATGTCCGAGAGCCCGAGGAAGCCGAGCACTGCCAGCATGAGAATCCCGATCCCCGCGCCGAAGTAGCCGCCATAAACGCCGACGAAGAACTGGAAGAGGACGGCGAGCGTGAGCCGCCCCGGAGTTCGTTGCGCTCTCTCGTGCGAGGTACCCGTCCATCGGGCCACCGCGCCCTGCAGCATGAAGAGGATCGTCGCGAAGAGGATCAGAAAGGGCGCGAGATGGCCGAACGTCTTCGAAGGAGTCTGCAGGAGGAGCGCTGCGCCGAGCGCTCCTCCCACAAGGCTCGGCAGGAAGAGGGTCTTCAGCCATCCGCGGTTGGCGGCGACCTCCTTCCGGTACCCGAACATGCTCGCCGCGGCGCCGGGCCAGAGCGCGACCGTCGAGGTCGCGTTGGCCATGATCGGCGTCTGTCCGAGGAAGAGGAGCGAGGGATAGGTCAGGATCGTGCCGCCGCCGGCCATCGCGTTCATCACGCCCGCCGCGAACGAAGCGGCGATCAGGATGGCGACCTGGCCGGGCGTCATGGCGGCTGATTCTATGGGCGCAGAAGGAACGCGACTGCCTCGGGGAGGTCCTCCGCGAGGAAATCCGGCCCCGCTTTCCGCAGCCCCTCGGCGTTCGGGAACCCGCCGTCGACCCCGACCGCGAACACTCCCGCCGCGCGGGCCATGTTGACGTCCTCGGGACTGTCGCCCACGTAGGCGGCGTCGGCCGGCTCGACCGCGAGGCGGCGCAAGGCGATCCAGAGGGCCTCCGGATCGGGCTTCTTGCGCACGGCGTCCTCGCCGCACACGATCTCCGCGAACGCTCCGCGCACGCCGAGACGGACGAGCTCCCGCTCGACGCGGGCCCGGCTGCCGCTCGTCACGAGCGCGACGGTCACGCCTGCGCGGTCGAGACTCGCGAGCGCCTCCGCAGCGCCGGGCCGCAGCGCGCAGGCCTCCTCGGCGTGGATCTCGAGCCATCGCGCGTCGGCTTCCTTCCATCTGTCGCGGGCAAGGCCGATCCCCTCGTAGGTGCGGTACCAGTCGGGCGCGTACGTCCGGGCGAAGACCTCGCGCGTGAAGTCGATTCCGTACGGCGCGAAGAGCCGGCAGTAGGAGCGAAAGCTCGACTCCGCGGAGTCGAGAAGCGTCCCGTCCCAGTCGAAGAGGACGGCGCGGAATCGCGCCTCGGCGCCGATGTTCAGCGCTTCTCGAGGGGAACGAAATCGCGCGCGGCCGGCCCGATGTAGATCTGCCGGGGCCGCGCGATCTTCTGCTCGGGATCGAGGAGCATCTCCTCCCACTGCGCAAGCCAGCCCGAGACGCGCGGGATCGCGAACAGGACCGTGAACGCCGACGTAGGAATGCCGATCGCCTGGTAGATGAGGCCGGAATAGAAGTCCACGTTCGGGTAGAGCTTGCGCTTGACGAAGTAGTCGTCCTGGAGCGCGATCCTTTCGAGGTCCAGGGCGACGTCGAGCAGGGGGTTGCGTCCCGTGACCTCGAAGACCTCCTCGGCGACCTTCTTGATGATGGTCGCGCGCGGATCGAAGTTCTTGTAGACGCGGTGCCCGAATCCCATCAGTCGCTTTTCGCCATGGCCCTTCTTCACTTCCTCGATGAAGGCGGGGATCCGCGAAACGGTCCCGATCTCCTCGAGCATCTTCAGGACTTCCTCGTTCGCGCCGCCGTGCAGCGGACCGTACAGCGCGGCGGCGGCGCCGGCGACGGCGGAATACGGGTCGGAGTGCGACGAGCCGATCCCGCGCATCACGTGCGTTCCGCAGTTCTGCTCGTGATCCGCGTGCAGGATGAACAGCACGTCGAGCGCGTGGACGAGGACCGGGTTCGGGCGCCAGCTCGACGCCGGAATCCGGAAGAGCATGTTCAGGAAGTTCTCGGTGTAGGAGAAGTCGTTGTCGGGATAGACGTACGGCATCCCCATGCTGTGGCGGTAGGCGAACGCCGCGAGGGTCGGCATCTTCGCGATCAGCCGGTGGATCTGCCTGGTTCGGCCCTCCGGACTGTGGATGTCCCGCGCCCCGGGGTAGAAGGTCGACATCGCCGCGACGGTCGCGATGAGCATCCCCATCGGGTGCGCGTCGTGGTTGAAGCCGTCCATGAATGTCTTCAGGCTCTCGTGGATCATCGTGTGGAACGTGATGTTGTGGATCCACTCTTCGTACTGGTCTTTCGTCGGGAGCTCGCCGTGGAGGAGGAGGTACGCGACCTCCATGTAATTGGCCTTTTCGGCGAGCTGCTCGATCGGATACCCGCGATACCGGAGGATTCCCCTGTCGCCGTCGATGAACGTGATCCGGCTGCGGCAGGAGGCGGTGTTCAGAAAGGCCGGGTCGTAGGACATCATCCCGAAGTCTTCGGAAGCGACCTTGATCTGCCGCAGATGCGTCGCGTGGATCGTGTCGTCGGTGATGGGAACTTCATAGGCCTTCCCCGTCCGGTGGTCGTGGATCGTCAGGGCGTCGCGGCGAGCCTCCGCGCTTTCGTTCGCATGGAGGGTTTCGTCGGCGGCGGCGGGCGTGGTCGGCATGGGAAGACTCCTTCGCGACGCCAGGTCAGGCGGGGCGAACTCTCATTATATGGACGCTTTCTCAGGCCGCTGCGACGAGCCGGGCCCCCGGAACTGGCGCCGGATCGCCACGAGAAACGCGATGAGCGCCACGGACGCGCCGACCGCGATCCAGAGCGTCACCGGGTTCGCCAGGATGTTCAGCGACCCGACCTGCTGAACCTGGTCCTCAGGGTAACCGGCCTGCCTCATGTACGACGCCATGTCCAGGGAGCGGAGCGTCAGGAAATCGACCAGGCTGAAGACCTGCAGCGCGACGAGGCCCCACCAGGCCGCCGGCGACTGGCGCCAGCTGCCCCACGCGAGGAGGAACGAGAGAACCGAGAAGGCGAGGAGGACGAGCGCCGCGGGAGCTCCCGTGACGACGGAGCCCAACAGCGGGACCGCCCGGAGAAACGGCAGCGAGACGAGGCACGCGACGCCTCCAAAGGCGAGCGCGACCACGACGCCGAGGACCGTCGGCGTCACGCGGTCGGACCAGTCGGGCGTCGGATTGCGCCACTCCGCGGTGAGCCGCACGTCTCGACGCCGGTAGAAAAGGACGACCGCCAGCGGGAGCGCGACGAGGAAGACGAGCAGGAAGGCAAGGGCCCCGCCGACGGCGCAACCGACGGACGCGCCTCCGGCGCCCGTTGAGGAGAGCGCCACCGGAAGGAGGAGCGCGACGGCGACAACCCCGAGAGCGCCCGTTGCGAGCCAGATCCATCCGACCACGAGCGCGAGAGCCAGGGCCCAGCGTCTCGCCCGGATCGACCCGATGCCGACCACGACGAAGCACGCCCCGAGCGCGGCGTAGAAGAAGACGTTGAACCCCATTGTCCGGAGCGGCGGAGCGCCTGATCCCTCCGGCGCGAGCCCTGTCACCGCACCGAGCGCCAGCGCGAAGAGCCCGCAGGCGGCCCCCGCGGCGATGAGGAGCCAGCCGAACCCGACCAGCGCGCGGCTGCGGTCGCGAAAGAGGGGCGCGGCGGCGCCTTCGGTGTCGTTCATGGGGCTGAAATTGTACCGGGACGGGAGGAAGCCGGTCGCGCTACGGTCTCTGCGCCTTTTCCCGCTCGCGCAGCAGCCACGCTTCCACTTCGCGGACCATGCCGGCGAAGCTCGGCGCGACGAAGAGGATCTTCTGGTAGTCCGTCGGGTCGTAGGGAGTCTTCGCCATGCGCTCGAGGTCGAACGGGGCGAGCACCGCGCGCCGGCTGAATCCTTCGAGCTCGCCGGCGGAGGAGAGAAGCCCGGCGCCGTACGCGCGGACGTCGTCTTCCTCCCGCGCGAGGCCGAACTCGAGCGTGTACCAGTAAACGCGCTCGAGCCGCTCGAGCGTGGCGGGATCGGCGGACACGGCGGCCTCGCCGAAGAGCCGCGACAGGTGGACGATCTCCGGCGCGAGAAAGCTCGTGGCGTGCCCGACGAGCTCGTGGACGACGTCCGGCTCCGGCGTGTACAGAGGCCGGCTGTGGTGGCGCATGTACTGGGTCGAGAGAAACACCCCCCGCCCGAGCGCCGAAAGGAAGCCCCGCGCCGAGATCAGCCCGCCGACCGGCAGCATCTCGACGCCTGCGATCCCTCGAAATCGGTCGTTTACCTCGGCAAGCTGTGGCACGCGGCGGGTGTCGAGCGCGAGCTCATCCGCCGCGGCGCGCCACTCCCGGACGGCCGAGGAACGGTGCAGAGGAGACAGGTTCTCCCAGACGCGGCGCCACACCTCCTGCTCTTCGTCCGTGTAGGGGACCAGCGGCGCCGGATCGCCATCGCGGTATTCGAACGCGAGCCGGGCGATCGCGTTGCGCCGCTCGCGGTAGGCCGGGTCGCGGAAGCCCGGGTGATCGGGATCGAGCCGCACGAGCTCGTCGATGCCGCCGGCGTGCACGGCGGAGGGCAGAACGATCGGATCGGACATCGAGGAATTGTGCCCCGCTTTTCCGGCGTGCAGCCGGATTTTCAGTTGCTCCTGAGCGAAGCAGGGTTCTCCCGGAATTCCGGCGATATCCTGCCCCCGTGCAATCGCTTCAGGACCGCTGGGCGCCGGAGAACCGCTGTTTCGGGTGCGGGCCCGCCAACGAAAAAGGCCTCCGTATCAAGAGCTTCGTCCGGGGCGGCGAGGTCGTCTGCGAGTGGCGGCCCGAGCCGCACCACGCCGCGTTCGACGGCGTGTTGAACGGCGGGATCTGCGGTGCGCTGCTCGACTGCCACAGCAACTGGACGGCAACGCATTTCCTCAAAGAGCAGTCGGGCGCCGCCAACCCGCCCTGCACGGTGACGGCGGATTTCCACGTGGTCCTGAAGCGGCCTACGCCGATGGACGCGCCGCTCACGCTGCGGGCGAAAGTCGTCGAGTCCGCCGCCGACCGCGCGGTCGTCGAAGCGACCCTCGAGGCGAACGGGAAGACGACGGCGACCTGCCGCGGGACTTTTGTCGCGGTGAAGGAAGGACATCCCGCGTACCACAGGTGGTGAAAAAAAGGTGAGAGGAGCGAGGTGAGAGGAGAGAGGGCCTCTTTCCTCTCTCCTCTCTCCTCTCTCCTCTTTCCTACCTTCCCGCCTGCCTCACCAGGTCGATGTTCCCGTTCTGGTTCGACAGGGTCACCTCGCAGCGTCCGTCGCCGATCGTTCCACGGAGCGAATCGCCGCCGACGGCGCCCGTGGTCGTCACCGGGAGCTCACTGCTGATCTTTCCGAACGAGGTCTGCGCGGAGAGGGTGTAGCCCCCGTTCGCCGGCAGCGAGAGGCGGATTGGCGCGAACGAGGTCTTCAGCGACACGCGGTTGCACGCCTTTCCGCCAAACGTCACGTCGCGCACCTCCACCGAGCCGTTCTGGTTGTCGACGCGGACAGGGCCCGCGATCGTTTCGAGCGTTACGGGCGAAAACGACGTGCGGACGTCGAGCGCTCCCTTCACGTCGGACGCCCGCACGGCTCCGTTCGAGTTCTCGACCGTCAGGTCGCCCGCGATGCGCGCCGCCTCTACGAGCGCGAAGCTCGTCTTGACGAAGCACGCGGCGCCCACGTCGGAGAGCGAGACTCCCCCGTTTCCCGAGTTGACCTTCGCGCCCTTCTTCGCCCGAGCGACGGTGACCTGCCCGAACGAATTGCGCGCGTCGACGGCGCCCTCGACGTTGGCCAGCGACACGGTGCCGTTCCCGTTCGTGACGGTCGCGTCCCCCGCGATACCGGCCAGGTCCACGGTCCCGAACCGGTTGCGCACGATCGCTCCCCCGCGGATGTCCCGCAGGCGCACGGACCCGTTGGTGTTCTGAACGTCGACGGAGCCCGAGATGTCGGAGAGCTCGACCGGACCGAACGTGTTCTGCACGTTGACCGGCCCTCCGACCTTCCGGCCGCTGACCCGCGCGTTCGTTCCCACGCACCGCACGGTCTTGCCGATGTCGGAAAAGGTGATCGGAGCGAAGCTCCCGTTCAGCTCGGTCTCGCCCGTGACACCGGAGGCGCTGACCGCGCCGTTGTTGTTCTGGACCTTGAGGTCGCCGGTCACGGTCACCACCGACACGGCGCCGAACGACGTCGTGACCGAGGACGGGCCCGAAACGGAAACGGAGACGTCCGCGTTGCTTCCGGAGAAGTCGACCTTCTTCGCCCGGGCGATGGTGACGCGCCCGAAACGGTTGCGCGCTTGGAGTAGCCCGTCCACCTCCGCGATCGTCATCGTGCCGTTCGCGTTGGAAATCTCGGCGTCGCCCGAGTTTCCGGCGAGCTCCAGGGGCCCAAACGAGTTCTCCAGCCGCGCGAGGCCCTTTCCGCCGCGGAAGGTCAGGCGCCCGTTGGCGTTGTGGATCTCCGTTCCGCCCTTGAGATTCTCGGCCGACACGTCTCCGAACCGGTTGCGGACGGAGACCGCGGCCGCCTCGGGCACCATGATGTCGTAGTCCACGGCAAACGACACGCGCCGGGATCCCGAGAACCACTTCCCGTCCGGATAGTGCGTCCGGACCCGCGCACCCGTCGCCGTCGAGGCGATTTCGAGCGAAATGGCATCGGCGAACTTCTTGGCTTCCTCCATGTCGGAGGAGGAAACCCGGATCTTGGCGTCCACCTTCAGCTCGCCGCCGGCGACGCCGCGAAGGCGCACGTCCCCGTTCTGGTGCTCGACTTCCAGCCGCTGCCCGGCCTTCAGCGAAAGAGTCTTGTGGACCTCGCGGGAGATCTCCTCGCGCGAGTCGGCGCGCGCCGCCGCCGGCAGGGCGAGGAGAAGCGCCGGCAGCAGGATCGAGCCCGATCGGGCGGCGAGTCGGCGGAGGAATTGCTGCGTCATGATTTTTCCTCTTTCATGAGTTCCTGAAGCGTCCGCTGTTTCTCCTGGTACATGGCGAGGAGCTCGCGGCGCAGGTGTGAGTTGAAGCGGTTGCCGGCGATCTGGGTGCGGGTCTCGGTGATGGCGCTGTCTAAGAGAAGCAACTTCTCCCTGTAGTTGACGAGAAGCGGCGTGGTCGGGTTCTCGATCCTCGTCCGGGCGAGCGTCGAAAGCCGGTCGATCGAGCTGACGTAGTTCGCCTCGGCCGTCTCCACGTCTTCGAGCGACCGGTCGTTCAAGAGCGGGTCTTTCGTCGACGCCGCATTGACGAGCGGCTCGCGACCGCCGCTGTTGCGGAAGACCTGCAGGCCGACCATCGCGAGAACGAAGAGCGCGGCCGCGGCCGCCATGGGAATCCAGCGAAAGCGGCCGGGCTTCGACTCGGGCACGGCAGGAGCTTCCACGGCCGGCCTCGCCCGCGCCTCCTCGACGGCGGCGGCGATTCGCGGAAAGAGCGAGGGGCTTTCCCACGCCTTTCGAAGCGACGGCGCCGCCTTCGAGATCTCGTCCCACAGGGCGAGGCTCTCCCGGCACTCGTCACATCGCGCGGCGTGCACGCGCAGCCGATCGACCGCGGACGCGTCGTCGCGGCGGAGGGCGTCCTTCGCCCGGCGGCAGCCCGTGTCGTTCACGACGCGGCGCTCCGGGCGCCCTGATCCCACAGAAGCTCCTGCAGGTGGCGCTTCGCCTCGAACAGGAGCGTCCGCGACGTTCCCTCCGGAATGTCGAGGACCTCGGAAATCTCGCGGTGCGAGAAACCCTCGACCGCGGACAGCAGAAACACGTCGCGCTGCCGCGGCTTCAGCCGCGCGACCCCCTGCTCGATCGCGATTCGCAGGGGGAGGTCTCCCGTGGCCGCTGCGTGCACGCCGGCGGGTCCCCGCTCTCCGACGGGCGATTCGATCGTCAACGCGTCCTCGGAACGCCGCTTCCGGCGCCGGAGGGCGTCGTAGCAGACGTTCACGAGGATCCGGTAGATCCACGTCGAGACTGCCGCCGTGCCTCGGAAGGAGCCGGCGCCCCGGTAGATCTTCAGAAACGCCTCCTGGACGGCGTCCTCGGCGTCACTCTCGTGTCCCAGCAGATTTCGGGCAATGCTCTTCATCCTCGCCCCGTGGAGGGCGTACAGTCGCTCGAACGCTTCGACTTCCCCTCGCCGGCATCCCTCGAGGAGCGCTTCGTCCCCCGTCGGGAGGCCCGGCACTTCGGTTTCGTCCAGGTATTCCCCCTTACCGATGTCGTCGCAACGATTCTCCAGTCGAGGCACACCGGTCAACGGGCTTCCCTTCTCGCCTCCTTAGACGCCGGGAACGGCGCCGACGTTTGGAGCTCCGCGTCATGAAATCCGCACCGGCGGGTCCTGGCGCCGGGGACTCCGGGATGGCGGAAGAAACGTTGGCGGGGGGCTGCGCTCTTCGTCGGCTCGGGCGGGGTGGAGGGTAGGATTCTGCGGATGGGTGTTCGGTGGCGAGCGGTTATCGGTGTCGGACTGATGGTTGCCGGCGCTTCGGTCTTGCTCGCCAAGACGGACGTTCGGAAGCTGTCGCTAACGTCTTCGGGGCGGGCGCGGACTTACTGGCTTTACGTTCCCGAGGCGAAGGATCCTGCTCCCCGGCCGCTGCTCGTGCTGCTCCATGGCTCGACGCGAAACGGGGAGACGCTCGTTCGGCCCTGGAAAGATCTTGCCGACAAGGAGGGCATCGTCCTTGTCGGGCCGGATTCTCTCGACTCCGTCCACTGGACGACTCCTACCGACGGGCCCGCGTTTCTCCGGGACGTCGTGGACGCGGTCGCCGCGCGGACGGCCGTCGATCCCCGGCGCGTCTACCTCTTCGGGCATTCGGCGGGCGGTTGCATGGCGCTCGAAATGGGGGCGTTCGAGTCGAACTACTTCGCCGCCGTGGCCGTCCACGCGGGAGCGATCCCGACCGAGGACTTCGGCGCTTTCGACTGGGCGACGCGCAAGACCCCGTACGCGTTCTGGATCGGGACGCGTGACCAGTTCTTTGCCCTCGACTGGGTCAAGGCGAACCGCGACGCGTTGAAGTCGCGGGGGTTCCCCGTCGAGTTCACGGAGATGGCGGGCCACGACCACAACTACTACTCGGTGGCGAAAGACGTGAACCGGCAGGTGTGGGAGTTCTTAAAGCCGCTGCGCCTGCCATCGGAACCGAAGTACACGCCCTACGGAGACACGCGATGACCTGGCGGAAAACCGTTCGTCCGTTTGCGCTCGTCCTCGCCCTTTTCCTGCTCGCGGGAGCTTCCGCGTCCGCGGCGGTGTTCATCGTGAGGCACGCGGAGAAGCAGACGGAAGCCAACGAGAAAGAGGTCCCGCTTTCAGAAGCCGGCCGGGCCCGGGCGAAGAGGATCGCGGAAATGCTCCGCGACGCGGGCATCGTCGCCGTGTACTCGACGGACACGGTGCGGACTCTCTCGACCGCGGCTCCCCTCTCCGCGATTGCGAAGCTGGAGCCGATCCTCTACTCCTCGACGGGGCCCGACGGAAAGGTCGAACTGAAGCCGCTCGCGATGAAGATCCTCGCCGACCAGGGCTCCCGAAACGTCCTCGTCGTCGGCCACAGCAACACGATCGCTCCTCTGATCGAGGCGCTCGGCTGCAAAGAGACGGTCACCGTCGGCGGGGCCGAGTACGACGGTTTCTGGATCGTCGTTCCCGCGCCTTCGGGCGGCGGGCCGGCGGCCCTGCTGCGGTTGCGCCAGTAGGTTCGCGCCCTTCATGTTCTTCTCCGCGCCGCGGTACCGCGGACCGGCCTCCGATCACTTCGACGGCCGCCACTTCTTCAACCCCCTTCCCGGCGCGCAGCCGCGCGGCTTCGGAGGCGCCATCCGCTGGATGGCGACGCGCGAGCGCGGCGTGTGGCGGCGATATCGGGAAGAAGGGCCGGGCGACCCGCCGCCGCGCCGCGTGGCGGACATGCGCGTGACGTTCGTCAACCACGCGACTGTCCTGATCCAGATGGCGGGGCGCAACGTCCTGACCGATCCCGTCTGGGGCGAGCGGGTCAGCCCCGTCCGGCGCGTGGGTCCCCGGCGGGTCCGGCCGCCCGGGATCCGCTTCGAGGACCTGCCGCAGATCGATGCGGTTCTCGTCAGCCACAACCACTACGACCACATGGATCTCTCCACGCTCGGCCGGCTCTCGCGGCGCGATCGGCCCACGCTCTTCTCCGGGCTCGGCAATGGGAGGCTCCTCACATCTCGCGGCATCGCCAGCGCCGTGGATCTGGACTGGTGGGAATCGTCAGAGATCGGACGCGGCTTTTCCGTCACCGCCGTTCCCGTTCAGCACTTCTCGGGGCGCGGCGCGTCGGACCGGAACGCCACCCTCTGGACGGGCTTCGTCGTCTCCGGCAGCTCCGGCGACGTGTTTTTCGCCGGCGACACCGGATACGGGCCGCACTTCGCGCGGATCCGGGAGCGGTTTCCGCGGCTCCGGCTCGCAGTGCTGCCGATCGGGGCTTACCGGCCCGAGTGGTTCATGTCGCCCGTGCACGAGAACCCGGCGGAGGCGATCCGGGCGCAGCGGGATCTCGGCGCGGCGACGGCCGTCGGAATGCACTTCGGGACGTTCGAGCTCACGGACGAGGGAGAAGACGAACCCCCGCGGGAGATCGAGCGGCTGCTGCGCGAAACGCCCGAGCCGAAGCCGCGCTTCTGGGTTCTTAAATTCGGAGAAGGTCGGGATGTGCCGGCGATCTAAGTCCCCTCCGAACGGTGCACCTCGCCCTTCAGCACCTTCTCGACGGCCCGGTCGCTTCCGCTCTCCGCGGCGGCTTCGAGCGCCTTGTGGTCGTGCACGACCTCGTCGGACAGGTACTCGTGCAGCCAGATGCGCTCGACGATCGGATAGGCGGCGACGAACGGAAGGATGAGCACGGCGCCGAGCACGCCGTAAAGGCGTCCTCCGATCACGAGCGCGATCATCACCGCGAGCGTCGAGAGCGAGAGCCGCCGGCCGTACACGCGCGGGATGATCACCGTGTTCTCGAGCAGGTGGTACAGGAGATAGAGCGCAAGGACGGACGCGGCCGCCACGGGAGAGACGGTCAACGCGAGGAGAACGGCGGGAACGGTCGCCGCGATCAGGCCGATCACCGGGAGCACGTCGCAGAACGCGGCGAGCACCGCGAGCGGCATGGCCGCCGGGACCTTGAAGATCAGGAGAACGACGAGCGAGAAGGCGCCAAAGAGAAACGAGGTCAGCGCCTGGCCCTGGACGTACGCAATGACGACGTCGCTCACCTCGGGAATGGTCTGCGCGATCTTCTTTCTATGCCGCCGCGGTACGTACGCGAGCAGCCAGGCATAGGTGCGCTTGCCGTCGGCGACGAGATAGAGAGTCAGGGTCAGCACGAGCACCGCGATCATCACTCCCGCGATGGCGGCTTCCCCCCAGGCGAGCGGCTTGCGGAGCGAGGCCGCAATTTCCGGCGAGGAGGGAATCGCGAAGATCTGTTCCACCACTTTCTTGATCACGGGATGTTCCGGCGCGATCCGCCCCTGGACCCGGCGCTGGTATTCGGGAAAGTGCTCGACCAGCGTCGTCAATTGGGCCACGAGAGGTGGTCCAACGAGAACCACGAAGCCGACCACGGTCACCACGGTCAGGACGGCGACGATCGCGACCGCCATTCCCCGCTTCACCCCGCGGGTCTCGAGCCTGGAGACGAGCGGCGCTATGCCGATCGCGAGGAGCAGGGAGAGCAGGAAAAACAGGAACTCCGGAATCAGCTTCAGGACCGCCCAGACGATCAGCGCCGTCACGAGGACCTTCAAGATCGTCGAGACGGGGACGTGGAGCTCGACGACGGAGCGGGGCCCGTCGTCCTCGCGGAGGCCCTCCCTGTCGCTCCAGCCCGGCGTCCGGTCCACGCCCCGGCTAGCGATGGGGGCCTCCTTCGATTCGAAGCGAAGAGACCATCCGATCGAGAATCGGCGTCAGAGCGGCAGCGGCGGATCCGGGCACGATCGTCAGCGCGTAGAGAACATGGCCGTCGGGGAGCTCTCGCGTCACGACTCGCACGCGCTCATCCTGCCCGGTGACGGGCGAGCCCCCGGAGAGCTCGAGCGCGATGCCGGGACCGCCGCCGACCGTCGTGCGCCGCACCGACCCACGCACGAGCGAGAGATACGAGTTCGCGTGCGTCGTCTGCCGCACCAGGTCGTTCGTCGCATCTTCGAGACGCGACCGGCCCTCGAGCGGCCCGCCCGCGCCAGACCGTTCGTCGACGCTGCCTTCGAACGGCACGTAGTGGTTCACGACCATGCCGCACACGATCGAGGGCTCTCCACCCGGCGTCTCCACGACGCCTCCCTGCGGAACAATCGTGACGCCGTAACCCTCCCGCGCCTCGAAGGCGCGCCAGTTTTCCGGGAAATCGATCGAGAAGACGCCCGCCTTCTGCGTGAACGTCTTCGAGCGCGGCGAGGGCGGCTCGATGCGGATCGGTCCCGACCTCGGGATTGAGCCGGCGGGCGGAGCGCTCGGGGCGGCTCCAATCTGTTTCATCGACACCGGCGGCGGTTCGGAGCGCAGCGCGGCCTTCACGGCGAAGAGCTCGCCGGACGCGCGGGCCCCCTTCGCGAGGGAGAGCCGCGCCGCCTCCTGCCGCACGCGCGTTTCGCGGTCGACGGGCGCCGGATGGTCCGACAGGAAGCGCTCGAGGCGGCCGGGGTCGCGCCCCGCCTGCCGGCGGAGCAGCTCGAACATGTCTGCCATCTCGCGCGGGTCGTACCCGGCCCGCGACATGATCTGGGCGCCGACGATGTCCGCCTGACTCTCCGCCGTGCGCGAAAAGCGGAGGAAGAGGGCGTTCATTCCGAGGCCGCCCATGGCCTGGATGATGGATCCGCTGTTTCGATTTCCTCCGGAGAGGACGCCGCCGAGAAGGCCGATCCCCGCGCGGGCGAGGTACGCCTTCGAGACCTGGTTCGTCGGGTGCCGCAAAGCGACGTGGGCGATCTCGTGCGCCATGACTCCGGCGAGCTGGCCCTCCGTCGGCACGAGCTCGATCAGGCCGCGATTGACGTAGAGAAACCCTCCCGGCAGCGCGAAGGCGTTGACGTCGGAGAGGTTCGTGACGCGAAACTGGTAGGAGAATTTCGTTCCGGGCGCGGCATCGGCGAGCCGGTGGCCCATCGCCTCGATGGGGCCCTCGACGGCGGCCGTCCGGATGAGCGGAATCTGCCGCTCGATCTGCGCCGCGGACTGCCGCCCGATCTCGACGTCCTGCTTGGGTGTGAAGAGATTGAAGCCGGGATTCACGGCGGTCGGCGCGACAGCCGGCGTCGCGAGCGCGACGGCGAAGACGAGCCCCGCACAGATGTATCTCGAGATGCGCAAATGCGGGCCCCTCCAGGGGGCCTCATCGCAAAGGCGATGCCAGACGAGGGCCCGGTTACCAGCCGACCGGCTTCCCCTTGTTCTGCTCGTCCAGCCATTTCTGGAGCGGCGCGAAGTAATCCCGGATCGCCGTCGCATCCATCTGACGCTGGCCCGTCAGCTCCTCGAGCGCGTCCGGCCAGGGGCGGCTCTGTCCCATCGCGAGCATCTTCGCGAGCCGTTCGCCGGCCGCCTTGTTCCCGTAGATCGAGCACCGGTGCAGCGGGGTCGCGCATCCCGCCGTCTTCGAGAGGGCGCGATGGAACTGAAACTGGAGGATGTCGGCGAGGAAGTATCGCGTGTAGGGGACGTTCGCGGGGACGTGGTATTTCGCGCCGGGGTCGAACTCGGCTTCCGTCCTCGCGACAGGAGGAGCGACGCCCTGGTACTTGAGCCGCAGTTCCCACCACGCCTTGTTGTATTGCGCCGGTGTCACTTCTCCCGAAAAGACCTTCCACCGCCACTGGTCGATCAGGAGCCCGAAAGGGAGGAACGCGAGCTTCTCGAGCGCGCGGGAGAGCAGGAGGCCCGTGTCCTTGGACGCGTCGGGCGCCCTCGGGATGAATCCGAGCTGGACCAGGTACTCCGGCGTGATCGAAAGCGCGATCGTGTCGCCGATCGCTTCATGAAATCCGTCGTTGGCGCTGTCGCGGAAGAGGTACGGCTTCGTGTTGTAGGCGCGCTGGTAGAAGTTGTGTCCGAGCTCGTGGTGGATCGTCGAGAAGTCCTCGGCCGTGATGTCGATGCACATTTTGATGCGAAGGTCGTTGGCGTTGTCGACGTCCCAGGCACTCGCGTGGCACACGACGTCGCGGTCGCGCGGCTTGGTGAAGAGGGAGCGCTCCCAGAAGCTCTTGGGCAGGGGCTCGAACCCGAGCGAGGTGAAGAAAGCCTCGCCGTAGCGGACCATCTGGGGCGCGTCCGTCTTGCGCTGCTTCAGAATCGCGGTCAGGTCGTAGCCGGGGTCCGCATCCTTCGGGGCCACGAGCGGATAGACGTTCGACCAGTCTTGCGCCCACATGTTCCCGAGCAGGTGCGCCGGGATAGGCCCGTTCGCCGGCACGGCATCGCCATACTTCTCGCGCAGTTTCGACCGGACATAGGCGTGGAGCGAGACGTAGAGGGGCCGCACCTGCTCCCAGAGGCGGTCGAGCTCTCTGGCGAAGTCAACGGGCGGCATGTCGTATTTCGAGCGCCACATGGCGCCCGTGTCGGCAAAGCCCAGCTCTCTCGCGCCCTTGTTGGCGAGCTCGACGTAGCGCGCGAAATCCTTGCGCATCGGGATCGCGATCGTGTGCCAGCCGCGCCACACGTCCTCGATCTGCTTCGGGTCGCGGGAGGTCGCGAGGATCTTCGTGATGTCCTCGAGGTCGAGGCACTTGTCCGATCCCTGCGGGCAGTACTTGCCCTTGCCGTAGGAGCCCTCGAGCCGGGCCACGATCTGCGTGAGCTCCTCGCTCTCCTTCGGGTCGGCGGGCGCCGCGAGCGTGAGCGAGTTCTTGAGCAGCGTCATCTTGCGGGTGAGCTCCGGTGACAGCTTCACGCCGTCGAATCGGACCGCCTCCTTGGCGTATCGAACCGACGCGGCGATCAGACGCTCGTTGGCGACGGCTGCGAGGATCTCCGTGTCGTCGGTGATGAAGTTGGACTGAACCCAGCCGGCGCGCGAGGATTCGTTGGCGAGCGCGAGGAGCTTCGTCTCCGCGTCCTCGACGAACGTCTTCGCCCGGGCGGCCGTGGCCGGCGCGGCGGCCTTCCGCGCCGCCGGGGGCTTGCGGTCAGCGGACACGGATTGACCCCGGGATGCGCACGGGGCGGTGAGCGCCAGCAAGGCAAGCGCGAGTCGACAGGCGGTTTTCATTTTTCACTCCCGATTCGGCTCCTCAGACAAACGGAAGTTTACTTGTCATCCTGAGGAGCGAAGCGACGAAGGATCTGCCCTTTCCCTCGACGGGGGGCGCAACGAGGGCACCTCCAGTCGCGGGGCAGATCCTTCGCTGCGCTCAGGATTACAAGGTAAGGGCCGCCTCGCCGGCGGCTGTCTACCCCGTCTTCTTCTTCGCCGCGATCCACCCGTCGATGCGCTGCTCGAGGACGTCGAGCGGCAGCGCCCCCGCGCCCAGTATCTGGTCGTGGAACTCGCGCACGTCGAAGCGCGACCCGAGCGCCTTCTTCGCGCGCTCGCGCAGCTCGAGGATCTTCAGCTGCCCCATCTTGTAGCCGAGCGCCTGCCCGGGCCACGCGATGTATCGGTCCGTCTCGCTCTGGACCTCGACCTCGGCGGTCGCGGAGTGATCGTGGAAGAACTGGACGACCTGATCGCGCGTCCACTTCTTCGCGTGGAAGCCCGTGTCGACCACCAGGCGGATCGCGCGGAGCATCTCGTCCTGCAGCCGGCCGTAGTCGCTGTAGGGGTCCTGATAGAAGCCGACCTCCTTGCCGAGCCGCTCCGAATAGAGGGCCCAGCCCTCCACGTACGCGCCGTAGTTGGTCTGTTGCCGGATCGGCGGCAGCTCGTCGAGCTCCTGCGCGATCGAGATCTGGAGGTGGTGGCCCGGCACGCCTTCGTGGTACGCCGTCGACTCGGTCGAGATGAACTGCCGCTTCTCGGGCTCGCTCGTGTTGACCATGACGCGGCCGGGGCGCGAGCCGTCCTTCGCCCCCTGGTTGTACTGCGCCCCCGAGGCTTCCTTCTCGCGGAAGGACTCCACGGCGTCCACTTCGACGTCCGCCTTCGGCAGGCGGCCGAAGAGCTCGGGCAGCTTCGGCTTCATCCCGGCGATGTACTTGCGGTAGAGCTCCAGGATCTGCTCGCGCGACTGGTAGTGGAGCTTCGGGTTCTTCTCGATGGAGGCGTTGAACGACTTCAAGTCGGAGAAGCCCTGCTTCCTGGCAATCACCATCATCTGTCGCTCGAGATCCGCGACCTGCTGCAAGCCGATCTGATGGATCTCCTCGGGCGTCTTGTCGGTCGTCGTGAGCCGCTTGACCTGCGCGGCGTAGCGCGCGTTGCCGTCCGGCAGCGACCACATCCCGGGCTCGAGGCGGCCCTTCGGGGCGTACTCCTCCTTCACGAATCGAGCGAATCTCACGTAGGCAGGCAGGACGGAGTCGCGGATCGCGGAAGTCACGGCCTCGCGCAGTCTCGCCTGTTCGGCCTCCGGGAACTCCTTCGGCATCGACGCGAGCGGCCGCGCGAACGGCGTCTCTTCCGGTTTCTTTCCCGCGATCCCCTCGCTCTGCGTGGCCACCTTCTCGAGGAGGAACCGCGGCTGCATCAGTCCGTCGGCCATACCCTTTCGCATCCGCGCGGTAACGTCGTCG
Source organism: Acidobacteriota bacterium (assembly GCA_030948185.1). GTDB lineage: Bacteria > Acidobacteriota > Thermoanaerobaculia > UBA5066 > Gp7-AA6 > JALYUA01. Next base: position 21,953 of record JALZAT010000016.1, read on the forward strand.
AACTGCGTCGGAAGCTGCTTCAGCCGGGCGACGTAGTCGTCGTAGTCCTTGACTGTCTTGAAAGAGAGCAGCGGCACGAGCTGTGGCGCGTTCAAGTGAATGCCGCTCATCTGGCTGACGGGCATTTCCCAGGACCGGAACCGCTCGTTGGCGATCGACTCCCGGATGCCTCGCACGAGGAACGTCTTCGTGAGGGACTCCTGCTCCGGAAATCCCGTCGTGTCGATGGCCTCCAGCCGGGAGAGCCAGGCGCGGTCCTTCGCCTGGTCGGCCAGGATCTCCCGCTCGGAGACGTCGGAGAGCTTGTCGTTCCACCGCTTGTCGCCGAGGATCGAAGCGAATTCGGGGCTCTTCGACAGCGTGTACTCCCAATGCTCGGCGAGGAGGTCAGAGAGCGCCTTGCGCCGGGCGGATAGGTCCTCGGGGGGAGGCGAGGCGAAAATGCTCATGGCGGCCGACGCGAGAAGCACCCCGGAGAGGGCCCGGAGGCGGTTTCGGAGCATGGGTTCCCCTTTCCCCGTTGCATACGAATGCGCGGGCGCCGGGTTGCCCCTTTTTCTCACCCCGTCCGCACGAAATCGACGAACCCGCGCTCGAAATCCGTCGAGATCAGCTTGACCCGCAACCTCTGGCCGATCTTCGCCCCATCGTCCCCATGGACGAGCTTTCCCTCGACCGGCGGCTGGAAGATCCGGACCCACGTCCCTTTCTCGGAAGCGCCCGTGACGACCCCGTCGAAGCGGTCCCCGATGCGATTCTCGAGGAGCAGGGCCGCCGCCGACTTGCGCACCTGGCGCTCCACCTTGTCCGCGTCGTCTTCCTGCTCCGTGCAGTGGGGAGCGAGGTCGCCGAGCTCGGCGTCGGAGTAGGGCGAGGGCGCCTTTGCGAGGGCTGCCTTCACGATTCGATTAGTGATCAGGTCCGGGAACCGGCGGTTCGGCGCCGTCGAATGCGTGTAGTCGCGGACGGCCAGCCCGAAGTGCCCGACCGCCGCGGCGCCCGGCTTCTCGACGACGTATTCGCCGGCGCCCATCAGCTTCACGATCACGAGCGAGAGGTCGGGGAATCGAAGGGGGTCGGCGCCGCGACGCTTCGCGAGGAATCCCTGCAGAGCCTTCGAGTCGGGCTCGGGCGGCAGGTGGTCGCCAAGATCCCGGGCGACGTCCACGATCCGCTCCCACCGCTCGGGAGAACGGACCACCCGGCGCAGAGAGGCGTATCCGCTCGATTGAAGAAACCGCGCCGCAACGCCGTTCGCGGCGATCATGAACTCCTCGATCAGCTGGCGCGCGAGATTCTGCGGCTGCTCGCGAAGGTCCACGACGCGGTCGCCGTCGAAGATCGCCTTCGGCTGGATGGTCTGGAACTCGAGTGCCCCCTCCTCGTGGCGGCGCCCCCGGAGCCGTTGCGCGATGGCGTTCTGCGCCTGGAGCTGCGCGTCCATGCCGGGAACGGCCCGTACCGGGGCCGGCGGCTCCTCGTGCCTCTCGAACCAGGCGCTCACCGCGTCGTACGCGAGCTTGGCCTTGTTTCGAACGGTCGCCCGGGAGACCGAGGAGGACGCGAGCGACGCGTTCTTGTCGAAGGTCATCTCGATCACCGTCGCGAGGCGGTTCTCGCCCTCGTTCAGCGACGTCAGGTCCGTCGAGAGCCGCTCGGGGAGCATGGGGAAGATCCGCGCGGCTGTGTAGACCGACGTCGTGTTCGCCCGGGCGTGGTCGTCGATCGGGGTCCCCTTCTCGACAACGGCGTCCACGTCCGCGACGGCGACGAGGATCCTGACCGCACCGTCGGGAAGCGCTTCGGACACGGAGAGCTGATCGAGGTCCCGCGAATCGTCGTTGTCGATCGAGCACCAGAGAAGCGCGGTCAGGTCGCGGAGGCCGGGCTCGACGGCGGGTCCCGGAATGCCCGCGAGCTGCTTCTCGACGGCGGGAGAGAACTCCGGCTCGAGGCCCCGATCGATCATGGCCTGCTTCGCGAGCTCGGCGAGGTCCTGCTTCGTGTGGCGGGATTGGCTGTTCATGGCAGCCGGCAATCTACATCGGGGGCGCTCGCCGCCGAGACAACATAATCGCGCCGTGCCGGAACGTTCCGCCCGCTCCTACGCCGCCCTTTCGATCGGGACCGCCGTCGTGACGATTTTTCTCAAGCTCGCGGCGTGGAGGATGACGCGCTCCGTCGGGCTCCTTTCGGACGCGGCCGAATCCGTCGTCAATCTCGTCGCGGCGATCATCGCGTTCTGGGCCCTCTCGGTCTCGGCGCGGCCTCCCGACGAAGGCCATCCCCACGGCCACACGAAGGCGGAGTACTTCGCCAGCGCCGCGGAGGGTTTCCTGATTTTCGCCGCGGCCGTGTGGATCGGCGTCGCGGCGTGGAGCCGCCTGCACGCGCCGCAGCCGCTCGAGAGGATCTCAATCGGCCTCGCGGTATCGCTCGCCGCGACCGCGTTGAACGGCGGCGTCGCCGTCGTGCTCCTCGCGGCCGGACGGAGACTCCACTCGATCACGCTGCGCGCGGACGGCAAGCATCTGCTCACGGACGTCTGGACGTCGCTCGGCGTCGTCGCCGCCGTGCTCCTCGTCCACTTCACGGGGTGGCTCATCCTCGATCCTCTCATCGCGTTCGCGGTCGCCGTCAACATTCTCTGGGCCGGCTGGAAACTGATCCGCGAGAGCGGCCTCGCGCTGATCGACGCCGCGCTTCCGGATGAAGAGCAGCAGCAAGTCGCGGACGCCTTGTCCCCTTTCCAGGCGAAGGGCATCCTCTTCCACGCGATTCGGACGCGCGTTGCCGGCCCGAGGCGATTCGTCTCCCTGCACGTCCTCGTGCCGGGCGGCTGGACGGTGCAGCGGGGCCACGATCTCTGCGAGGAAATCGAGGCTGCGGTCCGCGAAACTCTTCCCCGCGCGACCGTGCTGACGCACCTCGAGCCGCGCGAGGATCCCGTCTCCTGGGAGGATCGGGGGCTCGACCGGGACTGAAGATCGGCCGCCTCCGCCTGATAGCCTCCGCGGAGGAGGTCTCCATGCGCTTCTTCACCGGCCGGTCGTTCGCGGCTCTCGCGTGTCTTCTCGCGCTGCCGGGCATCGCGGCCATCGCCGACGCCCAGACGCCGGGCGCGCCCCCCGCCGCGCCGCCGCAGGCGGGCTCGACGCCGCAGCCTCCCCCTCCCGCCGATGCGGCGTCGATCGACTCCATCGTGAAGGCGATCTACGACGGCGTGTCCCATCCCCCCGGCAAGGACGGCGACTGGACACACCTCCGGACGATCTTCCTTCCCGGAGCCCGCCTGACTCCGCCGAAGCGTCCGACGGGCGAGTTCGCCTCCCTGAGCGCCGAGGAATTCATCGACCGCGTCTCCAAAGGAATCGCCGCGCGCAGCGCGCCCGGCGGCGGCGGCGACAAGGGTTTCTCGGAACGGGAAGTCGCGCGGCGCGCCGACTGCTTCGGCAATGTCTGCCAGATCTTCTCGACGTACGAGGCGCGCTATACCGCAGCCGACCCGAAGCCCTTCGTCCGGGGCATCAACTCGATCCAGCTCGTGAAGGACGGGAACCGCTGGTGGGTGGCGAACGTGGTCTGGGACCAGGAGGCGCCGGACAAGCCGATTCCTCCCGCCTATCTGCCGAAAGGCTAGATCTCGATCTGAGCCCCGAGCTCCACGACCCGGTTCGGCGGCAGCTTGAAGAAGAGCGTCGCGCTCCGGGCGTTTCGCGACATGACGGCGAAGATCCGTTCCCGCCACATTGCCATCCCCGGACGCTTCGTTGCGAAGATGGTCTCCTTCCCGAGAAAGAAGCTGGTGTCGTTCGGCGGGAAATCGAGGCCGTGAAATCGGATCGTCGCCAGAAGCTCCGGCACGTGGGCGTCTTCCATGAAGCCGTAGCGCGCGACGACGCGGAAGATCCCGTACCCGAGCTCCTCCACCTCGAGCCGCTGCTCCTGGGGGACGTGGGGCTGCTCCGCCGTCAAGACCGTCAGGAAGACGATCTGCCGGTGGAGCACCTTGTTGTGCTTCAGGTTGTGGAGCAGCGTCGGGGGAACGCCCTCGGACGTGCGTGACATGTAGATCGCCGTCCCCTGGACGCGCGGCACCTTCCCCTGGCTCACGTCGACCAGAAAGAGATCGATCGGCAGCAATTCGCTGCGGAGGCGTTCGTCCAGGATCTCGCGCCCCCGCCGCCACGTGGTCAGGAGCGTGAACACCGCTCCCGCCACCACGAGCGGGAACCAGCCGCCGTGCGGAACCTTCACGATGTTGGCGCCGAAGAACGCGAGGTCCGGACCGAGGAACACGGCCGCGAGCCCGGCCGCCGCCGCCACGGACCACTTCCAACGCTCGCGGGCGACGACCGCCATCAGGATCGTCGTGATCGCCATCGTCGTCGTGACCGCCACGCCGTACGCCGCGGCGAGGCTCGAGGAAGAACGGAACCCGAGCACGAGCGCGATCGTCGCGACCATCAGCGCCCAGTTCACGGAGGGGACGTAGATCTGGCCGATCTCGCGAGCGGACGTGTGATCGATCCGCACCCGCGGACAATACCCGAGCAGGACCGCCTGCCGTGTCAGCGAAAAGGCACCGGAGATCACGGCCTGCGACGCGATCACCGCCGCCACCGTCGAAAGCACGACGAGCGGGTAGAGAGCCCAGCCCGGGACCATCCCGTAGAAGGGGTGCGCCGCGGCGGCGGGATTGCGAAGAAGAAGCGCGCCCTGGCCGAAATAGTTGAGGACGAGAGACGGCAGGACGAGCGCGAACCACGCGATACGGATCGGCTTGGGCCCGAAGTGCCCCATGTCGGCATAGAGAGCCTCGCCCCCCGTGACGACGAGAAAGACGGAGCCGAGCACCAGAAACCCGCGGCTCGGATTGTCGATGAAGAGGCGAACGGCGTCCCACGGGTTGACGGCTCCGAGGACGCTCGGCTCGCGCAGCACGTGGGCCACGCCCATCACTCCGATGCAGAAGAACCAGAGCAGCATCACGGGACCGAAAACGGCACCGACGCTTCCCGTTCCCCGGCGCTGAAATAAAAACAGCGCGATCAGGATCACGATGGTGATGGGCTCGACCGAATGAACGAACGCGGGGGTCGCAATCCCGACGCCCTCCACCGCGGAGAGCACGGAGATGGCGGGCGTGATGATGCCGTCTCCATAGAGAAGCGACGCGCCGAAAATACCCAGGAGGATCAGCAGCCACCGGAGGTTGCGCTGGCCGCGCCCCGGCGGCTTCAAGAGCGACATCAGCGCGAGGATGCCGCCCTCTCCGCGGTTGTCTGCGCGCATGACGAAGATCAGGTACTTGATCGAGATGACGATGACGAGGGACCAGAACACGAGCGAAAGCACCCCGAGCACGTTTTCGGGCGTGGGCGCGATCGCATGGGGGCCGTGGAAACACTCACGCAACGCGTACAGCGGGCTCGTTCCGATGTCGCCATAGACGATCCCGAGCGCGCCGAGCGACAGCTTGGCGAGATAACGCCCCCTTGGATCGTCCGCTCGAGCCCCCTCAGCCGCGTCAGCCAGTCGAGATCCCTCCTGCCGTTTCCTCGAGGCAAGAGCGGCGCCAGCTCGTCCCTTGCCGACCCACGATCCCGCTCACGGGAGGTCGTACGCGTCGATCTTCTCGCCCTTCAGATACTTCTCGAACCAGTTGACGATGTGCTGGAGCCGCTCGACCCGGTGGGAGGGCTTGCCGGACCGGGACAGCTCGTGCGTTTCGCCGGGGAAGCGCACCATGACCGCCGTTTTCTTCTGCGCTTTCAACGCGCGGAACATGGCCTCGCCCCCCTGAGCCGGAGGCGTCCGGAGGTCGTCATCCCCTTCCACGAAGAGCATCGGCGTCACGATACGGTCGGCGTAGCGGACCGGCGAGCGCTTCCAGAACTCCTCGGCCTCCTGCATCGGGTTTCCCTTGAACCAGGATGGCGTGAAGAGCGAGAAGTCGGCGGTGTACCAGAACGAGGCCCAGTCGGCGACCGACCTCTGGGAGACCGCCGCCGCGAACCGATCGGTCTGCGTCACGGCCCAGTTCGTCAGCAACCCGCCGCCACTGCCGCCCGTCACGCCGACTTTCTTCGGATCCACGTAGCCCTTCGCGAGCACCAGGTCCACTCCGGCCATGATGTCCTTGTAGTCGTCGCCGGGATACCGGTACTGGATCACGTTGGCGAACTCCTGGCCGTAGCTCGTGCTGCCCCGCGGATTCGTGTAGAAGACGACGTAACCCTTCGCCGCCATCCACTGGAACTCGTGCGTGAAGGTGCGGCCGTACGCCGCATGCGGTCCGCCGTGGATCTCGACGATCATGGGGTACTTCCCCGTGGCATCGAATCCCGGCGGCTTCAGGATCCACGCGTTGATCTTCGTTCCGTCGAAGCTCGGGTACCAGATCTCCTCCGGCTCCGGGAGGGTCAGGTTCGCGAAGAGGGCGTCGTTGACTTTCGTCAGGCGGCGCATCTTCTTCGTCGCGGCGTCGAGGACGTAGAGGTCTCCGACGTGCGTGTCGTCGCCCATCGTGTAGGCGAACCGCGAGCCGTCGGCCGTGGCCGTCCAAGCCATCACGTCGTGGTCGCCGGTGGTCAGCGGGTCGACCCGTCCCGTCGCGGTGTCGACGCGAACGAGGTTGGACCGCCCGTGATCAGTGATCGCGGTCAGGATGCCCCGCCCGTCCGGCGTCCAGAGGAGCCGGCCGGGGCTCCCGCCGCGCGGTGCGTGCTGGTCGCCGCCGACCGCGCTGCCGATCTCGAAGTCTTTTCCCGGCGTCAGAGCCCGCGCGCGTCCCTCCCGAAAGAGATAGATGTCCGAGCGCGTGTGGGACTGGACCTGCGGGGGATTGACCGAGCCGACGAACGCCCACGACGCGGAGTCCGGCGACCGTACGGCGCCGTGAACGGGCCCGGCAATGTCGACGAGGGTCTCCGGCGCTCCCCCCTCCGCGGGGATCGAATACAGGTTCGAGTCGGGCGGGTCGTAGTACGGCTCGTCGACGCGATCCGACGTGAAGAGGATCCGGGCGCCGTCGCGGCTCCACGCGATCTCGCCCTCGTCATAGCGGCCGGAGGTCAGGCGTTTCGGCTCGGCCCGCCCCTCGCCCGCGGGCACGGTGAGAACCCAGATGTGCTCGCGGTGCGAAGGGTCGAGCCAGCCCTGGCCGTTGGTCCTGTAAACGGCGCGCGTGACGATCCGCACGTCGCTCTTCTTCGGCGGCTCCTTGCTCGTCTTCGCGATCCGCTCTTCTTCGAGATCCTTGTCGGTCGTGCCACTCGAGAAGGCGATCCGCTTCCCATCGGGAGACCAGACGGCGGCCCCCGCCCCGCGCGGCAGATCGGTCAGTCGCCGGGGCTCGCCGCCGGACATCGAGAGCAGGTGAATCTGGGCCCGCGCCTTCTCGTCCGCGGACCGTGTGAACGCGATCGTCCTGCCGTCGGGAGACCAGCGAGGCGCGGCGTCGCGCGTCCCGGTGGTCAGGCGTCGCGGCTCCGAGCCGCCGGCGGTGGACACGACCCAGAGGCTCGTCTCATAGCGGTCTTCCTTGTCGTTGACCGTGACGAGGACATAGGCGACCGAGGTGCCGTCGGGCGAGATCTGCGGGTCGGCGATCCAGCGGAAGGCCAGAAGGTCCTTCTCCGTGATGGGGCGGGGGGTGAGGTCCGCGAGCGCAAAGCCTGCGCCGAGCAGCAGAAACAGGGCGAGCTTCGTTCGACGCCGCGTGAGCCTCATGGTTCCTCCTCGTCCGAGAGGTTACGGAGCGAGCCCCGGTTCGTAGTTGTCGATGAATTCGAGAAACCGCGTCACCTCGCCGATGTCTTTGGCGCGAAACCGCACCATGTGCGCGTCGATGCGCTCGACGTTCGGGAGGTAGGCGAGAAGCTCGGCAGGCCGGTAGTTCTTGAACCGGACGTCGAGGTCGATGGGAGCCTTGACGACGTACGGTCGGATCTCCTTCGCGCGCGCGAGAGCGGCCCGCGCCTTCTGCCGGATGAGGTCGCAGGCGGCCGCCGGCGTCATCGTCCGGGCCGAGTGGAAGCCGTAAGCCCACTTCACGGTCGCCCCTTCGATGCCCGGGATCAGCGCGGTGGCCTCCTTGATGATGGCGTCGTCGCCGGTCACGAGGACGACGGGCACGCGGAAACTGCCCGCGACCGCGGCGTTGACCCCCGCCTCCAGCACGGAGAGTCCGTTCATACGGACGTCGGCGATGTGCGCGGAGGACATCGTGTGCGCGCGCACACCCGACGGATTCGTCGTGGACGTGTGATACCCGATGAAGAACGCCGCGGTGAACGTGTCGTCGATGCCCTGCATCATGGCGAGCGGCCTCGGCCAGGAGCGGACGATCTGGACGTCCTTCGGAAACTTCTCGATCAGGAGGCTCTCGCCGTTGCCGTGAGAGTCCGCCACGACGAACTCCGTCGCCCCGGCAGCGCGTGCGCCGTCGATCGCAGCCAGGACTTCGTCCGTCATGAACTCTCGAAAACGCTGATACTCGAAGCCGGCCGGCCCGAGCTGATCGCCCGTCACGACGCCCCCAATGCCCTCCATGTCGACGGAGAGAAACACGCGCACCGCCGGCGCCGCCGGCGCCGCCGAAAGCGAGGCAACGCCGAGCAGGAGGGCGGAGGCGGCGACGAGCGCCCGCGCCGCGAGTGTCAAGCGCTCACCGGATGCGGATCTGCCGGCGAATGTCCGTCTTGCCGCCGTCCTTCGCCGTCACGGTGATCGTCAGCGTATGGATGCCCGGCTCGAGCTTCGGGACCGGAAATCCGAAGCCCGCCTTGTCGGCGCCCGGCAACCCGGGGTACGACTGAGCGACTCCCGGGAACGGCTGGCCGAGCGCGACGGGAGCCGTCGCGCCTGTCTCGGAAGCGACCGTGATCGTGGCGATTCCCGAATCGTCGAGCGCCCAGCCATACGCCCAGCTCCCCGACGCAACGGTCGCGCCCTCCTTCGGCGTGTCGAGAAAGCCGAACGGCGGCTTCGCGGTGTCTCCGACGGGCGCGGCGGCTCCGGTAGCCGCCTGCGCGGAGGTCGATGGCGCGACCGTCGGTTCGGCCGCCGATGCGCCGCCGGTGCTTTCAGATTTCTGACAACCCGCGAGCACGATCGCGGCGAGTCCTACTCCACAGATCCACAGTTTCCAGTGCGACGTCACTCGTTTCTCCTTGTCAGCCATGAGGCCTTGTAAGTCATGGGCCTTGTCGGGAATCCGGGTTTCGGGCATTCTATTTCCTGTTCGGATGCCGCGCGATTTCGGCCTGACGCGCCGGGAGGCGGGATTCCTCCGGCGGCTCTCGCCGGCATGGCGGATCCAGCATTTCCTCGACTCGATCGAATACGACGCGCGCGGCAGAGGGTGCCGCTCCGCGAGGCGCGTGCTCTCGGAGCGAACCGTTCAGTGCATGGACGCGGCGCTCTTCGCCGCCGCGGCGCTGCGCGTGCAGGGACAACCCGCGCTGATCCTCGACCTCGAGGCCGAGCAGGATGACGACCACGTCATGGCGCTCTTTCGGGGTCCCGGGGGCTGGGGGGCGATCGCGCGGTCGAACTATTCGGGTCTGCGCTTCCGCGAGGCGGTCCATCCGACGATCCGCTCGCTCGTGCTCTCCTACGTCGAGGGGTACTTCAACCTGCGGCGGGAAAAGACGCTGCGCCGCTACTCCCGTCCGGTGAACCTCGCCCGCTTCGACCGGCTGCGCTGGATGACGGCGGAGGAGGACCTCTGGGCGATCCCGAATGCGCTCGCGGAGATCCCGCACCGTACTCTCTTTCCGAAGGCGGTGCTGCGGACGCTCGCGCGCGTCGACGCCCGGTCGTTCGAGGCGGGCCTCGTGGGGCGCGTCGAGCCGGGAGGGTGAAGGCGCGCGTCCGGCACTACTGGCGCAAGCGGCTGTCCGCCGATTCCGCGCGGCCACTCGCGGCCCCGCCCTGCGACGCCGCGGCGGCGATCGCGCGCCTCTCCCGGGACGCGCAACCTGCTCTTTCGTGGTTCGACCGCGCCGTGGCGTTTCTGACGACGCCCTTCAAGCGGCTCGGGATCTCCGGCTGGAAGGAGACCGGCTGCGTCGCCGCCGGCCGCGGCGCTCCCGTGCGGGATGCGCAACACTCGACAGACGGGTTCTGGACGGTCGATGTCGCGCTCGCGGCACTCACGATCGGACCACTCGCCGCGGACCCGCTTCCGCCCCGATATCTCCGCCTCGAGATCGAGCCCGGCACCCTCGCCCACCGGATCTGCGCAGCGACGCGTCTCGCGGCGGGCACGCCTGTGACCTTCGGCGGCGCCATCGTCATTGACACGGACGCGGACTTCCTGGAGATCCATCCGGACGAAGACTTCCGCGTCGGGGTCAGTCGCGCAAATGCGCAAAAGGGGTCAGTCGCGCAGACGCGCATCTCGTTTGACAGTCCGGAATAGAAGTTGCCTCGCATCGCCGAGTCGAGCGAATGCCCGACCGCCCTGATTGCGCGCCTGACCCTTATTGCGCGAATGCGCGACTGACCCCTAGGCTCTCGTCGCCTCCGGATCCTCGGCCGCGGCGGCGTGGCGCAGGATCGCCTCCATCAGGGGGCGGATCTCGGCCGGGGTGTGCTCCTCGTCGAAGGTGATCGAGTGGTGTTCGTCGCCGTCCTCGACCGTCAGCGTGTAGCGGAGCCGGTCGGGCCCGGTCCGAAGGGTCCCCTCCGTGAACCGCGGCAGGTCGGCGGCGCCGATCAGCTGCCGGAGCTCCCGGTCCTGCGCGCTCCCGGCCTCCGTGTGGAGCACGGACTTTCGCGCCATTCCCGCGACGCCCCCCCGACGAACCAGCGCGATGCGCATACGACCTCCGCCGGCGGGTCTACCCGCCGAATTCAGGGCCGGCTCGCCACCTCGACGGCAGGCGTGGACTCGTCCCGGACGTGAACCGGCTTTCCGAGAACGCCCTCCCACCGTGCGACGACGACCGATGCCACGCAGTTGCCCATCACGTTGATCGAGGTCCGGGCCATGTCCATGATCTCGTCGACGGCGAGGATCATCGCGACTCCCGCTTCGCCGGGAAGGTTGAAGGCCGCGCACCCGGCGGCGATGATTACCAGAGACGCCCTCGGCACACCGGCGACTCCCTTCGACGTCAGCAGAAACGTGACCATCATCAGGAGCTCGGTCTCGAGCGACATCTTTATGCCCGCCGCCTGGGCAATCGTCAGCGACGCCAGGGAGATATAGAGGGTCGAGCCGTCGAGGTTGAAGGAGTATCCGGCCGGGATCACGAAACCCGCGACGGACTTCGGCACGCCGTACTCGACCATCTTCTCGAGAGCTCGGGGCAGCGCCGCTTCCGAAGACGCCGTGGAGAAGGCGAGGAGAAACGGCTCCCGGATCATCCTGAAGAACTCGATGATGGGCGCACGGACGATCAGGAGCGCCGGAATCAGGACGAGCAGCGCGAAGACGACGAGCGCCCCGTACAAGGATCCGACGAGCTTCGCGTAGGACCCGAGCACCCGGAGCCCGTGCGACGAAACCGAGCCGGCCATCGCGCCGAGGACACCGATCGGCGTCAGCGCCATGACGTAGTCAGTGAGCTGGAACATCACGGCGACGAATGAGTCCATCACGTTCAAGAACGGCCCCGACTTGCCCTTCACGTGGGCCGCCGCCACCCCGATCAGGGTGGCGAAAACGACGACCTGCAGAACGTCCTGCCTGGTCATGGCTTCGATCACGTTCGAGGGGAAGAGGTGCAGAAGCGTCTCGGCGAACGTCTTGGGCTGCGCCAGCTGTTCGCCGGAGGGCGGAAGGTGCAGTCCGTCGCCCGGACGGACGAGGTGCGCGATCGCGAGGCCGATCGCGAGCGCAATGGTCGTCGCGACTTCGAAGTAGATCAGGGCCTTGAATCCCATCCTGCCGACGGCCTTGACGTCGCCCGTCTTGCCGATCCCGACCACGATCGTCGAGAAGATCAGGGGGACGATCAGCATCTTGATGAGGTTGATGAAGGCCTTCGACATGAACCGGAACGCGTCGTAGGCGCCGGGATACGTCTCCTTCGGAAACAGCATCCCGAGCACGATGCCGAGCCCGAGGCCATAGAAGATGAGCGCCGTCGACGAAAGCCAGGCGGGACGCTTTCCGGTTCGCATGGCCGCGAAGATTACCCGATCGTCCCGGCGGCGGCAGTCCTCACGAGAGGCTCACCCCGACCGACTGCCACGAAGTGCGAACCGCGCGTTCCTCGGGCCCGTTCCCGCCGAAGAGACTGCCCGCGGCCTGCGCGGTCAGGCGCGCGGCGTCGGCGAAGTTGGAGTTGCGGCGCAGCATATCGCGGAGCGCCACGTACCAGATCTTTCCCGCCTGCTCCCAGGCGTTGCCGCCCAGCGCGGCCGCGAGCAGGTAGAACGCGTGGTTGGGAATCCCCGAATTGACGTGCACGCCGCCGTCGTCGTCGCTCGTGTCGACGTAGTCGCTCATGTGCGCCGGCTGGGGGTCCTTTCCGAGTACGGGGTCGTCGTACGCGGTCCCCGGCGCCTTCATCGAGCGAAGGGCGACCCCGCGCACGGCGGGCGTGAAGATTCCCTCGCCGATCAGCCAGTCCGCCTGCTCCGCCGTCTGTCCGAAAGCGCGCTGCTTGACGAGCGAACCGAACACGTCCGAGATCGACTCGTTCAACGCGCCGGACTGACCCTGATAGTCGAGGTTCGCCTCGCGCGCCGTCACGCCGTGCGTGAGCTCGTGGCCGATGACGTCGATTGCGATCGTGAAGCGCTCGAAGAGCTTCCTGTCTCCGTCGCCGTACACCATCTGGGAGCCGTTCCAGAACGCGTTGTCGTAGCGGGAGCCGTAGTGCACCGAGGAGTCCAGCCGCATACCGCGGTCGTCGATCGAGTTGCGGCCGTAGACCTCGAAATAGAGGTCGTACGTCGTGCCCGCGCCGTCGTAGGCCTCGTTGACTGCGACATCGGCCGACGCCGCATCGCCCTCCGCCCGGACGAGCTTTCCCGGCAGGGTCGAGCCGTGCCGGGCGTCGAAGACGTCCCGCCGCTTCTCGCCGGTCGGGGTCGCCACGGGCAGCGTGCCGAGAAGGTCGCGCCGCGCACGGAACCGCTCCGTCGCGACGATGGTCGCAATCGCGCTCCGCCGGTCCTCCTCATCGCCGTTGCGGCTGATGTTGTCGAGGACATACGGGGGCACGATGAAGCAGGGCCGCGCCGGGGATGTCATGGGGAGGGACAAGGGTGCGCGCGCGGCGGGTGCGAGTCAAGTCGGCGGTCCGGCCCCCCCGGCTGTAGGGGCGGCCCTTGTGGCCGCCCGCAACGCAGCGACATCCGGGGCGGGCGGGGACAAGCCCCGCCCGTACAGGTGACTTAGGACGGTCTCTACCACACGGTACAGACGTCCGCAGCCGGCCTCACCATCGGCGTGTCGTCCTGGCAGTCGAACGCCGACTTGAACTCCGGCATGTTCGACAGAGGACCGATGACCCGGAATCGCGACGGGGCGTGCGGGTCGGTGGCGGCGCGAAGCCTGGCCTCCTCCGGCCGGACGTTGCTGCACCAGACTTGCGCCCATCCCAGGAAAAAGCGCTGGTCGGGCGTGTAGCCGCCGATCGGCGCGGCCTTCTTCCCCTCCTGCGCCTTGACGAACGCAGCGTGGGCGATCTTGAGACCCCCGAGGTCGCCGATGTTCTCGCCGAGCGTCAGCTTGCCGTTGACGTGCACATCGTCGATCGACACGTAGTTCGAGAACTGCCGGTCGACACACGAGGCGCGCCGCACGAACTCCTTCGCGCTCTCGGCCGACCACCAGTCCTTGAGATTCCCGTCCTTGTCGAACTGACGGCCCTGGTCGTCGAACCCGTGCGAGATCTCGTGCCCGATGACTCCGCCAATCCCGCCGTAGTTGGGAGCGTCGTCGAGCGCATTGTCGAAGAACGGCGGCTGGAGGATCCCGGCCGGGAACGTGATCTCGTTGCGTTGCGGGCTGTAGGACGCGTTTACCGTCGGCGGGGTCATCCTCCACTCCGTCCGATCGACGGGCTTGCCGATCTTGTCGAGGTCCCTTCTGGACAGAAACTCCCGTGCGCGAACGTGGTTGGCCAACCAGGAGGCCCGGTCGACCTTGACGCTCCCGTAGTCGACCCACTTGTCGGGGTAGCCGATCTTGCGCGCGAAGCCGGCGAGCTTCGCCTGCGCCCGCGCCTTGGTTTCGTCGTCCATCCACGAGATCGAGGAAAGGTCCGCCTTCATCGCGTCCTGGAGCCCCTGCACCATCTCGTTCATCCGCCTCTTCGCCTGTGCGCCGAACGCCGCCTCGACGTACGGGCGTCCCAGCGTGTCGCGGAGAGTCCGGTCCGTCGCCGCGACGCAGCGCTTCCAGCGAGGCTGCAGCTTCTGCGCGCCCGTCAGGACCGTGCCGTTGAACTGGAATTCCTCGTTGACGAAAGCAGACGAGAGCATCGGCGCCGCCGCGTTCAAGAGGTGCCACCGCAGGTACGAGCGCCACGCATCCACGTCGCGCTCCTGGAGCTGCTTGTCGAGGCCCTGGAAGAACTGCGGCGAACCGACGTTCAGCGAGGCGAGGTCCGGCTGTCCGATCGCGACGAAGTATTCCTTCCACGGAAATGTGGGGGCGAGGTCCGCGAGCTGCTTGCGGTCCTTCCGGTTTGCGCGCTTCTTCGGGTCGCGGCGCTCGACGCGGGTCATCGACGCCTTCGCGAGCTCGGTCTCGATCTGCATCACGGCCGCGGCCTCTACCTTCGCCTTTTCCGTGGAGTCGCCCGCGAGCGCGAACATCTTTTCGACGTGGCCGGTGTACTGATCGCGGATCTTCTTCGAGCGCTCGTCGTCCTTCGTGTAGTAGTCGCGGTCCGGAAGGCCCAGGCCTCCCTGGTCCGCCTCCGCGATCATGTTGCGGGCGTCGTCGAAGTCCGGCGTCGCGTCGAAGCGGAACATCACGCCGACGCCCTGCGGCTGGAGGCGCGCGATCTCCCCCGCGATGCCCGCGACGTCCTGGATCTTCGCGATGCGCTCCATCTCCGGCGCGAGGGGTGCGGCGCCGGCCGCCTCGGCCGCCCCCTCGTCCATACAGCTCGCGTAGAAGTCACCGATCTTCTGGTGGATCGCGTCGCGCTTCTTCGCCGCGCTGGCGCCCTCCAGGATCTTTTTCAACGTCTGCTGATTGCGGTCAGCGAGCTCGTTGAAGCGGCCCCAGATCGCGTACTCGGGGGGGACGGGGTTCTTCGCGAGCCAGCCGCCGCAGGCGAACTGGAAAAAGTCGTTGCAGGGCTTGACCGACTTGTCGACGAGACCGACGTCGAAACCGGGCTTCTCGCCTGCGCCCACGGCCGCCGCAGGCGCAGGAGGCTTCGGGTCCGCGTCCGCCGCAAAACAGGGGCTCGAGAAAGCGGCCGCCAAGGCGGCTGCCGCGACGAGGACGCCGGCCAACCGGGAGAACGGGTCGTGGGAGCTCTTCATACTCACCTCGCTGTTTGGCGTTCGGGCGGCCTATGCTACTTCCACCTCCGCATGCTCCCGATCGAAGACCTGCCGACGCCCGCCGTGCTCGTCGACGTGGACGTCATCTCCCGAAACCTGGCCCGGATGGCCGAGTTCGCGCGCGCCGCCGGCGTGAGGCTGCGGCCCCACGCGAAGACCCACAAGGTGCCGCAGGTGGGCCGGATGCAGATTGCCGCGGGCGCCGCAGGGCTCGCCCTCGCGAAGACCTCCGAGGCCGAGGTTTTCGCCGCGGCGGGATTCGACGACCTCTTCCTGGCCTACCCCGTGGTCGGGAAAGGCAAGCCCGAGCGGCTCCTGGCCCTCACGGAGAGGATCCGCCTCGCCGTGGGCGTCGACAGCCTCGAGGGCGCCGCCGCGCTCGCCGCCCCGTTCGCGGCCGCGGGCAGGCGGATCGAGGTCCTTCTGAAGGTCGACCTCGGCACCAGACGCGTCGGAGTCCTCCCCGAAGCGGCGCCCGCCATGGCGCTCCGGCTCGCGGAGATGCCGGGGATCGCGCTGCGCGGGGTGTTCGCGCACGCGGGGCATGCGTACCACGAGGAAACGAGACCCGCGGTGGAGGCCGTCGGCGCAAGCGAGGGCGAAACGCTCGCCGGGGTCGCACGGGCCCTCCGGACGGCCGGGGTTCCCATCGCCGAGGTCTCCGTCGGATCGACGCCGACCGCGCACGCCGCGATGTCGGCCGCCGGCGTCACGGAGTGCCGGCCCGGCAACTTCGTGTACCACGACGCGTCGCAGGTCTCCCTCGGCACGTGCTCGCTCGAGGATTGCGCGATGACGGTGATCGCGACGGTCGTGAGCGTCCCGGATTCTTCCCGCGCGGTCATCGACGCCGGCTCGAAGACTCTCTCCTCCGATCCGCTCCGTCCGAAGCCGGGGGGGCACGGGTTCCTGCTCGGCCGCTCGAGCCGTGTCTCGAGGCTGTCCGAGGAGCACGGCGTCATCGAGACCGCGCCGGGAGAACGTTTCACGGTGGGCGAGCGCGTGCGCGTCCTGCCCAACCACGCGTGCGTCGTCTCGAACCTGCACGACCGCGTCCATGCCATTCGGGACGGACGGGTGGTCGAGGTCTGGCCGGTCGCGGCGCGGGGATGCGTCGAATGATCGAAGACTCCGCTCGTCGGGTCGGGATAGGATCGCCCCAACAAACGCTCCGACAGCTCGTGCATCCGGGACTTTTCCGCGCGGCTCTATTTCTAAGGAGGCTGGCGATGAGAAGGGTTTTCTCCGCGTTCGTCCTGGGCTTCGCGCTTCTGATCCCCGGTCTGGCTCTGGCCGCCGAGGGCGACCTCGTGATCACGGGAAGAGTGATGAATCAGGAGGACGGGTCGGGAGTCGGCAGCGCGACCGTGACGATCGCGGAACTCGGGCTCTCGGCAAACACCGACCGCGCCGGCCGGTACACCATCACCGTCCCGGCCGCGGTCGCGCGCGGCCAGTCCGTCGAGCTGCGGGTCCTCGGGCCGACCGTCCAGTCCAAGGTCGAGAGGATCACCCTGACGCCGGGCCAGATGAAGAAAGATTTCACCGTCGGGCTGTCCTTCCAGCAGGAGATCACGGTCGGGTCCCGCGCCCAGGGGACGGCCGCCGAAAAGGCGGTGCCAGTGGACGTGATCACGGAGCAGCAGATCGAAACCGCGTCCGGCAGCGCTGAGACCGCGCAGATCATCGAGGCGATCGCGCCGTCTTTCAACTTCCCGCGGCCGACGATCGCCGACGGGACGGATTCCGTACGGCCGGCGACGCTGCGCAGCCTTGGACCGGACCAGATGCTGGTCCTGATCAACGGGAAACGCCGTCACACGAGTGCTCTCGTCAACGTGAACACCAGCGTCGGGCGAGGGTCCACGGGCGTGGACTTGAACGCGATCCCGGCGAGCGCGATCGAAAAGGTCGAGGTGCTTCGCGACGGTGCGGCGGCGCAGTACGGTTCCGACGCGATCGCGGGCGTCATCAACATCGTGCTGAAGTCCGGCGTCACGCCTCTCGAGCTCGGACTGACGGGCGGCACCACCACGCACTCGGACGGCGAGGTGTTCGACGGCACCGGCAACGTCGGCGTCAAGCTCGGCCGGGGAGGGTTGAATTTCACGGGCGAGTACCGCAAACGAAACCCCACGAACCGGGCGGGTAACGACCCGCGCGACCAGATCGTCACCGGCGACGCGGGCAACAACGCGGTCCCGCAGCCGAGCTTCCACTACGGAGACGCGAAGGAACGGGACATCCTGGGATTCGTCAACGGCTCCATCCCCGTCAACGACGACGGGACGATGAATTTCTATCTCTTCGGCGGTGCGAGCCGGCGCGACGGGTCTCACGGCGGCAACTACCGCCGGGGGCTCCAGTCCACCAACTGGCCGAGCATTTACCCGCTCGGATACCTCCCACTGATCGAGCCGAAGATCGTCGACTACTCGGGGACCGTCGGCATGCGAGGGGTCGCCGCCGAAAAGTGGTTCTGGGACATCTCCGCCCAGTACGGCCACGACCGGTTCGACTTCAACGTGACCCACAGCCTGAACGTCTCGCTCGGGCCCACGATCCCGCCCAATCAGACGAGCTTTTACGCCGGGGCGTTGGAGTTCAACCAGTTCGTCTCGAACCTCGATGTCACACGCGAGGTCGAGGTGGGGCTCGCCGGACCGCTGAATGTGGCGTTCGGCGCGGAATTCCGCCGGGAGAACTACCAGCAGCACCAGGGCGAGTTGAACTCTTACATCGCCGGGCCCTCGCCGGACAGATTCGGCGCCGTCGCTCCTGCCGGCTCGCAGGTCTTTCCCGGCTTCCGGCCCTCCAACGAGGTCGACGACTCGAGGAGCAGCTATGCCGGCTATGTCGACCTCGAAGCGAATGTCCTTCCGTTTCTCCGGCTCGGGCTCGCCGGCCGGTTCGAGCACTTCACGGACTTCGGCAATACCAAGGATGCCAAGCTCACGGCTCGGATCGAAGCCACCAAACAGCTTGTCTTTCGCGGCGCCGCTTCGACCGGGTTCCGCGCCCCCTCGCTCGGACAGTCCGACTTCTCGGCGATCAGCACGAACTTCATCCCGATCAACGGCGTGTTCATTCCATTCGACGTCGGGCACTTCCGAGTCAACAGCCCGGTCGCACGCGCTCTCGGCGCCACGGATCTGCGGCCCGAAGACTCCGTGAACTACAGCGGAGGTTTCGTTCTTTCCCCGACGAACGCCTTCGACTTCACCGCCGACTATTTCCACATCAAGATCAAGAACCGGGTCATCCTCTCCGGCAACTTCAACGACCCGAGTCTGAAGCCGATCCTGGATCCGTTCAATGCCAACGGCGCGCGATTCTTCACGAATGCCACCGACACCTCGACCGAGGGGTTTGAGCTCACCGCCAATGCGAAGGCGGGATTGCAAAGCGCGGGCGTCCTCCGGTTCCAGGCGGCGTACGCGCACTCGCAGAACAAGATCACGAGGATCAGCGCGACCCCCCCCCAGCTGGCCGCGTTCCAGTCAGTCCTGTTCGACCGCCGGGAACAGAAGATCCTCACCTGCGGGCAGCCGAAGGACAATCTGCGGCTGACCACCGATTGGCGAACCGGCGACTTCGGCGCCAACGTCCGCGCGAGCCGATACGGCACCTACTGCAGCATCGACAGCTCGGCGCTCAACACCGACCAGACCTTCGGCGCCCAGTGGGTCTTCGATCTCGAGGCGTCCTACCGGCTGGGGCCCGCAAACATCGCCGTCGGAGCACAGAATCTCTTCGACAGCTACCCGGACAGGAACATAACGATCAACGCCAATAACGGCATCTTCACGTACCCCCGCAACGCGCCCAACGGGTTCAACGGCCGCTACGTCTACGTGCGCACCGGCTATACCTTCTGATCTCATCCTGGCGGGGGCGCAGTCCCCCGCCTTTTCTTCTTCGTCCGCACCCGCCATGAGCCGCACCCTGGCTCTTCCGGTCTGGCTCGTCGCCGTTCTGGTGATCCTCGCCGTCTGGGCCGCTCTCGACCGGCTCCTGATCCCGAGCGTGCGCTGGATCCTCCGGCGCCGGGTGAACAAGGTGCTCGACGACATCAATACGAGGCTGAAGATCGCGATCCCGCCGTTCAAGCTCACGAAACGGGCGGTCCTGATCGACCGCCTTCTTTACGACCGGGAGGTCCAGAAAACCGCCGAGGCGCTCGCGCTGGCCGAGGACATGCCCCGCGAGGTCGTGATGGAGCGCGTTGCGACCTACGCCCAGGAGATCGTTCCGAGCTTCAACGCGTACGTGTACTTCCGCTTTGGCTACTCGCTCGCGCGAAACGTGGCGCGTCTGCTGTTCCGGGTGCGCCTCGGCTACTCCGACGAAGAGGGCCTTGCCGCGCTGCCCCCGAAATCGACCGTCGTGTTCCTCATCAATCATCGCAGCAACATGGACTACATCCTCGTGGGATATCTCGCCGCCGAGAAGGCGGCGATCTCCTACGCGGTGGGAGAGTGGGCGCGGGTCTGGCCGCTCCAGACGCTCGTCAAGTCGATGGGGGCCTATTTCGTCCGGCGCAATTCGCGCGACGCTCTCTACCGGAAGGTGCTCGAGCGCTGGATCGCGATGGCGACGGAGGCGGGCGTGACGCAGGCGGTCTTTCCCGAGGGTGGCCTGTCGCGCGACGGAAAGCTACGGCCCCCGAAGGTCGGCCTTCTCGACTACATGCTCCGTTCCTTCGACCCTTCCGGCGAACGCGACATCGCGTTCATCCCCGTCGGGATCAACTACGACCGCACCTTCGAGGACCGCAGCTTCCTCGCGGAGCGCGAGGGCGCCGCGCGCCGGGGCGGGATCGCCGCTGCGGCCGGGACCCTGCGCTTCGTGGCGAAGAACGCCGTTCTCATGGCGCGGAACCGCTGGCACCGTTTCGGGTACGCGTGCGTGAACTTCGGCTCACCGGTCTCCCTCAAGCGATGGCTGACTGCCCAAAAAATCGACCTGCTCGCGCTCTCGCGGGAGGACCGGGGCGCGTGCGTGACGGCGCTCGCGGAGCACCTCATGGGACAGATCGCGCGGGTCATCCCCGTCGTGCCGGTCTCTCTCGTCGCGCGCGCGTTCGTCTCGGATCCGCGTCGATCCTGGAGCGAGCTCGAGCTCAAGGCGCGCTCTCTCGAAGAGATGCGGGAGCTCGCGGCGAGCGGCGCGCACGTTTACGTTCCGCGGGGCGACCAGGACTACGCGATCGACGTCGGATTGAGGATGCTGACTCTGCGGCGGCTCGTATCGGAAAGAGAGGGCCTGTTCACTCCGGTCGCCGCCGAGCTCTCGCTGCTCGAATACTACGCGAACAGCATCGAGCACCTGTTCGGACGATCTATCGCCTCCGCGCCCGCGCCGCTCCGATCAGCCCCGCGAGGCTGATCACCACCCAGGAGCCCTCCATCAGCATCAGGCCCGGATCGCGGGCCCGGAGCGCGAAAAACGTCAGGATTCCACCGCCGGCGAGGTTCAGGACGAGGTACGTCCAGCCCTTCGGGTCCATCCGCCCCATCTGGCTGCCGCCATAGGCGACGAGCACGAGCGTCGCTCCGGCGAGGGAGAGGAGCTTCGAAAGCACGGAGCTTCAGTCGCGGCGAGGATCGGGCTCGCGGACGAAGATCGACAGCAGGACGCTGACGATCGACACGACGAGCGCTCCCCAGAACGCGGACCAGAAACCCGCGACGTGGAATCCGAGGCCAAATCTCCCCGCGACAGCCGAGGTCAGCAGGAGGATCACCGCGTTGATGACGAACGTGAAGAACCCGAGCGTCAGGATCATCAACGGGCAGGTCAGCATCCGGAGAAAAGGGCCCACGAGGGCATTCAGCAGACCGAAGACGAGGGCGACGGCGAAGAACGTCGTTGGGTCGGACGACGCGGTGATGCCGGAAACGAGTCGCGTCGCGATCCAGAGCGCTGCAGCATTGATGAGGAGCCGGATGAGAAAGCGCATCCGAGAACGCTATCAGGTGTAGGGGCGGCCCTTGCGGCCGCCCGCCCGTGAGAGGGTGCTCGACCCGGCGGGCGGGGACAAGCCCCGCCCCTACATCATTTCTTCTACTTCTTTGCCAACCGATCGGTCGACACGATGGACCAGATCAGGGCGAAGCCGCCGGCGGCGGCTGCCAGGAAGAAGAGCATGGCGAGGCCCGGGTAGCCGAAGATCCGAAAGCTCGTCGGCACCTGCATGAGAAGCGCGGCGCCGACGATGAGCGCCGCGAGAACGAGCCCCAGCGCGACCCGGTTGGCGATTTTCTGGAGGCCCTCGATCAGCACGGCCTCGTCGATCGCGTCCACCTTGAACCCGAGCTGGTTGTTCGCGAGTCCATCCAGGACGCGGTTCACGCGGCCCGGCAGCTTTTCGACGAACTCCTTGGCCTCGAGAAGGCCCGCCGCGAGATTGCCCGGTGAGGCGCTCCGCAGCATGCGCTTTCGAAGCAGATCCGCCGTATTCTGCCGGATCGCGGCGTTCGGATCGAATTCCGGGTCGAGCGCGCGGCCGACTTCGTCGAGCTGGAGCAGGGTCTTTGCGAGGAGCGTCAGCTCGGAGGGGAGCCGCAGCCCGGCGTCTCCCGAGGCGCGGGTGATGTCGAGCAGCACGCGGCCGATCTGAATCTGCGCGAGGGTGGCGTGCCGGTACTGCCCCACCAGGCCGCTCACGCTGCGCTCGAGCTCCACCCGGTCGAAGCCTTCGACTTTCCGCCCGATCTCCGCGATCCGCTGTGCCGCCTGCTCGCCTTCCCCCTCGCTCACATGGAGAAGAATCTTGAGGAGGCTCTCCTGCAGCGACGGCGAGACCCGCGCGACCATTCCGAGGTCGAGAAGCGCGATGCGGCCATCCGAAGTGACGAACACGTTTCCGGGGTGCGGATCGGCGTGGAAGAAACCGTCGACGAGGATCTGTGTCAGGTAAGCGCGAAACAGCTCGTCCGCCAGCGCGCGCGCGTCGAGGTCCATCCGCCGCAATGGCGCGAGCGCGGTGATCTTGTCGCCGTCCACATAATCCATCGTGAGGACCCGCGACGTCGTGTAGTCGTTTATGGGAGAGGGGACGAAAATGCGCGGGAATTCGCGCATGCTTTTCCCGATCGTCTCGAGATTGCCCGCTTCCTGCTTGTAGTCGAGCTCGCCTGAGATCGTCTTGCGGAATTCCTCGACCGTCTTTTCGAGCTCATACCGCTCGCCGAATTCGGAGTGCCGGTCGAGGAACGCGGCGATCTCGGAGAACGCCTCGAGGTCGTCCAAGATCTGTTCCCGGATCCCCGGCCGCTGGACCTTCACGGCCACTCTTCGGCCATCGCGCAGGCGCGCTCGGTGGACCTGCCCGAGAGATGCGGCCGCGACCGGGGTCGATTCGAATTCGGCGAACGCCTTGGAGATGCGAGCACCGAGCTCGTTCGTGACGATCTTCTCGACCTCCGCGAAGGAAAAGGGCTCGACGTCGTCCTGGAGTTTTGCCAGGGCCGCCAGATAGGGGGGCGGCAACAGATCGCCCCGCGAGGAGAGGAGCTGGCCGAGCTTGATGAAGGTCGGGCCGAGACGCTCGAGGTCCTTGGCGAGATTTTCCGCGCCCGTGGCCTTCATGTCTTCTGCGGTGGGCTCCTCGAAGCCCTCGAGGCGCATACCCGAGACGAGGTCCGAGCGGCCGTACTTGACGAGGAGCCAGGCGATATCCTTGTAGCGTTTCCAGTGTCCCGGGACGGCGGCGAGAGACATGGCTCCTCCCTGGGCGGGACACACTGCAAAGGTCGCGCCCCGGCGGGAAGACCGCCGCGGTCGGGCCGGAAAAGGAGGGTCGAGGCTTCCGTGAGCGCCCTTTCACGCCACGTTTTCGTGTCCGGCGGCACCGGATACGTCGGATCGCGGCTGATCCCGCGGCTCCTCCTGCGCGGGCACCGGGTCCGCGCCCTCGTTCGCCCCGGATCCGAGGCGAAGCTACCGTCGGGATGCGAGGCCGTCCTCGGAGACGCGGTGCGCTCCGAGACGTTTTCCGGACGGGTCGCGCCCTGCGACACGTTTGTCCAGCTGGTCGGCGTCGCGCACCCGTCTCCCGCGAAGGCGCCGCAGTTCCGTTCCATCGACCTCGCCTCCGCGCGCGCGGCGGGAGATGCGGCGTCCGCGTCGAGGGTCGCGCACTTCGTCTACGTGAGCGTCGCCCAGCCGGCGCCGGCGATGAAGGACTACGTCGCCGCGCGGGCGGAGGGCGAGGCTTACCTCACGAGCCTCAACCTCGACGCGACGTTCCTTCGCCCGTGGTACGTCCTCGGTCCCGCTCACCGCTGGCCCTTTCTCCTCCTGCCCGGCTACTGGCTTCTCGAGAGGCTGCCGGCCACCCGCGAAGGGGCCCGACGGCTCGGCCTGGTCACCCTCACGCAGATGGTCTCGGCCCTGGTCCGCGCCGTCGAGAATCCCGCCCGCGGAATCCGCATCGTCGACGTTCCAACGATTCGCGCCGCGGAGGGCGCGTGACCGTGAGCCCGCCGGGCGAGTGGCGGCGGGGCGAGTACTCGATCTCGACAAATCCTTCACGCCTCGACCGGCCGGCGATCCGGGAGTTCCTCGCGTCGTCCTACTGGTCGCCGGAGATCCCCCAGGACGTCGTCGATCGGGCCATCGAGGGATCGCTGTCGTTCGGACTTTACGAAGGGCGGAAACAGATCGGCTTCGCCCGGGCGGTCACGGACCGCGCGACGTTCGCCTACGTCGCCGACGTGTACGTCCTCGAGGAGTACCGGGAGCGCGGCCTGGCGCGGTGGCTGATGGAGACGGTTCTCGCGCATCCCGATCTGCAGGGTCTCCGCCGCTGGATGCTGATCACGCGCGATGCGCACTCTCTTTACCGCGGGGTCGGGTTCGCGGACGCCGCGCGGCCCGATCGGATCATGGAGATCGCGCGGCCCGACATCTACCGGGAAAAGAAGTAGACTTTGTCCGAACGCCTTTGATCGCCGTCCACTGATTTCTCTGCGCTGAGGGCTTCCCTCACCCCAACCCTCTCCCCCGGGGAGAGGGCGCGGAGACTCCTCACCCCAACCCTCTCCTGCGGGAAGAGGGAGCAGCAGCCGCCTCACCCCGCCCTCTCCCGCGGGGAGAGGGAGCAGAAGGACGGACGGACATGGCGGATGCATCCCCCGACTGGTGGAAGAGTTTCTTCTCGGGTCTCATCGTTGATTTCTGGAAAGTCGCGCTGCCCCCCGAGGTCACGCGGCTCGAAACCGATTTCCTGATGGAGCGTCTCGCCCTCGCCGCCGGCGACCGCGTTCTCGACGCGCCCTGCGGCCACGGGCGTCTCGCGATCGAGCTCGCCCGGCGCGGTTGCGCGGTCACGGGCGTCGACATCTCTTCCGAGTTCCTGGCCGAGGCGCGGTCCGCGGCCGACGACGCCGGGGCGGAGGTCGCGCGCCGCCTGTCCTGGCGCGAATCGGACATGCGCGACCTTCCCTGGCGAGACCATTTCCAGGCGGCGTTCTGCATGGGCGGCAGCTTCGGATACTTCGGGGACGAGGGAGACGCGGAGTATCTCGCCGCGGTCGCGGGTGCGCTCGTTCCGGGAGGCCTGTTTGCGCTCGACGGATCGCGCGTCGCCGAGACGATCCTCCCGGATTTCCACGTGCGCCGGGAATTCGAGAAGGACGGGCTCCGGTTCGAGTCGGAGAATCGCTACGACCCGCAACGGGGACGCATCGAGAACCGATACACGATCACGCGCGGTTCCCTGAGCGAGACGCGGACGGCGTCCCACCGCCTCTACACCGTCTCTCAGCTGCTCGAGATGCTGCGCACCGCGGGACTCGAGCCGCAGACGCTGTCCGGGTCGCTCGACGGAATCCCGTTCCGCATGGGGTCTTCGCAGCTCTTCGTCGTCGCCCGGAGGGCAGAAAAGTGAGCTCCGGATCCAAGCGCGGAGGAATCCAACGGCACGGAATCGGACTATTTGTCAAAATGCGGCGCTGCGGCCGGGGACCCCCCCGCCGGAAAGGAGCTTGCCCGCTTCCCGTGCTCGAAAGAGGAAAGAGATCCGCTTGCGTTCATCCCCCCGAGGGGACCCGCTGATGGCCCGTCCGGGCCTTCTCGGCGGGAGCGTGTCGTCACGGCTGCCCCGCGGCGCCGGACGGCGGGCGGGCGAGGCGAGCCCGGTTCCCGGGGAGAAAGACGGCAAGAAGAAGAAGGCTCCGCCCCTGAAAGTCGTCCTGAAAGACGCCGCCGAGCTCGTGTCGGCGCGGAGGGGGCGGCTCGCGCTCGGACTTCTTCTTCTTCTCGTCAACCGCGTCGCCGGACTGGTGCTCCCGGGAATGCCGCGGTATCTCCTCGACGAAGTCGTCGGAAAGGGACGGCGCGAGCTCCTTCCCATCCTCGTCGCCGCCTCCGCCGGCGCCGCCCTGGTGCAGGGCGTCACGTCATTCACCCTCGCGCAGGTCCTCGGCAAGGCGGCGCAGCGGTCGATCACGGAGATGCGCCGCCGGATCCAACGCCACGTGGGCAGGCTCTCCGTCAACTACTTCGATCAGACGAAGGTCGGATCCCTTCTGTCCCGCGTGATGACGGACGCCGAAGGCATCCGCAATCTCGTCGGCACTGGGCTGGTGGAGGTCGTCGGCGGACTCATCACGGCCGTGCTCGCGCTCGTGATCCTCTTCCGCCTGAACGCGAAGCTGACGGGGATCGCGCTCGCGGTTCTTTCGCTGTTCGGCTTCGTGCTCCTCTACGCCTTCAAGACGCTGCGCCCTCTCTTCCGCGAGCGCTCGCGGATCAACGCGGAAGTCTCGGGACGGCTGACGGAGTCTTTTTCCGGCGTCCGCGTCGTGAAGGCCTATCGCGCGGAGCGGCGCGAGGCGCTCGTCTTCTCCAAAGGCGTTCACCGGCTTTTCCGCAACGTCGCCCAGACGATGACCGGTTTTTCGGCGGTGGGAGCGTTCTCCACGCTGCTGCTCGGGATCGTCGGCGTTGCGATCATGTGGATCGGAGCCAACGACATCCTGGCCGGCCGCATGACGATCGGCGCGTTCGTCTCTTACACGCTCTACCTCGGCCTGCTCGTCGGGCCGGTCGTCCAGATCGTCTCGATCGGGAGCCAGATCACGGAGGCGTTCGCCGGCCTCGAGCGGATCCGCGAGATCCGCAACGAAATGACGGAAGACGCGGACGACGTGCGGCGCGAGCCGATACCCCGGATCGACGGCAGGGTCGAATTCGAGAACGTGACGTTCGAGTACGAGAAGGACGTGCCGGTCCTGCGCGGCATCTCCTTCGTGTCGGAGCCCGGCACTTCGACGGCGCTCGTCGGGCCCTCCGGATCCGGCAAGAGCACGATCATCGGCCTCGTCGCGGCGTTCTACCGCCCCACGGGAGGCCGGATCCTGGTCGACAGCCGGGACCTCGAATCCGTCCGGCTCTCCGACTACCGGGGCCAGCTCGGCGTCGTCCTCCAGGACAATTTCCTCTTCGACGGAACCGTGCTCGAGAACATCGCGTATGCGCGGCCCGACGCGACGGACGCCGAAGTCCTTCGGGCCGCGGCGATCGCGCGGTGCGACGACTTCGTCGAGAAGCTCCCGGACAAGTACCAGTCGATCGTGGGCGAGCGCGGGATCAAGCTCTCGGGCGGCCAGCGCCAGCGGGTCGCGATCGCGCGGGCGATCCTCGCGGACCCCCGCATCCTGATCCTGGACGAGGCGACGTCATCGCTCGACAGCGAGAGCGAGGCGCTGATTCAGGAGGGGCTGACGGAGCTGATGCGGGGCCGCACGACTTTCGTCATCGCCCACCGCCTCTCGACGATCCGCAAGGCAGACACGATCCTCGTGGTCGAAGCGGGCGAGATCGTCGAACGGGGCCGCCACGAAGACCTTCTCGCGAGAGGCGGCCGCTACGCGGACCTGTACAACCGCCAGTACGGCGTCGAGGCGAACCTGTTCCGCAATCCCGGCGAGTCCGCGGAAGAGCCGGAAGAAGAAAAAGCGCCCACCGCAGCGGCAGACGCCGGCGTCGCGCGCCTGCCGCTGGTCGGGTGAGACTTTCGGAGGCGTTCGCTTCGCGAACGGCGGCCGAGAGAGCGCTTCGCTTAGAAAAGAAGGCTGAACGATCACCCGGGCTCACACCCCATCCATGAACCGAAGTGGAGCACCGGCGGGTGGCGCCGGGGGCGGCCCCCGGTAGCGGCAGCAGGCCGGCGCGAAGCTGCTCTTTTCGAGCCCGGCTGATGCGCGCCGGCCGATGCCGCTACCGGGGTCCCCGGCGACAGGACCCGCCGGCGCCGATCAGGCGGTTTCGCGGCGGGAAGCGCCTTCCTTGAGGACCCGGCCGAGCTAGTTTCGCCGGTTGCCCAGGAACCGCAGCATGAACAGGAACAGATTGATGAAGTCGAGGTACAGCGACAAGGCACCGACGACCGCGTAAGAGCCCGTCTGCCCGTCCGGCGTCGCCGCCGCCCACTGCTTCAGCCGCTGGGCATCCCACGCGGTGAGCGCCGTGAACACGATCACACCGACGATCGAGATCCCGAACTGAAGTCCGCTGCTGTGCCAGAACATCCCGACGACGGAGGCGAGGATCACGCCGATCAGTCCCATCATCGCGAACTGGCCGACGCCGGCGAGGCTTCGCTTCGTCACCGTGCCGAAGACCGCCAGCGCCCCGAACATCCCGGCCGTGACGATGAAGGTCGACGCGATGGACTGCCCGGTGTACGCGAGGAGGATGATCGAAAGCGTCGCGCCGTTCAACGCCGAGTAGCCGACGAAGAGGGCCGCGGCCATCGAGGGCGAAAGCTTCGCCACCCGCGCGGAGAGAAAGAAAACCAGCCCGAATTCGGCGATGATCAGGCCGAAGAAGAGGATCCGGTTCGAAAAGATCGCCTGGACGAGGCTCGGCGTGCTGGCGACGAAGTACGCAACCGACGCCGTTATGCCGAGGCCCACGAACATCCACCCGTACACCTTGCGCAGAAAAGCGGTCACCCGTTCGGCGGTTGCGACGGTGGTCGTCGTGAACGCGGAAGACGGGGTCATGTCAAAACGACCGGACATTTTTTCGCTCCTTGGGCGCGCCATGCACCCGTCCCTACAACGATTCCGACGGGGCGGGGATTCCATTGCCTCCCGGCGGCTGCCCCGCCTTCCGGGGGCAGTCTATCGATCTCGGGCCGGGATTTTTCGGCGAGCCGACAGTATTCTTCCCCCCGTGAAAGGTCGCCGGGCCGCCTCTCTCCTCCTGATCACCGCGGGGCTCTCCCTCTGCGGGTTCGCCGCCAGGCACTATTTCCTGGGCTGGCAGGCCCAGCGCGAGGGGCGGGCGTCCTTCGAGGCCAGCGAGTCCGCCCATGTCGACCACGGCCTCGAGAACCCCGGGCTGGCGCTGGCCTCTTCGCCCGGCGGCTCGAGCGCGCCGCGGGCGGGGGTCCCCGAGGGATATCCCTACGGCGAGCCGATCGCCCGCCTTCGCATCCCCGCGGCCGACATCGACGCGATCGTTTTCGGGGGCGCCGATCAGAAGATCCTGGAGAAGGGCCCAGGGCACGTCCCGGGGACGGAACTGCCTGGAAGGACCACGGACCTGCGAAACTGCGTGATCACCGGTCACCGCGATTCGCATTTCCGCCACCTGGGCTGGCTCCGTCCGGGAAGCGCCGTCGATCTCCAGGCAGCCCACGTCAGCAGGCGGTACCGCGTGGTCTCCCGCGAAATCGTGACGCCGGACACGGTCCAGGTGCTCCTGCCGACGGCGTCCGCCCGGCTGACGCTCATCACCTGCTATCCGTTCAACTACGTGGGCCCGGCGCCGAAGCGGCTGGTGGTCGTGGCGGAGCCGGTGGAGGAGACGGTCGGGAGCCATTAGCCAGCGCTGCGGTTGGCAATCCTCCAATACGTTGTCATCCTGAGCGAAACGAAGGATCTGCCCTGCGACTGAAGGGCTTCGTGGAGCCCGCGTCGAGCGAAAGGGCAGATCCTTCGTCGCTGCGCTCCTCGGATGACAAAGGGCCAATCTCGGCATCCTTCTTGAAGTGCGACGTTCCATGACCCGACCACGCCTCTGTCCCGTTCTTGCCGTTCTTGCGCTGGCGCTGTCCCAGTTCGCCGGCGCAACGCCGCGCAGGAAGAACGCCTCGGCTCCCCGGCCGGCTCCGACCCCGGTCGCTCTCGACGGCGCCTCCGTCAACGCCTCCAGCCAGGGGCATCCGCTCGGGCCGAAGAGCCGCCGTCCGCTGGTCCTCCGCGCGCAGATTCTCCTCGCGCGGGCGCATTTCTCGCCGGGCGAGATCGACGGGCGCTCCGGGATCACGATGCGCAAGGCCGCCGCCGCTTTCCAGAAGGCGCGGGGACTCCAGCCGACCGGCTGGATCGACGGGGACACGTGGGCCGCGCTCGAGAGCGACCCCGGCCCGGCCCTGATCGAGGCGGCGATCACCCCCGAAGACGTCGCGGGGCCGTTCACCACGATTCCCGAGGAAATGATGGAGAAGGCGAAGCTCCCCGCGCTGGGTTACGCCTCGCCGCTCGAAGGGCTCGCCGAAAAATATCGCTCGAGCCCCTCGCTCCTGAAAGAGCTGAACCCCGGTGTCTCCTTCCAGGAAGCCGGCGTCTCGATCATCGTCCCGAACACCATCCAGCCGCCGCCGGGCAAAGCCGCCCGCGTCGTGGTTTCGAAGTCGGAGTCTTCCGTCGCCGCCTACGACTCGGACGGGCGGATCCTCGCCTGGTATCCGGCGACGATCGGCAGCGAGCACGATCCTCTGCCGATCGGCGACTGGAAGATCCAGGGCGTGTCCCGGCACCCGGAGTTTCACTACAACCCGGACCTCTTCTGGGACGCGAAGAGCGGGGATCGCAAGTCGCTCGTACCGCCCGGGCCCAACAACCCGGTCGGGGTGGCGTGGATCGACCTCTCGAAGGAACATTACGGGATCCACGGCACACCGGAGCCGTCCCGGATCGGAAAAAGCGAGAGCCACGGGTGCATCCGCCTGACAAACTGGGACGTGTGGGAGCTGCAACAGATGGTCTCACCGGGAATCCACGCGATCCTCCAGGATTAGGGCGGATGCGAAGCAAAGCGACGCTCCTCTTCCTCGGCGGGATCGTGACGGGGGCGCTGATCTTCTACGCGGTCGCCTGGCGCACGGGAGCCCTCGCCTCGGGACACTGGTTGACGCACACGACGCGGGAGTTCGAGACCACAGCGCCGACCGCGCTCCCGCTGAAGCCGATTCCCTTTCCCACGGCCACGCCCGCCCCTCGCGCGAGCGCCGGCGTCGAGAACCCGCTGCCCCTCGCCGCCCCGACGGCGGAGGTACCGCTGGTCTCGAATCCTCTGCCTCTGCCGAACCTGGGCCCCCTCCTTCTGCCGGTGCAGGGGGTCCACTCGGCCGACCTCAAAGACAACTTCGCCGAAGCGCGGGACAGGACCCGCCGCCACGATGCCATCGACATCCTCGCTCCTCGCGGCACCCCTGTGGTCGCGGTGACGGACGGAACGGTGGCGAAGCTCTTCACGAGCCAGGCCGGAGGGTTGACGGTCTACGAGTTCGATCCCGCGAAGAATTTCAGCTACTACTACGCGCACCTGGAGCGGTATGCGCCCGGACTCTCGGAGGGGCAGGCGCTGAGACGCGGCGACCGGATCGGCGACATCGGCACCTCCGGAAACGCGCCGAAGGACACGCCCCACCTCCACTTCGCCATCTTCCGGCTGGGTCCGGACAAACACTGGTGGCAGGGCGAGCCCGTCAACCCGTATCCCCTCCTCTTGAAGGCGCAGGAGAGGTAGACTGGGGGCTCCTTCTGCCTTCTCCTCGACCTCCCTATGAACGACCGGAAGTACGGCCATCGTGGCTACATGGAGTCGGACCGGAGCGACTCCGGCCCTCGGCGTCCCTCGGGTCCGCGGCCGGATCGTCCCGAGGGCCCGCGCGGCCGGGGCGCGGATCAGAACAAGGCGTTGGTCTTCCAGTGCAAGGCGTGCAGCGAGAAGCTCCGCGACCTCACGACTCTGACCCCGGACACGAAGTGCGCCAAGTGCGGCGCGGACCTCCACTCCTGCGCGCAATGCGCCCACTTCGACACGGCCGCCCGGTGGGAGTGCTCCCGCTGGAAGGACATCCCGGCGAGGATCCCCGGAAAAAAACTTCGCAACGAGTGCCCCCTCTTCATGCCCGCCAAGTCCTTCGACCTGACAGGCACGCGGGCGACCGAGACTCCCGACACCTCTCGCGCCGCCTTCGACGCCCTGTTCAAGAAATAGGAGCGGCGTCCCGCGCGAAGCGCGGAAAGGCGCCGCGATCCCTGTTCGAGCGCGCGCGCCCCAAGCGCGCGAGGAAGAGGCTTCAGAGGCTGCGCCTGTGACAAGGATGGTTAGGGCTCGGCTTTTCCGGTACATTTCCTGCACGGTCTTCCTCTTTTCCGAAGGAGGACCTCCGATGAAAGCCAGAGACGTGATGACACGGGACCCGAAGACGGTCTCACCCGATCAGCCGCTTTCCGAAGTCCTGCGGATCATGCGGGACGAGGACATCGGGATGGTTCCGATCACCGAAGGCAACGGTCAGGGGCGCGTCGCCGGCGTCGTGACGGACCGGGACATCGCCCTGTATCTCGGCGAGAAGAACGAAAAACCGTCGAAGGTCCGCGTCCGTGAGGTCATGGGAACGAACGTCGTCCAGGTCGCTCCGGAGGACGACCTCTCCGAAGTGAGCCGCAAGATGGAGGAATCCCAGGTGCGCCGCATCCTGGTCACCGAGGGCGACCGGCTCATCGGGGTGATCGCGACCGCCGATCTCGCCCGCGAGACGAAGACAAAGGAAGTCGGCCGGATCCTGGAGCGGATCTCCGAGCCCTGAACCTCAGCCGTCAGCCGTCAGCCATTCGCCGCCCGGATCGCGCGGCGCAGGACGTCCTGCAGCATCGGCTGCGTGAGCTTCTTCGTGAACGTGTTCTGCTGGCTGGGATGGTAGGTCGCGAAGAGACGGAAGCCGCCGATGCCGACCTCTCCGCCGTGCGAGAACTTCGGCTTCGGCCTCGGGATTTCCTCGCCGGCGTCGGCGAGGATCGCGAGGCACGTCTCGAAGGCGAGAGCCCCCAGCGCGATGAGCACGCGGGCGGAAGGCATCGCGGCGCGCTCCCGGCGGATGTACTCGCGGCACGCGTCGAATTCTTCGGGGAGCGGCCGGTTGTCCGGCGGCGCGCACCGCACCGCCGCCGTCAGCAGCGCGCCCGAGAGCTCGAGCCCGTCGCCGGGCGCCACCGATACGGGCTGGTTGGCGAGTCCGACAGCGTGGAGCGCGAGGAAGAGGAAGTTGCCCGACTCGTCGCCGGTGAACATCCTCCCGGTTCGATTGCCGCCATTCGCCGCCGGAGCGAGACCCACGACGAGAATCTTCCCCTCGGGGTCCCCGAACGCGGGAATGGGTCTCGCCCAGTAGGTCTGCCCGCGAAACCGTTTCGGCGGATGGCGCGCGGCCTCCTCGCGCCAGAGAACCAGGCGGGGACAGCGGATGCAGGCGACGACCTCCGCCTCGATCCGCGCGATCGCTCGGCCCTGCGCCCCTCGCCCCGTCACTTCTTCGCGGGAAGGCCCTCGGGAACGCCCATCTGCCTCCACCGCTTCTTGTTCTCTTCCCACTCCTGGAGCGCGCGCTTGCGGTTCTCGGCGGCCGCCGCCGCGCGCCGGTCGTCCTCGGACTCTTCCTTCTCGACGGGCTCGGGCGGTTTGGCGTCGCTCATGCGGATTCAATTGTAGCGGCGGTCCAGGACGCCGGTCCCTCTGCGCTCTCTTGAACTATTGCACTACCAGAATCCCTGTCATGGACGCGTGCTGCTGCGGGTCGCCGCCGCAGTTGTTGTTCGTGCACTGGAACGGATACGTGCCGCGCTGAAAGGGCTGGGGCGTGAAGACCTCCGTCACATAGTCGTGACCGGGAGAGATCGTCGCCCCGGGAGATCCTGAGATTCCGAGATCCGAGATTCCGGTAAATCCGTGGTCGGGGTTTGTGACCCCGGCCGGATCCACGTTGTGGAAGCGGAGGCGATAGCTGTTCCCGACCGAGAGTACGAGCGGCGGGGCGTTCGCGCCGCCCGGCGAGAACTCCCACGCCTTGGTGTCGATCCGGACCTCGGTGACGTTCGGCGGCGTCGGCGTGGCCACGAATCCACTCGTGTCGAATTGCCCGGAGTCCTTCGAAGGATCGCCGCTCAGATCCCTGCTGTACGTCTTGACGATCCCCGTCGAAGTCTCCCGCACGGAAAGCGTGAACTCGAGATCGGTCATGGTTCCGTAGAAGACCCAGTAGTTCTGGCCGATCCCGGAGGCGTCGACCATCTTGACGATGACCTCCGGGTTGCCCGCGTTTCCTGAAAGCGTCGGCAGGCTGAAGTAGCCGTAGACGTCGTTCTGCCCCAGGACGACGCCCGTGCCGGTGTTGCCGGTCCGCGGATCGCGGGCCGACAGCGTCAGGTCGAAGGGGTGCGCCCCGATCAGCCGGAGGACCCCGGCCGCGGTCACCGTGATGGGCGCCGTGACGCTCGAGGAGCCGGAGGCGTTCGATGCCGTGAGCCGCACGACGTACGCGCCCTCCCTTCGCCAGGCGTGGGCAGGGTTCCGATCCGTGGACCCCGTTCCGTCTCCGAAGTCCCACGTCCACGATGTCGGCGCGCCTCCGCTCGTGTCCGCGAAGAGCACGAGCGAGTTGGCGGCCGGGGCCGCCGTGGAGGGAGAAAACGACGCGGACGGTGCCGCGGAGGTGAGCCCGAGCACGGCGGCGAGCCCCGCCGCGACGACGAGGACGAGGACCGCGGCGGCGGCCGCCCGGCGTGAGAGGGAACGACCCATGGGGTGGATCATAGGCGCCTCGATTGGACGCATCCCGGGATCCGGACGTTGACGCGATTCCGAGGGGGAAAAAGGCACCGGGCGGCCAGAGAGCGGCCGCCCGGGGGAGGGAAAATCAGCGCGTGACGACGATGCGACCAATCATGTCGTCATGGCCGGTACCGCAGGCCGAGTTGGAGCAGTTGAAGGCGAAGGTGCCGGCCTGCGTGGGCGTGAACGTGCGCGTCACGAAGACCGTCGGGGGGGATCCGCTCGGGGTGAGGTCCGCGCCCGAGAGCCCGAGGGCGGGAATCCCCGAGAAACCGTGGGGCTCGGACCTCGAAGGGTCGCTGTCGGAAATGCGGAGCTGGTAGGTGGTCCCGACCTTCGCCTGGAAGGTGGCCCCGCCTCCGTTGAAGCTCCACGCGAACTGCTTCGAGTTCAACGTGACGGTCGCGGGGCCCGACCCCGGCGTCGCCGTGGGAGTGGGAGGCGGTCCGACCGTCGGCGTCGACGTCGGGAGGAAGCCGGACGTGTCGAACTGGCCGCAGGGCTTTCCGACGTCCTTCGAGTACGTCTTGACGGCTCCCGTCGCGTTCTCCTTCACGTTCAGCGTGTACTCGAGATCCGTCATGCATCCGTAGAAGACCCAGTAGTTCTGGCCGATCCCCGTGGCGTCCACCATCTTCACGATCACTTCCGGGTTGCCCGCGTTGCCCGACACGGCCGGGATGCTGAAGTAGCCGTACACGTCGTTCTGCCCGATGACCGTGCCGGCGCCGGTGTTGCCGGTCCGCGGGTCACGGGCGGAGAGAGTCAGGTCGAAGGTGTGCGCCGCGTTCAGACGCAGGACGGTCGAGGGCGTCACGGTGATCGCGAGCGTCGCGCTCGACGGGCCGGACGCGTTCGAAGCCGTGAGGCGCACCGTGAAGGAGCCGGGGTTGGCGTACACGTGGGTCGGGCTCTGCTGAGTGGACACGCCGCCGTCCCCGAACTCCCATGCCCAGGAGGTCGGCCCGCCGGAGGTCGTGTCCGTGAAGACGACGACGGATGTCGCTGCCGGATTCGGCGTCGAGACGGTAAACGAGGCGGCCGGCGCGTTCGACGCGGCGATGGCAGCGAGGACGGTGAGCCCTACAGCGGCGAAGGCCTTGAACAGAGTGGACATCGGCAGGAACGTCATAACACCTCGGATTGGACGATCGAGACCCGGATAAAGGGTGACATCAGTTTGCACCCGCTCCGGGCGTCCGTGTCGGGACGGTTGCGGCCGCGAAACCGGTGGTGTCGAACTGGCCGGACGGCACCGCGGGGTCCTGGACGTAGTTCTTCACCACGCCCGTGGCGTTCTCCTTCACCGCCAGGGTGAACTCGAGATCCGTCATGGCGCCGTAGAAGACCCAGTAGTTCTGGCCGATCCCGGTCGCATCGACCATCTTCACGATGATCTCCGGATTGCCGGCGTTGCCGGAGAGCGTCGGCAGGCTGAAATACCCGTACACGTCGTTCTGACCGATCACCTTTCCGACCCCCGTGTTGCCCGTGCGGGGATCCCGCGCGGAGAGGGTGAGGTCGAAGCTGTGCGCTCCGTTCAGGCGAAGGACGGTCTCCGGAGTGACCGTCAGGTCCATCGTGGTGCTGGCGCCGCCCGACGCGTTCGTCGCCGTCAGCCGGACGGTGAAGGAGCCGGGAGACGAGTAGACGTGACCCGGGTTCTGCTCCGCCGCGTGCGTGCCGTCGCCGAAATCCCAGCTCCACGACGCGGGGGCGCCGCCGGAGGTGTCCGTGAAGAGAACGAGTGAGCCCGCGGCCGGGTTCGCCGTGGACGCGGAGAAGGACGGCGCCGGCGCGGCCGGCGCAAGAGCGCCCGCCACCGAGGCGAGGAGCGAGAGGACCGAGATCGCCAGACTCTGGAAGGCGCCTGAGAAGTTCATACACAGAGAACATAGCGGGTGGCCCGCGAAGGGGTTTCCAAATTTAGCTGCGCTTAAACACTTCCCGCTTCAGGAGTTCTTAACGATTCGCAAGCCGCGATCCATATAATCCACGCCCTCCGTGACTTCCGTCGAAAACCAGCTCGAGCTCCTGCGCCGGGGCGCCGTCGATCTCATCGACGAGAAGGACCTCGCGCGGAAAATCGCGCGCGGCCCCGTCACGATCAAGGTCGGATTCGATCCCTCGGCTCCCGACATCCACCTCGGGCACACCGTCGTCCTCCGCAAGATGCGCCACTTCCAGGACCTCGGGCATCGCGTCATCTTCGTGATCGGGGACTTCACGGGGATGATCGGCGATCCGTCGGGCAAGAAAGCGACGCGCCCCCAGCTGACGCGGCCGGAGGTCGAAGCGAACGCGAAGACCTACACCGACCAGGCGTTCAAGATTCTCGATCCGGACCGAACGGTCGTCGAGTTCAACAGCCGCTGGCTGTCGCCGCTCGGATCGGAAGGCATGATCCGGCTCGCGGCGCGGATCACGGTGGCGCGGATCCTGGAACGCGACGATTTCCAGAAGCGCTGGAAGTCGCAGCAGCCCATCGCCCTCCACGAGCTGCTCTATCCGCTCGCGCAGGGATACGACTCCGTCGCCCTCAAGGCGGACGTGGAGCTCGGCGGGACCGACCAGCTCTTCAACCTGCTCGTCGGGCGCGACCTGATGCGCGAAGAGGGGCTCGACCCGCAGGTCGTACTCACCCTGCCGCTCCTCGTCGGGCTCGACGGCACCGAGAAGATGTCGAAGTCGCTCGGCAACGCGATCGGCGTTCAGGAACCGCCGTCCGAGATCTACGGGAAGCTCATGTCGATTCCCGACTCGCTGCTCTGGCAGTACTACGAGCTCCTGACGGACGTGCCCGCGGCGGAGATCGCCGCGAAGAAGAAGGCGATCGAAGCCGGCGCGAACCCGCGGGACGCGAAGGCGGCCCTCGCCCGGAACATCACGGCGCAGTTCCACGGGAGCGAGGCTGCCGTCAAGGCGGAGGAGGATTTCCGCCGCGCGTTCTCGCGTGGGGAGATTCCCGAGGACATCGAGACGAGCGAGCTCTCTTCCGCCGAGCCCGCGGCCGCGCGCGTGCTGGTCGCGCTAGGCCTCGCCGCTTCGATGCGAGAGGCGCGGCGGAAGATCGCGGAAGGCGCGCTGTCGCTCTACGAGGCGGGGCAGGCCCGGACCGTGAAGAACGCGGACGAAGCGCTCGACGTCGCGGGCGAAGTCATCCTCCGGCTCGGCCGGAAGTTCCGGCGCGTCGTCTGGACCGGAGCCTGACGGGCCCGGACCCTCACGGGCGGGCGGCCGCAAGGGCCGCCCCTACCCGCTCACGCGGGGGCCCCACCGGAGGTGTAGGGGCGGGGCTTGTCCCCGCCCGCCCGGTCACGAGGGTGCGAGAAGTCACAGTGCCGAGGTCTCGTCCTCAACGGCGTGAGATCGTTTCGGATGCAGCGCGTACGCGGCCGCGACGAGCAGCCCGATGCCCGCGTGAATCCACCCGGTCCACCGGCGCGCCGCGTCGCCCGTCAGCGCGGTCACCAGATATCCAGAGACCATCAGAGCGAATGCGGAGAACAGGAGAATGCTGCCCGTGCGACGCCCTTCCTGCTCGCCCAACCTCCACTTGCGCAGCGCGTGGCGCCGAAACACGAGCCCCAGCGCGAACACCGCCCCGGGCGCGACGAGAAGGTGCGCGGCGAGCACGGCCGGTTGCCACGGATGCCCCAGGCGCGAGTCGGGGTCCGGGTTGTGCGCGAAGTACTTCAACACACCGTAAAAAATCCCGGTCGCCGACACGAGCGCCCAGCCCGCGTGGTTGATCCACGCCTCCCAGCGCTTCATGGCTTGCCCGCGTCCGCGTGGCCCGCGCCCCCTTGGATGGCCCGGTGGATCGCGAGGACTCTCCGCGCGGCATCCGTCGTTGCGCGAGCCGTGAGCGTGGCGCCCGAGATGGCGCGGATTCCCCGGCGCATCGCGAGCTCGTCGTCGAGCGCGCGCCCGGAAAACTGCGCGTACCACCGTTCCCGCGGGAGGTATTCCTCCGGCTCGGAGAACGACAGGACCTCGATCCGGCCGATGGCACCCGTCGGCAGCACGAGAATCATCAGCGTCTCTGCCTGCGTGCGCACGACGTGCGTGTCGAAGTACGCCGTTCCCAGCTCGCGGCCCTCCCGGGTTCCCACATAGGCCGTGACGAGCGCTCCAGGAGCCCGGTCCGATCCCGTCTCTTTCTGAACGGCCTTCTGCTGCGCCGCCGTCAGGAAGATCGTGCGTCGCTCGAGCGCCGTCCCCGGCGGGAACGCGAGGCGCAGGGCCTCCTCCTGCGACAGGAAGACTTTCCCGGCGAGCGCCCCCGGGGCGAGGAAGAGGAGCAGGGCCGCCGCCCCAGCCCCGGCGCCGAGTCCCATGAAGCGTCTCAGAACACGTACCCGAGCGCCGCGTTCAACTGGTTCACTCCCGTCGAAGCGCGGTTCTCACGCCGCTGCCAGTCGGCCTTGAACACGAGCTGCTCGATCGGCTTGAACGCAACGCCGAGCGTCCACACGGTGGCGTCGTTCTTTGGATTGCGGACGTACCCGGCGGGGACGCGCGCCTGCGTGTCGAAGCGTTCGTAGCGCACGAAGGGAAAGAGCGCGGCGCGCGAGCCCGCCGAGAGGCTCAACACGTCGAACGCCCCCTGCAGATACCAGCCTCGCTGGCGGCTCCCGACGGACTCTTCTCCGGTCAATCCGAGGGCCTCGTTCACGAGGTCCGCGTCTGCGACATGAGAGTCGGCGTACAGGCCCCGCAGCCAAAGTCCACGCCAGCGCCAGTCTGCGTGCGCGTCCCAGACCGTCGTCAACGCTCCGACTCCGCGGCCTGCCGGCGTCACGAGGCTCTGACCCGCCTTCCCGGAAAAGAACGAGGCGCCGACGAGAAGTCCCGCCGTGCCGGTGTAGTCGAGGCGGCCCGTCACCGCCCAGTTGCGCGCGCGTGCCTGCGATCCTTCCTGCCGTCCCTCGCGGATGCCCTCTTCCGCCGTGTAGCCGGCGGCGTTCAAGCCGTTGACGAGGTACGCGGAGTAGCTCACGGGACCGGCCTCCCCGTAGACGCCAAGTCCGAGCTCCCGCCAGGTCGAGGGGAGGATCCGCCGCTCGACGTCGGGGCGCATCGATCCGGGAAACGTCGTCGGCTCGTGGAGAAGGTTCACGAGACCCATCGGGATCAGAACGAGTCCCGCGCGGGCGTTGACGGCGCGCGAACGCATGTAGTCGACGTACGCGAACTCGACCTCCGCCTCTCCGCCCTTGTCCGCGGCGACGACGGCGTTTTCGTACTCGAGCTCGCTGTTGAAGAGCCAGTGCTCGTCGAACTTGTATCCGAGGTAGACCACGGCACGCAGCAGCGTGACCTGGTCTTCGGCATGCGAGGGAGCTCCCGCTTCGTTGGTGCGCGAAAAATTCTGGTACAGCGTCTCGCCGTAACCGCCGATCGAGACGCCCGCGCGCCCGGAATAGACCTTCGCCGCCGCGGGCCCGACGCCGCGCCGCGGCGCGTCCGACGACTGCGGCGCCGCCGCGGCCTCGCCGAGCTTCAGCTGCTCGATCTCGGCGGCGAGGATTCCGATCTGGCGCTCGATCTCGGCGAGCCTCGCCGCGTCGCCGGGGGCGGCCTTCGCGGCCGCGAGCTCGCGGCGGGTTTCGAGCAGGAGTTTCTCGAGCCGATCGAGCCGCTGTTCGACGGTCCCCTCCGGAGCCGACTGCGCCGACGGAGGGTCCTCGGCGGCGGCGGGCAGCGAGAGCAGGATCCCCAGGAGGGCTGCGGCGAAGCGGAACGGGCGGGTCATTTTTCCTCCATACCGCTCTTGTCCAAGGGGTGGAAGTACAGGCCTTGAGTCGTGACGGCCTTCACGGCTCCCCGCTCCGCGATCAGGAACAGGGCTTCGTTGGCGAAGCCGTTACGATTCAATTTCCGGGAGAGGGCGAGGCCCTCCCGCGGTCCGAGAACGAAGAATGCGGTCGAGAGAATGTCCGCCACGAGGCCGGTCCGAGCGACCGCGGTCGCGGATCCGAAGTCCGGCGCCGGCCGTCCGGTCCGCGGATCGAGCAGATGGCCGATGCGCCTGCCTCCCACGTCGCGGAAGCGCTCCGAATCTCCGGACGTGGAAACAGATTGGTCTTCGACGTCGATCCATCCCGCACAACGGCGGCGCTCTCGGGGATCCGCGATCGAGACGACGGCACTCCCGAGGACCATCACCTGGCCGCCGAGGTCGAGCGTCGCGCGGCGAACGCCAGCCGCGGCGAGCGCCCGGCGCGCCCGGTCGAGCGCGTAACCCTTGCCCCACGCGCCCTCGTCGATTCCGGAGTCCGCCCGGGTGCGCACGGCCCGCGCGCGGAGGCCGGCCCGCCCGGCGGGGAGGGCAAATCCGCTCCATCCCGTGGCCGCCGCCGCCGCCGCGAGCGCGGATGCGCCGGGGACCCGGCCCGCCCCACGGAGATCCCACGCGAGGACGAGAGGAAGCACGGTCGGATCGAATGCGCCGAGCGTCCGGGAGCTCCACGCCCGGACCTCGCGGAGGAGCGAGGCGACCTCGGCTCCCACCTCGACCGGCCGGCCGGCGGGCGCATGATTCAAACGTTCGAGCGCGCCTCCGGTCTTCCACGTCGAGAGCAGATCCTCGATGCGCGCGATCTCGGCCGCGGCGGATTCACTCGCGGCGAGCGCGCGGTCGCGGTCGTTGCCCTCGACGCGGACCGAGAGCATCGTTCCCATCGCGGCGAGACGGCGCTCGGCCGCCGGCTCGGGAACCCTGCGGGGCGCCGCGAGCGGCCCGGCCGGAACGGGGACAGTGACGCTAAGACAGAGACTCAGTCTCAACAGGATTCGTACGCGCCGGCGGCTGGCTGTTCTCATCGCGACGCGTCAGCGGGCCGGGGAGACGGGACGGATTGGCCGCGGGCCGGCCGGCCCGCGGAGGGCCTCGCCGTCTTCTGCCTTCGCCTGGGCGCGGGCCGCGCGGGGCCGGCACTGCCGGCAAATTCCGCGCAGCTGGTGGCTGTGGGAGAGCGC
The DNA here is from genome assembly GCA_030948185.1 of Acidobacteriota bacterium. Classification (GTDB taxonomy): domain Bacteria; phylum Acidobacteriota; class Thermoanaerobaculia; order UBA5066; family Gp7-AA6; genus JALYUA01. The sequence continues at coordinate 63,284 of JALZAT010000016.1, forward strand.
CAGAAACCCGTATCGCTCGCAGACCTCGTCCTGGAGATTTTCAATGGCCGGCTCGAAGAACTCGATCACCCGGCCGCATTCGTTGCAGATCAGGTGGTCGTGGTGCTCCCCCGCCCGAAGCCGCTCGTAGCGGTAACCGGTGTCTCCAATGCGGACGCGTCCCACGATTCCCGAGTCGACGAGAAGGTCGAGCGTCCGATAGATCGTGGCGCGCGAAATTTTCTTGTGCTTGGTCCGGAGCCGCACGAGAAGCTCGTCCGGTTCCATGTGCTCGTGCCGCGCGAAGAGCTCGTCGAAAAGGGCCTGCCGCTCGGAGGTGAGCTTCAAGCCACGCCGTTCGAGGTACTTCCGGAAGATTGTCTGCTCGCGGTTTTTCATGGATCGGCAACGTTCATTTGCGACTGAGTCTCAATTGCACTATTCTCCCGTTCCCGGCCCGCCCTTGTCAAGAAGCCGGGAAGGAGCCATCCGACCCATGTGGCAGGGATTCACCATCGCGCTGCGCGAAGGCATCGAAGCCTTTCTGATCGTCGCTTTGATCCTGTCGTATCTGAAGCGGACGGGCCGCACGTCGTTGGCGCGCGCGGTCTATGCCGGCACGGCAGTCTCGGTCGTCACGTGCTTCGGAGCGGGCCTTCTCTTTTCCAAGGCGGCCAACCAGTCGCTCTGGGAAGGCATTCTGGCTCTGGTGGCGGCCGCCCTCGTGGGCAGCCTCCTCGTGTACATGAAACGGGTCTCGTCCCGACTGAAGAGCGACATCGAGTCGCGGATCGAGTCGAAGACGCACGACGCCGCGGGTTCCCGCGCGTTCTGGGGCGTCTTCGGGTTCACGCTCATGATGATCACGCGCGAAGGAATGGAGACCGCGCTCCTCGTCACGACGGCGCTCTTTCAGTTGAAGTCTTCGACCGTGCTCCTCGGTCTCGCGCTCGGACTGGGCGCGGCGGTCGCGATCTGCTTCGCGTGGTCGAAGCTGGGTCGAGGCGTGGACATCCGGGCCCTCTTGAACGTTTCCTCCGTCTTCCTGCTGATCTTCCTCGTGCAGCTCCTCCTCTACGGCGTCCACGAGCTCTCCGAGGCGCGGCTCTTCCCCGCTTCTCAGGCCATCCACGACGCCACGGAGGTCCTGGGGCCCGACGGGGTGATCGGGCACCTGCTCGCCTACTCGCTCGCGGTGATCCCGACGGTGTGGCTCGCGGCGCTGTGGATCAAGCGCCGAACGCGGGCGGTGGCGGGAACGGGGAAAGCGGCGTAAAGAATGATCTGACGCGCGCTGGCGCGCGCGTCTATCGGATCATCGTCGGCAGGAACGTCGGCCGGCCGTCGCCCGGCCTCCCCTCACCCAACCTCTCCCCCGCGCCCGGGGGAGAGGAGTAAAGCTCACTCGTTCATCCGCTCGCCGCGTTAGGAGTCTCCCGACCGGAGGGAGGGAGGAGCCTGACGCGGCGGGAGCCGGAGCGGAGCGGGGATCAGGCGCCCGGTCGAGCGCGCATCCGCGCGAGCCGGGCGCCGGCGGCCGAAGGCCGAAGGCCGAAGGCCGTGATCCCCCGCGTAGCGCAGGAGACGGTCTACAGTTCGTTGACAGAGCGTTGCGAGAAGAACAGGTTCGGGAACGCCTGGCGGAAGTAGTTCGAGACGTCCGTCACGAGGCGGTTGTCGCCGTTCTTCCAACCCGGATCGCGGAACCGGTACTCGTCGCCCGTGTAGGTGACGAACCCCACCTCGAGGCACAGGTTCTGATTGGGACGCAGCACACAGGTGTTGAAGAACTCCTTCACGTTCTTTGAGAACACCGAGAAGTTCTTGTCCGCGTCCGCGGCGCCGGTGAAGGTGATCGTGTCGCCGTCCACGACGAGGCGCCCGACGTTCTTGGTCTTCGTCCCGATCCCCATGAAGCCCCGACCCACCCGGGAAAGCCCCGAGAACTCGGCCTTGCGGGCGACGGCGGTGCCGGCCGTCGCGGCGAGGGGCTGGCCGGAGCGCAACATTTCGGCGAGCACTCCCTCTGACAGACCGGCCGAGCGCAACTCGACGATTTCCGGCGTGGTCAGACCGTAGTTGACGCCCTCGGTGCGAATCTTGTTCAGGATGAAATCGTCGGAGAGACCCGCTTGCTTCAACCGGAGCACGTCCTGGTACGGCCGCGCGGGAGGCGCCGGAGCCGCGGCCTGCGCGGGAACGGATGCGGCCGGAGGGGGAACGTACGCAGCCGGCGCAGACCCGGACGACATCGACGTGGGCTCCAGGGCGGAAGGAGCCGGCGCCGTGGAGGAAGCCGGAGGCGGCGACGAGACGGTGGCCGCAGGGGGGGGCGCCGACGGCGGTGGAGCCATCGTCGGTGCAGGCGCGGGAGCCGAAGTGGCCGGCGGAGGCGCGGCGGAACTCGACGTGCCGGTGCCGGAAGTCGTCCGGCTCGAAGGCGCGGGAGCCCGACCGGCCGTGCTGCACGCCCACACCGCGACGAGCGAGGAAACGATCAGCACCCGTGGGAGCGTTCGCATCGTGATCTCCTTTTTCGCGTTCGTCCTGTCCCTGAATCCTTCCACGCCTGGCCGGTTTGCGACCGGGCGCAGAACTTGCTCCTCCTTCAGCGGGCCGGTGCGCCCGTGGAGGACCTATGAAGTGGATGGGAGTCTATCTGCTCGGCTACGGGTTGCTCGTCGTCGGCGCCCTCCTCGCGCTCTGGAAGACGGGTGTCCTCGCCTCGATCGGGACGTTCTGGGTGGCGGTGGGCCTCGTCGTCGCTCTGGGGGTCGGGATCATGATCGCGGTGTCCAACAGCGGCCGGAAGGAAAACATCACGATCGACCGGGGCAACTAGCGCCACCCGGCGCCTCTCGATCGCCCGAAGCGACTGAAGGCGAATGGCTTACGGATTGGCAACGGGGTGCCAGGGCTTCCATGCCCTGCCACGGTGTTTGAAGTCGAAGGTCTCGGGCCGGATCATTTCCGCGAGGATCTCCAGCGATTCGACGAGACGGGGACCGGGCCGGTTGAAGAACTGATTCCCGTCGGCCAGGAGGAGGCGCCCCTCCCGGGCCGCCCGTGTGCCGGCCAGCCCCGACGACTCCGCGAGCCTCCCTGCTTCGGCCTCGGTCCTCTCGAGCGTGAAGCCGCACGGAAAAACCGCGATCAGGTCCGGGTCCGCCGCCGCGAGCTCCCCGGGCCCGAGCCACGGCGAGTGGCGTCCCGTCTCGCCCACGAGGTTCTCGCCGCCGGCCGTTTCGACCATCTCGGGGATCCAGTTGCCCGCACCCATGAGTGGAGCGAGCCACTCGATCGTGAGCACCCGGGGAAGGCGGCTCGAGGTCGAAGCCGCGGACCCGATGTCGTCCATGCGGTCTTTCAGATGCGACGTCAACGCGGCGCCACGCGGCGAAGCTCCGAGCGCCGCCGCGACGCGCTCGATGTCTCCCAGGACTTGCGCGATCGTGCTCGCGCCGAGCGCGACCAGCGCCGGAGTCCCGTTCCCCGTCGCAGAGCCCCGGATCGCCCGGCGAACGTCCGCCAGGCTCACCGCGCACACCTCGCAGTGGACCTGCGTGACGATGTGCGTCGGGGCGAGAGTCTCGAGCAGGTCGGCGTCGACGCTGTAGACCGACGCCGCCTGAGCAAGCCGCTCCTCGACCCGGGCATGGATCTCCTCGCTCGAGCCCGAGGCGTCGATCCTCGGCGCGGTGCACACGGGGAGGTTCTGGACTTCGGGAGGAAAGTCGCACTCGTGCGAACGTCCGACGAGCGCGTCCGCAAAGCCGAGCGCGCACACGATCTCCGTGGCGGACGGGAGCAGCGACACGATCCGGGGGGAATCGGTCACTTCGTCGCCGGACCCGGCTACTTCCGGCTGTCCCAGAGCACGTCCGGCGCGCCCCGGCGGGCGTTCTCGGCGCGGGCGAGGACGAACAGCGCGTCGGAAAGCCGGTTCAGGTAGCGCAGCGTCTCGGGGCCGACGGGCTCCGACCGGGAGAGCGTCAGCACGCGGCGCTCCGCGCGGCGGCAGATCGTCCTCGCGAGGTGGAGCTGCGCCGAGCCCGCGGATCCTCCGGGCAGGACGAAGTTGTCGAGCGGCGGCAGCGTCTCGGAGAGCGTGTCCATCAGCGCCTCGAGCGCGTCGACGTGCCTGGCCTCGATCCGTGGGACGGGCCGGGCATCCTTCGCCTTTTCCGGAACACAGAGGTCCGCGCCGAGGTGGAAGAGTTCGTTCTGGATCCCGGAAAGCGGCACGGCGACGGCGGGGTCGAGCCCCGCCGCCATCGCGACGCCGATCGCGCTGTTCAACTCGTCGACGGTGCCGTACGCCTCGATTCTCAGCGAGTCTTTGGGTACCCGCTCGCCGTCTCCGAGCGAAGTCGTTCCGTCATCTCCCGTCCGCGTGTACACCTTCGTGATTCTCGGCATCAGAACCCCGCTTCGATCCCGCCGACGAACCGGCGGCGGGCGGCAGGATAGCCCGCCGCCTCGTCGTACCGGCGGTCGGTCAGATTCTCCAGCCGGACGTATGGCGCGAGGCGTCCGATGGCGTAACGGGCGAACAGGTCGTAGCGCACGTACGAAGCGTTGTCGAAGTGGATGCCACTCGCGGCATTCGCGTCGCGGCGCACCCCGACGAACGTCGCCCGCGGCGACAACGTCAGCCCCGAGAGCGGGCGCAGGACGAGCGAGAGGAAGGCGCGGTGACGGGGCCGCCGGATCAGCGCTTCCCCGGTCCCGCGGTCCTCCGAGTCGAGATACGTGTACCCGGCCTCGGCCCCGACCCCGGATCCGAGCTCCTGGCGAAAGGCGGTCTCAATCCCCCGGGCCCGCGCCCGACCGACGTTGAAGTCCTTCGACCTCGCGAAGTCGTAGACGATCAGGTCTCGGAAGTCGTTCCAGAAGAGGGAGACTTCGGCGCGACCGTTGCCGACCGCGCGTTCCGCGCCCGCTTCCCACGACACGGAGCGCTCGGGCTTCAAATTCGGATTCCCCGAGAACGGATAGTAGAGCTCGCCGACGCTCGGCGCCCGGAACGCGCTGCCGCCGGACGCCCGGAACTTCCAGAGCGCGTCGGCCGAGCGCCACGCGAGGGTCGCGCGGGGGCTCCAGGCCGAGCCGAACTGCGAGTGGCGATCGTAGCGCGCGCCCGCCGTGGCGGTGATGCGGTCCGAGACACGGATGGAATCTTCCAATCCGACGCCCCAGATCGACGTGTGCTGGCCCTGGAGGTTCACCCCGAAATTGGAGGAGTCGTCGACCCGATCGCGCTCCCATGAGGCGAAACCGGTCAGCCGGTTGTTTCCCGCCGTCCACGTGTCCCCGGCGCGCGCCTGCAGAGACCGGTTGCGCGTTTTTCCGAAGAAGGGAAAATCGGGATTCGGATCCGAGAAGGTCGGCCGGGAGGTGACGGACGCGACGAGGACGGTCGTCTGGTGCCCCTCCGCCGGGCGGAATGAAACCGGAAGAGCGATCCGTTCCTCTCTCCACGTCGAGCGGGCGTGCGAAGGGGCGAGCGAGACCGGACCGGGCACGCCGACCTCGCCGTCGACGATCGAGCCCTCGAGCGCAACCCGGGCTCCATCCGCCGGACGACTCTCGATCCGCACCGATCCGCTCTTCTGCCTCCAGTCGGAGTTCGCGCGGTCGCCGTCGACACGGCCATCCCGGACCGACGCGGAAAAACCCCATGGTCCGCTGCCGTAGCTCGCAGACGCCTCCCCTTCCCGGGTGCCCGCGTTTCCGGCCTCGACACTCGCCCGTCCGGAAAGGCCGGTTCCCGCGGCGCGCGTGAAGATCTGGATGACGCCGCCGAGCGCGTCCGATCCGTACAGCGCGGAGAACGGGCCGCGGACGATCTCGATCCGCTCGATCGCCTCGGTCGTCAGAGTCGAGAAATCGTAGCCGCCGAACGACGGGTAGTTGAGCCGCGCGCCATCGACGAGGACGAGCGCGCCCGTCGAGTTCGCTCCTCGGAGGAAGACCGAGGTGAGCGCGCCCTCTGCGCCCGAGCGCGCCACGTCCAGTCCAGGAACGGCGCGCAACACCTCAGAGACCGTGCGGTAACCGTGACGGTCGATCTCCTGCCTCGTGACCACCGTCGTCGCGGCGCCGATCTCGCTCTGCTCCGCCGGCGTGGCGGTGGCGCTGACGACGACGGTCTCGGCGAGACCGGATGGATAGGGCGGGCCCGGGGGCGGCGCCTGCGGTTGCGCTTGCGCTTGCGTCTGCTGCGCGCGGGCGCCCGACGCGCAGAGGAGGAGGAGCGCGCCGACGAGCGCGGCCGTCTGCCTCGTGCGGCGGGGGACTCTTCGCGCGACGGCGTCGAGGCCGAACAGCACCGCCGTTCCCGCGAGGTCCGCGGCCAGCGTGTTCCAGAACCAGGGGATCGCGGCCGCGTAGCAGATCGCGAGGCCGGCGGCCGTATGCGGGTACGTGTCGAACTGGAGCCAGTTGGCGAAATTCGTGGCGGCGAAAAACAGCACCGCGGATCCCGTCGCGAGAAGAGCAAGCCGAGCGATTCCCACCGCGACGGCGCGGGCCGCGGCGATTCTGCCGAGAACGACCGTGAGCGCGAAGCAGCCATAGACGGCGACACGGATCGAGGTGATCGCGGGGCGTCCCGTTCCCCAGTCGATCACGAGATCCGAGAGCGCCATGGCCAGGAGGGGAACGGCGAAGGCGACCCGGCGCGGGAGACGCGCGCCCGCGTAGAGCGCGACGGCGCCGAGTGCCACGGCGTTCGGGGGATGGGGAAGGAGCCGGGATAGAGCGCCGAAAAGGGTGAGCAGGACCGCGGTCGTCATTCGAACCCTCCGTTCGACGAGACGAAGTCTCGGAACGAGGTTCGAAGGGTCCGCACGCCCGCGCGAATTCACAAGGCGCGCCTCTCCGGATCCACCCGCCCGAGAAAGCGTTCCGTCCGGCCGGTCTCCTGGCTTCCGGATCCTTCGCCGCCGGGCTCCTTCCCGGATGCTCGACCGAGCGCGTTGCCTCGATCTGCCGCATCCAGTGGTTCTTGCCCGGGGCGTCCCCGGTCACAGTGGCGGGGGCCGCGCGGGAATTTCACCCGCTTCCCTGCCGGACGCGTGCTTCACGAAGCGCGTCCGGCGCCGAACGAAATCAAAGATCGTCGAGACGGCGGGACATTACGCCCGGATGTCCGCGCAGCGCAAGTCCACCCCGCCTCGGGCGGGGACGAGCCCCGCGCTACGCATCCGGATTCACAATCCAGCTCGCGAACGCGGCCAGGTCCCGGAACTCCCCCGTCGGCGCTCCCCCGGATCCGGCAATCTGGCTCTTGCGGTTGATCCACGCAACGGGGATGCCGAGCGCCTTCGCCGGAACCACGTCGTGGAAGGAGGACTGCGCCGCATGGAGCCACCGCGCCTTGCCGATCCGCTCGCGCGCCGCCAGGAAGTGGGCGTGCCCCGGCTTGTAGGACCGGACCGCCTCCGCGGTGACGACGAGCTCGAACGGGACGGTGAAGTGGCGCCGCGTGGCCGCGATCAGGTCCTCATCGACGTTCGACAGGATCCCGAGCCGGACCCCGGCTTCCGCGAGGCGTTCCAGGGAAGCGTTCGTGTCCGGAAAGGGCTGCCAAGAGGGCAGAGACCGCGCGAGAAGCGAGGCCCGGTCCGGTGGGATCTCCCAGCCGAGCCGGCGCGCCGTCCGGCGGCTCGACTCCGCGAGGACGTCGCGGTACCGGCGGAACCCCTCCGCCTCGACCTGCGACTCCTGCTCCGCGTACACCTCCACGCACTCGCGGGGCGTCACGGTGCGGCCCGACGCCGCGGCGTCCGCCGCGAGCACGCCGCCGATCCCTGACTCCCAGTCGATGAGAGTCCCGTAGCAGTCGAACGTCACGAAGTCGTAGCGTGGGCTCATGGTGTCTCCATACGCATGATCGTCGCGAGCATCGTCGCGACGAGCCGTTCTTCTCCGGGACCGATGGCAAAAGCATCTGCCGCAGCCACCGCCAGGGTGCGGCCCGAGCGCCTGACTCTCGCCCGCGCCTCGAAGCGTTCTCCAACGGCGGGGGCGAGGAGGTTCGTCTTGAACTCGACCGTGAGGACGTCCGTACCGGCGGGCCGGAGCGACATGGCGGCGTACCCGCAGGCGCTGTCGAGGATGGTGGTGAGGATGCCCGCATGGAGAAATCCGTTCTGCTGCGTCCAGCCGCGGGCGAAGGGGAGGGAGATCGTGACCTCCCCCGCGCTCACTTTTTCGAGCACGGCGCCGATCGAGTCCATCACGGCCTGTCGCGCAAAGCTCTCACGAACGGAAGTCTCGACAGCCGCATCGCACCGGATCGACGTCGGATCCACCATCGAAATCTCCTTGCCGGAAAACGCTCCCGGCGCCCACAGGGTTTCCCTTGCCCCGAAAATCTTCCCACGCCCGGATAAGATCGTTTTTCCATGACCCCCGATTTCACGCTCGATTTCGACCGGCTGCGGCGCGTCGGCTTTCCGGAAGTGGTCCTCGCCGATGGAAAAAGTACGGCGCAGATCGCCGAGATCTGCCGCCAGCTCGCGCGCGCGCACGACGTGCTCGTGACACGTCTGACCCCTGAAGCCTGGGAGCTGGTCAGCGCGACTCCCCTGCCGGGCCGCGCGGACTACGACCCGCGCTCCACGACGCTGCAGCTCTTCGTGGGAAAGCCGATGCCGAAGGTCGACGGGACCGTTTGCATCGTCACCGCCGGCACGATGGACATGACGGCGGCCGAAGAGGCGCGCCGGACCCTCGAGTACCTGGGCGTTTCATCCTCCATCGTCCCCGACGTGGGCGTGGCGGGCCTTCTGCGCCTGCTCTCGCGGCTCGAAGAGATCGAGCGCGCGGACGTCGTCATCGCCGTCGCCGGCATGGAGGCTTCCCTTTTTTCCGTCATCGGCGGCCTCGTCGGCCGGCCGCTGATCGCCGTTCCGACGGCCCGGGGCTACGGCGCGGCGTTCGGGGGACTCGCATCGCTTCTCTCCGCCGTCAACTCCTGCGCGAACGGCGTGACGGCGGTGAATATCGACTCCGGCTACGGGGCCGCGATGGCCGCGTACCGAATTCTTTCCGGAGGTCCGCGCCGATGGGATCGAAAAAGAGAGCCGCCGCGAGCGCCCGCGAATACACGCACGAAGCCGCGGTCGGCGTCGACCGCAAGCGGAAAAAAGCGCTCCTCGGCAGGCCGACGACGCCGGTCCGGGTAACCGAAAAGACCACCGTCGCGGAGCTTCTCGACTCCTACCGGAACGCGTCGTTCCAGGCGCGCGCGCTCGGGAAGTGCGCGGCGGTGTTCGAGGCGATGTTGAAGGACAGGAATCGGCCGACGATCTTTCTGGGCCTCGCGGGATCTCTCATCGCCGCCGGAATGCGGCAGGTGATCGTCGACCTGATCGAGAACAACATGGTCGACGTTGTCGTCTCGACGGGCGCGATCATTTCGCAGGACTACTACCAGGTTCGCGGCGGGCGCCACTACCACGGGAGCCCGGACGCCGACGACAAGGAGCTGCGCGACCTCTACATCGACCGGCTGTACGACACGTTCATCGACGAGGAGAAATACTGGGAGACGGACCTCGCCGTCTCGAAGTTCGCGGACTCGCTCGCGCCCCGGTCCCTCTCCTCACGGGCGTTCCTCGCGCTGCTCGCGAACCGGGCGAAGGAGGACCGCGGGTCCATCCTCGGCGCCGTCGCGCGCAACGGGGTCCCGCTGTTCGTCCCCGCGCTGAACGACTCCTCGATCGGGATCGGTCTGACCGAGCACTACCACCGGTTCCGGAAGGCAGGGAAGGAGCCATTCACGATCTCGTCGATCCGCGACAACTACGAGCTCACCCAGATCGTCGTGCAGAGCCCGGCGACCGCGGCGATCTACGTCTCCGGCGGCGTGCCGAAGAACTACATCAACGACTCGATCGTCATGTCGTACATCTTCGGGCTGGACACGGGAGGGCACAAATACGCCCTCCAGATCACGACGGACGCCCCGCACTGGGGCGGGCTCGGAGGCAGCACGCTGTCGGAGGCGACGTCGTGGGGGAAGGTGTCAAAGCAAGCGACGCATGAGATGGCGTTCATCGAGACGTCCGTGGCGTTGCCCATGTTGTACGGATACGCGCTGCAGAAGAAAGCCGCCGTGGGACGCAGGAGACTGGCTTATGAGTGGGAGGGGGACATCCTCAAGAGAGTACGAAGAATCTGACGCGCGCCCTTCGGCGCGCGTCTATCGGGTGATCAACCCGATAGAAAAAAGGCGCCCGACGGGCGCCTTTTTTCAGATCGACGAAGCCGAAATACCGATGTCTTAGAGAACCTCTCCCCTCAAGGGCAGCTCGATCATCGGCTTTTCCTTATCCGTCGTGAACACCTTGACGGTCCCGTCGAGCGCTCCCTTCTTCACCTTGTCGCTCGCCCTGACGACGACGGTGTAGGAAATGCCCTCCTGCGTCGGGACCACGTCGGTGACGAATCCCGCGATCGAGACTTCCGCTCTCGTGACCTTCACCGGGGTTCCCGGCTTGTTGTTCGTCACGATGATGTTGCGCGTGATGGGCTCCTTGCCCGCCTGGAAGTTTCCGAAGTTGACCATCACCGGGGTGACGGAGACGCGCGCGCGCACGACTCCCGAGATCGGGATCTCGATCGTCGGCTGCTGGGGGACTCCGGTCGCGATCCGGACCGGGGCGTTCAGGAGGCCTTCCGGCGCGTCCGGCGTGACCGTGATGCGGACGCGGTATTGCTCGCCGGGATGGCCCGGGACCTTGTCCTTCTCGTTCGCGGGCGCGATCTCGGCCTTCACGTAGGGCTGTGAGGACTCGGCGACCGTGGGCTTGAAGGTCTTCTCCTCGGACAGGAGGATCACGTCGCGGGTGTCGGAGTCGCCCTTGACGACGGCGATGCGGACGTAGGGCTGCGGGAGGATGTCGACGAACGGCTTGACCGTCGCCTTGACGAACAGGTTGATCTGCCCGCGCTCCGGGTCGTTCGACACGAGGAGCACCGACTTCGAGATGGGGCCCGAAAAGGACTTGGTGTCGACCGAGGTGACGACCTTGCCCTCCGCTCCGGGCTTGATCACCTTGTCGAAGGACGCGACCGTGCAGCCGCATCCGGGCCGGGCGTCGCTGATGACGAGGTCGGAGCCGCCGTTGTTCTTGACGACGAAGGTGGTCTCGATGACCTGTCCCTTCGCAACGATCCCGGCGTCTTTGGTCTCCGGGAGCACTTCGATCTTCGGGGCCGCGACGGCCGCTCTGGCCTTGGTCGCATCCGTTCCCGCCGCCTTGGGCTTGGCGGGCGCCTTCTGCTGGGCTTCCGAAACGCCCGCGACGAGCAGGGCGGTGATCGCGACACACGCGAACCGTTGGATCTGACGCATTTCCAGCTCCTCCTGTCTTAGTATGCCGGAAGGGTCGAACGAGCTGAAGCGGGCGGATATTTCCGCAGAGGGGGGAAAACCCCGTTCCGGCGCGATTTTTCTTCGGATTGGCGACCGGAGGGGTTCCCCTTTGAAGATTCACATGGTTCCGATCGGGGGCACCGCCATGGTCCCCTTGGCCGCCCTGCTGACCGAGCAGGGCCACACGATCACGGGAACCGACCTGGAGCTCTACCCGCCCATGTCGACGCTCCTGGCGTCGCTGAGCATCCCGACGGCAAAAGGATATGCCCCGGAGCACGTCCCGGCCGACGCGGATCGGGTCATCGTCGGAAACGCGGCCCTTCGCGACAACGTCGAGGCCGCCGAAGCATCCCGGCGGGGCATCCCGACCCTCTCGATGCCCCAAGCGATCCGCGAGTTCCTCCTCCCCGGCAAGACGTCGGTCGTGATCACGGGGACCCACGGGAAGACGACCACCTCCGCGCTCGCCGCGTGGCTTCTCTTCGACACCGGGCGAGAACCGGGCTTTCTCGTCGGCGGAGAGCTCTTGAACTTCGGGCGCGGCTACCGGCTCGGCGCGGGGCCGCACTTCGTTCTCGAGGGCGACGAGTACAACGCCGCGTTCTTCGACCGGGGGCCGAAGTTCCTGCACTACGAGCCGAAGCATCTCTTCGTCGGCAACATCGAGTTCGATCACGCGGACCTCTTCCCGGACCTGGCCTCGATCGAGGAGTCGTTCCGACGCGTCGCCGCGATCGTGCCCGAGAGCGGGGTCGTCGCCTTCAACGCGGACGACCCGCGCGTCGCGGAGGTCGTGCGCCGCTCGGAGACGCGCGCGCGCCTCGTGAGGGTCTCCCTCGACGACCTCGCCGCGGATTTCGCCGCCGCCGACATCACGCGCGCCGCCGAGGCCACGGGGTTCACGCTCGTCGAGTCGGGCACGCCCACGGCGCGCCTCGCCTCGCCTCTCATGGGCACGCACAACGTGCGCAACGCGCTCGGCGCGATCGCGCTCGTTCGCGGGCTCGGCGTCTCGCCGGCCGAAATCGCGCGCTCGCTGCCCCGTTTTTCGAACGTCAAGCGCCGGCTCGAGGTCAAAGGCGAGAAGAACGGCGTCGTCGTCGTGGACGACTTTGCCCACCATCCGACGGCGGTGCGCGGCACGCTCGAAGCGGCCCGGACGCGCTGGCCGGGCCGCCGCCTGTGGGCGCTCTTCGAGCCGCGGTCGAACACCGCCGGCCGGAAGATGTTCGAGGAGGAGTACGCGGACGCCTTCAGCGGCGCCGACGCTCTCGTCATCGCGCCCGTCTTCCACGCGAAACGGCTCGAGCCCGGCGCACGGCTCGATCCCGCTGCGCTCGTCGCCCGTTTCGCCTCCGAAGGGAAGCCCGGTTTCTCGCCCGCGGCGAGCGACGAGATTCCGGACCTTCTCCGCCGGAACGTCAAGCCGGGAGACGTACTCATTCTGATGTCGTCTGGAGCTTTTGGCGGACTTCCCAACACGCTCCTCGGGATTCTGTGACTGCCCGCCGGGCAAGACCCGGCCCGCGCTGTCAGCTCAGCGGCTACCGCGCGAGACATCGAATGGAAAACACCGCGACGGCGTCGGTGGGCGGTTTTCCCGGCGGCGGGGGGTTTTCGAACCGCGCGACCGGGACGAGTCCCGGGTTCAATCGGGAGAAGTACTCGCCCGCGGGCCGCCAGCCGGACGGGCTCAGGATGGGGTCCGACACCACGAACAGGATCGATCTGGGGGAAGTGCAGGGAATGAAGCGCGGGTTGGCCCCTCGGACGAGATCCTCGCGCGCCTGCCACGAGTCCGGTTGGCCCGGCGCCGGCGCAAGCAAGGGAGCGTGAAGCGCGTCCATCGCGAACGCGAGATCCACGCCGCGAGCGCCTTCGAGGAGCAGCCACACGGAGTCGGTCGGATTGCCGGAGATCTCCGGCGTCAGCACGAGCACGGCCTCGCCGGCGGCCTTCTTCTTCAGGAACGCGACCGCCTCTTCCGTGGCGGCGCCGGCGGGCCACCCCGAGACGAGCTGCCACCGATCGATCGGCGTCCACGGCGCGGTCCTCCAGTTGCGCACGAAGCGCGCGGCGCGGATCCCGCCCGCGGCGACGAGGAGGAGGGCGAGCGTTGCCGCCGCGAGCGTGCGGCGGGGAAAGGGCTCCTCGTCGCGCACGGGCCTCCGGATCTCTTCGAGCGCGAGCGCGACGCAGGCGAGCAGCGGCGCCGCCGCGGGAAGCGCGTAGCGGGGAAAGTAGTCCCCCGCGAAGATCAACGCGGGCAGCAGCGCGACGGTTTCCCACACCAGCAGGTAAGAGAGAGCCCGCCAGCGGCGACGAAGCGCGAGGAGAGCGACGGCGGCCGCGGCGCCTGCGAGCACCGGGGGCGAGAGATAGGCCGCGAACGATTCGAACGCCATGCGCGCGTTCCCGGCGGCGAGAGAGACTCGAGCCGCGAAGGGGACCGAGGGCCGCGTGACGCCGTAGTGGAAGAGCCGCGTCACGACGTTCTCCGGTCCGCCGGCCAGGAGGAACGGAGCGAAGAGACCGAATCCGACGGCGAGAGAGATCACAAGCGCAGTCAGAGCTCGCGATCCGATCCTTCTCGTTCTGCGGAGAACCAGCGCCGCCGCCGGAAGAATCCAGTAGGGATACGACACGGCCGTCCGCGTCAGCATGAGGGCTCCCATCGCGACACCGAACGGAGCGGCCGCGGCGAAAATCTGGCGGCGGGAACCGGACGCTTCGATGCGCGCGGCGAGCCACAGAGACGCGCCTGCGACGAAAATGGTCTCCGCGGCGAAGAGGCTGTCCACCCGCGCCACGCGCGAGGTCCAGAGGAAGAACGGAGAGGCCGCAACGAGCGCGGCGGAGAAGACGCCGGCGAGCCCCGCCTCCCCGTCGGGATGCAGGCGGCGGCGGACCGACGAGACGGTCCAGGCCATGGCGGGAATCGACGCGATGCCCGCGGCGACCGACAGAAGCCGCCCGGACCGGACGGGATCCGCCGAAAAAGCCCACCCTGCGGCGAGAAGCCATGTGTGGAGGGGCGCCGCCGCGGCCCGGATCGAGATCCAGGCGTGCGTCCCGGGGTCGCTGCGGACGAGGCGCGCGAATCGGAGAAAGATCGCCTCGTCTCCGAAAACGGGCAGGGCACGAAGCCGGATCAGCGAAAGCGCCGCGGCCGCCGCCAGCGCCGCGACTCCGGCGCGCGACCGGGAAGGCCTCACGCGGACCTTCGCGCTGTGCGCTCCGGGAGCCGCCGGCCGGCCATGACGAGGGCCGCAGCCGGGAAGAGGGCGAGCGTGATGCGCGAGAAGGAGGAGTCGACGTGCCAGCGCACGGAAAACGCGGAGAACGCGCACGCCGCGGCATACACGAGGACCTGCAGCGCCAGGGCGGGCAGGAGAACGTCGGCGTCCCCGCGGCGGGTGACGAGGAAAAAAACGCCGATCGCGAGGATCGCCGGGATCGCCGGCAGCAGCGACACCGAGAAGATCCGGAGCGCGGCTTCCGAGAGCCGAGGCGGGAGCTCACCCCACCGAGCGGGCTGGAGCAGTCCGAGGTCGAAGTCGCGGGCGCGCACGGGTCCCGTCGCGAGGCGCAGGATCGCCGCGTGCGCGACCCCGGGCAGGGTCGCGGCGAAGGCGGTCCGAAGGCGCACGCGGCCCGCGACCCCGGATCCAAGCAGCCCCCAGAGGGCGAGGAGAACCGCGAGGACGGCGCCCTCGTTCTTGGTCGAGGCGCAGAAGAACGCCGCGATCGAGAGACGGGCGAGTGATCCTCGATCCTCAGCGAGCGAGTCCAGAAACGCCTCCGCGAGGAGCACGAAGCCGAGCGCCATCGGAATCTCCGCAGTCCCGACGTTCCCGCGCGCGTAGAGCCCGACACAGAGCGCCGCCAGCGCGGCGGCCAACGCTCCCCGGAGCGTCGACCCGCGTCGGGCGCGGAATCCGAAGAGCGCGGCGAGAGTCGCCGCCTGGCAGAAGACGTAGAAAACGACGACGCCGGTCTCGCTCCACCCTCCGGCGAAGCGCGCGGTCGCGGCCAGCGTGAGAGAAACGAGGAGCGGATACTCCGGGTGCGCCCAGGCGAGCGCCGGGTCGTGGAAGAGCCGGCCGGGGATCGAGCCGCTCTCCGCGATGGTCCTGCCCTTCAGCCCCCAGATCGCCAGGTAATCCGTCGCGTTCGGCGGGGCGGCCGCCGCCTGGATGAGGAAGAGGAGTGTTCCCGCCGCCGCCACGGCGAGGAGCGCCACGGTTCGCCGATCAAAACGCTCTCGGCGCGCGGCGGAGTCTCGCGCGGGCTTTCGCGACGCGAACGAGACGGCGCCGAGAATCGCGTCGAAGCCGAGG
>JALZAT010000099.1 GCA_030948185.1 Acidobacteriota bacterium
GTTTCCGCCGGCGCGAGGGTGGGGCCCCGCGCGGTGATCTCCGCGGGCGCCTTCGTGGGCCCGGACGCTGAAGTTGGCGCCGACAGCTGGCTGCACCCGAACGCGTCCGTTCTCGCCGGCTGCCGGGTCGGAGAGCGGTGCATCCTTCACGCCGGGGCCGTGATCGGTTCCGACGGCTTCGGCTACGCCTGGGACGGGACGGCCCACCGCAAGATCCCGCAGCGCGGGATCGTCCGGGTCGAGGATGACGTCGAAGTGGGCGCCAACTCGGCGGTCGACCGGGCGACCTTCGGGGAGACGGTGATCGGACGGGGGACGAAGATCGACAACCTCGTCCAGGTCGCGCACAACGTCGTCGTCGGCGAGAGCTCGATCCTGTGCGCGCAGGCCGGAATCGCGGGGTCGTCCCGGCTCGGACCGGGGGTGACGCTCGCCGGCCAGGCGGGACTCGGCGACCATGCGGAGGTCGGAGCGGGAGCGACCTTGACCGGGCAGGCGGGAGTCGCTACGAGGGGCACGGTCCCTCCCGGGGCCGTCGTGTCGGGCATGCCCGCGGCGCCGCATCGGGAGTTTTTGAAGCGGGCGGCGCTCATCGCGCGGCTGCCGGAGCTCGTCCGGCGGCTCGAGGCGCTCGAGCGCGCGGCCGGGGGTCGGGGCAAGGAGGAAAGATAGCGTGCCGCAACTCGGAATCACCGACATCCTGAAGATTCTTCCGCACCGCTATCCGTTCCTTCTCGTGGACCGGATCCTCGAGATCGAGCCCGGAAAGCGGGTCGTGGGAATCAAGAACGTCACCTTCAACGAGGAGTTTTTCCAGGGCCACTTCCCGGGAAACCCGGTGATGCCGGGCGTGCTCATCATCGAGGCGATGGCGCAGGTCGCGGGCGTCGGTCTCATGCACGGGATCCCCGAGTCGGAGCGGAAGCTCCTCTACCTGACGGGCGTCGACCGGTGCAAGTTCCGGCGGCCCGTCGTTCCGGGAGACCAGCTCCGCATCGAGGCCGAAATCGTCTCGGTGAAGACGCGGCTCGCGAAATGCCGCGCCCGGGCGACGGTGGAGGGCGCTCTCTGCGCGGAGGCGGAGCTGATGTCCGCCGTGGTGGAACGTACATGAAAACGGCCATTCATCCGACCGCGATCGTCTCGGAGGATGCCGTCCTGGCCGACGGCGTCGAGGTCGGGCCCTACGCCGTCATCGAGCGGGAGGTGAAGCTCGGCAGGGGGACGATCGTTGGAGCGCATGCACACCTGTCGGGGCCGGCGGAGTTCGGCGAGGGGAACCGCATCTTCCCGCACGCCGTTCTCGGCCAGGAGCCGCAGGACCTGAAGTACCAGGCCGAGCCGACCCGGCTGATCGTCGGCGCCCGGAACGTCTTCCGGGAGTTCATGACGGCGCATCGAGGAACCACGACCGGTCGCGGCGAGACGGTCATCGGCGACGATGGATACTTCATGTCGTACAGTCACATCGCGCACGACTGCACCATCGGGTCGCGGGTGATCTTCGCCAACAGCGCGTCGCTCGCGGGTCACGTGGACGTCGGCGACCATGCCATCTTGAACGCGTTCGCGGCCGCCCACCAGTTCACGCGGATCGGCAAGTACGCGTTCGTCGGCGCGTATGCCCAGATCCGCCAGGATGTCCTTCCGTTCTCGAAGACTGACGGGATCGAGGCAAAGACGTATGGGCTGAACACGATCGGCTTGAAACGCAACGGATTCTCCGACGAGCGGCTGGACGGACTCTCCCGCGCGTACCGCCTCCTCGTGCGTTCGAAGCTGAACACCACGCAGGCCCTGGAGCGCATCGAGTCGGAGCTCGCCGGCCGGCCGGACGTCGACGATCTCGTGGAGTTCATCCGGGGGAGCAAGAGGGGCTTCCACAAGTGACGCGCCGGAGAGAGAACGCTTGACCCCCAAGGCCCCGGAGGGCGAGGAGCCCAGAGGAATCCGGGTCGCGGTCGTCGGGGTCGGGCACCTCGGCCGCCATCACGCCCGGATCGCGTCGGCGATGCGCGGCGTCAAGTGCGTCGGAGTTCTCGACCGCCACGACGGCCGCGCCGCGGAGGTGGCCCAGGCGTTCGGTCTGCGGGTCCTGAAAACGCTCGACGAGGTCGGGGAGGAAGCCGAGGCCGTTGTGATCGCGACCCCCACAGTGAGCCACGCCGAGATCGCCGAGACACTGATCGCGCGCGGCTGCGACGTGATGATCGAGAAACCGATCGCCTCGACGGTCGGCGAGGCCGATGGAATACTCGCCTCCGGCCGGGCGCGCGGGCGGATCGTGCAGGTGGGCCACGTCGAGAGGTACAACCCGGCGGTGCAGGCAGCGCTTGCGATGGCGGCGGACGTCCAGTTCGTGCAGGCGCACCGGCTGGGCGTGTTCACGAGACGCAGCCTGGACGTCGACGTCGTGCTCGACCTCATGATCCACGACCTCCAGATCGTTCAGGCGCTCTCCGGCCGCCCGGCCGAGGACGTCCGCGCCGTGGGGATGCCGGTGCTGACGGAAAAGATCGATCTGGCGAACGCGCGGATCGCCTTCGAGGGTGGGTTCGTCGCGGATCTCACGGCCTCGCGCGTGTCCGTGGATACGGTGCGCGAGCTCCACATCTTCGCGCCGGCGCTCTCACTCGCCGTGGACATGCGCGCTCAGTCGATCCGTGCGTTCCATCTCTCCCGGGAAGGCGGCGATCCCGTGATCGTCCCGGCAGCCGTGCCCGTCGAAAGGGAAGAGCCCCTCGTCCGGGAGATGGCGGATTTCGTGCGGGCGGTGCGGGACCGGGCCGCGCCCCTCGTCTCCGGCGAGATCGGACGCGACGCGCTGGTTCTCGCGACCCGGGTCCAGGATGCGATCGAGCGGCACCGCGCCGCCTTCCAAGGAGTTCATGCATGACGCGACGTCCCGGGCGCATCGGCTTGATCGGCGGCAGCGGCGTCTACGACCTTTCGGGAATCGAGGACCTCCGGGAGGAGAAGCTCGAAACGCCGTTCGGGCCGCCGTCCGACTCCTACTTCACCGGCACGCTGGCTGGCGTGCTCGTGGCCTTCTTCTCGAGGCACGCGCGCGGCCACCGCTACTCCCCGACGCAGATCAACTACCGCGCGAACGTCTGCGGCTTCAAGATGCTCGGGTGCGACGCGATTCTGTCCGCGTCCGCCGTCGGAAGTCTCAAGGAGGAATTCCCGCCCCGCCATGCCGTCATCCCCGATCAATTCCTCGATCGGACGCGGCACCGCGCGGACACGTTCTTCGACGGCGGGATCGTGGGCCACGTCGGCTTCGCCGACCCGGTGTGCCCTTCCCTCTCGGACGCGCTCGAGGCGAGCGCCCGCGAGGCCGGCCTGGCCGTCCACCGCGGCGGAACCTACGTCTGCATGGAAGGCCCGCAGTTTTCGACTCGGGCCGAGTCGAATCTGTACCGCTCGTGGGGCGCCGACGTGATCGGGATGACGAACCTGACGGAAGCCCGGCTCGCCCGCGAGGCCGAGATCTGCTACGCGTCCCTGGCGCTCGTGACCGACTACGACTGCTGGCGCACCGGCACCGAACCCGTCTCCGTCGAGTCCGTTCTCGCCGTTCTGTCGGAGAACGCGGCCGGCGCGCGCCGGACGATGCGCGCCGCGGTCGGGAGAGTCGATCCGGGCCGGGGATGCGAGTGCCGGCAGGCGATGCGGTTCGGGATTCTGACGGACCCGAAGGCGATTTCCGACGAAGCCCGCGAACGCCTGAATCCCATCGTGGGGAAGTACCTGTGAGCCTCCTTCCGGATCTCGCGCGGCGTCCCGGACGGCTCGTCATCACGGGCTCGGTCGCGTTCGATTACCTGATGACTTTTCCCGGGCACTTCGTCGAGCACCTGATCCCCGACCAGATGGCGCGCCTCTCCGTCTCGTTCCTGGTCGACGAGATGCGCCGCGTCGAGGGCGGCTGCGCGGCGAACATCGCTTATGGCCTCGCGCTGCTCGGTGAACGGCCCCTTCTTTTCGCGACGGCCGGCCCGGACGCGGCGGCCTACCGCGAGAGGCTCCAGCGCGAGGGCGTCGACGTCTCGGGTCTGCGGATCTGCCACGACGTGTACACCGCCTCCTTCTTCGTATCGACGGACCTGGACCAGAACCAGCTCGCCTCCTTCTACACGGGGGCGATGGCTCGGGCGCGCGACCTCTCGATCGCGGATCTCGAGCCGTCGGACTGTGCTCTCGTCGTCATCTCGCCCAACGACCCCCAGGGCATGGCGCAATACGGCGCGGAGTGCCGCAAAGCGGGTATCCCGTTCCTCTACGACCCGAGCCAGCAGGTCGCCCGGCTGACCGGCGAGGAGCTCGCGGCGGGTCTCGAAGGCGCCGCGATCCTGATCGTGAACGACTACGAGATGGGGATCCTCACGTCGAAGACGGGACGCTCCTTCGAGGAGATTCGGGCGGGGGTACCCGTCGTCGTGGTGACCCAGGGCCCCGAGGGCTCCACGATTTCGGTGCGGGAGGAGGGGAGCCCGGCGCAGGAGCGGAAGATCCCTCCCGCGCGGCTCGAAAAGGACGCGCTCGACCCGACGGGGGTCGGCGATGCCTTTCGGGCGGGGCTTCTGCGAGGGATCCGCGCGGGACTCTCCTGGGACGTCGCCGGCCGGATGGGAAGCATCGCCGCGGTTTTCGGACTGGAGGCCCAGGGACCGCAGCCTCCCCGCTACGGAATCGACGCGTTCGTCTCCCGGTACGAACGCACGTTCGGTCCCGAGCCCGCTCTCGCGGCATTGAACGGCGACTGATCCCTTCCTCGCCGCGGGCGGTGCTATGATCGCCGTCCTTTCGAAGGATCGATCTTTTGAACCACCCTCGCGGCCCGCGTCCGAACGCGCCCGAGTTCTCCCCGGGAGAGCTCGAAGGCGGGACCGACGCGTCCGGGCTTTTCGTGACGGTGGTCTGCTCGCGGTGGAATCCCACCATCACCGACGCCATGCTCGCCTCCGCCCTCGACGCTCTCGCGTCGCGCGGCGCCAGGTCTGAAAAGGTCCTCGTCATCCGGGTGCCGGGCGCTTTCGAGCTGCCGGCCGCTGTCCGCACCGCTCTTGCGGACGAGGAGTGCGACGCCGTGATCGCCCTCGGTGCGATCGTGCGCGGCGAAACGACGCACCACGAGGTGCTGGGCCACGCCGTCGGAAACGCGCTGGCGGCGATATCCGCCGAGACGGGACGCCCTGTCGGCTTCGGTCTTCTCACCTGCGACACCATGGATCAGGCGCGCGCCCGCACGAGCAAGGGCGCCGAGGCCGCGGAGGCCGCCGTCGAGATGGCGAACCTGCGGCGGCGCATGGAGACCGGCTGATGGGAGCCCGGCGCAAGGCGAGAGAGCTTGCCCTTCAGATGCTCTTCGAGAACGACGTCGCGGGAACGTCGACGGACGAGATGTTTCGCCGCAACGCCGACCTTCAGAAGGCGCCGGCCGCGATCCGCGAATTCACCGAGCGCCTCGTCGCCGGGACGCTCGAGAACCGGACCGAGCTCGACGAAGTGATCACGCGCCAGGCCGACCACTGGCGCCTCTCGAGGATGCCGATCGTCGACCGCAACATCCTCCGGCTGGCGCTGTTCGAGCTGCTGCACGAGCCCTCGACCCCGCAGCCGGTCGTCATCGACGAGGCGCTCGAGATCGCAAAGCGGTTCTCGACGCCGCGCTCCTCGCAGTTCATCAACGGAATCCTCGACGGGGTGCTCAAGGCCCGCTCCGGGGAGGGCCCCGCCGCGTGACCCGCTGGAGCGGAAGAGTCGCCTTTGCCGTCGCCCTGCCGTCTCTCGCCGCTTCCGTAATCTCCGCCGCGTTCGCCGGCGAGCAGACGTCCACGTATCGGGCATCGGGCGCCCAGTCGGGCCTCTTCGACCAGTACGACAACGACGGCTATTCTCTCGCGGTGGCCGCGGGCGAAGGCGGGTCCGTCGAGCTCAAAGTCCGCGTGCTCGATGCGCCTCTCGAGAGCGCCGCACCGTTTCCCACCGCCGCCGGACCCGACCGCGCGCTTCCGCCCGCTCCCGAACGGGATGTCTTCGCCCGGGAAAAGACGCGGGGAAGCGCGACACAGGCGGATGCGGTCCGGAGGGTGCTCCTCGCGATCGCGTCCGAGATTCGCTACGACCCGGACCGCGACCGCAACCAGGATCCGGCCGCCGTATTCGCGTCGCGGCGCGCCTACTGCGTGGGATACGCGGAGCTGGCGGTCGACCTCCTCCGGCGGGTGGGCATCTCCGCGAGGACCGTCCAGGGGGTCCTGCGGACCGACGCCGGCGCCGACCGCTACGACGCGGACATCGGCGGCGTGTACCACCGGTGGATCGAGGTCTGGTACCCCGACCGTGGCTACGCGTTCTCCGACCCGGCCGCGTCGATCAACGGAGTGGACGCCCGCTACGTCCCGTTCGACCGCCGGTCCCTGACGCGCCCGAAAAGCCTCAGGATCACGGAAGTGCAGCGTCGCGAGGGCGTCCTGCGTTACTCGCCGGTGCGAGCGGGTAAGACCACAGTGCTGGTTCGACCCGCGCGGGAGCGATAAGCCGGCATTGTTCTAACCGAAGCGCTCTCGCGGCCGCCTGGTCGCGGACGCGACCGCCGCGGCCGCTGACAGCTCCTATATATTTGCCCGCTCGCCATGGCAGAAAAATACGATCCAATCGCGCTCGACCGGAAGTGGCAGCGCCGCTGGGAAGAGGCGCGCGTCGCGTTCGTCGACACGTCAGACGGCGCCGACAAGTTCTACATGTTGAACATGTTTCCCTATCCGTCGGGAAGCCGGCTCCACGTGGGACACGGGCGGAACTACATCCTGGGGGACGCCCTCTACCGCCGGGAGAAAATGGCGGGCCGGCGCGTCTTGAACCCGATGGGATGGGACGCGTTCGGGCTTCCCGCCGAGAACGCCGCCATCGCGAGCGGGGTCCATCCTCGCGAATACACCCTGGGCAACATCGGCCGCATGAAGGAGCAGCTGAAGAGCCTCGGGCTCCTGTACGACTGGTCGAAGGAGCTCGCGTCGTGCGATCCGCGCTACTACCGGTGGAACCAGTGGCTGTTTCTCCGGATGTGGGAGCGAGGCCTCGCGTACCGGAAGACGGCCCCCGTCAACTGGTGTCCGGGTTGCCGCACCGTGCTCGCCAACGAGCAGGTCGTGGACGGCCGGTGCGAGCGCTCCGGCGACCTCGTCGAGATCCGTGATCTCACGCAGTGGTTCTTCCGGATCACCGACTACGCCGAACGGCTCCTGGCGGGGCTCGAGGACGTCGACTGGTCCGATCGCGTCAAGACGATGCAGCGCAACTGGATCGGCCGGTCCGAAGGGGCCGAGATCTTCTTCCGCGTCGAAGCGCTCGTCGAACCGATTCCCGTGTTCACGACGAGGCCCGACACCCTCTACGGGGCGACGTTCCTCGCGCTCGCTCCCGAGCACCCGGCGTCCGCGGTCATCGCGGAACGATCTGGCAAGCGCGGCGAGCTCGAGCGTTTCATCGAGCGTGTGCGGCGCGAGTCCCGTCTCGAGCGGGAGGCGGAGGGCGCGGAGAAGGAGGGTATCGACACCGGCGTCTTCGCGTTGAACCCCGCCACGGGCGAGAAGATCCCGGTCTGGCTCGCCAACTTCGTGCTCCCCGATTACGGGACGGGCGCCATCATGGGCGTTCCCGCGCACGACCAGCGGGACTTCGAGTTCGCGCGGAAGTACCGGATCCCGATCCGCCCCGTGTTTCGGACCGACGCGGGCGAGCCGAATCCCGATGCGATGACGGAGGCCGCTCCGCACGGCGGTGTTCTGTACCGGTCGGGCGACTGGGACGGGACGCCGAACGGCCCGGAGGCGGTCGCCGCCGCCGTGCGCTGGGTGGAAGCGAAGGGAGTGGGGAAGGGACGCGTCGGGTACCGCCTGCGAGACTGGCTGATCTCCCGGCAGCGGTACTGGGGCACGCCGATTCCCGCCATTCACTGCCCGGCATGCGGAGTCGTGCCCGTGCCCGACTCGGACCTGCCGGTGCTCCTGCCGGAGAACGTCGCATTTCGCGGAGCGGAGGGCAATCCCCTCGAGCAGTCCGAGGAGTTCGTGGCGGCCACCTGCCCGAAGTGCGGCGGGCCGGCGCGCCGCGAGACGGACACGATGGACACCTTCGTCGACTCCTCCTGGTACTACCTGCGATTCCTGAATCCAGACGACGCCGGCCGGATGGTCGACCGGGAGCGGGCGGCGCTGTGGATGCCGGTGGACCAGTACGTCGGCGGAATCGAGCACGCGATCCTCCACCTCCTGTACGCGCGCTTCGTCTGCCGCGTCCTGAAGGACCTCGACCTCGTCGACGTCGAAGAGCCATTCGCGCGGCTCTTCAACCAGGGAATGATCACGAAGCTGAACCCGGCGACCGGCAAGATCGAGAAGATGTCCAAGTCGCGGGGAAACACGGTGTCGCCCGACGAGCTGATCGTCCGCTTCGGAGCCGACACGGTGAGGCTGTACACGCTCTTCATCGGACCGCCGGAGAAGGAATCGGAGTGGTCCGAGGAGGGTGTCATCGGCGCGTGGCGCTTTCTCCAGCGGGTGCACGAACTGTGCGGCCGCGTGAATCCCCGGGCGGCGGGCGAACCCACGGGAAACGGCCCGGATTCGGCGCTTCTGCGGATCGAGCACCGAACGATCCAGCGGGTGACGGAGGACGCCTCGCGGTTTCACTTCCACACGGCGGTCGCCGCGTTGATGGAGTTCCAGCGGGCGATCGTCGACGCGATCGACGCCGAAACGGAGACGCCCGCCTCGATCGGGCGCGCCGCCCGCACTCTGCTGCGGCTGCTGCACCCGGTCGCGCCCCACCTCACGGACGAATGGTGGGAGCGTTTCGGGGAAAAGCCTTTCTTGATCGATGCCGGCTGGCCGGTGTTCGACCCGGCCCTCGCGACGACGCAGCGCGTCACGCTCGTGGTTCAGGTCAACGGCAAGGTGCGCGGGAAGCTCGAAGTCGACCGCGGCGCGGACGAGCCCGACGCCCTCGCCCTGGCGCGGTCCGACGAAAAGATCCGGGCGTGGATCGACGGCAAGGAGATCGAGCGTACGGTCTACGTGCCGGACCGGCTGTTGAACCTGGTGGTGCGGTGAGGACGAGGTCGGGGGTCGGCGGTCGGGGGACGGGAGGCGTCGGAATTCGGTTCGCGCTCCTCTTGTCGGCCGCTCTGGCTTCCGGGGGCTGCGGATACGCGCTCGTCGGGCGCAGCTCCACTCTGCCTGCGTCCATCAAGATCGTGCAGTTCCAGACCCTCCTGAACCAGACTCAACGGGTAGGCGTCGAGCAGCGGCTCTCCCGGGAGATCACCCGTG
>JALZAT010000051.1 GCA_030948185.1 Acidobacteriota bacterium
GCGCGTCGTCCTTGCCGTCCAGGAGGCGCGGGAGCTCGACGTTCTCGACGACGTCCAGGTGGGGGAGCAGGTTGAAGAACTGGAACACGATGCCGACGTCGCGGCGCCTGAAGAGCGTCAGCTGCGCCTCGGAGAGCGAGCCGAGCTCGCGGCCGCCGACGGACACCGCGCCGGAGGTGGGCCGGTCGATGCCGCCGAGGAGGTGGAGGAGCGTGGACTTTCCGCCTCCGGAGGGGCCGAGCACGGCGAGGAACTCTCCCGGCGCGACGTCGAGGTCGACGCCGTCCAGCGCGGCCACGCTCGCCACAGTCCCGGTACCAGCGGCGCTCTCCGGGCCGGCCGAGGCCGATGTTCCCGCGTACACCTTGCGGACCCCGCGGCAGGCGATCGAAGGCGCCGGCGCCGGCGGGGGGCCGTCCGCGGCCGGCGGCTCGGGAGCGGGGCGGGGCACGGCGCGGAGGATATCGGATAGATTTCGCGAGAACGCCGGTGTCGAACTCAGCGGACGGCCCGCCGCGCTTCCTCGAGCCGCTCGTCCGGACGTTCCGGCAGCGGCCGCTCGTCGCCGTCCTGACTCGGCGCGAGCTCACGGCTCGATATCGCGGCGGCGTCCTCGGATTCCTCTGGTCCCTCGTCAACCCGCTCCTTCTCCTCCTCGTGTACGCCACGGTTTTCCGCTTCGTCTTCACGCCTCGCGCCGACGTGCGGCCGTACGCCGTCTTCCTGTTCGGCGGAGTGCTCGTGTGGGCGTTCGTGTCCGCGAGCCTCCTCGACGCCGCGGAAACGTTCCGCGCCAACGGCCCGCTTCTGAGAAAGACCACCGTCGCTCCCGAGGTCTTTCCGGCCGTCGCCGTGGGCGCGCGGCTCGCGCACCTCGTCCTGGGACTGCCGGTGCTCGCGGCGGCGATCGCCGTGGCGGCCGCGAACGGATCCGTATCGGCGGGCGCTTCGGCGCTGCAGTTCCCCGTCGTGCTGCTGCTGCTCGCCGGCACCGTTTTTGGTCTCGCGCTCGCGATCTCCGCCCTCTCGGTCCGTTTCGGCGACGTGCGGGACCTGGTTTCCAACGTGCTGACTCTCGCGTTCTTCGTGACGCCGGTCCTCTATCCGGTCGCGTCCGTCCCGGAACGCTTCCGGGCGTTTCTCTGGCTGAATCCCTTCGCCGTCTTCTTCGCCGCCGTCCACGAGAGCGCGTTCTACTTCCGGCCGATCCCTGGACGCATGTGGGTGGGAATGGCCGTCACGTGCGCGGTCGCCCTGGCGGCCGGGGGCGCGATCTTCAGCCGGCTTCGGGACTCGATCGCGGAGGACGCGTGAGCCCCGCCGCCGCCGTCTCCGTCCGCGGCGTCTCCAAGCGTTACCGCCCCGCCGGCCGCCGGCGCGCGGTCGGCTCGCTCAAGTCGGCGCTCGTTTCCCGCGGTGGCTCTACGGCCTCCCTCTCCGGTGTCCCCGCCCTGACGGGGGTTTCCTTCGAAGTCGCGCCCGGGGAGACGGTCGGAATCGTGGGAGCCAACGGCTCCGGCAAATCGACGCTGCTCAAGCTCCTCGCCGGCATCATCCGCCCGAGTGAGGGGGTCGTGGTGGTCCAGGGCCGTCTCGCCGCACTGCTCGAGCTCGGCGCGGGGTTTCACCCAGAGCTCACCGGACGGGAAAACGTCGAGATCGCCGGGCTCCTGCTGGGTCTTTCGCGGAAGGAGGTCGCCGCGCGTTTCGACGCGATCGTCCGCTTCGCCGAGCTCGAGCAGTTCCTCGACGCTCCTCTGCGGACCTACTCGTCCGGGATGGCGGTGCGGCTCGGATTTTCGATCGCCGCGCACAGCGATCCCGACGTCCTCCTGGTGGACGAGGTGCTCGCCGTCGGGGACGAGGCGTTCGCCCACCGGTCTCTCGAGAAGTTCTCGGAGTTCGAGAAGGCCCGCAAGACGATTCTCCTCGTTTCGCACGATCTCTCCCTCGTGGCCGAGCGGTGCCGCCGCGCCATCTGGCTCGATGGCGGACGCATCGCCGCGGACGGACCGGGCCGGGAGACCGTCGCGCGATACCGGGAGGCCGTCGCGCAGGCCGAGGGGGAGAAGCGGCTCGACCGGGCCGTATCCGACCGGCCGTCACCCGGCTCACCGGGGTCGATCGGATCGGGACGCGCGCGGATCTCCGGGGCCCGCGTGCTCGACGCAACGGGCCTGCCCGCCGGCCGGCTGCGGTCGGGTGAGCCTGCCTCGCTCGAGATGGACGTCCGCGCATCCGAGACGCTGACGGATTTCGTGTTCGGCTTTGCGATTTCGACCGTCGCCGGCTCGGTCGTCTTCGGTTCCAACACGGAGATCGAAGGGAGGCGCCCGCTCGACTTTTCCGGAGAGGGGAGCGTGCGCCTCGAGATTCCCGCGTTCGCCCTGGCGCCGGGGATCTACTCCCTCGACGCGGCCGTGCATGCCCGCGACGGCGCCCCATACGACTACCGGCGGGACCTGCTGCGGTTCGAGGTGACCGCGGACGCCGCGACGGCCGGCGTGTGGAGCCCGGAGCGGCGGTGGAGCTTCGAGGGCCCGATCCGCTGGAAGCCATGAGGCTGCGAATTCCTAGGGACCTGCCGGCGCTTCGCGCGTTTGTCCGGCGCCGTCTCACGCGCGAGGGCGCGCTCGGGCTCTACATGACCGTCGGCTTTCTCGCGTGCGGGCTCCTCGTCTCCATTCTTGCGGCCATCGCCGAAGACATCGTCGAGCTGCACGGCGCGGGCCCCGTCGACAAGGCGGTCACGATGGCCGTGTTCCGGCTCCACTCGAGGACGCTCGACCTCGTCATGTCGAACGTGACGCAGCTCGGCAACTTCCGTTTTCTGATCCCCGCCTCGATCCTCGTGTCGATCCTCTTCGCGTTGCAGCATCACCGCGTCTCCGCGATCCTCTTCCTGGGCTCCGTCCTCGGCGGCTTCGGCCTCGAGTCGCTGATGAAGATCGTGTTCCGCCGCGATCGTCCCGATCTCTGGCCCGCGCTCGTGAAGGAGACGACCTACAGCTTCCCCAGCGGGCACGCCACGATGTGCACGCTCTTCTTCGGGACGTGCGCGGCGGTCGTCTTCCACTCGACGCGGCGCCGCGGCCCGCGGGTTGCCGCCGTCGCCGGGGCCGCGGTCCTCTCCCTGGCCGTCAGCTTCTCGCGGATCTACCTCGGAGCGCACTGGCTGACAGACGTCTGCGCTGGCATGCTGCTCGGTCTGTTCTGGGTCGTCGTCTGCGCGACCGGGACTGAGTATTTCGCGCGGGGCAGGGCGAAGCCGGCAGACGGTCCGTAGCCGGTCGATATCATCCGGGCATTGATGCGAAAAGAGTTTCTGCCTTTCGCCAGGCCTTCGCTGGGCGACGAGGAGATCGTCGAGCTCGTCGACACGTTGAAGTCGGGCTGGATCACCACCGGCCCGAAGACGGAGAAGTTCGCGGCGGAGTTCGCCCGGTACGCCGGCGGCCGGTTCGCGATTCCCGTCTCCTCGGCCACGGGGGGCCTCCACGTCGCTCTCCTCGCGCTCGGCGTCGGTCCGGGCGACGAGGTGATCACGACCCCGATGACGTTCGTCGCAACGCTGAACACGATCGTCCATTGCGGCGCCGTGCCCGTCCTCGCGGACATCGACCGGGCGACTTTGAACGTCCGCGTCGAAGAGGTGGAAAAGAAGATCGGCCCGAAGACGCGGGCGATCGTTCCCGTCCATTACGTGGGCCAGCCGGCCGATCTCGACGCGCTCCTCGCCGCGGCCCGGCCGCGGGGCATCCCGATTTTGGAGGACGCCGCGCACGCCGTCGGTGCCGAGTACAAGGGCCGGCGCATCGGGTCGTTCCCGACGACCTCCGTCTTTTCCTTCCATCCCAACAAGAACATGACCACCGGCGAGGGTGGAATGGTCGTCACGGGCGACGAGGCGGTGTTCGAGAAAGCGTCGCTCCTGAAATTCCACGGAATGGACCGCGAGGCGTGGAAGCGGTTCTCGAAGTCCGGAAGCCCCCGCTACGACGTCGCGGTCCCCGGGTTCAAGTACAACATGATGGACATCCAGGCCGCGCTCGGGCTCCACCAGCTTCGCCGGCTCGAGGGTTTTCTGGTCGAGCGCGCGAGGCTCGCCGCGAGGTACGACCAGGCGTTCGCCGGACTGCCGGGCCTCCTCCTGCCCGGCCGGGTCCCGTACCCGGTCCGACACGCCTGGCACCTCTACGCGCCGCTCATCGACATCGACCGGCTGACGATTGATCGCGACGAGGTGATGGCGGAGCTCAAGGCGTTGAACGTCGGCACCGGACTCCACTACACGGCGGCGCACGAGTTCTCCTACTACCGCGAGCGCTTCGGCTGGCGGCCGGAGGATTTCCCCGACGCGCATTTCGTCTCCGAGCGGATCGTTTCGCTGCCGCTGTTTCCCGGCCTCACGGATTCCGATCAGGACGACGCCATCGAAGCCGTCCGGACCGTGCTCGCGCGTTTCGCGCGATGACGGGAGGCAAACGCGCCCGCGTCATCCTGGGCGCCGGGTACGCGGCGGCGGCCGCCGTCCGGCTATTCCTCCTCTTCTCCTATCCCGGCGGCTACGACACGGAGTCCTACGAGATCGTCGCCGGGATCGAGGCGCGGCACGGGAACGTGTACGCGGAGACCCGGCGGTACAACTACTCGCCCCTGTGGGCGCGCCTCCTGGCCGCGTTGGACGCCCTCGGCCGCGTCTCCGGGCTGGGTCTCCTTCGCTCCGTCGGTCTGTTCCTGTTCGTCGTCGACGCCGCGACGGCATGGCTCGTAGCCCGTCTTGCCGCGCGGGCGGGACCGGCGGGCGTCCGTGCCGCGGAGGGGGGAGTGGCAGGGAACGGACTTGCGGGTCTTCTCTTCTTCGCGAACCCCGTTTCCGTGCTGGTGTCGAGCTGGCACCTCCAGTTCGACGGGCTGTCGATCTTCTTTCTCCTTCTCGCCCTCCTCGCGTACCGCTCCGGCGGCGGCGGCCGCGCGGCTTCCGCTTCCGCTTCCGCCGTGTGGCTCTCGATCTCCCTCCTCGTGAAGCACGTCACGTGGTTCCATCCGCTCCTGTTCGCCCGCCGCGACGGGCTGCGCCGCGCGGCCTGGTACACGATTCCGTACGCCGCGTTCGCCGCGTCGTTCCTCCCGTACGCGGCCTCCTGGCGGCAGATACGCGACCATGTCTTCCGCTATGGAAGCCTCTCCGGCAACTACGGGACGGAGGCGCTGCTCCTGATCGCCGGGGTGCCGTCCTGGCTGCCGGCCGCCCTGTTCGCGGCGGCGGTGCTCGCCGCCGTGTGGTTCTTCGGCGCCCGCCGCGGGGACGAAGATTCCCGGGCGCTCGCGAAGGGCTCCCTGGGCCTCTTCCTCGTCATGCTCGTGTTCCTTCCCGGATTCGGACGGCAATATTGCGTCTGGCCGATCGCGCTCGGCGCTCTTTTTCCCGGCGCCGGGCTTCTCGCCTTCACCGCGGTCTCGACCGGTTTTCTCGCCCGGGGATTTTTCGCATTCGACGCCGCGCCGGCATGGCTGCCGGGCTGGTACGGGCCGTGGTGGGCCGCGATCCTCTGGCTCCTCCTGGAAGCGAGATCGCGAGGAGGGGCCGGGATGAGAGAGGAGCGAGGAGAGAGGTGAGAGGTGAGAGGTGAGAGGGGGAGGTACCGCGTTTCTCTTTGGGTGTCTGACCTCTTTCCTCTGACCTCGCTCCTCTCACCTTCTCGTCTGGCTTAAGATCCGGGCTCTCCATGAAAGTGTCCGTCGTCGTTCCCGTCTACAACGAGCAGGCGAATCTGGAGGAGTTCCTGCGGCGGACGCTCGCCGTGATGGATGGATCGGGCGATCCCTACGAGGTCATCCTGGTGGACGACGGGAGCCGCGACCGGTCCCTCGAGATTCTGAAGTCGTGGGCGGCCCGGCGGCCCGACATCGTCCGGGTCCTCGAGCTGTCGCGGAATTTCGGGCAGCATCCGGCCGTGCTCGCGGGCTTCCACGACGTCACGGGAGACGTGGCGGTCACGCTCGACGCGGATCTCCAGAATCCACCCGAGGAGATCCCGAAGCTGCTCGCGAAGTTCTCCGAGGGTCATGACGTCGTGGGCGGCGTGCGGGTTTCCCGGCAGGATTCGTGGGCGCGCAAGCTCGCGAGCGGGATCGTCAACCGGATCACCGTTCTCATCACCCGGATGCGGCTGACGGACTTCGGCTGCATGCTGCGCGCCTACTCGCGCGACGTCGTGGACGAGATCAACCGGTCCGAGGAGGCCTCGACGTTCATCCCGGCGCTCGGCCAGAGCTTCGCGCGCAACCCGACGGAGGTCGAGGTCGCGCACGCGCCGCGGACGGGAGGCGAGTCCGCCTACTCGCTCTACCGCCTGATCCGCCTGAACTTCGACCTCATGACGGGCTTTTCGACGGTTCCCCTCGAGCTCTTCGGCATCCTGGGCATGGTCGTGGCCCTGGGCGGGATCCTCTTCGGACTTTTCCTGCTCGTCCGGCGGCTCATCGTCGGTTCCGAGGTGGAGGGGGTCTTCACGCTCTTCGCGATCCTCTTCACGCTCCTCGGGATAGCGATGGCCGGGCTCGGGATCGTCGGCGAGTACGTCGGCCGCATCTACGAGCAGGTTCGGGGCCGCCCGCGCTTTTCGGTGCGCCGCGCCTATGGCCTCGGAGCTCCCGCGGAATCGGCGCGCCCGGCTGGGCCGGCCTCGTCCTCCACACGCCCGCCCGCCGCCGGGGCGCGGCCGTGACACGGATCGCCGTCTTTGCGTACTCCGACACGGGACACGCGTGCCTGAAGGCGCTCCTCGACCGAGGGGCGAACGTCGTCCTCGTCGCGACCCACGCCGACGACCCGCGCGAGGCCAGGTGGTTTCCGAGCGTCGGGGACCTCGCGCGGTCCCGCGGAATCGAACCGGTCGTGTTCGACGACGCGCGCGACACGGCCGCGATCGAGCGCATCCGGGGCGCCGCCCCCGAGGTCATCCTCTCGATCTACTACCGCGGCATGCTGCCGAAAGCCGTGCTCCAGATTCCCCGGCTCGGTGCCTTCAACATGCACGGGTCGCTCCTGCCGAAGTATCGGGGCCGGGCGCCCGTCAACTGGGCGGTCTTGAACGGCGAAACGCAAACGGGCGCGACGCTCCACGTCATGACCCCGCGCGCCGACGCCGGCGACATCGTGGACCAGGAGGCCGTGCCCATCGGGGAAGACGACGCGGCGATCGACGTTCAACGCCGCGTCACCGGAGCGGCCGTCCGGATTCTCGAGCGGCGGCTCCCGGACCTCGAGAGAGGGACGGCGGGCCGGCTGCCGCAGGACGAGTCCGAGGCGACGACGTTTCCCCGGCGCCGGCCGGAGGACGGCCGCATCGACTGGACGAAGAGCTCGAAGCAGGTGCACGACCTGGTGCGGGCGGTGACACACCCGTACCCGGGCGCCTCCACCGACGTCTTCGGCGGCACGGCGTGGCTCTGGAAGACCCGGCTGCCGTCGCTCGGCGCGCATGACAATTTCCCCGGCCAGGTCCGGAGCGAAAGCGGGCGCTTGTTCGTGGCCTGCGGCGACGACCGCTACGTCGAGATCCTCGCGCTGCAGCGCGAAGGGGAGGAAGAGATGGAGGCGAGCCGGTTTCTCGCGGGGGCGCTGCGCTCATGAAGGTCCTGATCCTCGGCGTCAACGGCTTCATCGGAAATGCTCTTACGGAACGGATCCTCGGGACGACCGAGTGGTTCGTTTCCGGCCTCGACATCGGCAGCGACAAGATCGCTCCCTTCCTCGGCCATCCGCGATTCACCTACCTGGAGGGGGACATCGCGATCAACAAGGAGTGGATCGAGTACCAGGTGAAGAAGTGCGACGTCGTGCTGCCGCTCGTTGCGATCGCGACGCCGGCGGCGTACGTGAAGAATCCCATCGGGGTCTTCGAGCTCGATTTCGAGGAGAACCTCCGGATCGTCAAGCAGGCGGTGCGGTACGGCAAGCGCGTCGTTTTTCCCTCGACGTCGGAGGTCTACGGGATGTGCCCCGATCCCGAGTTCGACGAGGAGCGCTCCAATCTCGTCTACGGCCCGATCCACAAGCAGCGCTGGATCTACTCCTGCTCCAAGCAACTTCTCGACCGGGTGATCTGGGCGTACGGCGAGACGAACGGACTGCAGTTCACGCTGTTCCGGCCGTTCAACTGGA
The DNA here is from genome assembly GCA_030948185.1 of Acidobacteriota bacterium. Taxonomy (GTDB): domain Bacteria; phylum Acidobacteriota; class Thermoanaerobaculia; order UBA5066; family Gp7-AA6; genus JALYUA01. The sequence goes on from JALZAT010000051.1 coordinate 8,171, forward strand.
TGGGCCCCCATTTGGACGACATCGATTCTCCGAAGGAGGGCTCGAGCCGAGTGCTCACGCAGTTCCTCCACAACATCCTCTACGGCCAGCCGATCAAGCTCGTGGACGGAGGAACGCAGCGGCGATCCTTCACCTACATCTCCGACGGGATCGATTGCCTCATGAAGATCCTCCAGAACCGGGGCGGCGTGGCGGACGGCGGCATCTTCAATATCGGCAACCCCGGCAACGATCTGTCGGTGCGGCAGCTCGCGGAGGCGCTCGTCGAAGCGGTCGCGGCGCACCCGAATTTCGGGCCGAAGGCGCGACAGACGCCGATCGTGGAGGTCTCGTCGGGCGAGTATTACGGCGGCGGATACCAGGACATCCTGACGCGCGTCCCCTCCATCGAACGCGCCCGCAGGATCCTCGGGTGGGAGCCGCTGGTTGCGATGGACGAGGCGATCCGCCGGACGGTCTCCTTCTACCTCGACAAGCGGCAGACGAGGCCCTAGGGACGTGACCCCGCGGCGGGTGGCGCTCAAAGTCGACTGCGACACGTTCGTCGGAACCCGCGATGGGATTCCGGCGCTCCTCGAGATGTTCGCCGTTCGCGGGATCCGCGCGACGTTCTACTTCACTTTGGGGCCGGACCGTTCCGGCGCCGCCGCGCGTCGTGTCTTCACCCAGCCCGGGTTTCTGAAGAAGATGCTCAAGAGCGGAGGAGCTTCTCTGTACGGATTCCCCACCGTTCTCTACGGCACCCTGCTTCCCGCGCCGCGGATCGGGGAGCGCTGCGAGGTGCAGATGCGATCCTGCGGGCTCGCGGGGCACGAAACGGGCGTGCACGGCTGGGACCACGTGGGCTGGCACGACGCGCTCGATCGCTGGAGCTTCGACAAAATCCGCTCCGAGGCGGGCAAGGCGCACGAGGAATACCTGCGCATCCTCGGGGCTCCCGCCGAATCGAGCGCCGCGCCCGGGTGGACCGCGAACGCGCGGTCGCTCGAGTTCGAGGAAACGCGCAACCTGCGGTTCACGTCGAACTCGCGCGGGGGCCGGCCGTTCTTTCCCTCGTCGGCGGGCCGGACTTTCACGACGCTCGAGGTCCCCTCCACGCTGCCCACGCTCGACGAGACCCTCGCGTGGGACTCCCTTCGCGATGGCGGCGACGACGCCCAGCTCGCCTTCTTCCGCGGCGCGGTGCGCGGCACGGAAGTGCACACCCTCCACACGGAGGTGGAGGGGCGCTCCAAGCGGGAGCTCTTCGCGCGGATCCTCGACGCGTGGAAAAGCGACGGCGTCCGGTTCGTCACCCTGCGCGAGCTCGCCGACGAGGCCTTGGCGCGGCGCGGAGAAGTGCCGGTCAGGGAGCTCGTTCGAACGACGCTGCCCGGGCGGGGTGGGACTGTTGCGACGGGGTGGCCTGAAGAAGGTGGTAGGTGGTAGGACGTAGGTGGTAGGGGCGAACTCAAGGTCCTACCACCTACCACCTACCGCCTACCACCTACCACCTACGACCTGCGGCGCGTCCAGACTGCGACCCCCAACGCAAGAAGAACCGCGCCGCCCTGCCATCGCACTCCGCGGTGGAACGGCGAGCGGTCCCACGAAAACTCGAACGTGTGCCGCCCGGGGGGAACCGCCACGGCGAGGTCCCGCGCGTTCGCGACGAGGACACGGGCCGGTGCGCCGTCGACCCACGCCCGCCAGGAGGGAAACCACGTGCGCGCGAAGACGACGTGCCCGGGCGAAGGGGTGTCGACGGTACCGGCCGCGCCGTCGGGCGAGACCGCGGCCACGGTCAGCGCCCGCATCGGAGCGGCGGGGGTGCCGGCAGGGGCGTCCTGATCGGCCACACCCGGCAGCACGACGTCCGTTTCGGGCCGGAACCCCTCCGAGCGGAGCAAGTCGAGCGCGCCGGAGAGCGACTTGCGGCGGTGCGCGCGCGATGCCCACCGCAGCTCGCCGATCGATTTCTCGACGGCGTGGAGGAGCAACTGGCGGCCCGCGACGGCGACGCCGGTGACGGGACGAAAGCCCGGGAACGTTTCTTGGTCTCCCGCGAGCGCCCAGCGGGTGCCAAAGGCGCGCAGGAGCCTCGCGCGCTCGGACGGCGAGGCCGCCGCGCAAGCCTCCGCGGCGAGGCGGTTGTACCAGCCGTACGAACCGTCGGGATCGCGGTCGAACGCATAGGAAACACCGAAGGGCTGCCCCGTCGCCGGCAGCATCTGCTCCGAGAGGGCTCGCGCGACGCGGTCGAAGCGCGGAAGTCCCTTCGCGCCGCGCTGGAGAGCCGCGTAGTCCGGCGCCGGAAGGTCGGGGGACACGAACAGCCGCCCGGCGCCGCGGAGCGAGGGCAGCAGCGCCGGCGGGCGGAGGAGGTCGCGCCCGCTCGCGGACACGAAGAGGGGCAGCCCCCAGGGCATCGCGAAGCAGACCGACAGCAGCGCGAGCGCGTAGCCGGGCCGGACGAGGCCGCGCGAGAACCGGAGGAGCACGAGGATCACGGCGGCGAGCGCTCCCAGCAGCGCGTCGCCCCGCACGGAGGATCGCAGGGCGGCGAGGACTTCGGCGGCATCGAGGCCCGAGCGGTTCTCGGCGAACGGGGCGAGCAGGCGGTCGAGTGGTGCCCCCGGCCCCGCGAGAAAAAATGCGGCGGCATACAACGCCACGATGGCCGCCATCGCCGCCGCTTCCCGCCGCCCCGGACGCCTCGTCCGGAAAAGATCGGCCGCGAATCCCGCGAGCAGCGCCATGCAGAGCGTCGTCAGGAGGTAGAACTTGATCGGGTACCGGAGCCGGCGGAGGAAGTCGGAAGCGAAGAGCAGACGCGAGAAGGGGAGCGCCAGCCCGAAGCTGAACAGCCAGGATGTGAGCGCCGCGGCGGCGAGCGCGGCGGTGCGGCGGGTCCAGAACTCCCGCCGAAGGCCGCCGAGCAGAATCGCGAAGAGCGCGATGACTCCGAAGCTCGCGCACCACACGTACACGAGGTCCCGCGGGTGGAACGTCTGCAGCCAGCTCGCGCCGCTGCCCGGTGTCGAGGGATCCCCCCCGAAACGCGGGAAGAACCATTCGAGGACCCGGTACGGGAGGAAGGGCGCGGCTCCGAAAGCGGCCCGGGAGTAGAGGTGCTGTCCCCGGTACGTGAGCGGGAGGACGGCCCGGAGGGGGAGGAGGAGCGACGCCGCGAGCGCCGCGCCGACCGCGGCCGCAATCGCGCCGCCCAGGACGAGCGAGCCCGCGCGCGCCGCCCGCTGGCGGGGGAGAGCGGCGAGGGCCTGCCCGAGGCAGAGAAGCGCCGTGAATCCTGCCGTCAGGAGCGAGATCGCCGGCTCTCCCGCGAGCAGTTGGAGCCCGAAGGCGAGCCCGGTGGCCGCCGCCGGCCTCACCGCGGCGCGCAGGCCGGGGCCGCGCGCGATCTCGAGCGCGGCCGCCGCGCACCAGGGCAGCCACGACGCGGCTGCGCCGGAGTTCGCGAAGGCGCTGGCGTAGGACAGCATCATTCCCGAGAAGGCGTAGGCGCAGCCGGAAAAGAGCGCGGCGCCCGGCGAGAGCCCGAGACGCCTCGCGAGAAGGCGCGCTCCCAGCAGAGCCCACAGGACGTGCAGCAGGTAGTGGAGGTTGAACGCCGCGACGGAGGGCAGGAGCCGCTCGAGCAGCACGGTGGGATAGAGGAGCACGGCGTTTGGATTCGCGAGCAGTGGCTCCCCGCCCGAGGCGCGCTCATTGACGAATGGCACCCGGCCGATGTCGAGCGAGGCCATCGCGACGCGGCGCCAGGGCCAGTGCGTGATCTGCGCGTCGCGAAAGACGAGCACGCGCGTCCCGAGGATCTCCGGAAGGAGGGGGAGCGCGAAGAGAAGCGCCACGGCGAACGCCGCCGAAACCGTCCGGAGCTTTTCGGACATTTCTCCCGCGAGTGTAACTGGCCGGGCGTCGAGCTCACAGCTGACAGGGCGCCGCGACGGGTGGCTACAATGGCTCCATGCGTTCCCCGGCGGCGGAAGTCACCGAGCGCCGGGCCGCGCTCGCGGTCCTCCTCGCCTTCGGGTTCGTCTGCATTCTGTTCACGGGGCAGGTCCCCCCGTTCCCCAACCCGAACGAGCTGTCCCGGTTCGAGACGATCTATTCGTTCGTGGAGAACGGCACGTTCGCGATTGACGACGCGATCTCCCGGTTGGGAGACCACGAGGACAAGTCGCTTTCGGCAGGCCAGTTCTATTCGAACAAGGCTCCGGGCCTCGCCTTCGCCGGCATTCCGGTGTACCGGGCGCTCCGCGTGTTCTTCCGCAAGCCGCGCACCTCTTTCGAGCCGATCTTCGTTCTTCTGCGGATGCTCGTGGTCACGCCGGTGTGCCTTCTGGCGCTCGCCCGTTTTTTCGCGCGGCTGAAGCAGCGAGGCGCACCGGCCGCGGCGCTCGTCACGGCCTCGCTCGCCTTCGGGACGAACTACCTCTTCTACGCGCGCTCATTTTTCAGCCACGCCTGGACGGCGGCCCTGGTCCTGCTCTCGCTCGATCTCATCCAGCAGGGGGACGAGGCGGGGTCGCGGCGGCGGGTGGGGTTCCTTCTCTGGGCGGCCGGACTCGTCGCAGGCTGGGCGGCGATCTCCGAGTACCCGCTCGCGATCGTCGCGGGTCTGCTCTTCGCGCGCTCCGCAATCCGGCGCCGCAGCATCAGCCGCGCCGTCTGGTTCGGGCTCGGCGCGCTCGTTCCCCTGGCGTTGCTCCTCGCCTACGACGCGGCCTGCTTCGGGTCGGCGTTCGTGCTCTCCTCCGCCCGCGAGGCGTCGCCCCGATACTCCGAGCTCGCCCGACACGGGCTGTTCGGGTTCGGTCCGCCGAGCCTGACCGTCGCCGCGGCATACCTTTTCCACCCGGCTCGGGGAGTCCTTCTCGTCTCGCCGTTTCTGGCGTGGGCCGTCGTCGGATTCAATCGGTGGCGCGTGGCCCGGGAGAACCGCGCCGACTGGATCTTTTGCCTCGCGGCCACGCTGCTGTTCTTCATGGCGATGACCGCGTATCCGAACTGGCACGGCGGCTGGTCGATGGGAAACCGATACCTGCTGCCTCTGCTCTTTCCGGCCGGCTTCGCCCTGGCGCACGCCCTCCGCTCGCCCCTCTCCCGCTGGTGCTTCGCCGCGGCGGCGGTCTACGCGGCGGCGGTGCACGCGGTGCTCTCCTCGGCGTGGCCGCATTTTCCGGCCGAGCTGTTCTGGCCCGTCAAGAATGGCGCCATATGGTTTGCCGCCCGCGGGTGGGCGGCCCCCGGGATTTTCGGCGATCCCGCGTTCTGGGCTCCGGTCGCTCTCGTGGCGAGCCTTCTCGCCGCCGGTATCGCCCTCGCGTTCTCCCTCGTTCCCGCCGGCCTCCCGCGGGGCCGCACGTGGCTCGCGGCCGCGGCGGGAGTCGTTCTCTTCGTCGTTTCCGCGGCCGCGCCGCCCTCCCCGAACTTCTTCATGCGCGCGTGGCGGGCGGAGATCTACGGGACGGCCTCGGGCCGGGATCCATCGCTCGAAGAGCTGCGTGGCGTGCTCGCCGAAGCAGCGACCCCGGCGGAGCGGAGGAGGGCGGAGTACTACAGGAGGCGGTACCGGCTGCCCTGAGGACGCGCCCCCGTCGGGACCGCCTCAGGGCGATTGCTTCTCGGGTCCTTTGTCCTCGGTCCGCAGTCCTCGGTCCTTCTCCACGATCTCGAACACCTTCCACCTCGCGAGCCAGCGCCCGCCGCGGCGGATCGCGCTTTCCGAGTGGAAGACGAGGCGAAAGGAGGTGAGCGGCGGGACGGCGCCGCCCGGCAGGGACGCCCCCGCGCCGTCGAAATCGTAGAGGCGCGACTGCATCGTCGAGAAATACCCGGGCGTCGGAGAAAGCCCCTCGCGGCCGGAGCCGGAGAGGAGAGGGGACCTTCCGAGATAGAAGGCGTAGTCGTTCAACCTCGGAACGAGGTCCGTCGCGACGACCCAGCGCGCCTTCCGCTGCCGCGCGATGGAAAGCGCCTCCTCCTCGGTGCCGGCGAGGAAGAACCGGATCGAGTCGAGAAACCCGTAACCGAAGTTGTTCGCAACGACCGGAAGCTCCGCGTCGTAGAGGATCAGGTGTCCGAGTGACCACGGTCCGAGGACGGCTTGGACGCGCGAGAGGCTGGGCGGGGTTTCCCCGCGGAGCAGCCGCGGGTCGTAGGCGTCGATCTCGTGGGGAAGGTTCCTGCGCATCCACTCGAGCGTCGCGAAGAGGTCGCGCCCCGGCACCCGAACGGCGCGCAGCTCCTCAACGAGACCCGGCGCCATCGGAAGCGCGAGAACGAGAACGGCGGCGGCGGCGATCGCCGGGGCGACTTTCGAGAGAGACCCTTCCCGAAGCTTCGCGTGGACGAGCTTCGCCGCCTCGACGAGGACGGCGGCGGCGAGCAGGGCCGCGTAGTACACGTTCAAGCGCTGCGAAATCGCGAGCAGCAGCGTCACTGCGGCCCACACGGCGAGCCCGAAGTGGAGGCCCGGACGTTCGCCGCGCACGGCGCGCACGAGCCAGGCCGCGGCGGCGATCGGCGCGAGAAAAAACCCCGCGGAAAGCTGCTTCCACGCGAGCCCGGGACCGTCGGCAAACAGCGGGCGCGCTTCGAAGATCCCCTTCAACCAGTCTCTTGGGTACGAGACGTAGCCGGCGGCGCCCGCGACCTCGCTCGTTTTCCCGAGGACGTATCCGACCCCGCGGAGGAGCCCCGCGGCGAGCGGGGCGGAAAACGGCAACAGCACCGCCCCCGCGGCGGCGAGGAACAGAAGGGACGGCCGCGCCTGGCGGGCGGAAAGCTCCCCGCGCACCGCGCGCACGGACGTCTCGACGAGAAGGGTCCCGGCGGCGAGCGCGGCGAGAAAGAGCGGCTGGAAGAAACCGAACGAGATGTATGTCATCGGCGGATGGAATCCGGCCGTCCAGAGCGCCGTCGCGCCGGCGGTGATCGCAGCCGGAAGCGCGAGCACGAGGAGCGCGGGACGAAACGCGCTCGTCCGCCCGCGGAGAGCTTCGAGAAGCAGCGCCAGCGCGAAGACGGCGCCCCAGTAGATCGCCCCCTGCCAGGCGAGGACTGCGGCCGCCAGCGCGAGCCCGGCCGCCGCTTCGCGCGCGGCGGCGCGGCGTTGCGAAGGAGCCGGGCTTCTCGACTTCAGATAGAGGAGCAGCGCGAGCGTGCCGAAGAAGGACTCGGCGACGTGCTGGTCCGTGTGGCCGTACTGGGTCCAGAGAATGTGGCCGGGGCAGACCGCGACGAAGAGCGCCGCGATCACGGCGCCGCCCGCGCCGAAGAGGAGCGCCCCCACTCCCGCCGCGAGCGCGACCGTGGCCGCCGCCAGCCCGGGGGGCACCCAGGCGGCCTGGCGCTCGAGCTCCTCGCCGGTGGCCGAGGGACCGTGGAGCGCCCGCGTCGGCGCCGCCAGCATCAGGTCGTACAGCGGAGGCCAGATCGGAACCGCGCCGGCCGGGAAGTTCATCAGCCGGTCGAAGACGACGGTGCGCGGGAAGTTCGCGACCGCGAACCGCGCGCGGCGCAGGTGATAGTGATCGTCGGTCCCGAGAGCCCTCACCCGGGTTCCCGAGGTGAGCTGGCCGCGGGTGCCCAGTCGAAGGGCGAACCCGAGAGCGGCCGCCGCGATGACGGCGGCGACCGCCGCGACCCGCGCCTTTTTCATGTTTCGGGCATTATGAGGCTGCGGCGACGCGCTCCGTTTCGTCTTTTCGCGAAGCCCGCTTATCATTTGAACATCCGTGAGACTGTCCGTCCTGATACCCGTGTACAACGAGGTCCGCACGATCGACCAGGTCCTGCGGCTCGTTTCCGAGGTCCCGATCGAGAAGGAAATCCTGGTCATCGACGACGGATCGACGGACGGGACCCGCGAGATCCTCGCTCAGTGGAATGGCCGAGCGGGAGTCCGGACGATTCTCCACGACCGCAACGTGGGGAAAGGCGGCGCCCTGCGCACCGGGCTCGCGGAGGCACGCGGCGAGATCGTTCTCATTCAGGACGCGGACCTCGAATACGATCCATCCGAATATCCCAGCCTCTTAAAACCCATCGAGACGGGCCGCGCGGACGCGGTCTTCGGCTCGCGTTTCCGGGGCAGCGCGGAGAATCGGGTTCAGAACTTCTGGCACACCGTAGGCAACCGGGCGCTCACGCTCATCTCCAACGTCTTCGTCGACTTGAACCTGACGGACATGGCGACGTGCTACAAGGCGTTCCACCGCAGGGTCGTGCCCTCACTCGATCTCGAGCAGCGGGGCTTCGGAGTCGACGCCGAGATCACGGTCAAGCTGGCTCGGGGCGGGTATCGCATCTTCGAGGTGCCGGTTTCGTACTTCGCGCGGTCGCGCGCCGAGGGGAAGAAGATCCGTCTGCGAGACGGAGCGATCGCGCTCGGAGCGCTGGTGCGGCATCGATTCGAACCCCGCCGGGGCGTTGCGGCGCCTCGAGAATCGGCGCTCGTCGACAAGAGGCGGGGATGAGCCCGCCGAGGCCAGACGCGGACTGATGAAGCTCACGGTCGTCATCCCCGTCTACAACGAGTCGAAAACCATCCGCGAGCTCGTCCGCCAGGTGCAGGCGGTGCCGATCGAGAAGGAGATCGTCATCGTCGACGACGGCTCTCAGGACGGGACGCGCGACATCCTGCGCGAGATAGATGGGAAGGATGGCGTCCGGGTTTTCCTCCAGCCGAAGAACATGGGGAAGGGCGCCGCTGTCGCGACGGGTTTCCAGAAGGCGACCGGCGACGTCGTCGTCGTCCAGGACGCCGACCTGGAGTACGACCCCCGCGAGTACCCGAAGCTTCTCCGGCCGATCGAGGAGGGACATGCCGACGTCGTGTACGGCTCCCGTTTCCTCGGAGGCGGCGACCGTCGCGTCCTCTACTTCTGGCACACGATCGGAAACCGGTTGCTGACTCTCGCGTCGAACATGTTCACCAATCTGAACCTGACCGACATGGAGACCTGTTACAAGATGTTTCGCCGCGAGGTCATTCAGTCCCTGACGATCGAATCGCGGCGGTTCGGAATCGAGCCGGAGATCACCGCCAAGGTCGCACGCCGCCGTTACCGCATCTACGAGGTCCCGATTTCGTACCACGGCCGGACGTACGAAGAGGGCAAGAAGATCGGCCTGAAAGACGCCTTCTCGGCGCTCTGGACGATCGTCAAGCACGGCGTGCGGGAGACGGAGAACCCCGACAACGTCGGCCACGTGACCCTCGAGCGGATGGGAAAGCTCGAGCCGTACAACCGGTGGCTCGTATCGCGCTTCTCGCGGGCCATGGGCACGCGAATTCTCGAGATCGGCGCGGGTTTCGGCAACATCACGCGCCACCTCCTGGAGCCGGGAGCGGACCGGGCGCCCGCCGAGCTCGTCGTCGCGTCCGACCTCGACCCCGTGGCGGTCGAATTTCTCCGCGGCAGCTTTCGCGACGAGCCGCGCACTCGCGTCGCGTCCTACGCGTTCCCCTTGAGCGCCGAGGCCCGTCAGGAGCTGCGCGGTCTGCGCATCGACTCCATCGTCTGCTGCAACGTGCTCGAGCACATCGAGGGCGACGAGGCGGCGCTTTCGGACATGCTCTCGATCCTCGTGCCCGGCGGGCGGCTTGCCCTTCTCGTCCCCGCGATGCAGCGCCTCTATGGAACGCTCGACGAGCAGCTGCGCCACTTCCGCCGATACGAGCGGGTCGAGCTCGACGGCAAGCTTCGGGCCGCCGGGTTCGTGGTCGAGGACCTCCGTTTCTTGAATCGGCCCGGCGTGTTCGGGTGGTGGCTGAACGGGCGGGTGCTGCGGCGCCGGGTCCTGCCCCGCGGCCAGCTCCGCGCCTTTGCCCTCGTGCTTCCGCTCCTGCGGCGCGAGGAGGGGAACCCGCCGAGCTACGGAATGTCGCTGCTCGCGATCGCCCGGAAGCCGGAGGCGGGCACGCCGCGCCCGCAGGTGGTAGGTGGTGGGACGTAGGTGGTCGAGAAGGCGTGAGAGCCCCTACCTCCTACCACCTATCACCCATCACCTCGTCTCACGGCGCCGTCCACACCATCACGAGAACGTCGGGGCCCCGGAGCGCTTCCTTGAGCGCGCCGCGCCTTTCGAGCACCTCCCCCATCCGTCGTGTCGCGAAGAGAGGGTGCACGGCGATCCAGACGCGCGAGGCGGCCGGTCGCGAGGAAAGGGCCGCCTCGAGCTCCCGGTACGCCTTTTCGGGGGGGGCCCTCAGGGGAAACCAGCCCGGGTGGCGCTCGACCTCCCGCGGGAAGCCCTGCAGCGGCGCGGCGAGCCCGCCTCGGTCCCGAGCGAGGCGGGCCGGAAGGTAGAAAGCGGCGCCGGCGACGACGAGGTCGGTCGGCCGGACGAGCCCCGCCAGCGCCGCCGAGACACGGGGGCCGGAGGGCTCGAGTCGCGGAGTGGGAACGCACGTTGCGAGAGCAATCGCGCCGAGGACCGCGTGCGCCCACGCCGCGGCGCGGAGCCCGCGCGCCGAAGGAACGGCGCGCGCGACCGTCCAGATCCAGACCGGAAGGATCGCGAGCTCCGTGCGCCCCGCGAACGCGACGGGACGCAGGAGGCTTGCGGCGAGCGCCGCGGCGAGAAACGCACTGGAAACGAGGAGGCCGGCCCGGACTTCCGCGTCCCGCTTCGCGGTGGGAAGAAGGAGAACGAGCGTCGCCGCCCCCCCGGCCGCCGCCAGCCAGAAGAGGGGCGCGGCCGGCGGAAAGCCGAATGCCGGCGGAACCCGCCCGACGCCGCCCAGGGAGGAGAGGAATCCCGCCACGGACCGCGATAGGGAGTCGCGCATCCATGCGGTAGCCTCCGATGGCTGACGAAGGAGGATCGGGAGCCACGGAAGGAACGGCACGCCGCCCGCGCTGAGCGCCGCCGCGTCGCGCCACCGCCGCTCGAGCAAGGCCGTCAGCCCTGCGGCCGCGACGAAGAAGAGCGCCAGGTAATGCGTCTGAAGCGCCGCAGCCGCGCAGAGCGCGATGAGGGAAGCGCGAACGAAGGCCCCCCGGGGCCGGCCGGCGCTCCGCAGCAGGAGAAAGAGCGCAAAGTCGAGGAGCGCGAGCAGCGCATAGGCCCGCGCCTCGGCGGAGTAGTAGGTCAGGAGGACGGACGTCGAAATCAACGCGACGAACCAGGCGCGCGATTCGCCCCGGGGGAGTGAGCGGGCACCGAAGACGAGAAGCGCTATGGCGAGAATCGGCAGCGCGCGGACGGCGGAGTCCGGGAGTGCCCACAGCTCGGCGGCGAGCGTGAACGGCCGGATGAGGAGGTAGAAGAGGGCGGGCCCCGAGTCGAGGTGCAGCGCGGAGACGATCTCCCGGGGGGCCGAGCGCGACAGCCAGAGAGTGAAGATCTCGTCGTGCCAGAGGGGGCGGGTCGCCGCAAGCCAGATCCTCGCGGCGCACGCCGCCACGAACACGCCGAGAGCGAGCATCCACCCGCGCCTTTGTCCGAATTCGCCGATGCCCTATCCTACCGGGACGAACCGAATGGCGAAAGAACGAACGGCCCCGGCCGGATGGCGCCGGATTGTGTCTGCGCCCGCCTTCCTCTTCGTCATTTTCGTTCTTGCGGTCTTTACGGACCCGCTTTTCCTCCGCCGCAACTTCGCGGGACGCGACCTCCTTCCGTACCATCTCTCGACGGAGCGCGAGATCCACGACGCCTGGTCTTCCGCGTCGCTGCCGCTCTGGACGGCTCACGCGTCGGGCGGGCGGCCCCTTCTTCCGAATCCCAACGTCGGCGCTCTCTACCCGGTTCGTCCCCTTCTCGCGCCGCTCTCGTTTCCGCTGGCAATGCGCATCTACCCGGTTCTGCACTGGCTCGTGGCGGGCCTCGGGATGATCGCCCTGCTGCGCGCGATCGGGGCATCGGCGGCCGGAGCGTGGATCGCGGCGGCCACGTACGTCTTCTCGGGAGTGGGAGTCTCAGAAGTCTTCTACACGAACATTCACCCCGGGATGGCCCTGCTCCCATGGATCGGATGGGCGGCGGCGCGCCCCGCCTCGAGCGCCCGCGCCCGGATCGTTCCCCTCGCACTTCTCTTCGCGCTCGATTTCCTCGCGGGCGATCCGTTCACGATCGGCATCGCCGGTGCGGCGTGCGTCGCGTGGATCGTTCTGGAGACCCCGCCCGGAGCACGCCGGCGCGACGCGGCGAGGCTCGCGGGCGCCATTCTCCTCGCGGTCCTCGCCACGGCTCCGCAGATCGTGGCGAGCGCGCTCTGGGCGCCGTTGACGAATCGGGCGATCGTCGGGCTTCCGTTGAATGTCGCGGCCGGCTTCTCCGTGGCGCCGTGGCGGCTCCTGGAGCTCGTGGTTCCCTATCCGTTCGGAGCGACCTGGTCTCTGGACCCCCACGACTTCTGGGCCCGGGCCGGCATGCGGACGTTCTTTTCGAGCCTCTTCTGCGGCGGACTCGCCGTGCTCGCCGTTCCGTTCCTCCTTTCTCGAACAGGGCGCGGCTCCCGCTTCGTCCTCGCCCTCGCCCTCGGAGCCGCCGCGGTCTGCGTGCTGCCCTGGTTCCTGCCGGCTTCCTGGGGCGAGTGGCGCTCGCCGGTCCCGCTCCGCTACCCGGAAAAATTCGCCGTGGCTCTCGTCTTCGCACTCGGCGTCGGAGCCGGACTCGCGGCGGACGCGTTTCGGGCGGGAGCGCGCCTTCCCCGGTGGCGCCTGCCCGTCGCCATCGCGCTCGCGGCCGTCGCAGCAGCCGCGTCTCTCGCCCCCGGACCCGTCGGGGAGGCGGCCACCGCGGCGCTCTCCGTGCCGTCGCGGTTCGCTGGCGACGCGGGGCGCCAGATCGCGTGGGCGTTCGCGGAGGCGGGCCTCTTCTGGGTCGCGACGCTCGTCGGCCTCGAGCTTCTCCGGCTCGGGGACCGGCGCGCATCGATCGTCGGCCTTCTCATGCTGACCTGCGTGCCCGTCGTCGCGAACCGGCGGATCGTCCGGACGTTTCCTCAGGATGCCGTGCTCGCTCCGCCCGCGTTCGCGAGGTGGACGATCCGCGAGGATCCGGCGGGAGCGTTTCGGGTGCTCGACGAATCGCGCTACCGCGCTCCCTCGGCGCTCGACGCCGCGGCGCAGGCGCGGGATCCCGTCGGAAACGAGTTCTACCGGAGAAGCTGGTTTCTCTACACACCCTCCCTCTGGGGGCGCGGAACGGTCCTGAACGCGGACCCGGACGTCGGCGACCTGTCGCGGGCCGAGAGCCTGCGCCGCCTCTCCGCCCTGTTTCCCGCGGCGGAAAACGGCGCCGCCCTTTTCGCCTCGCTGTCGCTGCGCCACGCGATCCGGTATCGCGATCAGGGCGCCATTCCCGGGTTCCGCCCCGCCGGCGGAGACGCGCTGCAGACATGGGACGAGAATCCGGACGCTCTGCCCGCCATCCGCATGGCGGCGACGTGGCGCGAAGCCGCCAGCGCGGTGGATGCGCTCGCGGCGATGAGATCCGCCGGCATGGGCGAGATCGTGGTCGAGACGGGGCGTTCCGGCCGCGGAGCGTCGGCAGGCGGATCCGTCTCCTCGATCGAGGACCGCGGGCGGCATTTGCGGTTCTCCGTCGATGCCGTCCAGGCCGGCTGGGTGTTCGTCCTGAGGGGCTTCTGGCCGTATCGGACGGTGCAGGTCGACGGGCGCTTGGTCGAGATCGCTCCGGCCCAGCTCGCGTTCTCGGCGCTTCCCGTTCCAGCGGGGAGGCACCGCGTCGACTGGCGCGAGGACCTTCCCGGCGGCGAGATTTCCTGGATCGGTCCCGTCCTGGCGCTCGCGGGCGTCTGGATCGTAGCGCGCAGAGACCGCGTGCTGCCCCGCCAGGCGGCCGGCCCTCCCGCATGACGCCGCTCTCGCCGCGGCTCGCGCGGATCGCTCCGGGCGTTCTCTTCGCCGCGCTCGTCGCGGTGGTCTGGTCGGACCCGCTCTGGACGGGGCGCACGTTCACCGGCCGGGACCTGCTCGCCTACAACCTCCCGATGGAGAAGGTGATCCACGACGCGTATTCCGCGGGAACGTTGCCCGTCTGGAACCCGTGGATCTCGGGCGGCCGGCCGCTCCTGCCCAACCCCAACTCCGGCGCGCTGTATCCGCCGCGCGTGGCGCTGGCCGCCTTTCCGTTCAACCTCGCGATGCGCCTCTTCCCGCTCCTTCACTGGACGGCCGCCGGCATCGGTGTGCTCGTCCTGCTGCGGTTCCTCGGGTTGAAACGCGGCGCCGCGTGGGTCGGGGCGGCGACGTACGCGTTTTCGGGCGTCGCGATCTCCGAAGTCTTCTACCCCCACATCCAGGCGGGGTTCGCGCTGCTGCCGTGGATCGCGTGGGCCACGGCACGCCGGAGCGCGGCCGGCTCCCGCGGCACCCTGCTTCTCGCGGCACTGTTCGGGCTCGACTTCCTCGCCGCGGACGTATTCACCGGCGCGCTGGCCGTCGGCGTCGCTCTCCTGTGGGTGCTGACGGAGGAGGACCGCTCCGCCCGGCGGACCGGGATTCTCGCGGTCTCCGGCGCGGCGGCGCTCGGGGCGCTTCTCGCGGCTCCCCAGATCGTCGCGACGGCAATCTGGATCCCCGAGACCAATCGCGCCGTGCTCGGGATGAAGCTGTCGGAGGCGACCTACTTCTCCGTTTCGCCGCTTCGGCTGGCGGAGTTTGTCGTCCCGTATCCCTTCGGTCCGACCTGGCGCCTCGAGCCCGGGTCCACCTGGTGCTGGAGGGCGTTCAACGGCAAGGCGATCGGCCTCTTCTCGACGCTCTTTGCCGGCGCGCTCGGGCCGCTCGCCATGTTCCGGCTCTGGAAGGCCCGGAATACCGGGCTCGCGTTTTCGCGGTGGCTCGTGGCGGCGGGGCTCGCCGTGGCGGTCTTGCCGAGCCTGCTGCCCCGCGCCTGGCTCGGAGCCGCGTCGCCTCTGCCTCTGCGCAACCCGGAGAAGCTCGTGATTGCGGCGGTGCTCGGCCTCGCGATCTTCGCCGGTTACGGCGTCCAGGAGTTCGCCCGCCGGACGCCGCGCCGGATCGTCTCCCTCGGAGTCGGCGCTCTTCTCACCGCGCTCGCCGCCCTCTGCGCGCTCGCGCCCTCCCGCGCGGGGGCCGTGGCAGCGGACCTGTTCGACGGAGGACCGCGCCGCGCCGCGCGGGCCGCGGACCATCTCCCAGGGGCCCTCGCGGAAGCGGGCCTCCTCTGGATGGCCACCGTCGTCGCTCTCGAGGGGCTCTCCGGGAAGCGGCGCGCGTCGACTCTCCTATCCCTCGCCGCGCTCACGCTCGTCCCCGTCATTCCCGACTCCCGGATTCCGGAGATCTCCGCGCCGGCGGAGGCGTTCGCGCCGACCTCCTTCGCCCTCCGCGTCCAGCGCTCCGACGCGGCGGGCTCGTTCCGCATCCTCGGGGAGTCCGTCTACCGGGCGGCGACCGCGGCGGAGCGGCAGGGCGAGCACTCCGCGCTCTCGATCGTCGAGTTGCCCCGCCGGGACTGGATCCAGCACACGCAGGCCCTCTGGCATCGGGGCACCGTCTTCAACACGGACTTCGACTCCGGAGATCTCTCCCGGGTGGAGAGCCTCCGGAGGCTTTCGGCGACGGCGGCCGGATACCGCGACGCGGGCGCCTTCTTCGGGAACCTGTCTCTCAAGTGGGGAATCCGAATGAACACCCAGGAACCGGTCGCCGCGTACCGGCGCTTCGGGGGAGACCGCCTGCAGGACTGGGACGAGCAGACGCCGTCGCAGCCGGACATCCGGCTGGCGACCGCCTGGCGCGAAGAGCCGGGGCCGCTGCCGGCGCTTCAGCGCATCACGTCGCTGCGAGACGGCGAGCTCCTCGTGGAAACGGGCCGTCAGGCTTCCGGCGCCGCACGCTCCGGGATCGTTCGCGTGGTGGAACGGAGGGCCAACGGCCTCCGTCTCGATATCGACGCACCCGACCCGACGTGGCTCTTCGTCCTGCGTGCCTTCTGGCCGCACAGGACCGTCGAGATCGACGGCCACGCGGCGGAAATCGTGCCGGCGTACCTCGCGTTCTCCGCTGTAGCGATGCCGGCCGGACACCATCGGGTCGAATGGCGCGAGGAGATCCCCGGCTTCGGGTTCTCCCTCGCCGGTCCCCCCCTCTTCGCGGCCGCCGCCGTGTGGCTCTGGCGCCGCCGGGCCTCGCCGCGCCGGCACGATCCCGATCGGAGGAACGGATGACGCGTCGTGTTTTCGCCGCGGTGACGCTCGTCCTGCTCGCCCTTGCGTCCGCTTCCGGCTGCCGAAAGCATCCCCGCATCCGGTCGGCGATCGAGCGCGACCAGGTTCGGCCGGCCTCGGAGTGGCTCGCCCTGGAGCCCGTCCGGCTGCTCCGCGATTACGTCCGCATCGACACGACCTCGAGAGCAGGACCCGGAGAGCGGGAGGGCGCGCTCTTCCTCCAGAGGTTCTTCGAATGCGCCGGAATCGAGGCGGAGCTCGTGTGCCCCGCCCCGGGCCGCTGCAATGTGCTCGCGAGGATTCCCGGGCGGCGGCGTCAGGGCGCGCTCCTCCTCTTGAACCACATCGACGTCGTCGCCGCGTATCCGCCGTTCTGGAAGGAGGCTCCGCCCTTCAGCGGGGAGATCAAGAACGGGTACCTCATCGGGCGCGGCGCCTACGACATGAAATCCCTGGCGCTCTGCGAGGCCATCGCGCTGCGACGGTTGAAGGAAGCGGGCATCACGCCCGAGACGGACATCCTCTTCCTCGCGGAAGCCGACGAGGAGACCGAACAGCGGTGGGGCGCGCGGTGGCTGCTCGATCACCGGCCGGAGTGGTTCCACGGCGTGGCGGCCGTGATCAACGAGGGTGGGACGAACGAGGTCATCCTCCGGCAGCTTCGCTTCTGGGGCGTCGAAGGGCTGCAGGCCGGGTACGGCACGCTCGAGCTCGACGCGGATTCGGAAACTCCCTTGCAAGCGCTCGCCGCGGAGTTTCCCCGCCTGGACGGCGACGTCGTCGCGCCTCACCCCCAGGTCGTCGAAAGCTTCGGCATGCTCGCAAACCACCTCCCGTACCCATGGTCGGTGTGGCTCCGCGACCTCGACGGCGTCGAGCGCGACCGCGCGAGGCTCGCCAGGCTCGCGGACCGCTACGGAAGCTTTCTGGAGCCCCGGATCCACTGGGTCGGTCCCTATCCGTATCCTCCCGACCATTCCCGGACGTTTCGCTCCTACGCGGCGGTCTCCGTTCCGCCGGGCGTCGATCCGGCCCCGTTTCTCGACCGGGTGGCGCTCGGCGCGAAGAGACGATCGGTTCGCGTGGTGGAGCGGCTCTCGAGCGGCCCCACGTCGGCATCGCCCTTTCCGACGCCCTTCACCGAGCTCCTGAAGCGTGTGAGCCTGGCGTTCCACCCGGGCATTCCGTTCGGGCCCGTACCCACCTACGGAGGCATGACGACGTCGGTCCTCTTCCGGCGGGCCGGGATCCCGGCGTATGGCTACTCGCCGATCCTGATGAACATCACGGACGAGAGCCGCCGTCACGGCAACGACGAGCGGGTTTTCCTCCGCGATTACGTGGACGGGGTCGAAATCATGGATCAGGTGGTCAAGGAGTACGCGTTCTTTCCCGGTAACAAAACGTCACCGCCGGATTCCGTGAAGTGACAAAAGCCGTCAGCACCCTCCCGCACTCCACCGATTAAGTGCTGAAACAAAACGACTTAACCCTTCCAGTCCCTGGCTTCGTCCTTGCTACTTCGGGAGTGAAACGAAGCGCACTCAAAACTCAGGAGGGTCCATGAAGAAGAAGGAATCCGGTTTCACGCTGATCGAGCTTCTGATCGTCATCGCGATCATCGGCATCCTGGCCGCGATCGCAATCCCCAACCTTCTGAACGCGGTGCAGCGCGGCAAGCAGAAGCGGACCATGTCGGACCTGCGCGCCCTTGCGACGGCGGTCGAGGCGTACGCGGTCGACAACAACAAGTACCCGGCTGCGGCGTGCGCGGCGGGCGTCTTC
Organism: Acidobacteriota bacterium; assembly: GCA_030948185.1. GTDB lineage: Bacteria > Acidobacteriota > Thermoanaerobaculia > UBA5066 > Gp7-AA6 > JALYUA01. The sequence goes on from JALZAT010000051.1 coordinate 26,133, forward strand.
TCCGGCGGCGGCACCGAGAACACCCTGGCGCAGGCTTCCTTCTCGAACCTCTCGCCGACCTACATCGCGCAGCCCCCGAAGACGGACGGCTGGGGCAAGTTCATGCGGTACGCGACGGACGCGGCCTTCAACCACTACCGGATCACGTCGTACGGCCGCAACGGAACGAGCGACGGCGTTGCCTGCGGGACGACCACGGACTTCAACGACGACATCGTCTACGTCGACGGCTCGTTCATCCAGTGGCCCGAAGGCACCCAGCAGTAAGAGCGGTCTCTCCTGTGATCTGAGTTCTCTATCTATCAGACGCGTGGGCGACGACTAGAACGACAGACAACAACTCTGGCAGAAACCGAAACAGAACACGGGAAAGGAAACGGCATCATGAAGAAGAGAGAGTCGGGCTTCACGCTGATCGAGCTTCTGATCGTCATCGCGATCATCGGCATCCTGGCCGCGATCGCGATCCCCAACCTTCTGAACGCGGTGCAGCGCGGCAAGCAGAAGCGGACCATGTCGGACCTGCGCGCCCTTGCGACGGCGGTCGAGGCCTACGCGGTTGACAACAACAAATACCCGGCCGCGGCGTGCGCGGCGGGCATCTTCTCGGGCGGCGGCACGGAGAACACCCTGGACGCGGCCTCCTTCTCCAACCTTTCGCCCACGTACATCGCGCAGCCCCCGAAGACGGATGGCTGGGGCAAGTTCATGCGGTACGCGACGGACGCGGCCTTCAACCACTACCGCATCATTTCGTACGGCCGCAACGGAACGAGCGACGGCGTTGCCTGCGGGACGACCACGGATTTCAACGACGACATCGTCTATGTCGATGGCTCGTTCATCCAGTGGCCCGAAGGCACCCAGCAGTAACTCTTCATCTATAGGGTTAAGGAAGCGGTCCCGACGTCTGTCGGGGCCGCTTTTTTTTATCATGAAAAAACAACGCGGCTTCACGCTGATCGAGCTTCTGATCGTGATCGCGATCATCGGCATCCTGGCCGCGATTGCGATCCCGAACCTCCTGAACGCGGTCCAGCGCGGCAAGCAGAAGCGGACCATGACGGACATGCGGGCTCTCGCGACCGCCGTCGAGGCCTATCACGTGGACAACAGCGCTTTTCCCGCTGCTGCCTGCGCGAGCGGCCTCTACACGGCGCCCGGCAACGTTCTGAACGAGTCTTCATTTTCGAACCTCTCGCCGACGTACATCGCGGTGCCCCCGTTCCGCGACGGGTGGGGGCGGTTCCTGGTCTACAACGTGAACAACGGCCAGTCGATGTACAACATCCGCAGCTACGGCCGCAACGGCTCGGACGACGGGGTGGCCTGCGGCACGACGACGGACTTCAACGACGACATCGTCTTCACCAACGGCTCCTTCGTGCAGTGGCCGGAGGGCTCACAACAGTAATGCCCCGCGCCTTGTCATCCTGATATGGAACGACCGGAGTCAAGTGTGGGGGGGAGGGTGCCAGGAGACGGAGGCGACGGAGGGGGCAGGGCGCTTCGACGACGAAGTCAGTCTGAT
>JALZAT010000017.1 GCA_030948185.1 Acidobacteriota bacterium
CGGTCATAGTTCACTCATGGCGCAAGTAGTCATAACGGACTGATTTTGAGCGGGCGCTATGGCCGCGCTTCGCTCTGGCGGCCTTGCGCCCGGATCCGCGCTCAACGCGCTCCCACGTCCCAGTTCAAGACGACCGTCGCGGGAAGATCGGGAGACTGGTCGGCGGACGCCGCCGCGAGGATGCGCTGTCCGTCGCGCGTCACGGCGTAGTCGGCGAGACCGACGATACGGAACAGGTCTTTCGGCGGGCCGACGTCGAGCCCCGCCGCGTCCGAGATCGCGACCGACTTGAGGACACTGTCGGCCACGAAGAAGAGCTCCTTCCCGTCGCCGCGCCACCTCGGGCGTCCGCCGCCCGACGTCGAGACCCGGTATCTCTGCGCCTTGTCGGAGAACGATTGGACGTACACCTCGAACCGGCCGGACTCGTCGGACGAGAACGCGAACCACCGCCCATCGGGCGCGATCTGGGCGTCGACTTCCGTGAACTGCGTCGCGACGAGCGGCGCCAGGCTGGCCGCTCCCGAGAGGGGCAGCATCGAGATGTCCTCCCGGGTGTTGGGCGCGATGATCGAAATCAGAGCGAACCGGCCGTCCGGCGACCAGCTCATCGGGTTCTTGTCTACCGAGTCGTGGAGGACGAGCTTCTCGCTCGATCCGCCTCCGGACGCGATCTCGTAGAGGTCCGCGACGCCCGTGCGCGCCGAGCCGTACAGAACCCTCCGGCCGTCCGGGGACCACACGGGCGCATAGTCCGACGTGGCGCCGGCGGTCAATCGGGACGTCGAACCGCGCGACAGATCCACCAGCCAGAGGTTCCCGTGCCTCAAATCCGCGTCGAGCCGCTCGCAAGCGAGCTGCTTCTCGTCGGGCGACAGCTCGAAGCGGCCGTAACGGGCGGGCTCGCCGATCGCGGCGAGGCGCTTTCCGGCACGATCGAACCAGGAGAGCTGTGTCTCCGGGCTGGCGCTGCGATAGACGAGCGTGCCCGATTGTGAGACCGAGAAGTCGAAACCGTGCTGGAGGTCGTCGAGCGCGATCTGCTCGCCGAGGGGCACGGGATCGCCGGCGAGCTTGCGTTTCGAGGCGTCCACGCGCTGCGCTACCAGAGTCCCGGCGCGGACGAAGAGGAGCCAGTCCGGCGGCGCGAAGGCGAGATTGGTGACAGCGGGAGAGACGAGCTTCTCGCTCCCGGGAGAATCGAGGGCTCCGAGCCGGATCGAGTGGTCCGGCGTCGTCGAGGCGTCGGCGAGAAAGACGAAGTGCCGTCCGTCGGGGAGAAAGGCCGGCCACATGTGGCCGTCTTCCCGTGGACCGAGCTTCGTGACGTCCGAGACGGCGCCGCCGGTCGCGGGGACGCGCTGGAGAGGGGAGTACGGCGTCGGGGCGAACAGGATGACGCCGTCGCCGTTCCACGCCCCTCCGTGCGCGGCGGCGGCGTCCGCGAGCACCTGCGGCGCTCCTCCGGCGCTCTCGATGCGCTTCAACTTCCCGTCCGCGAAGAAGCCGATCGAGGCCGCGTTCGGCGACCAGAAGAGACCGGTGACTCCATCGGTGCCGGTGAGCGGTCTCGCCGAAAGCGAGTCGAGGGGGCGAATCCAGATGGACTGCTTTCCTCCCGCGGAGTGCGCGATGAACGCGACGTTGCGGCCGTCCGGCGACACGGTGGAGTGGTCGAAGAATTCGAAGGGAGCCTTCGCCGGCTGCTCGAGCGAAAGGCGGATCGGACGACCGCGGTCTCTCGGCCCCCGCAGCGCCACCGCAGCGAGAGCGGCCGCGGCGAGGAGCGCCGCCCCTGCGACCGTCCACGCCCACCGCTCCCGCGTCCTGCGGCGCGGCGCGCCCGGCGCCGCGGTCGCGGCTCCTGCCCCGGATCCCTGCGCGATCCACTTCAGCTCGCTCGCGATGTCGTGCGCGCTCTGCCAACGGTCGTCCGGATCCTTCGCGAGGCACGTTCGGACGACCCGGTCGAGCGCGGCCGGCGTCATGGGCTGGATCGTCGAGAGGGAGGGCGGCTCCGAGGTCATGATCGCGGCGATCAACGATGCCTGGCTCTTGCCCTCGAACGCCTTGCGGCCCGTCGCCATCTCGTAGAGCACGGCCCCGAGCGCGAAAACGTCGCTGCGGCCGTCGGCTTCCCGCCCCTCGAGCTGCTCCGGGGCCATGTACTGGAAGGTCCCGAGGATCGTGCCTTCCTGGGTCAGCGGCGTGCTTCCCGCGATCGTCGGGAGGGCCGTGAGCGCCGACGGCGAACCGGACGGGGCGAAAACCTTGGCGAGGCCGAAGTCGAGGAGTTTCACCCCCGATTTCGTCAGCATGACGTTTCCCGGCTTCAGGTCCCGGTGCACGATCCCCTGGCGGTGTGCCTTGTCGAGCGCATCGGCGATTTCGACGCCGTAGCGAAGGGTCTGTTCGAGAGGCAGGGCCGCCTTCGAGAGGCGGCCGGCGAGCGTCTCGCCCTCGAGGTACTCCATGACGAGGTACTCGACCCCGTCCTGGTTCCCGACATCGTAGAGCGCGCAGATGTGCGGATGAGACAGCGCGGAGATCGTCTTCGCCTCGCGCTCGAACCTCTGGCGGACTTCCGACGAAGAGGAGAGGTGCGTGGGCAGCACCTTGATCGCCACCGTCCGCTCGAGCCGCGTATCCCGCGCCCGGTAGACTTCTCCCATTCCGCCGGCGCCGATGGGCGCGAGGATCTCGTAGGGGCCCAGGCGCGAACCGGCCAGAATCGTCATGGATTTGTCGGGCGATTCTACCGGTCCTCTTTGCCCGCTCGCTCAGGCCCCGTTCGCGCAGCCCTCGCCGACGTACAGGGAAACGACGCGTCAAGCGGAAGGCAACCCCAATCTGCCCAGCAACGCGGCGAATCTCGGATCCGCGCGGAGGGAATCGAAACCGGGCAATCCCGTGTAGCAGAGAACGCCCTGGTGCTCTTCTTCGGCCCGGGCGAGCACCTCGAAGGCGCCGTCGATCTCCCCGAGCGCGCCGAGCAGCCAGGCCTCGGAGACCGCGGTGGGCGACCCCGGCGGCCGTGCTCGCAGCTCTTCGAGGATCGTCCGGGCCTCGGCGTACCGTCCCGCCGTCGCGAGCGCCCATCCCAGGATGCCGAGGAAGACGGGCGCCCGGTGCGCCACCGCGACACCGTGCTCGCCCGACGCGATGCCTTCCTCGAACCTCCCCAGCGCGACGTTCGCCATCGCCAACCCGCCAATGGCCGAGCCGTCCTCCTTTTCGAAGGTGAGGGCGTCCTCGATGTGGCGCAGGGCCTCCTCCGGTCTTCCGCTTTCCAGCAGTCCCCATCCGGCGATCATGTAGGGAAACGACGCGAGCGGATCGGCTTCCCGGGCGCGCTCGAAGAGAGGCAGCGCCTCATCGAGTCTCCGGCGCGCGCAGAGGGTGAGCGCGAAGGAGCCCAGGGCGAGGACGTGATCGGGCTGGATCTCGATCGCCCGGCGCCAGGCCGACTCCATCGCGTCCCACCGGCGCTCGAGGAAGGCCGCAAATGCCTCGACGTGCTGACCCTCCGCTGACTCTCCCTGCAGCTCCTTGGCGGCCGCCAGCGCCTTCCTCGCGGCCGTGCATGCCGCGCGCGGCGGGATCATGCCCATGTGGGCCGAAAGAATTGTGATCTCCGCGAGGCCGGTCCACGAGGGTGCGTGGGCAGGATCGAGGCGGACGGCCTCCTCGAAAGCGGAGAGGGCTCCGCCGAAATCTTCCTTCCCCCGAAGGTGCCGGCCCTTCAGGTAGCTGCGGTAGGCGTCCAGGTTGCGGACCTGCGCACGGTGTTGAACGGTTCTCGATCCGGGAGCGAGGCGCGCCTTCACCGCTTCCACGACTCCCGCCGCGATCTCGTCCTGGACGGCGAAGACGTCCGCTGTGTCGCGGTCGAACCGTTCCGACCAGAGCTGGTAACCGCTGGCGACGTCGGTGAGCTGTGCCGTGACCCGCAGCCGGCCGCCCGCAGTCCGCACGCTGCCCTCGAGGACGTTGCCCACCGAGAGCGAGCGGGCGATCGCGGCCAGATCGCCGCCGCCCTGCCGCGCCCGGAAGGCCGAGGTCCGGGACGCCACGCGAATCCCGTCGATCCGTACGAGCGCGTTCATGATTTCCTCGGCCATGCCCTCGCAGAGATACGCCTGATTCTTTTCAGGGCTCAAGTCCGCGAACGGCAGCACCGCGATCGCGACCGCAGCCACGCCGGCGCTCGCCGTCGGATTTCGTTCGTCGGGAATCTCGAGCCCCGCCTTGCGCAGGCCGTCCAGGAGGGACTCCACGAACGCCGGCTCCCACCACTTCTCGAATTCCGTCCGCACTTCGGCGGCGAAGTCCGGCCGCAGTTTGAGCAGATCCCGCAGGGCCTTCGCGGCGGCGTCACGCTCCCCGAGCTGCCCGTATGCGGCGGCCACCGCCGCGTGCATACCCCAATGGCCCGGCAGATTGGCCTTGAGCACGAAACCCAGTGCACGGCGGTAGTCGCCATGGCGGTACGCGTTGAAGAAGTCGGCATACCAGTACCATCCGGGATGGTTGGGATTGAGCTGCTTGGCGCGTCCCGCGAGGGCGAGGCCGCGCTCCTCGTCGCCCGCATAGGTCAGCATCTCACCGAGAAAAGCCATCGAGTTGCCGTCCATGGGGTTCAAGGCCACGGCCCGCTCCGCCGCGTTTCGGAAGCTCTGGAAGTCCTTCTGGAAGAAGAGCGCCTGGGCCAGGCTGAAATAGGCCAATGCATTGGACGGATCCGACTCGACGGCGCGCCGCGCGGCGGCGGCCCCGCCCGTCAGGGGATCCGCTTGAAGTTTGAATCCCTGCCCGTACTCCTGGCCGCACAAAAAGGCCAGCATTGCCCAGGCATCGGCATAGGCCGGCGCCTTCCGTACGGCCGATTCCAGGCCGGACCGCGCGGCGGCAAGATCTTCGGGGGTGATCCGCTGCAGGTAGCCAAAGCTGCGCAGGACCGCCTCGTACGGGTTCAATTGTTCGGGGTCGCGGCTGCGCACGGCCTCGCTCATGCTCCGGGGCAGGACGCCGTTCATGTCGGCCACCGTCGAAACAATCCGCGGGGCCAGGTCATCCTGCAGCTCGAAAACGGTTTCGGGACTGAAGGCGCGTTCATAGTTCTCCGCCCAGAGATGCGCGCCGGAGCTCGCGTCGACGAGTTGAACGGAGAGACGCAGCTTCGTTCCGCCCTGGCGGAGGCTCCCCTCAATCACGTAACGGGCGCCGAGCTCCTTGCCGGCGGCGCGGATATCCACTGCCTGGTTGGCGAGGTGGGCGGTGGAGCTCCGCGCGATCACTCGAAGGTAGGAGAACCGCGAGAGCCCGGTCACGACGTCCTCGGTCAATCCCTCCGCCAGGGCGGCGAGCTCGTTGCCGGGGCCGCTGTATTTGAAGGGCAGCACCGCGACCCGGAACTCCTCGTCGGCGCGGGCGGTCTCCGATTCGGGCTTCGTTTCAGTGAAAGAAGCGTTGCCGGGTGCCGGGACGGCTCCGGATTTTTCCGGGGCGATCTCCAGTCCCGCCTTGCGGAGGCCGTCGAGCTGGTGTTCGATGAATGCCAGGTCGGGAAACCATCTCCCATATTCTTCGCGCGCCGTTCTGGCGAAGTCGGGCCGCATCGCGAGCAGTTCTTGCAGCGCCTTCCGGGCCTCCTCGCGCATGCCGAGTTGCCCGTAAGTCTGCGCAATCACGGCGTGCGTATAGAAATTTCCAGGCAGGTTGATCTTGAGGGCGAAACCCAGGGCGCCGCGGTAGTCGCGCCGGCGATACGCGTCGTTGAAGTGGACAAACCAGTACCAGCCCGGGTGTCTCGGATTGAGTTGCATCGCGGATTGCACCACCGCGCAGCCGTGTTCCCAGTCACCGGAATAGGCGATGAGATTTCCGATCAACGCCGCAACGGAAGCATCCATGCGGTTCAGCTCGATCGCCCGCTCAGCGGCCGAACGAAAAGCCAGAAAGTCCTTTTGGAAAAACAGCGTGCTCGCGAGGGCGTAATGGGCAAGATTGTTGGAAGGCGCCGCCTCCACGGCGCGCCGCGCGGCGGCCAGCGCACGCCCCAGCGGATCGGGCTGCGGGTTCAATCCGTGCGCATGCTCTTCCCAGTACAGGTTCGCCAGCATGGCCCAGGCATCGCTCTGATTGGGCGCCATGCTGACAGTCCGTTCCAGGATCTTTCTCACGCGCGCATGTTCTTCCGGCGTGACGCGTTCCATGTATCCAAAGGCGCTCAGCACCGCTTCGTGAGGACTCAACTCTTCATCGGCCCTGCCGCGGAGCGCCTCGCTCATGCTGCGGGTCAGAACGCCGTACATGTCGGCAACCGTCGAGACGATCCGCGGAACCAGATCGTCCTGAAGCTCGAACACCGTCTCGGGACTGAAGGCGCGTTCGAAGTTTTCAGCCCAGAGATGAGCGCCGCTCCCTGCGTCGACGAGCTGGACGGCGAGCCGCAGCCTGGTCCCGGCCTCTCGCAGGCTGCCTTCCATCACATAACGCGCTCCCAGTTCCTTGCCCGCGGATCGCACGTCCACCGACTCACTGGCGTAGCGCGAAGTCGAGCTGCGTGCGATCACTCTGAGATAAGAGAATCGCGACAGGCCGGTGACGATTTCTTCGGTCAGACCCTCTGCCAGCGCCATGAGATCTCTGTTGGCGCCGCCGTACTTGAATGGCAGTACGGCGACCCAGAATCCTTCTTCGGCGCGAACCGCTCCCGAGTTCGGTGCGGGAGATTTCGAGGACTCGAGCGCAGGGGACCCCGCCCTTTTCTCCGGGGCGACTTCCAGCCCCGCCGTGCGCAGACCCTCGATCAGATGCCCGACCAGCTGCGGGTCGAACCACTTCTCGAGCATCTCGACGGCCGATTGGGCGAAGTCCTCCTTCTGGGCGAGCAGGTCTCGCAGGGCATTGCGCGCGGCCGGAAGCTCACCGAGTTGGGCGTGCGCGGCCGCAAGCAGCACGTTCGTCCAGAAGACCTCGGGCGCGTTGGCTTTCACGACCTCGTCCACGACCGCGCGGTAATTGGCCAGACGGTACTCGTTGATGCCGAGGACCGTCCCGTACCAGCGGGGATGATGAGGGTTCAACTCCATCGCTCGACGGATGAGAGCGCAGCCACGGTCCCAATCGCCGGTGAAGGGGATGAGAAAGATGGCCTCGTTGCTCGTGTCGAGCGGATTGAGGGCGATTGCGCGCTCCGCGGCGCTCAGGCAGCCCGCCGTCTCCTTTCGGAAGAACAGGACGACCGCCAGGGCCTGCTGCGCGAGCTGATTGGACGGGGCGATGTCCACGGCGCGCCGGGCGGCGGCGAGCGCCCGGTCGAGCGAGCCCGGACCGACATTGAAGCCGTGGGCATGTTCGTGGGAGTAGATCCACGAGAGCATCGCCCAGCAGTCCGCGTTGGAGGGCGCGCGATCGACCGCCCGCTCCAGCGCTCGACGCGCATCCGCGTGCTCGGCCGGAGTCAGGCGTTGGTGATAACCGAAGCCGCGCATGAGCGCCTCGTAGGGGCCGAGCTGGCCGGGTTCCCGACCCCGGACGGCATCGCTGATGCTCCGAGCGAGCACGCCGAAGCGATCGGCGCACGTGGAGACGATGCGAGGGACTACGTCGTCTTGCAGCTCGAAAGCCGCTTCGGGATCGAAGGCGCGTTCATAGGTCTGCGCCCAGAGATGGGCGCCGGACGCTGCGTCCACGAGCTGGACCGCGAGACGCAGTTTCTGCCCCGCCTTCCGCAGGGTGCCCTCCATCACGTAGCGGGCGCCGAGCTCCTTGCCGGCGGCCCGCACGTCGACAGCCTCATTCGCATAACGCGAAGTCGAGCTGCGCGCGATCACCCTCAAGTAGGAGAACCGCGACAGACCCGTCACAATGTCCTCGGTCATTCCCTCGGCCAGGGCAGCGAGCTCGGCGTTGGCCCCGCCGTACTTGAACGGAAGAACGGCGACCCAGAAACCTTCGTCGGCCCGGACCGGTCCCGAGGCCGTGCCCGGCTCAGTTTGGTCTGCTCTTGCCGTGACTGTCCCGATCCGCCCGGGCGAGTCGGACGATCCGTCGGTCGCGGGAATCGAGAGCCCCGCCTTACGGAGCCCATCGAGAATGGGTTCCATGAGGCCGCTCGCGAAGTGCCACGTCGCGACATTCGAGCGAGCGTGCGCCGCAAACTCAGGGTCGAGCGCCAACAGATCTCGGACTGCGGACGCGGCCTCGGCGCGCCGGCCGAGGTGACCGCAGGCCGACGCCACCGCGAGATAGGTCCAGAAGAATCCCGGTATGTCCACCCGGTTCGCGCGCTCGAGGGCCCCCTCGTACTCGCCCTTGTGGAAGTGCTCCCAGAGCGGAGCGAAATGCATCCAACCCGCGTGGTTGGCATTGAGCTCCATCGCGCGGCGCACGATCGCCGCGCCTCGCTCGAACTGGCCGGTGTGCACGATCTGCAGACCCATCATCCCGAGAGCGTCGGTGTTGAGCGGATTCAAGGCCATCGCGCGCTCGGCCGCAGGGCCAAACGCCGCGAGGTCTCGCCGGAAGAAGTGCACCCGCGCAAGCGAGACGAGCGCAAACTGGCTCGCCCGATCGAGCTCCATAGCACGGCGGGCCGCAGCCAGGGCGCGGTCGAGAGCGGCCGGGTCTGTCCCGAATCCAAACGCGTATTCGTCGGCGTAGATCTGCGCGAGGCAGGCCCACACGTCCGACGTCCGATTGTCCCGCTCCATCGCGCGCTCCAGCCTGGTCCTGAGCGCCGCATGGGCCGCAGGCGTAATCTGCTCGCAGTAGGCGAAATACTGGAACTGCCACTCCGCTGGCGTGAGATGGACGTCGTCCTTCTGCTGGATCGCGAGCCGCATCGAACGCACGAGCACCCCGTCGCTATCGGCTACGGTTGCGACGATGCGGGCGGCGACATCGTCCTGCACCGCAAATAGGCTCAATGCTTGGAGGTCCCGGCTGAACGTCTCGGACCAGAGCTGCGCTCCCGTCTGCGTGTCGACGAGCTGGGCGCTCACGCGAACGGCGGAACCTCTCTCGCGGATGCTTCCTTCCAGCACGTAGCGCGCGCCGAGTTTTTTGCCCAGGGCCCGCTCGTCTCCCGCCTCTCCCGTGAGAAGGGCTGCCGAGGCGCTCGAAACGACCGACAGATAGCGAAACCGCGAAAGGCCGGTCACGATCTCTTCGGAGAGTCCGTCGGCCAGGGCCGCGAGGTCGGCGTTGGCGTCCCCACACTTGAACGGCAGCACCGCGATGCGGAGGCCCTCTGAAGGGATCGGCGGGGCGGTATCCCGTGAACCGCTCGTGGCGGCCGGCGAGGACTGCTCCGACAGGTTGAATGCGATGTCTCTGGCCGACTGGAACCGGTGCTCCCGGTTCTTCTCCAGGCAATGCTTGACGATGCGGTCGAGAGCGGCCGAGATGTTCCGCCCCGACTCCGAGAGTTCCGGCGGCTCGTCTCGCATGATGGCCGCCATCGTCTCGGCGTTCGTGTCTCGCTTGAACGCCTTCTTCCCCGAGAGCAGCTCGTAGAGGATCGTCCCGAACGCAAAGATGTCCGACCGGTGATCGACCGGAAATCCTTTCACCTGTTCGGGCGACATGTAGCCCGCGGTGCCCATCACCGTCCCGGGCTCGGTGTGGCCCGAGCCGGTTGGCGCGCTCGTCTCCTTGCCAGGGGCAACCGGATCAACTCTTTTCGCCAGGCCGAAGTCGAGAATCTTGACGTGGCCGTCTCCGCTGACGAAGAGGTTCTCGGGTTTCAGGTCCCTGTGGACGATGCCTTTGTCGTGGGCAGCGGAAAGGCCCTTTGCGACCTGCAGCGCGTAGTCCACGACCTGCTTCTGGGTGATCGGACCTGCGTCGAGTTTCCCGCGCAGCGTCTCCCCTTCCAGAAGCTCCATGACGGCGTACGCGACGCCGTCATGGTTGCCGAAGTCGTGGATGGAAAGGATGTTCGGATGAGACAACGCCGCAACGGCCTTCGCTTCGCGCTCGAACCGCGCGAGCGTGTCGGGATCTGCGGCGACGGACTGGGGAAGAACCTTGACCGCTACGTCTCGATCGAGCTTCTTGTCTCGTGCCTTGTAAACCTCTCCCATGCCTCCGGCCCCCAGAGGAGACAGAATCTCGTAGGGCCCGAGGTGACTCCCCGCGCTGATCGCCATCGTCAGTTCACCCCATCACCCGATCGCATGACTCGCCCATCCCCCGACGCCGAGGGCGACTGGGCTCTCGTGGGCACCCATCTGGTTCCACTCGCGAGACTCAGATCGAGCTCACTTCCCCGCCGGCTCCAGCCGGCGCAATTCCTCGAACCAGTTCAGGACGACGTGGATCTCGGACTGAGAGCCCGCGCGCCCTTCCGGCGCGGCGATCATCAGAAAACGACCGTCTTTCGCCACGTCGTAGCTGACATGGCTTCCCGCTTGCGGCATCTCGAAGTGATCCACGAACAGCACGCGCGGCGGTGCGAAGGTGAGTGGCGCCAGGGACGCCACCGTCGCGGCCATGACGGTCTTCGCGGCCCGGTAGAAGAGCTCGCGGCCGTCATGGGACCAGATAGGCTGCCCGCCGCCTTCCGTCGAGACCTGCACGCGCGCGTTCAGCGACGGAAATGGCTGGACGTAGATCTCGTCCCGGCCCGATTCGTCCGAGCCGTAGGCGAACCACTTCCCGTCGGGCGAAAATCGCCCGAAGTGCTCGTTGAAGCGGGTCTGGATGAGGGGACGGAACCGCCGCGTCTCGAGATCGAGCAGCATCAGGTCGTTGCCGGTGGCCGACCCCTGAAACTCCACGATTAGCGCCCGGCCGTCCGGCGTCCAGTCCATGACGTGCGAGTGCTGGTCGCTCAAGGCGATGAGCTCCTCGGCCGTGCCGCCGTCGGCCGCCCGGCGGTAGACGCCGCGTTTCTGGCCGGCCCGTGAGGCGGCGTAGGCCACGTGGCGGTTATCGGGCGACCAGACCGGAGTCTCGTCCTCCATCGGCTCGAAAGTCAGCCGCGTGAATGTGCCGCGAGAGAGGTCGCTGATCCACACGTCGTTTCCCTCGTCCTGCAGGTGCATGGCGACCCGCTGGCCGTCGCGCGAGAGGCGCAGGTCGGAATACACACGAAGGGTTCGCGACGCCGGGCTCGCCTTCCCCTCGCGGTTTACCCAGACGAGCTGGGTCGCATCCAAATCCGGGCCCGCGAGCGCGTGAACCAGCGTGCCGCTTTCCGAGAAAGCAAACTGCGGACCGCCCGTCACGGGAGAGAAACGGGCGCTCTCCGCCAGGGGCACGGGCGCCCCCGACACACGGCGCGCCGCCAGGTCGAACCTCACGGCCATCAGTCCGCGAGTCTGCGCGTACACGAGGTGGCCCGAGCCCGCATAGCTCGCGGCGAACGAGTCTTGGAGCACGGCCCGGCGGTCGGAGCCGTCGAGCGCCCGCACGACGGTGACGCCCTGATGGACCAAGCCGTTGGGCGCCTCGGTGTAGAGCACGAAACGGCCTCCCGGCAGGACCTGGGGCCAGGAAAAAAAAACCGGCGGCACGGACGCGAAGAGCAGCTCGGGCTTGCCGCCCGCCGCCGGCACGCGCTGAAGACCTTTCGAGTCCGCAAACACGATCGCCCCATTGCCGGCCCAGCTCGTTCCCGTGGGGTTGACGTTGGCCAAAAGCGTCTCCGGTGCCCCGCCTGAGGCCCGGATCTTTGCCAGCGAGCCGCGATGCGTAAACGCCAGCCACTCTCCGTCTGGCGAAAAAGCCAGGTCCGTGGCGGCGGTAGTCAGGAGTCTGGGCTCGGCGCTATCGAGGTCTCGCACGAAGATCGATTCGTTGGCGGTATAGGCGATCCGCGTGCCGTCCGGCGAGATGGCGAGGGTCCGCCGGGTGAAGCCGGACAGGTTCTGGCTGGCCGGCAACGTCAGCGCGAAGCGCGCGATCGGCGGACGCGCGGTTGGGGAAGGTTTAAGGACCCAGGCGGCGGCGCCGGACAAGCCTGCCAGAAGGAGCGCTCCGGCTAAGAGTGCGGACGGCCGCTGCCAGGCTCGTAAGGGAGCGACGGCAGCCGAGGCGCTCACGCGGTCCTCGGACGACGGCCCCGCCATCGCCTCGTCGATCTCGATTGATGCATCGCCGATATGGCGAAGCCGCCGGCGCGGATCCCTCTCGAGGCAGCGGTGAAGGAGTCGGCGAACGGCAGGCGCCGTGTCGGCGGGCAGGGCGTTCCAGTCGGGATCGGCACGAAGCACCGCCGCGAGCGTCTCCGAGACATCCTCTCCGTGGAAGAGCCGCCGGCCGGTCAGCATCTCGTAGAGCACGCAGCCGAACGCCCAGATGTCCGTGCGCTTGTCGACAGATTTTCCGCGCGCCTGTTCGGGCGACATGTAGGCCGCGGTCCCCAGGATGACGCCGATCGCAGTCGCTCGGCCCGTCAGGGTCGGTGAATGCGTGAGGGACGGCGACGAACTGCCGGCTGCATCCCCCTCGAAGATCTTCGCCAGGCCAAAGTCGAGCAGCTTCACTTTGCCGTCGGGGGTCACCTTGATGTTGGCGGGCTTCAAGTCGCGGTGAACGATCCCCTTCTCGTGCGCGGCTTCGAGCGCCTCGGCTATCTGCCTGGCGATCGAAAGCGTTTCATCGAGAGGAATCGCTCCCGCCGCGATCCGAGTGTCGAGGCCTTCGCCCTCGACGAGCTCCATCGCAAGGATGTGGCGGCCGGCGACTTCCTCGAAGGAATAAACAGTCGCGATGCTCGGGTGGTTGAGCGCCGCCAGCGACCTTGCCTCGCGCTCGAAGCGCGCGACGCGGTCCGCGTCTTCGAAGAACTCTTCGGGCAGCACCTTGAGCGCAACGTCACGCCCGAGCTTCGAATCCCGGACCCGGTAGACCTCCCCCATGCCACCGGCTCCGATCTGGCCCACGATCTCGTAGGGGCCGAGGCGCGCACCCGCGCCGAGCGTCATCGCGCGATCCCCGCCGCCCAGCCGAGGGCCACGGTCATTGGCATCGTGTCGCGGCTGATGAGGTCCACGCGGATCAGAAAGCGCTGGCCATCGGGAGAGACGTCGTAGTCGTTCCAGATGGCGAGCTCCGAACGGTTGGACGCCGTGGTCGGCGAGCGAAAGAGGGGAACGGGCGCTCCGAGGTCCATCGGTTCGCCGACGCGGACCGGAACCGCCATGAGCCGCGCGTCGGCCGCCAAAAAGAAGAGCTCTCGTCCGTCCTTGCGCCAGCGAGGCTGAGATCCCCCCTCGACGGAGACGCGGCGCCTGCCCGCGCCAGTCGGGAAGGACGCGACATACACCTCCGACCTTCCCGATTCGTCCGAGACGTAAGCGATGGAGCGACCGTCCGGTGACATCCGCGCGTCGGACTCCTCGAAGCTCGTCCGAAGAAACGGGATCGGCTTGCGATCGCCAGTCACGGGAAGGATCCAGATGTCGTTGTGCGTCTTCGGATCATCGTCGGTGTAGACGATGAAGCGGCCGTCGCGAGACCAGTCGTGCGGGATCTGGAAGTTCGTGGGCGCGAGCAGGTCCTCGCCGCCTCCGGTGTCCCCTACTTCCTTGAGACGAAGGCGCACTGAGCCATTGCCCGGATCCTGCGCGAAGACGATATGCCGCCCGTCGGGCGACCAGACGGGTGCGAATTCCGCGCCCGCGGAGAAACTGAACCGCAGCGGCGGCTGGCCGCCGAGGTCCTCGATCCAGAGGTGAATCGATCCCACCTTGGAGTCCGCGATGCCCACGGCCACTCGACGCCCCTCCGGTGATATCGACAGCGTCTCGAGATTCCGCGATTCGCCGACGGTGCCGACCTCGCGACCGCCCCGATCGAACCAGGCCATCCGTCCCTGAGGCTCGCCTTCCACGAACGCGAGCGCCCCCGTCTGGGAGACCGCGAAGTCGGCGCCGCCCGTTATTGCGAAGTACGGGACCCGGCCGGCCACGGTGAAAGGATCGCCCCAGAGACGAAGCCCTTTCGGATCGAAAGGCCGCGCGAGCAGCGCACCCTCGCTCACGTAGAGGAGATAGCCGTCCGAGGCGAACAGCGCGCGCGAGGGCACCGGCAGGAGCTCGCCGAGATCACCCTGTTCGAGCGAGCCCAGTCGGATGGAGCCTTCGGTCTTGAACCACACCGAGTAAAGAAAGTGGCGCCCATCCGGCAGAAAGCTCGGCCAGGCGTGGTAGAAGTCGCCCCTCTTCTTGTCGAAATGCGTCACACCGACAACCGCGCCGCCGCCGGCAGGGACACGCAGGATCCCCTCCCGCCCGACGTTATCGATGAAGAGAATTGTGTCATCGGGTCCCCAGCACGCGTTGCCGCCGTTCACCGCCTCCGTGATCGCCTGCGGAACGCCGCCGGAGATCGCGAGCCGCTTCAACTTTCTGTCGGCGAAGAAGCCGAGCGAACGGCTGTCGGGCGACCAGAAAGGGGAGGACCCGCCCCCGGTTCCCTCGAGCGGTCGCGCCGACACTCGGTCGAGATCTCGAAGCCAGATCTGCCTGCGTCCCTGCGACGACGCGACAAAGGCGAGATGGCGCCCATCGGGCGAGATGGCCATGTTGGTTGCGACGACGTCGTGAGTGAAGAGCCCGCCGGCGGGAGGCGCGATCAGAAACCGGACTGCCTGCGGGTGCGAAGCGCCGGGGCGGAGACGGGGCAGCGCGAAAGCCGCCAGGAGCGCGGCCAGGAGCAGCAACGCCACGATCGCGATGACGCGGCCGTTGCTCGACCGGACGGAAACGGCCGGCAACCCGGCCGAGGGAGTGCTCGCAAGCCATCGCAGCTCTCCCGACACATCGCTTGCGCTCTGCCAGCGATCATCCGGGCCCTTCGCGAGGCACCGCTGCACGATGTGCTCGAACAGGGGAGGCGTCCTCGGCTCGACGGTCGAGATTGCGGGCGGTTCGGCAGTCATGATCGACGAGATCAGCGACGCCTGACTCGACCCCGGAAATGCTTTCTTTCCCGTTGCCATCTCGTAGAGCACGGCGCCGAACGCGAAGATGTCCGTTCGCCCGTCGGCCTCTTTGCCCTCGAGTTGCTCCGGCGCCATGTACTGGAACGTCCCGAGGATCGTCCCTTCCCGCGTGACGTTCGGCGCCCCGGCCATCGTGGGATCGGACGTCAGGCCGGACTGCGGCTGCGCTTGGGCCATTACTTTTGCCAGACCGAAGTCGAGCAGCTTCACTCCCGACTTCGTCAGCATCACGTTGCCGGGCTTGAGATCCCTGTGAGCGATCCCCTGCCGGTGCGCCTTGTCGAGCGCGTCCGCGATCTCCGTCCCGTACCGCAGCGTCTGCTCGAGCGGCAGCGGCCCCTTCGCAAGGCGATCCGACAGCGTCTCGCCTTCGAGCAGCTCCATGACGAGGTATTCCGTCTCGCCTTCGCGCCCCACGTCATACAGCGCACAGATGTGCGGATGAGAGAGCTGCGAGATCGCTTTCGCTTCTCTCTCGAACCGCTGCCGTACCTCGAGCGAGCTCGCCAGGTGCGTCGGCAGCACCTTGACGGCGACCGTTCGCTCGAGCCGCGTGTCCCGCGCCCGGTACACCTCGCCCATCCCGCCGGCTCCGATTTGCGCGAGGATCTCGTAGGGGCCGAGGCGGGTGCCTGGCGCGAGGCTCATGGGTTGCGACCGGAGACCCGCGACCAGAACGTCGGTCTTCGCCAGGATTGGAGGTTCTCGACGAGGTACAGAGTGGTCAAGTACTGCTGACACGAGTAGGCGTAGTACTTCCCATCGGGCGTCATGGCGAGGGCGCGCACGGCCACGCCCGCAGTATCGGGCGGCGCAAGCTCCTTCCACAGAGTTGCGCGGCCGCTCTCGACGTCGATTTTCTCGACCCTTGCCGGGATCTCGCCCAATCGGAAGACGTAGAAACCTTTGCCGTCCGCCGACCACTGTACGGGCACGTAGAAGCCGGCAAGGCCCGGGATCGGTCGCGGTTGCCCTCCGTCGACGGGGCAGAGCACGATCTGTTTCTCGGGTGAGCGCGCAACCAGGAGTCGCCCGTCCGGCGACAGCGCGTTGCCTCCGGAGACGAGCTCATATCCTTCCGGAGCCACGCGCCTGGGTTCGCGCCCCTCCGGGTCGACGATGAAGATCCCGGTCGTCCCGCCTTTTGCCTGGCCCCAGACGAGCACCCTCTTGCCGTCGCGAAACCAGCTCGCCCATCGGATGGCTTCGAAAAAGCCCTCGCTCACGCGTCTTGGTTCTCCCGCGGCCGTCGGGAGAGCCAGCAGCTTGCCCTGCTGGCTCGCAAGCACCCACCCTCCGTCGGGCGAGAGGCCGTGCGCCACGCCCTCACCCAGTTGAATCGGCGGCGAGTCGTCCGCTCTGGCGATCCAAACGCCCTGCGTGCCCTGTAAATGGGACTCTCGAAGAACAAGCAAACTGCCGTCCTCGGAGAGGTCGACCATCCGGAGGTCCGTTCGGCTCACGAGACGTGATTCCGCCTTGTGACCCGAAAGGAAGCCGCGCGTCCACTCCTGCTGATCGAAGAGCGTGATCAGGGCCTTCCCGTCCCGAGACACATCGTCGAGGTCGACGACCGACGGTCCGCGTTCGAGAAGGCGCTGCCGGCCCGTGAGATCGGTCGCCAGGATCGGTGTCTCCTCCACCCCGCGAATGTTTGCCGGTAACCAGATCTCTTCGCCGTCCGGCGACCAGGGAGAGCTCCACCAGTCGGCCCAGAAAGGGCCGAGCACTGTCTTGCGGTTCTGAGAATCGACGACGGACAGGGCGTAACCGTTGAAGGGCAGGCCCTCATAAAAGGCGATGCGGCCGCCCCGGGGAGATACGCGTGGCGACAGGATCCAGGCCGAGCTCTCATAGGCCAGTCGGCCGGGCGGGTACTCCAGCCGCTGCCGCGCCCCGGTTTGCCGGACGACGGCAAGGGCTTTCCCGTCGGGATCCCAGTCGGCATATCGCACTTCACGCAGGACCTCTCGAGGCGACCCGCCGGAAAGCGACACGACCGCGAGCGTCCCGCGGCGGTTGTAGAGGTTGTAGTCGACCGTGGGATCGAGAAGGATGGCCATCTCGCCCCGCGACGAAACGGAGAGAAGTGATGCGCTCGGCAGGGGAAGCGCCGTCGATTCTCGACCTCCCGGGCGCGTCGAGAAGATCCGGGACGGCGCCCCGTCCCAGTCGGCGCTGTAGAGAATGGTCTGGCCGTCCGGGGCGAAGCGGGCGTTGCTGACGAAGCCGCGCCGGTATGTGAGGCGATGGTACCTTGGGAAAGAGCGACTCCTGCCGCCGGCGAACCAGGATCCTGCGACGAGTCCGCCCGCGAGCAGCGCCACTCCGGCCGCGAAGGCCATTCCGGCGCGGACCCGGCGAGGACGGCCTGCCGCCGTCACTCGCGCCGCGCCGCTCGTCGGCGGAAGACCCGAGAGCGCCTCGAGGGCGAAGGCGATGTCGGAGGCCGACTGGAACCTGCGCTCGGGGTTCTTTTCGAGGCAGTGGCGGAGGATTCGCTCGAGGCCCGGGCTGACGTTCTCGTTCGTGATGGAGAGGTCGGGGGGCTCCTCCTTCAGGATCGCGGCCATCGTCTCGCCGGCCGAGTCCGCGTGAAAGGCGCGCTTGCCCGAGAGCATTTCGAAAAGGATTGCCCCGAACGAAAAGATGTCGCTCCTCGCGTCGGCCGCCCGTCCCTTGACCTGCTCGGGCGACATGTAGCCGAGCGTCCCCATCACGACGCCGGGCTCCGTGGCGGGCGCCGCGGTCGGAAGGTTCGTCGCGGCGCCGGATTGGCCGGCCTGCGTCAGCTTCGCCAGGCCGAAGTCGAGGATCTTGACGCGCCCGTCCTTCGTGACGAAGAGGTTCTCGGGCTTCAGGTCACGGTGGACGATGCCCTTGTCGTGCGCCGCCGCGAGCCCCTGGGTGATCTGCAACGCGTAGTCGATCGCCTTGCGCGGCGGGAAGCGGCCTCCGGAAAGCTCCACGCGCAAGGTCTCGCCCTCGAGCAATTCCTGGACGACGTAGGGCGCGCCGTCCTGTTGTCCGATGTCGTAGACGGCGGTGATGTTGGGATGATTGAGCGCGCCCGCGGCCTGAGCCTCCTGCTCGAACCGCCGCAGCCGGTCCGCGTCGGCGGAGAAGGAAGCCGGCAGGACCTTGATCGCCACGTCGCGCCCGAGCCGCGAATCTTTGGCGCGATACACCTCTCCCATTCCGCCGGCGCCGATGGGCGCGACGATCTCGTAGGGACCAAGACGGGTCCGAGCAGGGAGTGTCAACCGATGACCAGGCCGCGAATTCTACTTCCCCCCTGCGACGAGCTTTTGGAATCGTGGGTTCTTGCGCAGCGGATCGAAGTCGGGGTCGATGTTGAGCCAGCCGGGTGAAAGGATGTAGGGGATCTCGAGCAGTGGCTCGAGGTGGTCGAGCGCCTTCTCGGGCTCGCCCACCCGGATGAAGATCCGCGCGAGCTGGTGCTGGTAATACGGGGCATCGTACGCGTCCTTCGTCACGGGCACGAGCGCCACGCCGCGCTCGCCTTCCCGCACCGCCTCCGCCTTGTGTCTGTCTCCGAGGAATGTGAGGGCGAGGCCGAGGAGGGCATGTGTGTTTGCGTCGTCCGGAGTATTCCGAAGCTGGGCCTCTGCTGCCACCCTTGCCGCATCCGCGTATTGCCGCGCCTTCTCTCGATCGCCGCGCAGCGAGGCGGCCTGGGCGAGCGAGATTCCCCAGGACAGGCGGTCGTCGCCGAAGGCTGCCGGGGGCAGGCCGAGCAGAAGTGTTTGCTGCTCCTCGTCCAGCACCCAGGCAAGGTGGTTGTACGTCGCCAGGTACGCAATGAGAGCCTTCGGATCCAACTCACGCGGCGCCGCCCCAAGAACGGACCGCGCACCCGCCAGGTCTCCTTGCGCGAGGGAAAGCATCACCTTGGTTTCGAGGATGCCGAGCGAACGGGGCGCCAGGGCAAGGCCCCGGTCCGCGACGTCGCGCGATTCGGCGTAGTGCCGGAGCAGGAGCAGCGTGCGCGCAAGACGCCGGGCCGTCAAGGCCGAGCGCGGGTCGACCGCCTGCGCCTGACGGAGTGAGGCAAGACCCTTTTCCCACTGGCCGGTTCTCTGCTGCACGAGGGCGGTTCCGACGAGCAGGTCCGCGTCCCGCGGCGCCTTTTGCCGCCCCAGAGCGTACTGCTCCGCCGCTCGGACCAAATCCGCCCGAACGGCCTCGTAGTAGTCGCCGAGAGCCAGATGGACGGCAGGAAGGCCGGGAGCAAGCGCCAACGCCCGCTCGGCGGCCGCCCTGGCCTGTTCGCGCTCTGCCGGCGTCGGAACGCTGTTGACATAGTGGAAGGAGTGGGCTCGGGACAGCTGAGCCCACGCCTGCGCGAAACGGGGGTCGAGCGCCACCGCCTGGTCGTAGTGAGCAATGGCCTGCCGCAGACTGGGCGCATCGGCGGCTGCCAGATTCTTCGAGGCCTCCTCGCCCCGCAGGAAGGCGTCGTAGGCATCGAGGTTCTGCGTGGGCTTCTCAGAGAGTCGCTGCTCTTCGCGCGCTTCAAGCGCGACGCCGAGCGCCTGCGCCACACGCGTGGCGATGTCCGACTGCACCTGAAAGACGCTGGTCAGCGCCGCGTCGAACGGCTGCTGCCATTTCGAAGTCGGGGCATCCGGGCGCGTCACATCGACGAGCTCGGGGCTGACGTGGACGCGACTCGAGGCGCCGCTCTTCTCCCACCGGACCGTCGCGGTGAGGAGGTAGGAGACGTTCAGCTCTTCGGCGATCTGCCGGGGCGTCTTCGTCGTCTTCTTGTATGGCGTGGAGCTGCCGCGGGCAATCACCTGGATGCCCTGCAGAGAGGTCAGCTTGCCTCGAATCTCGTCCGCAATGCCGTCGGCGAAATAGTCGTCCTCCGGGGCGCCCAGATTCTCGAAGGGCAGCACGGCCAGGCGCTTCATCTCCCCGGGCTCGCCGCCGCCCCTGCGCGAGGGCCGCAGGAGCAGGACGCCGGCGATGACGAGCAGAGCTGCGACGCCGGCCCCGGCAATGAGGACGCGACTCTTTTCGGCCCGAGGGCGAGGGGTCGCCGCCTGCGGGCCGCTCGGAAAGCTCGACGTGGACGCAACCGAAAGCGCGAACACGATGTCCTTGGCTGACTGAAACCTGTCTTCCTGGTTCTTCTCCAGACAGTGCCGGACGACGTTGTCGAGGGCCGGTGGGATGCCGCCTCCCGACGCCGACAGCGCCGGCGGCTCGTCCCGGAGGATCGCGGCCATCGTGTCGCTCGCCGTGGCCTTCTTGAAAGCCTTCTTGCCCGAAAGCAGCTCGTAGAGGATCGCCCCGAACGAAAAGAGATCGGAGCGGTGATCCACCGGCAGCCCGCGCGCCTGCTCGGGCGACATGTAACCGGTCGTTCCCATCACGGTCCCGCGCGCCGTTTGGGCCGGGCCGCTCGTCTCCTCTTCCGTGGAAGTCGCTTCGATCCTCTTCACGAGTCCGAAGTCCAGGATCTTGACGTGGCCGTCTGTCATCACGAACACGTTCTCGGGCTTCAAGTCGCGGTGGACGACCCCCTTCTCGTGGGCGGCGGAGAGGCCCTTGGCGATCTGAAGGGCATAGTCGAGGGCCTGCCGCTGGGGAATCGGACCGGTGTCGAGCTTGCCGCGCAGCGTCTCGCCTTCCAGAAGCTCCATCACCGCGTAGGCGATGCCGTCCTGGCTGGCGAAGTCGTGAATCGCAAGGATGTTTGGATGAGAAAGGGCCGCAACCGCCTTCGCCTCGCGCTCGAATCGGGCCAGCGCGTCCGGGTCCGAGGCGACGGACTGGGGGAGAACCTTGATGGCGACGTCCCGGTCGAGCTTCTTGTCACGTGCCCGGTAGACCTCGCCCATCCCGCCCGCTCCCAGCGGTGCGAGGATCTCGTACGGGCCAAGACGGGTCCGAGGGGGGAGTGTCAACCGATGACCTGCCGGGAATTCTACTTCGCGCGTGCGACGAGCTTCTGGAACCTCGGGTTCTTGCGCAGCGGGTCGAAATTGGGGTCGATCTCCAGCCAGCCGGGCGAGAGGTAGTAAGGGACCTTCAGGAGCGGCTCCAGCCTGTCGAGCGCCTTCTCCGGTTCGCCGACGAGCATGTAGATCCGAACGAGCTCGTGCTGGTAATAGGGGCCCTTCACCCCATCCTTCGCCACCGGAGCGAGAGCGACACCACGCTCTCCCTCCCGAATCGCTTCCTCTTTTCGACCGAGGTACGCGAGCGCGAGGCCGAGAAAGACACGGCGCTGCGCGTTGTCGGGCGTTGCGCGCAGCTGCTCCTCGAATGCCCGCCTGGCCTCCTCGGCGTAGGCGCGTGCGTTCGCCGCGTCGCGCTGGAGGGCGTACGCCTGACTCATGGATCGAGCCCATATGCCTCGGTCGTCGTCAAACGCGTTCGGCGTCAAGCGTAAGAGAAGTCCCCGCTGCGGCTCGTCGAGGACCCAGACGAGATCATTGGCGCTCGCCACGTAGGCGACGAGCTCGAGGGGTCCGACATCTTTGGGGACGGCATCGAGCACCGCCCTGGCACCGGCGAGGTTCCCCTCGCCGAGGAATGTCATCGCCGTCTCCACGATCAGACTCAGATTGGCCGGCGCGAGTGCGAGCCCGCGCTCGTAGGCTTCCCGCGCTTCGGGATAGCGCCGGAGGCGCTGGAGCGCGTAGCCGAGCGCCGTGAAGTTGACCGCCGACCGGGGATCGAGGCTCGCCGCCTGCTTCAGGTCTTCGACCGCCGCATCCCAGCGCCCGATGCCCTCCTCGGCGCGCGCCTTTCCATAAAGGAGATCGGCGTTGCCGGGCGCGACCTGCCGCCCGTTCCGGTAGTGCTGCAGCGCGCGGTTGAAGTCTTTGGAAACCAAACGTTCGTAATGGCCGAACGCCAGGTAACCCTCGGGGCCTTTGGGCCCACGCGCGATGGCCGTTTTCGCCGCTTGCCGGGCGCGTTCCGCGAGGGCGGGCGAGGGCGTGCTGTTGACGTACAGGATCGAGTCGGCCCAGGAGACCCGAGCCCACGCCTGCTGGAAACCCGGATCGAGCGCTACAGCCTGCTCGTAGAAGCGGAGCGCTCTCCGAACGCTGGGAGCATCCTCGCCCGTACTGTTCCAGATCTTCTCGCCCAGGAGGAAAGCGTCGTACGCGGCGAGGTTTTGCGTGGGTTTCTCGGAGAGTCGTTTCTCCTCGCCTGCGCCGAGCACGACGCCAAGAGCGTGGGCGGCTCGCGTCGCAATGTCCGACTGCACTTGAAAGACGTCGGTCAAAGCCGCGTCGAACGGCTGCTGCCACCTCGAAGTCGGGGCGTCAGGCCGCGTCACATCCACCAGCTCGGGGCTGACGTGCACGCGGCTCGTGCCGCCGCTCTTTTCCCAGCGTACCGTCGCGGTCAAGAGATACGAGACATTCAGCTCTTGCGCGATCTGCCTGGGCGTCTTGCTCGTCTTCTTGTACGGCGTGGAGCTGCTGCGGGCCATGACCTGAAGGCCGGATAAGGCCGTCAACTTGCCTCGAATCTCGTCCGCGATGCCGTCGGCGAAGTAGTCGTCCTCGGGGGCTCCCAGGTTCTCGAAGGGCAGCACCGCCAGACGACGTTTCACGCCTGCAGCTTGACCCACGCCCTCAGGCGGCCGTCGCAGGAGAAAGACCGCGGCGGCGGCGAGAACGGTCAGGACAGCGGCCGCGACGAGAGCCTTTCTCTGCCCGTCGAGCGGCGCGACGGGCGGCACGACGCTCGCCGTGGTCGTGGGATCCGGCGCGGCCGCCTGCAGGAGCGCGGACGCGATGTCGTCGGCCGACTGGAACCGGTTGTCGCGGTCCTTCTCCAGGCAATGCCGAACGATCCGGTCGAGAGCCGGCGAGACGTTCCGTCCCGATTCCAACAACCCCGGCGGCTCGTCCCGCAGGATGGCCGCAATGGTGTCGGTGACCGTCCGCCGAAAGAATGCCCTCTCGCCCGAGAGCAGCTCATAGAGAATCACCCCGAAAGAGAAAAGGTCGCATCGGTGATCGACGGGAATCCCTCGAAGCTCCTCGGGCGATACATAGCCGACCGTCCCCATCACCATCCCGGGCTCCGTGTGCCGCACGACAGTCGGCGCGCTCGTCAAATCGGCCGCGGAGACGGCATCGACTCTCTTCGCCATGCCGAAGTCGAGGATCTTGACGTGGCCGTCCTTCGTGACGAACACGTTCTCCGGCTTCAGGTCGCGATGGACCACGCCCTTCTTGTGCGCCGCGGAAAGGCCGTGGACGGTCTGGAGCGCATAGTCGAGCGCCTGCCTCTGAAAGATTGGTCCCGCATCGAGCTTCTCGCGCAGGGTCTCGCCTTCCAGAAGCTCCATGACCGCGTACGCGATGCCGTCCTGGTTGCCGAAATCGTGAATCGCGAGAATGTTGGGATGAGAGAGGGCCGCGACGGCTTTCGCTTCGCGCTCGAATCGCGCCAGTGTGTCGGGATCGGCGGCGACGGACTGGGGGAGGACCTTGACCGCCACGTTGCGATCGAGCTTCTCGTCCCGCGCCTTCCAGACCTCTCCCATCCCGCCTGCGCCGATCGGCGCGAGGATCTCGTACGGCCCGAGACGCGAGCCCGGTGAAATGGACATCGAGTCCTTACTTGAGGTCCGCCACCCAGACGTCGCCCTCGGTCGCGGTCTCCGTGTACGTTATCCACCGGTTGTCGCGGGTGATCCCCACGCTTTCGCCGACCGCGTAGCCCCCGACCGGAAAGAGCGGGTGGGAACGTTTCGTCGCGATGTCGAGGATCGAGATCCCGTGGCTGTCGCGGACGAGCAGCCGGCGGCCGTCCGCGAGGAACACGGGCGTTCTCCACGCGCGGCCGGAGCCGACGTCGAACTTTTCGAAGCGCCCGCTCGCGACCGTGTAGGTCGCCACGGCCCGGATGCCGCCGTCCGGGTGCACGGCGATGCCCGCGATCAAGCGCCCATCCCGGGACCAGGAAAGAGGCCAGAACTTTTCCGGGCCTTCCATGTCCGGCATGGTCCGAACGGAGCGCGGCGACACTGCCGGCCGCGCGTCGATCGACTGCCACGCTCCGCCGATCATTTCCGTGACCACCTGCGTCCCGTCGGGCGACCAGATCGGAAAATTCGCGGAGCCCTTGAAGGACGTCCACTGCACGAGCCCGCTGCCGTCGGGCCGGATCTCCCAGACCTGATAGGTCCCGCTGCGGTCGGAATAGAAAGCGAGCCTCGTTCCGTCGGGGGACCAGGCGGGCCCGCGGTCGCGGAATCCGTCATCCGTGAGCCGCCGAGTTTCCTTTCCGTCCATCCGCGAGACGAAGATGTCTTCCTGGCCCCCGGTCTGGCCGAACGCGACCCATTCGCCGTCCGGCGAGACCTGGTGGTCGCGGATCGGCTGCGTGCTCTTGAAGACCGGGAGCGGCGGTCCGACGGTCTTCTCCGCTTCCGGATCGAACGCCACCTTCAAGAGTGTCGAGCGCCAGTCGAGGCTGGCGTACGCGACGCGTTTTCCGTCGCGAGAGAAGCTCATCTCGCCGCTCCAGAGCGACGGCGTCGTCATCGGTTCCGGCGGAGCGAGCACGCGTCCCGACTTCTCGTCGATCTTCACGCGCCAGAGATTCATCGTGCCGCCGCGGTTGCTGGAGAAGTAGAGGAAGTTCCCGTCCGGCGACCACGTCGGGCTCCAGTCGAGTGCGGTGTCGTTGGTGACTTCGACAGGCTTGGCGTTCGCCTCGGATGCGTCCGCCGCGATCGTCCACACGTCGCGCTGGCCGCTCGAGCCACGCAGTCCCCAGTACGCGATCCGGTGGCCATGCGGGGACCAGCTCGGCTGCATGCCGTCGGTTCCCCTCTTCAGGATGTCCCTGCGGCGGCCGGTCGCCACGTCGACCGCGAAGAGACCGTTGCTCAGGCCCCCTCGATCCGTCGGGTAGTAGAAGCTCGTGTCGGAAAGCGCGATCTCCCGCCCGTCCGGCGACCACGAGGGGTTGTATCCGGAATCGGTCACCCGCTTGACCGACTCTCCGGTCGAGCCCATGACGAAGATGCCTCCGCCGTCCCGCTCCGAACGGAAGGCGATCCGCTCGCCGTCGGGCGAGAAAGCGGGCTGCCAGTTCTCAGACGCCGAATCCGGCGTGAGCGCGACCGGGTTGCGTCCTCCGACGCGAAGCAGGTAGAGACCCTTGCGGTCATTCACGTCGCGGACGTACACCACGTTTTTTCCGTCGGGAGAGAGGGTCGGCGCGGACTCGATTCCCGGGGCGTCGGTCACCTGGACGAACGACACCGGTCGAAGCGCATGCTCGGCGGTCGCGGCGGCCCCTTGCGTTTGCGAGCGGCGTCCCGCGAAGAACGCGGCGGCTGCGACTGCGGCGAGCGCGAGGGCCGCCAGCGCTCGAAGAGGAGCGCGCCGGGCGGGCTCCGGGGGCGGCACGATGGCCGCGGCGGACCCGCTCGACACGGTGCCGCCCGCCGCGGTTTCGAGGGCGAACGCGAGATCGTGCGCCGTGTCGAAGCGGTGCTCGGGGCGTTTCTCGAGGCAGTGACGGAGGATCCGGTCCACGACCGTCGAAAGACGCCCCGTCGGCAGCGAGAGCTCCGGCGGGTCCGTCTGGACGATCGCCGCCATCGTCTCCACCGCGGACTCGCCCCGGAAGGCGCGGTCGCCCGTGAGCATCTCGTACATGACGCAGCCCAGCGAGAAGATGTCCGACCGCGCGTCCGCGGGCTTGCCGCGGACCTGCTCGGGGGACATGTAGCCGACGGTGCCCATGACCGTTCCCGGCTCGGTGGACGCGGCCACGGTTGGCGACTGCGTTCCGTCCGGCCCGCGCAGCTCGACCTTCGCCAGCCCGAAGTCCAGGATCTTCACGCGCCCTTCCGAGGTAATGAAGAGGTTCTCGGGCTTCAGGTCGCGGTGGACGATGCCCTTCTCGTGCGCCGCCGCCAGGCCCTGGGCGATCTGCGCGCCGTACTCGAGGGCTTTTCTCTGTGGGATCAGCCCTTCTTCGAGCCTCTGGCGCAGCGTCTCGCCCGTCAGGAGCTCCATGGCCGCATACGCGACGCCGGAGTCGCGGCCGAGCTCGTAGATGCCCAGGATATTCGGATGCGAGAGAGCCGCAACTGCCTTCGCTTCCCGCTCGAAACGCGCGAGGGCTTCGGCGTCCGCCGCGAGCTTCTCCGGAAGGACCTTGATCGCCACGGATCGGTCGAGCCGGGGATCGCGCGCCTTGTACACCTCGCCCATGCCGCCGGCGCCGATGGACGCTAGAATCTCGTAAGGACCGAGACGACTTCCGGGCGAGAGACTCACGGTCTCGCTGCCTTACCCTTCAACTCTTCCGTCCAATTGAGCACGACGACCGCGCTCGGAGGAGGCGTGCCGGCTCCGTCGAAGACCGTCCCCACGAGGAAGCGCTTCCCGTCGCGGTCGACGTCATATTCGAACCACGGCTGCGCGCCGCGGGGCATCATCCGGGGCCGGAAGAGCGGCGTCGGGGCACCGTACTCGAGCGTCGACCCCTTCGCCCGCAGCGCGACCGCCATAAGCTGCCCGTCGTCGGCGAGATAGAACATCTCTCCTCCGTCGCGTCGGAAGCGTGGTTGCGTTCCGCCGGCCGTCGAGATGCGCCAGCGCTCACCACCCACCGTTCCATCCACCGTGAACGGCTGGACGTAGATCTCAAACGTTCCCGAGACGTCCGAGCGGTACGCGAGCCATCGGCCGTCCGGTGAGACCTGCGCCTGGATCTCCTCGAACTCGGTCGCGACGACCGGGTGTGGCTTGCGGTCGCCGAAAAGGGGCAGCGCCCAGATGTCGGCGCGCGTGGTCTCGCCCCGCGTGACGTAAAGGAGGAACCGGCCGTCCGGCGAAAAGCCGTTCGTCCACGTGTTGGGGCCCCCGATCAACGTCTCCACGGCAGCCACGCCGTTCGCCGCCCTCCGAAACATCCCCGGTGTGCCGCTATAGCCACCCTGCCAGGCCACGTGAGCGCCGTCCCACTCCCATGCCGGCATCTGCCCGTTCGCACCCACGCGCGTCGGAATCCCGCGCGCGAGGTCGATCACCCAGATCCCCTTGATGGCCTCCGGCTGCTCGCGGTTTGCGACGACCACTCGCGTCCCATCGGGCGAGAGCGAGAACGACAGCCCCACACCCAGCTTCGCCCGCGGTCCCACCGTGTCGAGCTGTCGGCCGGCGCGGTCGAACCAGGCGAGCTGGTATTCGCGCGGGAGGTTGCGCTGGAAGAGGAGAACGCCCGTCTCGGAAACCGAGAACGGAATTCCGTCGTTGTTGAGGCTGGTCCGGGCGGTGTCGATCGGGATCCCGTCGCCGGAGAGCGCGAGCCGGGCGGCGTCGAAGGCGTGGGCCATCAACGTCCCGTCCCGGACAAACAGCAGCCAGCCGGGAGCGGCGTAGCGGGCGGCCGCGCCGGCGGTCAACACCCTCTCCTCGTCGCTGTCGACGGACCCGAGATAGACCTTCGGGTCCGCCCATGCGATTCCCGCCCAGTAGAGGAAATGGCGGCCGTCGGGAAGGAAACTGGGGTTGCGTCCGAACTGTTTCAGGATCTTCGGCTTCCCCCCCTCGGCCGGGATCACGACGAGCCTTCCGCTCCAGTTCGACATGAAAAGAATCTTCCCGTCGCGGCTCCAGGTGCCTCCGACGAGGCGGGGCGCATCGGCCAGGACCTGCGGACGCCCCCCGGCGAGGTCGAGGCGCATGAGTTTTCCCCTCGCGCCAAAGCCGATCGACCGCGAATCGGGCGACCAGAACGGTTCGACGGAGTCCTCGGTTCCCGGCAGCACGCGCGCCTCGGACGAATCGAGCGAGCGCAGCCAGAGCTGCGCCTTGCCGTCGGGCGACCGGCCCGTGAAGACGACCATGCGGCCGTTCGGCGAGACGGAGAGGAAGTCAATGCCCGTCGCGTCGAACGCGACGTTGTCAGGCGGGAGAAACGCGAGGCGCACGGCGCCGGCGGGGGCCGTGGCCCCGCGAGAAGACGGCGCCCGGAGCGCAAGCGTGCCTGCGGCGGCGGCGAACGCGGCGGCGACGGCCCACGGAATCCAGCGCGAGCTCCCGCTCCTCCGATCCTGCGGCGGCGGGGCCTGAACACTCGAAGATGAGGAGGCCGGCGAGCTCGCCCCGGCGATCTCCTCTTCGATCGAGATCCGTGCGTCTCCGATGTCTCTCAATCGTTGCTTCGGATCGCGCTGGAGACACCGGCGCAGGAGCTCTTTCAATCGGACCGAAGAACTGGAGGCGGGCAGCGCTCCCCAGTCCGGCTCCTTCGAGAGGACCGAGACGAGCGTGTCGCTCACCGTCTCGCCCTCGAAGGCCCGCTTGCCGGCGAGCATCTCGAAGAGCACGCAGCCGAACGCCCAGACGTCGGTGCGCTTGTCGACGGTTTTCCCGCGCGCCTGCTCCGGCGACATGTACGCGGCCGTGCCGAGGATCACGCCGGCGGCCGTCGCGCGGCCGGTGATCGTGGGCGAGCGCGTTGCGGAGGGCGACGATCTGGCAGGGTCCGGCTCGTAGATCTTCGCCAGGCCGAAGTCGAGAAGCTTGACGCGCCCGTCGGGAGTCACCTTGACGTTCGCGGGCTTCAAATCCCGGTGCACGATCCCTTTTTCGTGGGCCGCCTCGAGCGCCTCGGCGATCTGCTTCGCCCAGGCGAGGGCCTCCTGGCCATCGAGCGGAGCCGCGGCGAGGCGTTCCGCGAGGTCTTCTCCCTCGACGAGCTCCATCACGATCAAATGCCGCGCGGCGATCTCCTCGAAGGCGTAGACCGCCGCGATGCCCGGGTGGTTCAGAGCAGCGAGCGATTTCGCCTCCCGCTCGAAGCGGGCCACGCGGTCGCCGTCCTCGAAGAATTCCTCCGGGAGGACCTTGATCGCGACGTCCCGTCCGAGCCGCGAGTCGCTCGCGCGATAGACCTCGCCCATCCCGCCCGCGCCGATGGACGCGAGGATCTCGTAGGGCCCGAGCCTCGTACCGGAATGGATTGTCATGAAACCCGGCGATGATACGGCGAGTGGGTCGAACTGTCGCAACGGGCCGATGTAGAGTTCCCAGCCTGAGGTGGTCATGGATCTCCGATCTCTCCAGAAGCCGCTCAAAGACCGCTACCGCGCCGATCCCGAGGCGTCCCGCATCCGGCTGAGGGCGGAGGGAAGTCAGACCGAAGTGCCCGTGTCCTGCTCCGTCGACATCGGCCGGGCGGTCTACGCCGCCCAGGCCCACACGGGAGTGGGAGGACCCGGCACCGCGGCCTGCTCCGGCGATCTCCTTCTCGGGGCGCTCGCGGCGTGCGCGCAGATCACCTGCCAGATGGTGGCTACCGCGATGGGGATCGAGGTGGCGGGGATCCGGGTCGTCGTCGAGGGGGATCTCGACCTTCGCGGCACGCTCGGGCTCTCGAAGGAGGTGCCCGTCGGCTTCGAGGCGATTTCCATGCGCTTCGACGTCGACGCGCCCGCGGCGACGGCGGAGCAGATTCGCGCCCTGCGGGAGAAGACGGAGCAGTATTGCGTCGTGATGCAGACGCTCGCCAAACCGCCGCGGCTCGACGTCGGGTGGGAGTCGAAGGAAACGGAACCGGCGGCACGATAGGCCGCGCGCGAGAGGAGATCAATGCCGAAATTCCTCATCGAACGAGAGATTCCCGGGCTCGGGAACCTGAACGACGCACAGATCCAGGAGATCTCGCAGAAATCCGTGAAGGTCCTGCGAGAGCTCGGGCCCGAGATCCAGTGGCTGCAGAGCTATGTGACCGGGGACAAGCTGTATTGCGTGTATCTCGCGCCCGACGAGGACACCGTGCGTGAGCATGCGCGCCGGGGCGGATTCCCGGCGAATCGGATATCCGCCGTCCGGCGGATGATCGACCCGACGACCGCCGAAGCCTAAGAGCTTTCCGGCTCGATCGCGGACTCGATCGCAGTCTGGACGGGCATCGCCCAACCCTCCATCCAGGCGGAGGCCCCGGCGGCGCTCGTGAGCGCCCCGCGGGAGGGCCCGAGGCCCTTTTCCAGCCGGGTTTGCTCGGCGGGAAGCGGCGGGGCGCCGACCGCCTGCCGCAGCGCCGCGGCCGCGCCCGCGAGACGCAGCGAGCGTTCGGCTTGCGACTGCGCGGCGGCGGAACAGGCGAAGCACTCGAGAACGCGCGCGATCCCCCGTTTGTGATCGAGCTCCTGAAAGACCGCCATGCTCTCCCGGTAAAGGCGGTGCGCCGCGGTGAAGTCCCCCTGATCGCGCGCGAGGTTGCCGAGGTCGGCGAGAGAGCCGGCGATGCCCCATCGATCCCGGAGCTCGCGGAACATCGAGAGGCTCTGCTCGTAGAGCGAGCGAGCGGAGGCGATGTCGCCCTGCTCGCGCGCCACATCGCCTTCGCTGTCGAGGGCCCAGGCCATGCCGCCTCGGTCCCCGAGCTGGCGAGAGATGGAGAGACATTCCTCGAAGAGAGAGCGCGCTTCGTCGAAGTGGCCTTCGAGTCGCGCGACGCTCGCGAGGTTGGACAGGCCGCGAACGACGGCGACGGGATCTCCGAGGTCCTTCCAGAGCACGAGACTCTCTTCCAGCAGGGATCGCGAGCGGGCCAGGTCTCCCTCCTTCTGCGCCCCCACCGCCAACGCGTTCAGGCCGACGGCAATGCCCTTC
The DNA here is from genome assembly GCA_030948185.1 of Acidobacteriota bacterium. Taxonomy (GTDB): domain Bacteria; phylum Acidobacteriota; class Thermoanaerobaculia; order UBA5066; family Gp7-AA6; genus JALYUA01. The sequence goes on from JALZAT010000017.1 coordinate 30,607, forward strand.
CGGTCATCGAGCTCGCGGCTGATCGCCAGCGCCTCCTGATGGAGTGTTTCCGCTTCGGCGGGATTCGCGCTGAGAACTCCGGCAGCGAAGAGCGCCCGCGCCCGTAGCTTCGAGCGAGGCGCCGCGCCCGGGAGCCTCAAGAGCTCTCCGAGCCATTCCCGGCCTTGAGCCAGGTACTCGCGCTCTTCCCAGAATTGAAACAGCGCGACGCCGAGACGCAGCCCCCAGTCGGCCTGACCCGTCTCGATCATCCAATCGAGAGCCGCCCGGAAGTTGTCGTGCTCGAGCTCGAAACGGTCGAGCCATCCCAGGCTGTCGCCGGGCGACGAGCTTTGCGCGGCGCCGATTCCTTTGGCGCGCTCGGAGGCCTCGTCTTCGGCGAGCACGACGCAGTAGGCCGCATGCGCCCGCCTGGTCGCCGGTTCCTCGCCGCTCGACGCGAGCCGCTCCAGCCCATATTCGCGGATGGTTTCGAGAAGGACGAATCGCGGCTCTCCGCCCGGGGGCTCGATCCTCTGGAGCAGGCTCTTGTCCAACAGGGAGTCGATCCCGTCGAGAACGTCGAGGCCCAGATCGCCCGTCGAGTCGCAGACCGCCTCCGCAGCCTCGAGCGTACAGCCGCCGACGAAGACAGACAGCCTCCGGAAGAGCTTCTGCTCGGCGGGGCCGAGCAGGTCGTAGCTCCAGTCGATCGCGCCCCGGAGCGTCTGCTGGCGCCGCGGGAGATCCCGGGCACCTCCGGTCAAGAGCTGCAGGCGTTTTTCCAGCCGCGCCTTCATCGCCGTCGGAGAAAGGAGCTTGACGCGTGCGGCGGCGAGCTCGATGGCAAGCGGCAGCCCGTCCAGACGCGCGCAGATCTCGGCGACGGCGAACGCATTTTCCTCCGTCACCTGGAAGTTCGGGACTACGGACGCGGCCCGGGTCGCGAAGAGCGAGATCGCGTCGCTGCGCAACAGCTCGCCCGCTCCGGCCGTCTTGTCCACCGCAAGCGGCGGGACGGGAAACTCCTGTTCGCCGTAGATGTGGAGGGGAGACCGGCTGGTCACGAGGATCTTGAGCTTCGAGCCCGCGGCCACGAGATCGACCACGACCGAAGCGGCGGAAATCAGATGCTCGAAACTATCGAGCATGAGGAGCGTGGGCGACCTCACCGATTCGTGCAGGTACTCCTTCAACGTCGCGATCGGGGGCTGACCTGCCGCCTCCCGAATCCCGAGCGCCTGGCAGATCGTCGACGCGATCAGGTCCGCCTCGTTCAGGGGGGCGAGCGCGACGAAGTGAACCCCGCCGGGGAACGACTCTGCCATTTCGCCGGCGACCTCCAGCGCGAGGCGCGTCTTCCCGATTCCACCCGGGCCCGTCAGTGTCACGAGGTACGCGTCGGGCCGGAGGAGGAGTTGTTTGACCGCGGCGCGTTCGGTGACCCGTCCCACGAACCCTGTCCGCTGCGCCGGTAGGCTCGCAGGGCGCGTTTCCCTCTTCTCCCGCGGAGCCTCCAGGAAGCGGTCCCGGACTTCCGAGAGATCCCGCGCAAGGTCGTGGGTGGAGGCGTAGCGCTCCTTCGGATCCTTCGCGAGACAGCGCTGGATGATCCAGCACAGGGGAGCGGGAAGGCGCGCGTTCAGAGACGCCATCGCGTCCGGTTCGTCCCGGATGATGGCGGTCAGGGTCTCCACGTACGTCTCCCGGCGAAAGGCGGGCTTCCCGACGGCCATCTCGTAGAGCACGGAGCCCAACGAGAATTGGTCCGATCGAAAGTCGAGGGGCCGGCCGCTCGCCTGCTCCGGAGACATGTAGGCGACGGTTCCCAGGATCACGCCCTGCCCGGTGAGAGATGCCGCGGCGGTCACGGAACTTGCCAGCTCTTCCGGAGCGGGCTCGGTCAACTTGGCGAGGCCGAAGTCGACGATCTTGACGAACCCGTCGTCGGAGATCATCAGGTTCTCCGGCTTGAAATCGCGGTGAACGACTCCGGAAGCGTGCGCCTTGGCCAACCCATCGGCGATCTGAGCGGCGAGGTTCAGGATCTTTCGCTGAGGAAGCGGCCCGGCCACAACGAGATCCCGCAGCGTCGTGCCCTCGACCAGCTCCATGGCGATGTAGGAGGTGCCGCCGTCCTGGCCGACCTCGTAGATTGTGACGACGTTGGGGTGATTCAGGGCGGAGGCGGAGCGCGCTTCCTTTTCGAAACGGGAGAGACGCTCCGGGTCGGCGGAGAGCCGCTCCGGCAGGATCTTCAAGGCGACGCTGCGGCCGAGCCGGGCATCCCGCGCCCGGTAGACCTCGCCCATACCGCCCGCGCCGATGGGCGCGAGGATCTCGTAGGGACCGATCTTCGTGCCCGACGCAAGAGCCATTCGATCCGGATGATATGCGCAGCTCCGCGGGCTCAGAGGGGCCGCTTCGCGAAGCTCGCATCCTGCCGGAGTATGAAGATGTCGCCCGTTCTTCGGCCCCGGGTATAGAAGAGCTTTCTGCCATCACGGGAGATCTTCGGGAAATCCAGGTAGAGGTCGAAGCCCGAGAAGTTCGTCACCTGTTGCGGAGGCGCCAGCGCCCACCCGGCCTTCGGCCCCGGCACGCGAAAGAGATTCTTGTGGTCCGGCTGGAAGTACAGCCAATTCCCGGACGGAGAGAAGAAGGGGTGGTACGCCTCTAAGGTCGCGGTCACCACCTCACGCGGCGTACCCCCGGCCGTGGGTACGGCCGCGACTGTCAATGCGCCGCGCTCGCTGGTCTGGTACGCGATCCACTCGCCGGTCGCGTCCACCGCGAAAAGCGTGCGCGAGTTCGCGCCGCGCACGAGTGTCGTGGCGCCGGAGGCGAGGTCGACCAGCGCAAGGCCCTTGTCGTCTTGAATCAGGATCTTGCTGGAGTCCGGAAGCCAGGCCATCCGCGCGGACTTGCCGGTCACTCGTCTCGGGCTGGTTCCGTCGGCCTTCATGATCCAGACCGAGGTCTCCGCCTCGGGGGACTGCGATGTCCTTCGCGTGAAGGCGATCTCGAGGCCGTTCGGCGACCACTCGGGCTGGTTGTCCGAGTACGCCGGATCGACCGTCAACTGGATCGGCGCCGCCGGAGGGTCGATGCGCCAGACATGAGAGCTGGCGCCTCTTTCGGCCGTGAAGACCACGGCCCGTCCGTCCGGTGCGGGGTCGAAATCTCCGATCCGGTTGTCGCCGGCGGTCAACTCCATCGGCGGATTGCTCTTTGTGCCCGCCTCGGCGTCGAAGTTCACGCTCTCGAGGTTCAGGCTCTCGTCGACCGCGGCGAAGGCGATCGCGGTGCCGTCCCGCGACGACCTGGCGCCGAGGTCGGCCCCCCGGCCGAAAGTCAGCGGCCGGGGCGCTCCGGCGAATTCTCCGCGCACCAGCGAAAAGGGAGCCTTCCAGAGCGTCCGGTTCTTGCCGGGCATCCCGCTCGTGAAGAGAACGCTCGCTGATCCGGGCCCCCACGACGGGTACTCGCCGCGCGCCAGAAGCCGGGGTGCGCCCCCTCCGGCCGGCGCGACCTCGACCTGGCCGCCGTTCTGGTAGAGCACCCACCTTCCGTCTTCGGAAAGGCTCGGAAAAAAGTACCGGCTGATAAAGGGCTCGTCGATATGAATGTCGCGGCTTTCTCCGCCCGTCGCGGAGACCCGCGCGATGCGAGTGTCGCGGAAGGTCCCGTGGACGTAGAGCAGGCCGGACCCGTCCGGCGTCCAGGAGGGACAGTTTCCGTTTTCGACGATCCGTCTCGCGGATCCTCCCAGGGCGGGCATGACCCAGATGTCGCCGCCGACCAGCGGCAGATTGGGCCCCGCATGGAAGATGTCGGACTTGCTCGAGCGGTTCGATACGAAAGCGATCTCGCGGCCGTCGGGGGAGAACGCAGGCTGGATGTCCTGCGCCGGGTTGCGTGTCAGATTGAGGGCCGGACCGCCCGAGATCTGCTGGAGATAGATCTCGAAGTTGCCGTCGCGATCCGCCACGTAGGCGATCGTCTGACCGTCGGGCGAGAACGTCGGCTCGCCTTCATATCCGGGGTCCGTCGTCAGGTGCGTGAGGGAACCCTCGGCGAACCGGGAGCCATCGGAAGGCTCTCCCCGCGAGCGACCGATCCACAACCCGACGAGCGCGGAGGCCAGCGCGAGGAATCCCGCCGCGATCCAGCGAAGAACGGGCCCGCGGACCTTCCCGGATTTCGACGGCGCCACGGCGCCCGAGGCGCCGCCCGACTCGATGGCCCGTTTGACGCGGCGCAGGTCGAGCTCCATGTCGCCGGCGTGCCGGTAGCGTTCGGCCGGATCTTTCGCCGTGGCCTTGGCGAGGATCTCGGTCATCGGCTGCGGAAGCCGCGGATTCCACTCCGAAGCGGGGCGCGGGTCGTCGTTGATGATCGCGTGGAGGACTTCGATGACCGAATCGCCTGAAAAGGCGCGTTGGCCGGTCAGGAGCTCGTAGAGAACCAGTCCGAGCGAAAAGATGTCCGTGCGGCCGTCGAGCGGGCGTCCCGACGCCTGCTCGGGGGACATGTACGAAACGGTCCCCACGATCGTCCCGCGCGCCGTTGCGGCGCGTTCGCCCGATGGCGTTCCGGTCGCAGTCAGATCGCCGCTCGAGAGGAACGACGCGCGCTTCTTCTCATCGAGCTTGGCGAGACCGAAGTCGAGGATTTTCAGCTGACCCGCGCGGTTGACCATCAGGTTCTCGGGCTTGATGTCGCGGTGGATCACGCCCGCCTCGTGGGCGGCGGCGAGACCCGAAGCCGCCTGCGCGGCGAGCTCGAGCGCGCGCCGGATCTCGATTTTTCCCGGCGCGATCAGGTCGCGAAGAGTCTCGCCCTGGATGAGCTCCATGGCGATGAAATGGTCGCTGCCGTCGAGGCTCACGTCGAAGATCGTGACGATGTTCGGCTGGTTCAACGCGGAAACCGTCCGAGCTTCGCTCGCGAAGCGCCGCTGAGCTTCCGGGTCGGGCAACAGGCCGGCGGGGAGGAGCTTCAGGGCGACGTCCCGACCGAGGCGGGTGTCCCGCGCCCGGTAGACCTCGCCCATCCCGCCCGCTCCAATCGGCGCGACGATCTCGTAGGGACCGAGGCGGGTGCCCGCCGCGAGCGTCACCGGCCCCCCGGCAGCGCGGCCGTCCAGTTCGTGACGACGACGGCGCCGTCGGCCTCCGTGTCCGCCGCGCGGCGGATGACGAGAAACCGCTGTCCGTCGGGAGAGACGTCGTAGGAACGTCGAAAGAACTGGATTTCTCCGCCTCTCGAGCCGAGGCGCAGGGGAAAGAGAGGCTGAGGCTGGCCTGTTTCCAGTCCTCCTGCCGTGTGACGCAAAGCGGCGGAGGTCAGCATTCCATCGCGCGCTATGTAGAAAAGCTCGGACCCGTTACGGTTCCAGATCGGCGCCTGGCCTCCGCCGATCGAGACCTGACGTTTGGAACCGCCCGAAAGCGCGTCCAGATAGACCTCCTTCTGGCCCGACTCGCCCGACTCGAAGGCGGTCCACTGGCCGTCGGGAGAAATCTCCGGATGGTCCTCGGAAAACGGAGAATCTCCCGACAACCGCCGCGGAGAGGTCCCCGCGGGAAGAGGAGCAAGGACGCGCAGGAATCGGGCGCCCTCGGAGAGGCTGTAGAGCAGATGCCGCCCGTCCGCCGTGACCGTCGGCAGAACCTTGTCTTCCTTCGACCGGACGAGGAGTTTTTCCGGGCCGCCGGTCGTCGATCGCTCATAGAGGTCGTAGAAGCCGGCGCGATCGGACACGTACGCGAGCCGTTCGCCGTCGGGAAACCATGCGGGGTTGAACTCGTCCGTCCGTTCGGAGGTGATCCGGGAACCGGTCCCTCGAGACGCGTCGAGAACCCAGAGGTCCAGGTTCTGACCGCGAGAGGGATCGCGCATCGACACGGCGACCTTTCGCCCGTCCGGTGAGATTCGAACATCCCCGTATGGGCCGGTTTCGCCCAGAGTGCCGAGCTCGCGTCCCTTTCGATCCAACCACACGAGCTTCCGGCCCTGGGGCCACGACAGGTATGCCGCCCGTTTTCCGGCCACTGTCGCGCCGAGGTGGTTGTCCTCGGTCGCGTAGAAGACCTGCTCGAAGGCGGGAACCGGGTCACCGACGAGCCTCGCGCCGTGCGCGTCGAATTTCCACGCAAACAGGGCGCTGTCGCGCGCGAAGAGGAGATATCCGGGCTCGGCGTAGATCGCAGCCGAATCCGCGCGGAAGAGGCGGCGGACGTCTTTTCCGTCGATCGAGGCGAGGTGGATGGACGTTTTCTCGGGATCGACATTTCGCGCCACGAACACGAAGTGCCGGCCGTCGGGAAGGAACGCGGGATAGAAGTGGGCGACCTCGCCCGACTTCGTGTCGAGCGTGGTGACGGGCCGGGCGGTCCCTCCGGCCGAGGAAACGGCGAAGATGGGAGTGCCGAAATCCTTCGTGAAAAGAATCGTGCCCTCTCGATTCCACGACCCCGGAAAGCCACTTCCAGCGTCGCAGATCGTCTGGACGGGTCCCCCCTCCGCGCCGATGCGGCGCAGCTTGCCGTCAGAAAAGAAGGCGATCTCGCGGCCGTCAAACGACCAGAAACCGCCGCGAGCGCGCTCGGTCCCGGGCAGCATCCGCATCTCGAGGCTGTCGAGCGAGCGAACCGCCATCGGGGTCTTCCCTCCCTCGTCCTGGAAGATGAAGAGCAGACGCCGCGAATCGGGAGAGAACGCGAGCCAGATGACACTCTGACCGGCTGGCGGCAGGATCGTGAAGCGGGTCAGCTCCTCCGGCGCCTGCGGCCGCCGCAGGGGGGCGAACGTCGAGTACACGCCGAAGAGGATGGCGGCCGCGGCCACCGCCCATCCCAACCAGTCCCGGCGCTTCGGCCGGCCGACGATGGAGGCTTCCCTTCCCGACGCCGGTCCCTCCGCGATCCACTTCAGCTCTTTGGCCACGTCGCCGGCGCTTCGCCAGCGGTCTTCCGGGTCCTTGGCGAGGCAGGTCATCACGACGCGGTCGAGGGCCGGAGGCGTAACCGGTTGAACGCTCGAAATGGGAGGGGGGTCGCTCTGCATGATCGCGGAGATCAGCGACGCCTGGCTCGCCCCGGCGAAAGCCTTCCTGCCCGTCGCCATTTCGTACAACACGGCGCCGAGCGCGAAGATGTCGGTCCGCTCGTCGGCTTCCTTGCCCTCGAGCTGCTCGGGAGCCATGTACTGGAACGTCCCGAGGATGGTGCCCTCCTGGGTGAGGGCGCCTCCCTTCGGCGTCGTGGGCAGCATGGAGAGCTGCGAAAGCGACGCGGAAGGCATCATCACCTTGGCGAGCCCGAAGTCGAGCAGCTTGACGCCCGACTTCGTCAGCATCACGTTGCCGGGCTTCAGGTCCCGATGCACGATCCCCTGCCGGTGCGCGCGGTCGAGGGCATTGGCCATCTCCCTCCCGTAGCGAAGTGTGTGTTCGAGCGGGAGTGGTCCCCGCGCCAGCCGCGCCGAGAGCGTCTCGCCGTCTAAGAGCTCCATGACCAGGTAGTCGATCTCGCCGTCGCGCCCGATGTCGTAGAGAGCGCAAATGTTCGAATGCGAGAGCTGCGAGACAGCCTTCGCCTCGCGGTCGAAACGCTGGCGCATCTCCGGAGAGGAGAGGTGAGCGGGAAGGACCTTGATCGCGACGTCGCGGTCCAGACGGGTGTCCCTCGCTCGATAGACTTCGCCCATTCCGCCCGCGCCGATTCGCGCGAGGATCTCGTAGGGACCGAGGCGGGAGCCCGGCGCAAGCGTCATGGATCAGGCGTGTGTCCCGGGCCGGGCGGAGGTCTTGGCGGCGGGGTTGGCAGGGAATGCGAGCCGGGCCAGGAGATCGCGAAATCGCGGGTCCCCGTGCAACGGCGTGAGCCGCCAGTCGCATTTCAAGTTCGGCATGCACGTCGAGCGTTCTCGATAGCCACGCTCCAGCCATTGAATGGCCTGGTCTTTTTCCCCGAGACCGATGTGGATCACGGCGACTTCGTACGGACAGACGTAGCGCGTCTTTGCCGCCTGCTCGAGCTCGCCCAAGACGCGTCGGGCGCGCGGAAGATCGCCCGCCTCCGCAAAGACTCCGCCGGCGACTGCGCGGGCGAGGGGGCTGTCGATGAGGCCGCTCCCTTTCTCCGCCTCCGCGATTGCCTCGGCAGCGCGGCCCTGTCGAACGAGTGCGATCGCAAGACTGACGCGCAGCCAGCCGCCGTTCGGATCCAGTGTGAGGCCTCTTCGAAATTCCTGGACGGCCAAATCGACCCGGTTGCCGAGAAGCAGGTCCCAGCCAGATAACCAGGCGATGTCGGCGGAAAGCGGGTCGAGATCCCGGGCCGTGCGCATTTCCACCGCGGACTCCTCCGGGCGCCCCAGAACTGCCAGCAGGTTCCCGTACCACGAATGCGCAGATGCATAATTCGGGTTGAGCTCGAGAGCGCGTTGAAATTCGCGTTGAGCGCCGGCCCAGTCCCAGTCGTGGAGGACGAGCACCTGTCCGAGCGACGCGTGCGCCTCCGCCAAGGTCTCGTCGAGCTCGATGGCCCGCAGCGCCGCAGCTCGCGCTTTCGGCATCGTCTGCGAAGGGGGGAGAAACAACTCGGTCAGCCCCATGTAGCTGTCGGAGATTCCCGAGTAGGCGCGGGCGTCGCGCGGATCCCTCTGAAGCGCCTCCTGAAAGAGCTCGATTGCCTCCCGGACTTCGTTCTCGGTCGAGGCCCGGGCCAACAGGAAACGCCCCTTCCAATCGAGCTCGTGGATCTTGGGATCGACGGGTCGCGCGCGCGCCAGCCGGGCCTCTTCGCCCGGCGTCACGGCCGTCCGGACCTCGGCGGCGACCGCGCGGGCGACCTCGCTCTGGAGGGAAAGGGCGTCGCGGAGGTCCCGGTCGTAGCTTCGGGCCCACACGTGCCGGTCGCTCGAACCCTCGATCAGTTGAGCGGTGATCCGAACGCGATTCCCCTCGCGCGCGACGGAGCCCTCGAGGATGCCGTCCACGTTCAGCTCCCGGGCGATCTCCGGAACGCTCTTTTTCGTTCCCCTGTACGACATCGCGGAGGTCCGCGAGATCACGCGCAGCGACCGGATCTGCGCGAGGTCCGCGATCAGCTCTTCCGTCATTCCGTCCGCGAAGTACTGCTGCGCGGGATCGTGGGAGTAGTTCTCCAGCGGAAGCACGGCCAGGGAACGGATCGGGCCGGGCGCCGCCGCTCCCGGAGACGTTCCGGGCCTGGAGCCTCTGAGAAGGAGAATGCCCGCGCCGGCGACGACGGCCAGGCCCGCGGCGATCCAGAGCCGGGACATCCGATGCCGTGCCGAAGCCCCGGGCACCGCCCCGGGGGCGAAGGCAGCGCTCGACGCTTCCTGCAGCGCGAAATCGATGTCGACGGCGGACTGGAAGCGCTGCTCCTTGCGCTTTTCGAGACAGCGCCTCGCGATTCGGTTCAGCCGGTCCAGGGCGGAGGGAGACGCGCCGGTCCCGAGGATCTCCGGAGGGTCGTCGCGCAGGATGGCCGAGATCATGTCGGGCGCGGTCTCGCGCGCGAAAGCCCGCCGCCCGGCGAGCATCTCGTAGAGCAGGGCCCCGAAGGAGAAGAGATCCGAGCGTCGGTCGACAGGCTCTCCGCGCACCTGTTCGGGAGACATGTACCCGAGGGTTCCGAGGACGACGCCCGCCTCCGTTGCGGGAGCGAGCGTCGGAAGGTCGGTCGCGAGCCTCTGACCTTCCGGCGACGTCAACTTGGCGATGCCGAAGTCGAGGATCTTGATCCGACCCTCCCGCGTGACGAACACGTTTTCCGGTTTGAGGTCCCGGTGCACGACACCTTTTTCGTGAGCGGCGGCGAGCCCGTCCGCGATCTGACGCGCATAGAAGACCACGCGATCGAGCGGTAGCCTCCCGGCCGCGAGAACGGAGCGAAGCGTCTCGCCTTCGAGGAGCTCTTCCACGACGTACGGAGCCCCTTCGTGGGTCCCGAGGTCGTAGACGGCGGTCAGATTGGGATGGTTCAGCATCCCCGCGGCACGCGCCTCCTGCTCGAAGCGGCGAAGGCGCTCGGGATCCTCCGAGAAGGAAGCCGGCAGAACCTTGACCGCGACGTCCCGGCCGAGGCGAGTATCCCGGGCGCGGTACACCTCTCCCATTCCGCCCGCTCCGAGAGCCGAGACGACCTCATACGGGCCCAGGCGGGTGCCGGCCGTGATTGTCATGAATCTGCGGCGATTCTATCGGCGCAACCAGCGCCCGGGTGATTGGATTGCCCGGACGGGGCTCGCCGGACCCCGCGGAAGAGAGGACGCAGAGGCCCTTTTCGAGCCGCTGATCAGTCTGGTCGCTACGGAAACGGCCCGAACGCAGCCGTGTCCGCCACGCTCGCGAGCCGCCCCTGCGGATTCGAGTACGTCTTGACGGACCCGGAGACGGCGTCCGTCACGGTGATCGTGTACTCGACGTCGGAGAGCGCGCCGTAGAAGACCCAGTACCGCGAGTTGACCGCCCGCCCGTCGACCACCTTGATCACGAGCTCGACGTTCGACGCGGTAAAGAACCAGAAGGAGACAGTGTCTGCCGTGAGGCGGACCGGGAACCCGATCCCGCTCGTGCCTTGCGAAGGAACGCGCCAGGAGACTTCCACCTTGAAGCGGCTGTCGTTCACGCAGAGCGACGTCGGACCCGCCGTGCAGGGGCCGGTCGTCACCCGGCCGATCTTGTTCTTGCTCGACTCGATGAACCACATCGCTCCGTCCGACCCGGCCGCGATGTCGAGCGGTCCGGCGAGAGCGGTGGGAGGCCGGAACTCGGCCATGTGGCCGTCCATGCCGATACGGCCGATGTTGTTACCGACCGACTCCGTGTACCAGACGTTTCCGTCCGGGCCCGTCGTGATCCCTCGCGGGAAATCCCCGCCGGGGTCCGGGAAGAGCGTGAATACGCCGGCCGTCGTCATGCGGCCGATGTGGAACGCGCTCGTGAACCAGAGATTGCCGTCCGGGCCCGTCACGATCTCGTAGGGTCCGGTGACCTCCTGGGGGACGTTGAAGAGGGTGGATGCTCCCGCCGTCGTGATCCGCCCGATGTGCTTCCCATTCGGATCGGTGAACCAGAGATTCCCGTCGGGGCCGGACGTGATCGCCTGGAGCTGCGTGATGCCGGGGACCTGGAACTCGGTGATCGCGCCGTTGGGCGTGACGCGCGCGATCTGAAAGTCTCTCGAGGACAGGGTCACCCAGATGTTCCCATCGGGTCCGCTCGTGATGCCCTCCGGGAGAGAAGAAGACGGAATGTTGAAACGCGTGATCACTCCGGCGGGAGTGACCCGTCCCACCGAGATGAAGTCGGAGAACCACACGTTTCCGTCGGGTCCCGCCGTGATCTGTTTCGGACCAACGAGCGTCCCCGGGATCGTGAACTCGGTGATGACGCCGGCAGGGGTGATCCGTCCGATCTTTTCGCCGAGCTGTTCCGTGAACCAGATATTTCCGTCGGGGCCGGCCGTAATGCCGAGCATCTGGCTGTCGGGTGTCGGCACGGGGTACTCGGTGAACGTCTGCGCACCGAGCGCCGGCGCGAAAGCGAGGGTCAGGGCTGAAAGAGCCGCGAACGTGAAACGCTTCATCTCTGCCTCCTCCGGCCGTTCTGGAGGCTTCTCGTGGTGCGGGGCCGTTGCGCGGGTTTTTACCACGACGCTTTAAGCTCGGGGGATGAAATCGACAGTCTTTTTGGCCGCCGGCGCGCTCGGCGTTCTGAGCTTCGTTCCGGCCCCTCCCCGCCCGTCGCTGGAGGCGCGTATCGCGGCGATCGCCGCGTCCTTTCCGGGGGAAATGGGCGTCGCCGTCCGGGATCTTTCGGATGGCCGCGAGACGGTCGTGGGAGGCGACCGCCGGTTTCCGACCGCGAGTCTGATCAAGCTCGCCGTCATGGTCGAGACCTACCACCGGATGGCGGAGGGCACGCTCGCGCGCGACAAGACGATCGAGGTCGCGGAAGCCGACCGGGCCGGCGACGAGTCCGTCCCGCTCAACATGCTCCACGCGGGCATCCGAGTGACGATTCCGGACCTTCTGAATCTCATGATCGCGTACTCGGACAACACCGCGACGAACCTGCTCGTTCGTGAAGTCGGAGCCGCCGCCGTCGACCGGCGGATGGAGTCCTACGGGCTGAAAGACACGAAGATCTTCCGCCCGACGTTCCGCGACGGCCACGCCGACGTTTTTCCGGAGCTCGAGCGGGAGTTCGGCCTCGGGATGATCACGCCGCGCGAAGCGGCGCGGCTGATGGGCCTGATCGCCGACGGCAAGGTCGTCTCCCGCGCGGCGTGCGACGAGATGCTTGCGATCCTCGGCAATCAGTTCGACCGCCAGATGATCCCCAGATCGCTGCCGTTCGAACGGGAAAAAATCTTCGTCGCGAACAAGACGGGTTGGGACGAGGAGAAGCTGCCGGACGCGTCGGGCCTGAAGGGCGAGATCCGAACGGACGCCGCTTACGTCAAGGGCCCGAAGTCGCGCTACACGATCGCCATCTGCACGCGCCGCGGCAAGGACAAGCGTCCTGGCTCGGACAACGCGGCGCTCGTCATCGGCGCGAAGATCTCGCGCCTCGTGTACGACGAAATGGAGTCCCCGGCGGCGTCCCGCTGATTATTTGCCGAGCTCCGCGAACCAGTTCAACGCGACGGTCGTTGGCGTGATCGCCTCGCGGCCAAGAGTCCCGACGACGAAGAACCTGGATCCGTCTGCCGTCGGGAGGAAGCGCGTCCTGACGATACCCGTTTCGAAATGTCCCTGAAAGAGCGCTCGCGGCACGCCGGCGCTGAACGCCGGTGATGTCTCGACCGTCACGCCGATGAGCTTCTGATCGAGAGAGATGTAGAAGATTTCCTTCCCATCCGCCCTCCAGAACGGCTCCAGCCCGCCCGCGGTCGAGACTTGCCGCTTGCCGCCGGGCTGCGGGAATGTCTGCACGTAGACCTCGTAGCTTCCCGACTCGTTGGACTGGTATGCGATCCAGTGGCCGTCCGGCGAGACGACCGGGAGCAGCTCGGCGAACGGAGTCTTCGCGAACGAATACGGCTTCGCGTCGCCGCCCGAGAGCGGAAGGACCTCGATGTCCCAGCCGGTCTCCTTCCCCCGGCTGTTGAACACGAGATACCGGCCGTCGGGAGAAAAAGACGTCGGGAACTTGCGTTCGTCGGTCTTCCAGAGAAGCTTTTCCTGCCCGTCGCCGTCGAGCGCCTTCTCGTAGAGGTCCCAGCCCGAACCGGCGACATAGACGATGCGCTTGCCATCCGGCGACCAGAGCGGTCCGAACGCGTCACCGCCCGGTGAGAACGTGAACCGCGAGTTCACGCCGCGCGCCAGGTCCCGGATCCAGATGTCGGTCTTTGCGGCGCGCGGGTCGGCGAGGTCGAACGCGACGCGGTCGCGGGTCGGGGAGAAAGTCGGGTTGTGGTACTCGGCGGGCTCGCCCAGCGACTCGAGCTCTTTTCCAGCCCGGTCGACCCATAGAAGTCGGTTGCCGGACTCGCCCGAGCGGTAGACGAGCGTTCCGTCACGCGAGACGGAGAAGCGCGCAAGGCCCACGGAATTCACGGCGAGATGCTCGGCCAGGGGGACGGGCTCGCCGCTGGTCTTCCGGGTCTTCAGGTCGAACGGCTGCGCGACCAGCGTCTTGTCCCGGACGAAGACGAGGTAGCCCGGAGGCGCGTAGAGGACGAGAGTCTGCGCCGGCGCAACCGGCAGCGACTCGGCGGAGTCGAGGCTTCCGATGCGGTACATGCCGTCGTCAGCCTTTGCTCCGGTCGCGAGATAGAGATAGTGGAGGCCATCGGGCAGAAACTCCGGCCAGGCGGCCAGAATCTCCTTTCGCGACGCATCCGGCTTCATGGCCACGGTTGGGGTGCCGCCGGACGCAGGAACCCGCCGGATGGGATCGTTCGCTCGTCCGTCGAAGAGGATCACGCCTTCGGAGCTCCACGTACCGTCTGATCCCGTCGGCGCGTCGCAGATCTTCTGCGCCGGGCCGCCCGTCGCGTCGATCTTCTTGAGCTTGCCCTCCGCAAAGAAGCCGAGCATCCGGCTGTCGGGTGACCAGAAGGGCCGCGTCGTTCCTTCCGTGCCATCGAGCGGACGCGCCTTGAGGGCGTTCAGCGGCCGGACCCAGATTCTCGCCTTGCCGCTGGTGTCCACCGCGTTGAACGCGATCAGTCGTCCGTCGGGCGAGATCTTCGGGGTGTCCACCGAAGTGACGTCCTCCGGTGTCGCGATCTCGAACCGCACGGTCCGCAGCGGCTGCGCGGGCCGCCGCAGAACCGTCCATGCGAGACCGGCGGCGGCGAGCCCGAGGACGGCGGCGACGGCCCACGCCATCCGCTCCCGGTTCCTGCGCCGCGCCGCGACTGGCGCCGGCAGCCCCGCGAGCGATCCGCCCTCCTGGATCCACTTGAGCTGGAGCAGGACGTCGCGCGCCGTCTGCCACCGGTCTTCGGGGTCCTTCGCCAGGCACGTCTTCACGACGCGATCGAGCGCCGGCGGTGTCATCGGCTGCACGGTGGAGATCGGGGCGGGCTCGTCCCGCAGGATCGAGCCGATCAGAGACGCCTGGCTCTTGCCTTGGAAGGCTTTTTGTCCGGTTGCCATCTCGTAAAGGACCGCGCCGAAGGCGAAGATGTCGCTGCGCGCGTCGGCGTCTTTGCCTTCGAGCTGTTCCGGCGACATGTACTGGAAGGTCCCGAGGATCGTCCCGGCCTGCGTCAGGTTGGGCGCGACGGTGGGGAGCGCGGTCATCGAGGAGTTCGGGGTCACCGAGGCGACCGCCTTGGCGAGGCCGAAGTCGAGCAGCTTCACTCCCGACTTCGTCAGCATGACGTTCGCGGGCTTCAGATCGCGGTGGATGATTCCCTGCCGGTGCGCCTTCTCGAGGGCGTCGGCGATCTCGATCGCGAAGCGAAGCAGCTGCTCGACGGGGAGGGGCCCCTTCACGAGCCGGTCCGTCAGTGTCTCGCCCTCGAGGTACTCCATGACGAGGAACTCGATTCCGTCCTGGCTTCCGACGTCGTAGAGCGCGCAGATGTGCGGGTGCGAGAGTGAGGAGATCGTCTTCGCCTCGCGCTCGAAGCGCTGGCGGACGTCCTCGTCCTTGGAGAGATGATCCGGCACCACCTTGATGGCGACCGTGCGCTCGAGGCGCGTGTCGCGGGCCTTGTAGACCTCTCCCATGCCTCCGGCCCCGATGGCTTCGAGAACCTCGTACGGGCCGAGCCGCGATCCGATGGACAGGGTCATCCGTTACCTCCCCAGGGTGCCCGGCCAGTTCAGGACGACGCTCGTCGGACCGAGCGCATCGCGTCCGAGCGGCGCGACGAAGACGAACCGCTGGCCGTCCGGAGACGGGCTGTAACGGTTGCGAGTCGTGCCCTGGACGACGGAAGCGCCGAAGAGAGCCTTCGGGATGCCAGCCTGGAACTCGCCCGCAGTTTGGATTTCGACGGCCATGAGCTTCTGGTCGGACGCCCGATAGAAAAGCTCTTTGCCATCCCCTCGCCAGCTCGGATCGGTGCCTCCGGCGGTCGAGACCTGCCATCTGCCCCCCGCTTCCGGGAACGTCTGGACGTAGAGCTCGTCGCGGCCGGACTCGTTCGATACGTAAGCGACGTGGCGTCCGTCCGGCGAGAACATCGCCAGACTCTCCGAGAACGGACCGTTGGAGATCGGGATGGGCTTCCGATCTCCGAACGTCGGCAGCGCCCAGATGTCCAGGTTCGTCTTCGGGCCCTGGCTGGTGTAGCCGATGTAACGCCCGTCGCGGGTCCAGGACGTTACAAACTTGTTCTCGTCGCTGTGGAGGAGCAGCTTTTCCGCCGATTGTCCGCGTGTGGATTTCTCGTAGATGTCGGGGGTGCCCCCCCGGTCCGAGCCGAAGACGATCGACGCGCCATCGGGAGACCAGATCGCCCGGTAATTGTCGCCGGGCCCGAGGCTGAACCTCGAGCTGATGCCACGAGCGAGGTCTCGGACCCAGATGTCCTGCTTGCCGGTGCGAGGGTCGGCGAAGTTGTAGGCGAGGCGGTCTCCGGCCGGAGAGATAACCGGGTTGTTGTACACGCCCGGATCACCCGGCGAGTCGAGCTCCCTTCCGGAGCGATCGCGCCAGAGCAGCCGCCCGGCGGATTGCGCCGTGCGATAGACGAGGACACCGGTGCGCGACACCGAAAAGCGCGCGAGACCCACGTTGTCGGTCCCGATCTTCTCGGCGAGCGGGACGGGTTCCCCCGTGGTCCTGAGGCCTTTCGCGTCGAACGGCTGCGCGACGAGCGTCCGGTCGCGGGCGAAGAGAAGATATCCGGGAGGCGAATAAGTCACGAGCGTCTGAGCGGGAGCGAGCTTCTTTTTCTCCTTCGAGTCGATCGAGCCGATCCAGTACGCGTTGTCGTCGGCCTTCTCGGTGACCACCAGATAGAGGTAGTGGCGTCCGTCGGGGAGGAACTCGGGCCATCCGACGGTCGTCTCGTGGCGCCCGCGGTTGGGACCGACCTCGACCTGCTTCGTCCCTCCGGCGGCCGAGACTCGGTAGATGGGGTCGCTGCCCGTGCCGTCGAAGAGAATGACGCCCTCGGGACTCCAGGTCCCGTCCGAGCCCCCGGGCGCGTCACAGATCTTGGTCGGCGGCCCGCCGGAGACGCCGACTTTTTTGAGCACGCCGTCCGCGATGAAACCCACGTACTGGCTGTCCGGCGACCAGAAGGGACGCACACCGCCGTCGGTGCCCGGCAGAGGATGCGCCTCGATCGAATCCAGGGGCCGCACCCAGATCCGATTCTTTCCTCCCGCGTCGGTCGCGTCGAAGGCCAGGATCTTCCCGTCCGGTGAGATGCGCGGCACATCGATGGTCGTCACGTCCGCCGGCGGCGCGATCTCGAAGCGCATGACGGGCTGCGGCGCCGGCGCTCGTTTCCGGAATCCCCAGCCGAGCGCCAGGGCGGCGAGTGTCGCGACGGCCGCCGCGATCCACGCGAGCGTTTCGCGGTTTTTCCGCCGCGCGGCGACGGGTGCGGGGAGCCCCGCCTGCGAACCGCCTTCCGAGATCCACTGGAGCTGCAGCTTGACGTCGTGCGCCGTCTGGAAGCGATCTTCCGGATCCTTCGACATACACGTCTTCACGACGCGGTCGAGGGCCGGGGGCGTCATCGGCGATATCCCGGAGATCGGCGGCGGCTGGTCGCGAAGGATCGCGCCGATCAACGAGGCCTGGCTCTTCCCCTCGAATGCCTTGTGGCCGGTCGCCATCTCGTAGAGCACCGCGCCGAAGGCAAAGATGTCGGAGCGCGCGTCGGCGTCCTTCCCCTCCAGCTGCTCCGGGGCCATGTACTGGAACGTCCCGAGCACGGTCCCGCGCTCGGTCAGAGGCTGGCTCGCCTGCGCCGCCGTCGCGAGGCGCGAAACCCCGGACATCGCATTGCTCGCAGCCGGCTGGAACTTCGCGAGACCGAAGTCGAGGAGCTTGACGCCCGATTTCGTCACCATCACATTGCCGGGCTTCAAGTCCCGATGCACGATGCCGAGGCGGTGCGCCTTGTCCAGCGCGTCGGCGATCTCGATTCCGAAGCGGATGAGCTGTTCCGCCGGGAGGGGACCCCGCGAGAGGCGATCGGCGAGGGTCTCGCCGTCGAGGTACTCCATGACGAGATATTCGGTTTCGCCCTCACGGTTGACGTCGTAGAGGGCGCAGATGTGCGGATGCGTGATCTGGGAGATCGTCTTCGCCTCGCGCTCGAAGCGCTGACGCACGTCCTCGTCCTTCGAGAGGTGGTCGGGCAGGACCTTGATCGCGACCGTCCGTTCGAGCCGCGTGTCGAGAGCCTTGTAGACCTCTCCCATGCCGCCCGCGCCGATCGCTTCGACGATCTTATAGGGACCGAGCTGGGACCCGGAAGTGAGGCTCATGTGGTCAGTACCTCGATTTTGTAAAGGAAACGGCAGGATTGTATGCGCTCGCCCGTATGCGGATCCGATTAGGATTCGCCGATGACCTCGCCGGCTCCCTCGCCTCCCGGGACGGCGGAGTTCACCTTCCGTGCGGTCGTCATCGGCGTCCTGCTCGGCGTCGTGTTCGGCGCGGCGAACGCCTATCTTGGACTGCGGGTCGGGCTGACGGTTTCGGCGTCGATTCCCGCAGCGGTCATGGCGGTCGCCATCTTCACGCTGATCGGCCGCCGCGGCACGATTCTCGAAGCGAACATCTCCCAGACGGTAGGCTCCGCGTCCACTTCGCTCGCGACCGGCGCGATCTTCACGATTCCGGTGCTCTTTCTCTGGGGCATGGCGCCCCCATACACGCAGGTCGTCGCGCTCTGTTTTCTCGGAGGGCTTCTCGGGCTCGCGGCCATGATCCCGCTGCGGCGCCTTCTCATCGTCGATGCGCACGACGAGCTCCCGTATCCGGAGGGAACCGCCTGCGCCGTCGTCCTCCAGGCGACCGCGCGGCGATTCGGCGGCGGAGCCTGGATCTTCCGCGGGATCCTCCTCGGCGCGGGCCTGAAGCTTCTCTTCGCGTTGTTGTTCCTGTTTCCGAGCGAGATCTCCGCCCGGCTGCCCGTCCTTCCCAACGCCGTTCTCGCGATCGAGGTCGCCCCGGCACTTCTCGCGGTCGGTTACATCCTGGGGTACCGCCAGTCGGCCGTGCTCGTCGCCGGGTCCCTCGTCTCCTCCCTCGTTCTCATCCCGCTCATCACCTGGATCGGATCGGGCGCCCCGGCGCCGCTCTTCCCGGAGACCGTTCGCCCGATCTCCGCGATGGGCGCCTCGGATATCTGGTCGCGTTACGTCCGGTACGTCGGGGCGGGTGCCGTTGCGGTCGCCGGGATCCTGACTGTGGTGAAGAACCTGCCGACGATGGGGAAGGCCTTCACCGGCGTCATGCGCGGTCTGCGGCGCGCTGCCCCTCACCCCGACCCTCTCCCGACGGGAGACGGAGGAGCTGCCGACCGCGACCGGGACTTGCCGGGAGCGTTCGTGCTCGGGGGGATCGCGCTCGTCATCGCGACGGCGGCCCTCGTGCCGGGAGTCTTCTCCGGCAACATGGGCCTGCTGCCCAGAGCGGTGTGCGCCGCGGGCGTCGGGATCTTCGGCGTGCTCTTCGTCACGGTCGCCGCGCGGATCGTCGGCATCGTGGGCGTTTCCTCGCAGCCGACCTCCGGGATCACCCTCGTGACCCTTCTCGGCGTCGCGTCGATCTTCGCGGCGATGGGCTGGACCGACACCGGAGCCCGCGCCGCCGTGCTGACCGTGGGAACGATCGTCGCGGTCGCGGCCTCGAAGGCGGGCGACATCTCCCAGGACCTGAAGACCGGGTACCTCGTTGGAGCGACGCCGGCGCGGCAGCAGCTCGGCCAGCTGATCGGGGCTGCGGTCGCGTGCTGGGCGGTCGCGGGCACGGTCATCCTCCTGGGCAGCGCCTACACGTTCGGGTCGAAGGAGATCCCCGCGCCCCAGGCGGTGTTGATGAAGACGATCATCGAGGGAGTGCTCGCCGGGAAGCTCCCGTGGGGGCTGGTGCTGTCGGGCGGCGGACTCGCAATCGCGGGGATGCTCTGCGGCGCCTCGGGTCTGGCCTTCGCGATCGGCGTTTACCTGCCGCTCGCGTCCATGGCGCCGATCTACGTCGGCGGCTGCGTCCGGCAGTGGGTCGACAGCCGAAAGGCCGCGCCGGCGAACGGCGAGGACGCAGACCGAGGAATCCTCGCCGCGTCGGGGCTCGTCGCCGGCGAGGGGCTCGCGGGCGTGCTCGTCGCAGGCCTCGTCGCGGCGGGTATCGCCCCCCGCTCGAAGCCTCCTCTCGTCGGGGGAGTCCCCGGTTGGGTCTTGACGCTCGCGGCGCTCGCCGGCATCTGCGCGTTTCTCGCGTGGGCCGGCTCGAGGCGATCCGCGTCCTGACGTCGATCAGGACGCGGACTCCGCTCAATCTTCTGACGCGGCGGCGTCGTCGTCGTCGGGCTCTTCGGGTTTCGCGGGGGGACGCGGCTCGTCAGGCTCTCGCACGGTCATCAGCTGCAGAAGACCCTTTGGCCGGTTTGCTTCATTGAACGCGGGGATCGTCTTCGCGTACAGGTCGTCGAAGTCCCGCCGGACCTCCGTGAGCTGCCGCGAGAGGAGGTCGTAGACTTCGAGCTCCGCCGCCGTCGGCGCGAAGTCCGCGTTGCCGGACACGTCGCCGCCGCCGGTCCCCGACTCGGCCTGGAGCCACACGAGCTTCAGGTACAGCTCGAGGGGGCCGCGGAACGACTTTATGTCCGCCTCGGCGAGCGTCGGCTGGAGGAGGCGATCCTCGACGGCCCGCACGCGCCGCTCGACGTCGGCGGCGGCCGCGAAGGCCGCGCGGTCCGCCTTCGACGCGGTCAGCATCTTCCGCAGCTCCTCCAGCTGCCGGCGAGTCCACTCGAGCTGGTTGATCATCCGCGCGGAAGCGTTGATGTCGCGCTGGAGGGAGGCGGAGAGCTTCGTCGAAGCCGTTACGTCCGCCTCGGTCCCGGCCGAGTTCGGGTCCTTCAGCACGACGAGCTTCTGTGTGAGCTCGGTCGCGGCCGCGCGGATCTTCACCGTGTAGGTCCCCGGGGCGACGAGAGGCCCGCGCTTGGGCGCATCGATTCCGTAGTAGAAGACGCCGCGGCGGTCTCGCCCGCGGAATCGCTTCTCCTCCCAGATGTGGGGGTTCCCCGGGGGTGTGGTCCGGATCCGCACTTCCTCCGTCGGCTCGTAACGGAGGTCCCACACCACGCGGTTCATCCCCGTCTTGTTCGTGGACGCGAGCGCCCGGATCTTCTGTCCAGACGCGTCGAAGATCTCGATCGAGACGGGAGCCTTCGAAGGCGTCCGCTGGTCGGACCCGTCCGGGGACGCGCCAGCCTCCCCGGAGGGCTCCGCCGATTCTCCCAGCGCCGCTTCGCTGTGCCGCTCGGTGTCCCTCGGGGAAGCCTTCGGCGCGCCGGCCGGCGCTGCGGCGGAGCTTGCGGCGCCCGGCGCCGCGGGGGCAGTTGCGGGTGCGCCGGCGGCCTTGATCGCATCGCGCAGCCAGTAGGAAATCGTCGCGCCATTCGGTCCGTTCTGTCCCCCGGACACGCCGGGCGGCGCGAGGTTCGGACGGGAGACGGGCCGGAAGCGATACGCGGGCCGCGGCTCGAACAGGTGGATCGCGGCGGCGCGGACGGAGTCGGTCATCTGTTCGAGCGGCGTCACGTCGTCGAGGATCCAGAAGCCCCGTCCGTACGTTCCGACGACGAGGTCGTGGAAGTGGGGCTGGATCGTGAGCCAGTACACGGGGGCGTGGGGCAGCTTCGACTGGAGCGGTCGCCAGTGTCCGCCGTCGTCGAAGGAGACATAGAGCGCGTTCTCCGTCCCGGCAAAGAGCATCCCCTTTCGGAACGGGTCCTCCCGCACCACGTGGACGTAGGAGAGGGGACTCTTCGGGATGTCCGACGAGATCGCTTTCCACGTGCGCCCGTAGTCCGTCGTCTTGAAGATGAACGGATCGCGGTTGTCCACCTGGTGCAGGTCGAGGCTCACGTAACAGGTGCCGCCGTCGAAGGGGGAGGGATCGACGCTGTCCACCGTCCCCTTCGGCGGCAGGGCCGGGAACCTCGGCGTGACGTTCGACCAGGTGGCGCCGCCGTCGCGCGTGACCTGCACGACGCCGTCGTTCGTCCCCGCCCAGATGACGCCCTTCTCCCTTGGCGATTCCGCGATCGAGTACACGACTCCCGCGTACTCGACGGAGAGGTTGTCGACCGTCAGGCCGCCGGAGTCGCCCATCATCGATTTGTCGCCCGTCGTCAGGTCCGGGCTGATCGTCTTCCAGGTCTGCCCGCCGTCGGACGTCGCGTGGACGTGCTGGCTGCCGACGTAGACCGTGTTGTGGTCGTGCGGAGAGATGGCGATCGGGAACGTCCAGTTCATCCGCAGCTTGATCTGCCCCGCGTTTGCGCCCATCGTGCGCTCGGGCCAGACGCTGACCGTCCTCGACATGCCGGTGCGCGCGTCGAACCGCTCCACGACGCCGGCATAACAGCCGCCCCACACGATGTTCGAATCGACCGGGTCGGGTTGCGCCCACCCCGTCTCGCAGCCCGCGGTCGAGGTCCACACTCCCGAGGGGATTCCGAAGCCTCCCGGAACGGTGCTCGGTCCGCGCATCGAACCGTCGTCCTGCATCTGGCCGTAGACCCAGTACGGGATCCGGTTGTCGGTCGCGACGTGGTACATCTGGCCGATCGGCAGGCGAAGCGTGCTCCACTCCTTGCCCCGCGTGGTCGAGATCATCACGCCGATGTCGTTGCCGATCATCATGCGGTTGGGCATCTTCGGGTCGGCCCACATGTCGTGGTTGTCTCCTCCCCAGCGGATCTGGTCCGCGGTCTCGCCGCCGTCGTAGGTCGCCCCCATCTGGTTCGAGGGGAAGTACACCTCGTTCGCGTTGTCGGGCATCACGAGCATCCGCGTGTAGTAGTGCGGCCGCTCGTTTAACAGGCGGCTGTGGTTGACGAGCTTCCAGTTTTCGCCGCCGTCGTCGGATCTCCAGAGAGAGCCGCGCTGGCCCGTCTCGATCAGCGCGTACATGCGCTGGGGCTCGGACGGCGCGATCGAAACGGCGATCTTTCCCACCGGGGGCTCCGGCAAGCCGTGGCCGGAGAGCTTCTTCCACGTGGTTCCGCCGTCGCGGGAGAGGAAGAGGCCGCCGGAATTGCCTCCGCTCTTTCGCCCCCACGTCTTGATGTCGATGGTCCAGGACCCGGCGAGGAGGATGCGCGGGTTCTTCGAGTCCATCGACAGGTCCGAGATTCCCGTGTTCTCGTCCACGAACAGCACGCGCTCCCACGTCTTTCCTCCGTCGGTCGTGCGGTACACGCCCCGCTCCTGCTGCGGTCCGTAGCAGGTGCCGAGCGCGGCGGCGTACGCGACGTCGGGATTGCGGGGGTCGACCGCGATTCGCGCGATGCGGCCCGTCTTCTCGAGGCCGAGGTGCTTCCACGTCTTTCCCGCGTCCGTCGAGCGGTAGATCCCGTTGCCGATCGAGACGTTGCTCCGGATGAACGGCTCGCCGGTCCCCACCCACACGACGTTCGGGTCCGACGGCGCGATCGAGATCGAGCCGATCGATTGGGCGGGCTGCTCGTCGAACACGGGACGCCAGTGAATTCCCCCGTCCGTCGATTTCCAGACGCCGCCGGATGCGGCTCCCGCGTAGTAGACGTTGGGATCGCCGGGCACGCCGGTGACCGCGCTCACGCGATTGCCCGGGGGACCGATGAACCGGTAGCGCAGCTCCGCGAACGGGTCGGGCGCCGGTGCCGGCGTTGGCGCCTGCGCGATGGCGCTCGTTGCGGCGAAGACGAACGCCAGGACGATGGCGGGCTGGTATCGGGCCATGCAGATTCCTCCGTGGCGCGGGCGCGCGGGCGAAGCTTTCATCGGATGCGTGCGGATGATATCGAGGGCGGCTCGGGGCGCGGGCCGCTCTCTATAATCGGGCGCTCGCGTCGAGGTCCGTTCAATCGGAGGTCCGCATGCGCGTCCGCAGGAGACTGGCCTTTCGTCTCGCGACTCTCGCCGTCGTTCTGGCCGCCGCGCGAGAGGCCCGGGGTGCGGAGCCCAGCCCCGCGTTCCAGTCCGAGCTCGCGCGCATTTTCGAAAAGCGCGAGTACTCCCCCGTCTCGTTCGGTCCCGCGCGCTGGCTGGACGGCGGAAGGTCGTACACGACGCTCGAGGCCTCGCCCGGGAAGGATCTCGCCCCATCGAAGGACATCGTTTCCTACGAGACGGCGTCGGGCCGCCGCGAGGTCCTCGTTCCGGCGTCGAGGCTCGTGCCGGCCGGCGCGCCGAAACCGCTCGCCATCGAGGATTACGCGTGGTCCGCGGGACGGTCGCGGCTCCTCGTCTTCACCAATTCGAAAAAGGTCTGGCGCACGAACACCCGCGGCGACTACTGGGTGCTCGATCTGGCAACCGGAGCGCTTCGGAAGCTCGGCGGCACGGCGCCCGAGTCGTCGCTCATGTTCGCCAAGTTCTCTCCCGACGGCTCGCGGGTGGCGTGGGTCCGCGACAACGATATCTGGGTCGAGGACCTCGCCTCCCAGGCGATCACCCGCCTGACGTCTACGGGCTCCGAGACGGTGATCAACGGCACGACCGACTGGGTCTCCGAGGAAGAGTTCCGGCTCCGGGACGGATTTCGCTGGAGCCCGGACGGCCGCGCCATCGCGTTCTGGAGCTTCGACACGAGCGGGGTGGAGCTCTACACGCTCATCAACGACACCGAAGGGCTCTATCCGACCGTCCGCCGCTATCCCTATCCGAAGACGGGGACGAAGAACTCGGCCGTCTCGATCGGCGTCGTCCCGGTTGCCGGCGGTCCCGTAAAGTGGATCGATCTGGGCGGAGACCCGCGCAACCTCTACGTCCCGCGGATGGAGTGGGCTGGCGGTTCCGACGCGCTCGCGCTCTACCGGTTGAACCGGAAGCAGAACTTAGACGAGCTGCTCATCGCCGACGTCAAGACGGGCGCGGCCCTTCCGATCTTCCGGGACGAATCGAAAACGTGGGTGGATTACCAGGACGTCCGCGGGCTCGAAGGCGGCCGGACGTTTCTCGCCCTGTCGGAGCGGGACGGATGGCGCCACGTGTATCGGGTGCCGCGGAACGGATCCGCGCCCGTGCTCCTCACCCGGTTCGACGGCGACGTCGAAGCGATCGAAGGCGCCGACGAGAAGGGCGGATGGCTCTATTTTCTCGCGTCTCCCGACACCGGAGTCGAGCAGCATCTCTACCGGAGCCGGCTCGACGGGACGGGAACGGTCGACCGGGTCACCCCCGCGGGAAGGCGGGGCAGCGACGGGTACGACCTGTCACCCGACCGGAATTGGGCGTTTCACACGTTCTCGCGCTTCGACGAGCCACCCGCCGCGGACCTCGTGCGACTGCCTCAGCACAAATCGGAGCGCGTGCTCGCCGAGAACGGGGCGCTCCGCGCGAAAGCGGAACGGCTGCTCTCTCCGCCGGCGGAGTTCTTCACGGTGCACGCCGGCGACGGAGTGACTCTCGACGGCTGGATGCTGAAGCCCTCGGGATTCGATCCCTCCCGCAAGTACCCCGTGATCGTGTACGTCTATGGGGAGCCGGGCTCTCAGACCGTGGTGGACCGCTGGGGCGGACCCCGCGCGTTGTTCCACCGTGCTCTCGCCGATGAAGGATACGTCGTCGTCAGCTTCGACACGCGCGGAACTCCCGCGCCGAAAGGCGCGGCGTGGCGCAAGGTGGTTTACGGGCGGATCGGCGTCGTCTCTTCGAAGGAACAGGCGGCGGCGGTCCGCGCGTTCGCCGCGTCTCGTCCCTGGGTGGACGCGAATCGCATCGGGATCTGGGGATGGAGCGGCGGAGGCTCGAGCACGCTGAACGCGATGTTCCGATATCCCGACGTCTACAAGGTCGGCGTGGCCGTCGCGAGCGTTCCGGACGAGCGCCTCTACGACACCATCTATCAGGAGCGCTACATGGGGCTGCCGTCGGAAAACGCGGAGGGCTACCGGGAGGGCTCGCCGATCTCCTTCGCCGAAGGCCTCAAGGGGAAGCTCCTGATCGTGCACGGCTCGGGCGACGACAACGTGCACTACCAGGGAGCGGAGCGTCTGGTGAACCGCCTGGTCGAACTCGGAAAGACGTTCGACTTCATGGCGTACCCGAACCGCACGCACTCGATCTCGGAGGGGAAGGGGACCGCGCTCCACGTCCACGCGCTGATCGCGCGGTATCTGCTCGAGAACCTGTAAGGGTTTTTTCGACGTCCCGGGCGGGCGACCACAAGGGTCGCCCCTACACGCTCACGCGTGGGCCCGGCCCGGCGGCTATTCCGGCTGCCACGTCGGAAGCCGCCCCGGCGTCCAGGGCGCGCCGGCGGTTTCCATCTGGTCCTCGATTTTCTTGAGATCCACCGAGACCAGCCGCCGAAGGTTTTCGAGGGGCCCGCGGAAGGCCTCCCCGGCCCACGTGTAGGCCTGCTCGCTCGTCCCCGTCGGCGGGGACGTCGCCGTCCACTGCGCGCCGACGACCGCCTCGATGCGGTCCATCACCGAAGGCGGGGTCGGCTCGTTGCGGGCGGCGAGCGCCGCGTCTCCCCGGAGCACGAGCTCGATGTCCTTCAGGCGCGCCTCCACCTCGCGGACCTCCGTACCGAGGCGCGCGTCCGCCCCGGGCGCGTCGAGCAGCGCCTGCTTGATGAGGGCGATCCGTGTCTTCGTCTCGTCGACCGTCTCGAGGGCGCCCGTCGCGGCGCGCTGCAGCTTCGCGACCTTCCGCTCGAACGCGAGAAGACGCTTGCGATCTGCTTCCGGGATCTCGTACAGGCCGCGCGCTTCGAAGCTCTGCGGCTCCGAGAGGCTCGTCCACTCTCCCTCCACGACCTTCGCGAGCGACGCCGTGTAACGCCCCGGCGTGACCATCGGCCCGGAGGGAGGCTCGGAGAACGGATCGGAGACCGGCGGTTTCAAGCTCGTCGGCGTCGAGGGGGGAAACCGCAGGTCCCACGCCATCCGGTGCATTCCGGCCGTGGCGGGCCCTTTCAGGCGCCGCACGACGTTTCCTTCGGCGTCCGCGATCGTCACGACGACCGCGGGATTCTCCTCGCGCGCCTCGGCGCGAAACTGCTCCGGCGTCGGAAACTCCGGATCCTTGCCCTGCTTGACCAGGTCCTTCTCCCGCTCCTGGCGCGTTTTCTTCCGGGTCTTGAGATCCTCTTTCAGGTACCAGGTCAGGACGGCGCCGAACGGAGGGTTGGGCGCCGTGAAATAGCTCTCTCCTTGAAACGCCTTGCCGCGGATTCCGAGCGGCGACTCCGGCATGAAGACGAGCGGCCGCCGCACCGGAAACAGGGTCGCGTCGCGCGCGAGAGCCTCGGCGTTCGAGCGGCGGAGAGCCGACAGGTCGTCGAGGACGTAATAGCCGCGCCCGAACGTCGCCACGGCGAGGTCGCCCTCCCGCGCCTGAACCGCGACGTCTCGCACGGCGACGTTGGGGAACCCGCCCTTCAGCTGGATCCAGCGGCGGCCCCCGTCCCGCGAGAAGTACAGACCGAACTCCGTCCCCGCGTAGAGGAGGTCGCGCTCGCCCGGGTCCTCGATCACGACCCACGAAGTTCCGCGCGCCGGGAGATCGCCGGTGATCGAGGTCCAGGTCCGTCCGCGGTCCCCGCTCTTCGCGAGGAAGGGCCGGAAGTCCGCGTTCTTGTGGTTGTCGAAGGCGGCGTAGACGATCGACGCGTCGTGCGGCGACGGAGACAGCCGGCTCACGTACGAAAACTCGGGAACGCCCGGAACGGGCGCCGCCTTCCGCCAGGTCGCTCCCCCGTCCTCGGTCACCTGGATCAGGCCGTCGTCCGTGCCCGCGAAGAGGAGGCCCTCCTGCTTCGGCGATTCGGCGAGCGCGACGATGTTGCCGTAGAGAGACGTCGACGCATTCTTGGCGACGGCGTCCGCCGCCCAGACCCGGCCCATGACCTTCAGCTTGTTGCGGTCGATCTGCCGGGTGAGGTCGCCGCTCACCGGCTTCCAGGTGCTCCCCCGGTCGTCGCTGCGGAAGATCCGCTGCGCGGCGAAATACAGACGCGTGTGTTTGTGCGGGCTGATGATGAGCGGCGAGTCCCAGTTCCAGCGGAGCGGCGGATCGCCGGGCGCCACGAGCGGCTGGATCAGAAGGCTCTCGCCCGTGCGGCGGTCGAAGCGCGTGAGCACCCCGTACTGCGCCTCCGCGTAGACGGTGTTCGGGTCCTCGGGGTCGATCTGGCTCTGAAATCCGTCGCCGCCTTCCGTGACGAACCAGTCCGAGTTGGCGATGCCGTGGATGTTCCGCGTGCGCGACGGCCCGCCGAGGCTGAAGTTGTCCTGGGTGCCGCCGAACAGGTTGTAGACCGGCGAGGCGTTGTCGACGCTCACGCGGTAGAACTGGGTAACGGGAAGGTTCGCTTTGAACTCCCAGCTCGCGGCGCGATCGTAGCTCTCGTAGATTCCGCCGTCACAGCCGACGACGTAGTGGCTCGTGTCCGCGGGATCGATCCAGATCACGTGGTTGTCCGGATGCTTCCAGGCCTCGCCGAGCTTGTGAAACGTTTTCCCGCCGTCGTCGGTCACCTGGATCCAGACGTCCATGGAATAGACGCGGTCCTTCTCTTTCGGGTCGACGAAGATCTCGTTGTAGTACTGCGGGCTTCCCGGCACGTAGTCGGCGCGCTTCTCCCACGTCTCCCCGCGGTTGGTCGAGCGGAAGAAACCGCCGGCCTTGTTGGCGGCCTCGATGACGGCATAGACGACGTCCGGAGCGGAGGGCGCGATCGCCAGGCCGATCCGGCCCATCTCCTCCTTGGGAAGTCCGGTCGAGATCTTGCGCCACGAGGCCCCGGCGTCCACGGATTTGTAGATCGCCGATTCGGGACCGCCGTCGATGAGCGTGTACACGTGCCGGCGCCGCTGGTAGGCGGACGCGAGGAGGACGTTCGAGTCCCGCGGGTCCATGACGAGGTCGGTGACGCCAGTGTTCTCCGAGATCGTCAGCGACGCCGTCCAGGTCTTTCCGCCGTCCCGGGTCTTGTAGAGGCCGCGCTCGCCGCCCGGACCCCACAGCGGACCCTGCGCCGCGACGTACAACGTCTTCGAGTCGCGAGGGTCGATCACGATCTTCGAGATGTGCTCGGAGGTTTTGAGACCCATGTTCTTCCAGCTCTCGCCGCCGTCCTCGGACCGGTAGATGCCGTCTCCGTAGCCGACGACCCGCTGGCTGTTGTTCTCTCCGGACCCGACCCAGATCACCTGCGAATCGTTTGGGTCGATCGACACGCATCCGATCGAATGCGACGCCTCCCCGTCGAAGACCGGCTGGAAGCTGACACCGGCGTTGACCGTCCTCCACACGCCGCCGTCGGCCGAGGCTACGAACCAGCGGCTCGTGTTCCTGGGGTCCACCGCGATGTCGACGATCCTCCCCGAGGTCAGGGCGGGCCCGAGGGAGCGCAGCTCGAGGCCGGTGAACGTCGAGGACTGCAAGCCCCCTTTCGCGGGAGGTTTTTCCTTTTCGGCATTGGACCCTTTGCCGGTTCGAGAAAGCTCTTCCTTCGCGGGTTCCTTGCGGCTCCGCGCGAGCGGGTCTTCCTTCGGCGTCGGGCTCGTGGCCGCGGAGCGCGGTTCGCGACCCGCGGGAGTGGGCGCCGACGGCGGCTGCTGGGCGGACGCGGCGCCGGCCAACGCGCAGAGCAGAGCGAGAGCCATCCGAATCGTCTTCTTCACGTTGTGGCCTCCGATTGGCCGACAACTCTAAGGGAATCCCGGGGCCATCCGCGAAAAGAAAAGCCCCCTCCTCGAAGGGGGCTCGATCTCTGAATCGCTGAATTTCTAGCCGCGGGGCGTCGTCACCATCGAGGGTGTCGCGCTCATGCCGGGCGTCGTGCGCGGACGGGGGGTGGTGCTCATCGCCGAACCGCTCGTTCCAGTTCCCGTCGAAGTTCCCGTGCTCCCCGTCGCTCCGGATGCTCCCATTCCCGTGCCGCCCGTCATGCCCATGGACTTCGCGTTCTTCTTCACCCAGGTTTCGCACCGCTTCTGGCTCGAGAACTTCGGGCTCGAGTAGCTCTTCCAGCCGTTGTTGGCGCAATCGGTGCGCGTCATCGGGTGATCGCCCATGGCGCTCGAGGGAGACGAAGATCCGGTTCCCATGCTTCCGGTAGAGGGAGCCGTCGTGTACGTCGATCCTGAGCCAGGCGTCGTCGAGTACCCCGGGGTCGTCTGCGTGCCCATCGTCCGGCTGGGCGTCGAGTCCATGCGCGGGCTCGTCGGGGTGGACTCCATGCTCGGCTGCTGATTGGGATTGCTTTGCGCGAAAAGGTTCGCCGTCAGTGTCAATGCCGCTCCGATTCCCACGATCCCTGTTCTCCAACGTTTGAACATCCGCCACTCCTTGGGCGGCGAAAGAAGCGCCGCACAGGGCTCGTAATTGCAAGCCCGGTACCGCTTCAACAAAGGGGCTAGGAGGCGAGGGCCGCCGGCCGGCAATCCTCGCAGGGGTGGTAGCCGGCAGCGAACGCCTCTCGGGCCGACCCGAACCGGATGCGGTTCGACTCGACCAGGTGGTCGACGCCTCCGCAGGAGGGGAAGCAGAAGAAGCGCTTCTCCTCGTGGCCGAGAAACCGGACACCGGCGGCGGCGAGCGCGCGGATCACGTCCGGGCGCGCGCCCTCCGTCTCGAGGAGCTCGCGCTTCGCGCCGGCGCCGAAGACGTAGTCACCCGACCGGCCGTCGCTCCTCACGACCCGGTGGCAGGGGATCAGCAGCGGAACGGGATTCCGCGCGAGGGCGCTTCCCGCCGCCCGGATCGCGTCGGGGCGGCCCACCTCGCGCGCGATCCAGGCGTAGGGACGCACTTCGCCGCGAGGGATCTCCAGCGCTTTGCGCAGGACCGCCTGTTCGAACTCCGAGAGGCCGGAGAGGTCCAGCTCGAGCTCGCGCGCCGCCTGGCTGTCGAGCGCCGAGAGGACCTGGACGAGAGCGCGCGGCGGGCGCGACGCATCGGGGATGACGCCCTTTCCCCGGCGCCGCCGGAATTCGCGCTCGAAGCGCGCGGCCGATCCGGTTCGCAGCACGAGAGAGATTCCTCGCGGTCCCCGTGCGACGAAGACGGTGCCCACCGGCGATGAGAGCTTCCAGTAGGTTTCGGCCAGTCCGACCCGCCGCATCACGGCAGGAAGCAGAGAAACGGGAGCTCGGCCGCCCGAACGGCCGCGGAGCGCGCGCGCGATCTCGAGCGTGTCGTCGGGCCTCTGTTTCTGTTTCATCTGACCTCCAACGCGCCGAACCGCGCGCTCCGGGAACGAGAAAGCGATTCACGCAGGACGTTGATCGCCCGGTGGACGTTCGATTTCGCCGTCCCGAGGGGTTGTTTCAGGACCGCGGCGACCTCGGCGATCGGAAGACCCTCGACGTAGCGGAGGATGAGCGGCTCGCGAAAGCGGGGCGGCAGAGCCGCCACGAGGCTCGCGATGTCGGCGCGCTCCCGCCGCCGCTCGAAACGGCGATCGGGGCGCTCCTCCGGGCGATCCGGAGGTTCGAACGGAATCGGATCTTCTCCCTCGGCGCCGCGGGAAGCGGCTTCGAAAGAAACGGTCGAGTGCCGCTTCCGGCGGTAGCGATTGCGGGCCACGTTCAGGACGATCTGATAGAGCCAGGGCCGCATCGCGAGCGTGCGCACGCGCTGCGCGGGGTAGGTGCGCAGAGCCCCGTAGGCTCGGACGAACGCATCCTGCGCGACCTCCTCCGCGTCCTCGCGGTTTCCGCAGAAGCGCAGCGCGAACGCATAGAGGCGGTCCTGGTATTCGACGACCAGCCGCTCGAACGAACCGTCGAGATCCCGGGCGAGATCCGCCTCGAGCGATCTCTGTTCGGCCATCGGATCTTCCTCCGCGGCTGCGCCGCCGGCCACGATCTGAAGCTGCCCCCGCGGGCTGGCGCCCCGCACGTCTGCCGCGCACCCTCCGGGCTTGTTCGCGCAGGATCGTCGCATGTCCCGGCCTCCCGGGAAAAGAAACACCCCTCGGAGGGGAAAGGTTGCACCCTCGGCCGCCCCTTTCGCCTCCCTAAGGAGCCCATCTTTGTCAGTCAGCTCTTCAAGCCTCTTCTCGCGCGCGTGGGAAGCGCGCGCTCGAAGAGGGCGCGGCGCCTTTCCGCGCTTTGCGCGGGACGCCGCTAGCGCAGGGTGAGATGGACGGTCAGCCCCTCCGCCGACAGCTCGACGCGGTCTTCCCGGATCGCGGAGATCGTCATTCCCTCGACGACGGCGCCGACGGGAAGGATCCGGCCGTTCAAGAGCGCGCTCGCGTTGGTCTCGGAGTAGACGATTCCTCCGAGCTCGACCCGGGCGCCGTTGGGAGCGACGAGCGCGCCGACGAACGTCCGCCCGTCCACGGCCCGGCTGGCCGGCCGCGGGA
Source organism: Acidobacteriota bacterium (assembly GCA_030948185.1). Taxonomy (GTDB): domain Bacteria; phylum Acidobacteriota; class Thermoanaerobaculia; order UBA5066; family Gp7-AA6; genus JALYUA01. The sequence continues at coordinate 62,600 of JALZAT010000017.1, forward strand.
GTTGCGGCGGCGGTTCCGGTTTCTCCGCGGCCTCGCGCGGGGGTATCTCCTGCCGCGGGCTCAGGGTCGTCGTCGAGACCGGGCGCGCGGGCGCCGCGCGCTCAGGCTCTTGCTCCCGTCCGCCAGCGACCTTCTTCGTCTTCGTCTTCGTCTTCGTCTTCGTCGTCGGTGCGGTTTCCGGAGACTCCGCAGAGGCAAGGACAGGCGGGCCGCCGGCGTCGCGGGGGAGCGTCGCGCCCGATGCGGGAAGAGCGGGAACGGAAACCGGAGCGGAGGAGTTCTCGGACGCGGCCCGCGGCACGGCAACGGGCGGCTTCGCGGCGGGAACCGGTCGCAGTTCGGAGCGCGAGATCCAGATCGCGACCGCCGCCGCAGCCGCGATTGCCGCGAAGGCTCCGGCGATTCCCCAGGGAAGCGCGACCGAGCGGCGGCGGGCGTGGGGGAGAGGCGCGTACGTCCACGGGTCCGCGGGGAGGCCCGACTTCGACCCTGTCTGCGGGGGCGCCGCGGAGAGCTTCTGGTCCCGCGCTCTCTTCAGGGCCTCGTCGATCAGGCTCATGCGATCCCCTCGAGCTCGCGGATCGCGCGGCGGATGCTTCGCGCGTCGAGCCGCTCCGAGCCGTTGACGTAGCCGTAGAGGAGGGCCTTGTCGCAGACCGCGTTGACGAGCCGCGGGATGCCGCCGGAGTAACGGTGGATCTCGCGGATCGCCCAGCGGGTGAACGACGGCCTCCCGTTGCCGCCCGCGACCCGGAGGCGGTGCGCAATGTAGCGCTCCGTGTCTTCGCGCGTGAGCGGCGTCAGGTGGTATCGAACGGTGATTCGTTGCCGCAGCTGGCGCAGCCGGCGGTCGTTCAATTTCTCGCGCAGCTCCGGCTGGCCGATGAGCACGATCTGGATCAGCTTGCGCTGATCGGTCTCGAGGTTCGAGAGGAGGCGGATGTACTCGAGCACGTGATCGTCCAGGTCCTGCGCCTCGTCGATGAAGAGCGCGACGTCGTTGCCCCGGCTCGCCTCGTCGAGAAGGTATGCGTTCAAGATTCCCTGGTAGGCGGCGCGATTGAGCCGCTGGGGCTTCAGTGCGAGCTCTTCGAGGATGGCCTGCATGAGCTCGCCGCTCGTGACCATCGGGTTCAGGATGAGAGCGGTGCGGAAGGTGGGCCCGAGCTCCTCCAGGATCGCCCGGCACACGGTCGTCTTGCCCGCGCCGACCTCGCCCGTGATCTGGATGAACCCTTTCCGCTCACGGAGCCCGAAGAGGATGTGGTGAAACGCCTCCCGGTGCTGGTCGCTGAAGAACAGAAAACGCGGGTCGGGCGTGATGTTGAAGGGACTGTCGCGGAAACCGTAGAACTCGTTGTACATGGGTCAGAGCTTTCGGCCGCGGCATTCGCTTCGCGAACAGGCGGCCGAGAGAGCGCTTCGCTCAGAAAAGAAGGGATCCGGGCACGAATTCATTCCGCGATCTCTAGAACCCCCACAGCGCCAGCTCGTTCAAGAGGTTCGAGATTGCCGGATGTTCCGCGAGCTCGCGGTAGAGCCAGCCGTGTTTTTCCTGGACCGCCGTGAGCTCGCGGCGGAGGGATTCTGCGTCGCGGCGCTGTGCGGCGTCGCGCAGGCCGTCGAAGGAGGTTCGCGCCGAGTCGTCGAGGCGCCCCCCGATGTTCTTGTGCAGCGAGTCGAAGGCGTCGCGGACCCGCGTCTCGTGATCGCCGTTGCCGGAGTCATCCATCTCTTTACCTCCTCGACCGGACCCGCCCATTCTGTCGCAAGATTTCGATAGCTCGGCTTCGCCGCCCGCGCCTATCGTCGCCCGCCAGGGGGCGACATGGCTTTTCGAAAGATCAGGCGCGCGGCGGCCGGTTCGGTTCTCCTTCTTGCGACGCTCGCGGCGCGGGGCTCCGGGCCCGCGGAACCCGGCGCGACTCCGACGCCCGCTCCTCCCGGTCTTCCCGCGGCGATGGCCCGGATCCAGGCGGGAGATCCGGCCGGCGCGGTGGCGATTCTGGAACCGTTGACTCGCCGCGAGCCCGACAATGCGCAGGCCTGGCGGGCTCTGGGCGCCGCCCGGATCAAGACGAAGGATTTCGACGGCGCCGCCGCCGCCTCGACGCGAGCCCTCGAGCTCGAGCCGGGATCGCCCCGCGCCATGTACAACCTCGGAGTCGTCGCGGCGTTCAAGAACCGGCCCGACGAAGCGTTCGACTGGCTCGCGAAGGTCCGGGCCACCCGGAAGCTCGACATGACCTACGCGCCGGTGGACACGGACCTCGACTCGATCCGCAAGGATGCGCGATTCGCCGGTCTGCTCCCGAAGCCGGAGGACTTCGCGGATCCGTTCGTCGAGGACGTGAAGGTCGTGCGGGAGTGGGACGGCGAGGCGATGAATGACCAGTTCGGCTGGATCGCCCGGAACATCGGAGACGTGGACGGCGACGGCGTTCCCGACGTCGTGACGTCCGCGCCGACGCGCAGCGCGGCGGCAAACCAGGCTGGCCGCGTCTACGTGTACTCGACGCGCACCGGCACGCTCTTGTGGACGGCCGATGGCCGCGCGGGCGACCAGCTCGGCAACGGGATCGAGGGTGCGGGCGACACGAACCGCGACGGGATCCCGGACGTGATCGTGGGCGCGCCCGGCGGTGCCGGTGTCCCGGGGGGCGGCCGCGCGGTCCTCTATTCCGGAAAAGACGGCCGGATCCTCCGCACGTTCGAGGCGGAAGCGGACGGCGACGCGTTCGGGCAGCACGTCAGCACCGCGGGCGACATCGACGGCGACGGCTATGCGGACGTCCTCGTCGGCGCGCCCGGCAACTCGGCGGGGGGCAAGGGCGCGGGCCGCGCCTACGTTTTCTCGGGCAAGGACGGCCACCGGCTTCTGACGCTGACGGGCGAGCGTGAGGGCGATGCCTTCGGGAGCACGGTGGGAGGGGCATCCGGGAAGGGCCGCCCGATCCTGATCGTCGGTGCGCCGAAGGCGGGGCCCCGCAAGACCGGGCGTACCTACGTCTATGGCGGCCTCTCGTCGAAACCGAGGTTCGTCATCGAGTCGGACGAGACGGGACGCGCGCTTGGCGCCATGTTCGTGTCGGTGCTCGGCGACGTGGATGGCGACGGTGTTCCCGACATCTACGCTTCCGACTGGGTCAACGCCGCGAAGGGTCCCGCGACGGGTCGGGTCTACGTCCACTCGGGCAGGACGGGAGCGCGGCTTCGCACGCTGACCGGCGAAACGGCGGGAGAGGGATTCGGGATCGGCAGCGCGACAGCGGGCGACGTCGACGGCGACGGCTACGCGGATCTGATCGTCGGGGCGTGGCAGTACGCGGGCGCGGCCATCTCGGGGGGACGGGCAACGCTCTTTTCCGGAAAAGACGGGCGGGTCTTGAAGACATTCACCTGCCGCGTTCCGGGCGACACGTTCGGCTTCGACGCGGTGGGCATGGGCGACGTCGACGGCGACGGGACGGACGATCTTCTGATCACCTCCGCGTGGAGCGGAGTCCGCGGCTACCGTTCCGGGCGGATGTTCATCGTGTCGAGCGGCGTCCGGAAGCCCGCCGGATCTCCCGTGGCGTCCCCCCGTACTCCTTCCGGAAAGCCGCGGTGAAATGGCTGTGGCTCGAGAACCCGAGCGAGAGCGCGACGTCCGTGACTCCGCCCGGCGTCTGGCGCAGGAGCTCGAGGGACGCCGCCAGACGCAGCCGGTTGCGATAGCGGTGCACGGTCGATCCCGTCTCGCGCCGGAACGTCCGGCACAGGCGGAACGGCGACACCTCGAGACGCGCCGCCACCTCCGAGAGCTTCGCGGGTGCCCCCAGAGACCGGGACAGCTCCGCTTTCGCGTTCTCGACGAGCTCGCGGTCCGCGCGGTTCGTGCCCGCCGGGCGGGGAGCGGCGCGGGAATCTCCGATGCCCGCGGCCCGGCAGGCGGCGGGCAGGAGCCGGCCGAGAAGGCGGAGAACGGTCTCGTCCACCTCGATCGCATCCGGCGGGACTCCTCCGGAGGCCCCCGAGAGCGCCTCGACGAGCCGCCGCTGCTCGAGGTAGGAGCGGGAATCGCCGGGTCCCCTCCGAAAAGGGAAGGGGCGGGCGAGCCGCTCCGCGACGGCGGGGTCGCTCTCGACGAGAACGGACTCGATGACTCGCGCGGGGAAGGCGAACCATTCGCAGCGGTCGGGCATCCCGCGCACGCTGTCTCGCCGGTAGACCTGTCCGCGGTTGTAGTACGTCACGATGTCGGAGTCTGCGAGGAACGGCGCTTGTCCCTCGTGGCGGATCCAGACGGGCATCCGCGGGAAGACCAGGATGTGCCGCTGGATCGGTCCCGAGTCGTGAAACCGGGGGTCGCCGGGCCGCACCCGGAACCTGCCGATCTCGACTAAGGGACTCGAAAAGAGGACCCGATCGAGGGGACGCGCCTCGGGTTCTGAGTGCACAGCGGGCTCAGCGGTCCGGGTCATTCCCCGGCGAGGTACGGATCTCCGGAAAGAAGGTTTGCTTCTGCTCCCTCTCCCCTTGGGAGAGGGCGGGGGGAGCTTCCCGGCGGGAGAGGGTCGGGGTCAAGGGAATCCGCCGGCTGATCCCCTCCGCGATCATCGCCGCGTGGTGCCGGCTGTTCTCGATGAAGATGCGTCCGATCTCGCTGCCGCCCAGGAGCGCGCCCGCCAGATAGATGCGCGGCACGTTCGACTCGAGCGTTTCGGGATCGTGGACCGGGGCGCGGTTGCTCCCCTCGGTCGAGATGCCGCACCGCTCGAAGAGGGCGAAGTCCGGCGCGTAGCCGACCAGGGGAAACACGGCGTCGGCCGCGACGGTCTCTCGCCCCGCCGGGGTGTCGATCGAGACGGCGTCCCTCTCGATGGACACGACGCGGCTCTCGAAGAAGGCGCGGATGGCCCCCGCGCGAATGCGGTTCTCGAGGTCGGGCTTGATCCAGTACTTGACGCGGTCCGAGATCACCGGCGCGCGCACCACCATCGTGACCCGCGCTCCGTGGCGGTAGAGATCGAGCGCCGCCTCGGAGGCGGAGTTCCTGCCTCCCACGACGACCACGTCGCGCCGATGGAACGGGTAGCCCGAGACGTACCGCCGGTGGACGTGGGGAAAGTCCTCTCCGGGGACGCCGAGCCGGCGCGGGTTGTCGAAGAAACCCGTCGCGATGACCGCAGCGGGAGCCTGAAACTCGGCGTCGCGGCCGTGTCGCCGGGCGTGCACGGAGAGCTCGCCCCCGCCTGCCTCGGAGGGCCGGATCGACACGATCTCCGTCTCCGCGGCGACGGCGACGTCGAACGCGTCCGCCACTCCCCGGTAGTAGGCGAGCGTCTCGAGCCGCGTCGGGTGCGCCTCGGGGCCCGCGAAGGGAACGCCGGCGATCGCCAGAAGCTCGCGCGTCGAGAACCACCGCAGCTCCTCGGGCATCCGGTAAATGGTGTTGAGGATCCCCCCGCGGTCGTAGCAGACGGCGGCAATCCCGCGGCGACCGAGCTCCACCGCGCAGGCGATTCCGGTGGGACCCGCGCCGACGATGGCGACGGAGGAAGGCATAAGCCTGATCTTGACAGAGGGATCCGACCGGACCCTACAGAGGTCGAATATTCACCGACTCTCCCAGGCAACCCGCCGCCGCCCGGACTCGAAGAAGCCGTCGAGGCTATGACGCTTGCGCGCGACGACGCTGACGGAGCCGGTCCGCTCCTCGAAGTCGAAACGGAGAAGGTCGTTGATGTCCTCGTCGCGAGAGGTGACGACGATCCGGGCGCCGGCCTGGTCGGTCCCGCGGACTTTCACCGAACCCAGGTCGGTCTTGACCGAGATCTCGCCTCCGGGATCGAGCCGCAGGTTCTTCTCGATCCGCGATTCCGCCAAAGCGGCGCCGCCCGCCGCGAGAAAGACCGACGTGACGAACAGGGCCGTGCGAAGGCGAGGGAACGTCTTCATGGGGCTCTCCTCCGGGTCGACAGACCCGTCTCTAGGGGTTCAGACGTTCGAACGGAGGCCAATGTTCTTAGAAAATCGTCTTCTACGAAATCGTCTTCAGGAAGTCTTCCAGCAGCCGGTCGAATTCCCCGGGCCTGTCCATCATCAGCCAGTGGCTGGCTCCCTCGATCCGGCGGACGGGAACGTCTTTCCGGGTCCGGTGGATCGCGACCGGGTTCGCGAAGAGGATGGAGGAGATCGACAGCATGGGGCCCGGATACCGCGCGAGCGACTCGTCGAGCCGGAACGCGTAGAGCGCGTCCGTAGCGCCCGTGAAGACCTCCTTCGGCGTTCGATGCAGCGAGTCGAGGACGGCGGCCCGCGTCTCCGGAAGAGACCCGACGAGGATTCCCTCGAACCACTTGTCCGTGAACTTGCGGTAGTCCGCCTCGAGACCGCGCTTCAACGGCTCGATCTGCTCCGGGGGCGTCGCGTGGAGGTCGCCGGCGGAGTCGGCAAAAACGACTGCGGCGACACGGTCGGGTCGGCGTCCCGCGCACGCCGCGACGACGGCGCCCCCGTAGCTGTGACCGACGAGGACGTAGCGTCCGAAGCCGAGCGCGTCCGCGGCCGCTTCGACGTCCGCCGCGAAGCCCTCGACGCGGATCTTTCCGCCGGGCAGAAGCTCGGAGTCCCCCATGCCGGAGAGATCCAGGGCGGCGACCGCGCGCGACGGGGAGAAGTGCGCGAGCTGTTCCGCCCACTGCGAACGATTCCCGCCGTTGCCGTGCACGAAGAGGAGCGGAAGGCCGCCGCGGCCGGCCTCGTCGACGCGGAGCGTTCCGTGCGGCCCCCGGACCCATCCGCGCGGTGGAGAATCCGTGGCCTGCGTCGGCCTCGATGCTGGCCCCGAGGAAGCCGCGCAGCAGAGCGCGACCCCGGCCGCGAAGATCAGAAAGATCCGAAGAAGCACGCGAAAGTATAGGGGGGCAAAACCGTCCGGACCGGACGCCTGTCCGGAGGCAAGCCCGGACAGGTGTCCGCCTTCCCGCCGCGAAACCGCCGTATTCGCAGGCGTTTTCGCGATCTTCCGCGTTCTCCCGCCTGGCAGCGGCCTTGCTCTCTGGAGCTCTTTGAGAACCGATGATCGAAGACCTCTCGGCGATGGACAAGGCGGTCGAGCGCCCGGGCGGTCTCTCGCGCCGCACGATGCTCGCGATCGCGGGCGGCGTGGCGATTCTGGTACTCGCCGCGTTCGCGGTCCCGACCGTGCGACGCTGGTCGCGGGCGGACCGCTCGATCGACGCCTCGCGGGTGCGGATCGGCGAAGTGACGCGCGGCGACCTCGTCCGCGACGCCTCGGCCGAGGGAAAGATCGTCGCCGCGCTCCACCCGACGCTCTTCGCTCCGACGGGCGGGATCGTGGCGCTGCTCGTACGGGCCGGCGCGAACGTCACGAAAAGCCAGCCGCTCGCGAGGATCGAAAGCCCCGAGGTGAAGAGCCGTCTTCTCCAGGAGCGCGCGACACTCCAGGGCCTTCAGTCGAGCTTCGAGCGCGGAAAGATCGACGCGCGGCAGGACGCGATCAAGAACGGCCACGCCATCGACCTCCTCGACGTGCGGGTCACCGCGGCGCGGCGTCTGCTCGAGCGGGCGCAGTCGGCGTTCGATCAGGGGATTCTGAACAAGACGGATTACGAGAAGGCGAAAGACGACGTGCGGATCGCCGAGCTCGAGCTCGCGAACGCGCAGGCGACCGCCAAGCTCCAGATCGAGACCGCGGATTTCGACATCCAGAGCCGTAAGCTCCTCGTCGACCGGCAGGCTTCGGTCGCCGGCGAGCTGCAGCGGCAGGTCGACCAGCTCACGCTCACCGCGCCCTTTGACGGCATCGTCGCGTCGGTGGCGGTGCAGGACCGCGACGCGGTCAACGCGAATCAGCCCGTGGTCACGGTCGTCAACCTCTCCGCGTTCGAGGTCGAAATCACCCTGCCCGAGAACTATTCCTCCGACGTGCTTCCCCAGACGAAGGCCCAGATCCTGTACGAGGGGCGCGAATATCCCGGGCACGTCACGGCGATGTCGCCCGAGGTCAAAGACAGCCAGGTGCGCGGCACGGTCGTGTTCGAAGGGGACACGCCCGCCGGACTTCGCCAGAGCCAGCGCGTCAGCGTCCGGATGGTCCTCGAAAAGAAGCCGAACGTCCTGAAGCTCCCGCGCGGACCGTTCCTCGAGAGCGGCGGAGGCCGGCAGATCTACGTCGTCGAGAACGGCGTCGCGACCAAACGGGACATCGCCGTGGGCGCGATCAGCGTCTCGGAAGTCGAGATCCGCACCGGGCTGCGCGAGGGAGAAAAAGTCATTCTGTCCGACACGTCCGAGCTCGCGGGCGCGAAGAACGTCCTGATTCGGAATTGAAGCAAGCGCAAGGAGTCTCCATGCTTTCGATGAAGGGCATCAACAAGGTCTACCGGACCGATCTGATTCAAACTCACGCTCTCCACGACTTTTCGATCGAAGTCGGCTCGGGAGAGTTCGTGGCGGTGATGGGCCGCTCCGGCTCCGGGAAGACGACGTTCTTGAACGTCGCCGGGCTTCTCGACACCTTCGACTCGGGCTCCTACGAGCTCGACGGCAAGGACGTGAGCCGCCTGTCGGACAACCAGATGTCGAAGATCCGCAACGAGAAGATCGGTTTCGTCTTTCAGAGCTTCAACCTGATTCCCGACCTCGACGTCTTCGACAACGTGGACGTCCCGCTGCGGTACCGCCGGCTGCCGGCGGCCGAACGCCGCGACCGGATCGAGAAGGCCGTGCGCACGGTCGGGCTCCTCTCTCGGATCCACCACCTTCCCTCGCAGCTCTCGGGTGGCCAGCAGCAGCGCGTCGCGATCGCCCGGGTCCTCGCGGGCGAGCCGAAGTTGATTCTCGCGGACGAGCCGACGGGCAACCTCGACACGATGATGTCTCGCGAGGTGATGGATCTCCTGGAGAAGATCAACGAGAGCGGGACGACGATCGTGATGGTCACGCACACGCCCGAGTGCGCGTCACGGGCGTCGCGCCGCGTGCATCTTCTGGACGGGGGTCTCGCGGACCTCTCCGCACTCCCCGCGGAGGGCGCGGCGGACCGCACCGCCGGGACCTTCGCCTCGAGCCTCAATTAGCCGCCGCCTTCGAGGACGAAAGAGGAAGAGATGTTTTTTCACAACCTGAGGATCGCGGCGAAGAGCCTGCGGCGCAACACGACCCTGACCGTGCTGATCATCTCGGGCATCGCGCTCGGGATCGCCGTTGCGACGACGTTCGCCGCTTTCCGGCACGCCTTCGCGAAGCACCCGATTCCGGAAAAGGCCGACACCCTCCGCTACGTGCGGCTCGACAGCTGGGACCCGCTGAAGCCCTATCCCGGCAACGATCCGACCCAGCCGCCGACGCAGCTCACGTACCGCGACATGACGGGGATCATGCAGTCGAAGATTCCCCTCCGCCAGTCGGGGATGTTCGTCTCCAACCTCTACGTGTACCCCGACCCGAAGGTCTCCCGCCCGTTCCGCGAGCTCGTGCGGCTCTGCTTCTCCGATTTCTTTCCCATGTTTGACGTCCCGTTCCGCTACGGGTCGGGATGGGACCGGAAGGCGGATGCCGGGCCCGAGGCCGTGGCCGTTTTGTCCGAAGAGATGAACGACAAGCTCTTCGGAGGGCGCAACAGCGTGGGCAGGACGGTCCGCATGGCCGACCGCGACTTCCGCGTCGTCGGAGTGCTCGCGCGATGGGAGCCGAACCTCCGGTACTACGACCTCACGCAGGGCGGCGTCCGCACCCCCGAAAAGATCTACGTCCCCTTCAACCTCTTGAAGCCGATGCAGATCCGCACCAACGGCAACAGCGACGGCTGGGGAGCCGGCGGCGCGCCGGGATTCGACGGCTTCCTGCAGTCGGAGACGTGCTGGATCCAGTTCTGGGTCGAGCTTCCCACGCCTGCCGCGGCGGCCGCGTACCACGATTTCCTGAACGCGTACGTGCTCGAGCAGAAAAAGACCGGCCGCTTCGCGCGGCCTCTCAACAACCGCCTGTCCACGGTCTCGGAGTGGATGGACGTGGCGGGCGCGGTCCCCCGCCAGGCGACCGCGATGCTCATCGTCTCTCTCCTCTTCCTCGCCGTGTGCGCCGTCAACCTCGTGGGACTGCTGCTCGGGAAGTTTCTGGCGCGCGGGGGCGAGGTCGGAGTCCGGCGCGCGCTCGGGGCGACTCGCGTGGACATCTTCCTCCAGCACATCGTCGAGTGCGAGCTCGTCGCGCTCGTCGGGGGGGCGATCGGCCTGCTCCTGTCGGTCGGCGCGCTCGCGGCGATGAACGCCTGGTTGAAGGCGACGCAGGCGAGGGGAGACTTCTTCCACCTCGACGCGCCGATGATCCTGCTCTCGGTCGGGCTCGCGCTCGCGGCGGGCCTGATCGCCGGTGCGTATCCCGCGTGGCGCACGTGCCGGCTGGCGCCGGCCGAGCATTTGAAAATTTGAAAGAAGTTGTCAGACGGCCGACGAAGGAGGCCCCATGGAATTCGGTCCCATCCTGCGCTCGATGCGCCGCAACAAGGTCCGTTACGGGTTGATCGTGGCGGAAGTCGCGCTGACGCTCGCGATCGTGTCCAACTGCGTGAACATGATCCGCGACGCGCGCAACGACATGGCGAAGAAGTCCGGCTTCGACGACGAGAACATCCTGACCGTTCGGAGCACGCCGTTTTCGCCCGCCTTCAAGGAGCAGGGGTATCGCGACAACGCGCTGGCCAGGGACCTGGAAGTCCTCCGACACATTCCCGGCGTCCGGGCGGCCACGAACACGCGGTTCCTGCCGTGGCAGGGGGGCGGGAGCTCGATGGAGAGCCGGGTCGCCGGTTCGAAGGGCGAATACCTCCGCAACCAGGTCTACAGCGCGGACGAAGCCACCATCGCAACGCTCGGAACGGAGCTGATCGAAGGCAGAAACTTCACCCATACGGACGTCGAGACGGACACCGTCCGCCTGCGCGACCTCGGCAACGAGACCCGGGAACGCACCGCCGATGGCCGCGTCGTCAAGCCGATCAGCCAGGACGTGATCGTCTCGAAGGCGTTCGGGAAGCTGCTCTTCGCCGACGGCAAGGCGCTCGGCAGGAACATCGAAGACAACGACGGCGACCTCTACCGGATCGTCGGGGTGATCGACCGCTTCTACAACCCCTACGGCTGGCCGATCCACGAGTACGTGATCTTTTTTCCGAACGTGGCCAACAGCCAGCAGGGCGGCGCCGCTTTTCTGGTTCGCACGGAGCCCGGCAAGACGGCCGCCGTCCGCCAGCAGGTGGAGAAGGCGCTTCTCGCCGCCGACAACGGGCGCAACATCACCCTTCAGGGCGTGCCCGAGATCAAGTCGCGCTTCCAGGCGCAGTCCGCGCTCCTCGTCCGGATCCTGTCCCTCGTCATCTTTCTGCTTCTCTTCGTGACGTCGCTCGGGATCGTCGGCCTGACCGTCTTCTCGGTCGCTGAACGGACGCGGCAGATCGGCACCCGGCGGGCGCTCGGCGCACGGAGGGCGGACATCCTTCAATACTTCCTGCTGGAGAACTGGCTCGTCACCACGATGGGCCTGGCGCTCGGGGTGGCGCTCGCGTTCGGGCTGAACCTCGCGCTCGTCGCCCGGATGAACGGGACGAAGATCGACCCGGGTCTCGTGGTCCTGGGGGTGGCGCTCCTGTGGGTGGCCGGTCTCGCCGCGACGTACTTTCCCGCGAGGAAGGGCGCGCGGGTCGCCCCGGCCGTAGCCACACGGAACGTTTGACCGCCCGCCGGCCCCTCGGCCGGGGAACCTTCCCCGCGCCCCGGCGTATCCGGGGGAGATGTCCCACGCCGCCCTGCGGCGGACGGCTCCGCTCCGGCAACGGGCGGCGCCGGACGCTCGCCTGATGTCCCGAGTCCTGATCGTCGAGGACCAGGCGGCGGTTGCCAACGCGCTCGCCGTTCTCTTCTCCGTGCACGAGATCCCCTACGTCGTCGCGAGGAGCGCGGCGGAGGCTCTGCCCCTGGTCGCCGGAGGGTCGATCGGGGTCGTCGTGCAGGACATGAACTTCAGCCCGAGCGCCACGGCGGGAGAGGAAGGCACCGCGCTCTTCCGGAGCCTTCGGAGGATCGACCCGAACATCCCCGTCCTGCTCATGACGGCGTGGACTTCGCTCGAGACGGCCGTCGCCCTCGTGCGCGAAGGCGCGAACGATTACCTCGCCAAGCCCTGGGACGACGAGAAGCTTCTCGCGTCCGTCCGGACGCTTCTGGCCGCGCGTGCGCTCGAGGCGGAACAGGCCCGGCTCGCGGCCGCGCGATCGCGCCCGCGCGAGGAGCTCGCGGCGCGGCGCGACCTCTGTGGAATCGTGTACGAGAGCGAGGCGATGCACCGCGTGGTCTCGCTCGCGGTGCAGGTCGCCGCGTCGGACGTGCCCGTGCTGATCACGGGCCCGAACGGAGCGGGCAAGGAGATGCTGGCGGAGATCGTCCAGTCGAACTCCTCGCGCCGGGACCGGCCGTTCGTCCGCGTGAATGCGGGAGCGCTCCCGGACGAGCTTCTCGAGAGCGAGCTGTTCGGGGCGGAGGCGGGCGCATACACGGGAGCACGGCGGCTCCGCATCGGCCGGTTCGAGGCGGCCGATGGAGGAACGCTCTTCTTAGACGAGATCGGAAACCTCTCCGCGGCCGGGCAGGTTCGCCTTCTCCGCGTCCTCCAGACGGGAGAATTCGAGAGGCTCGGCTCGTCCGAGACCCGCAGGGTCGACGTGCGGCTCCTCTGCGCGACCAACGTCGACCTCCGGCGCTCGATCGCGGAAGGGCGTTTCCGCGAAGACCTCTTCTTTCGGCTGAACGTGATCGAGCTCGCCGTCCCGGGCCTGCGGGAGCGTCCGGAGGACCTCCCGCTCCTGACGCGGCACGCGCTCGGAAAGCTTCCTCCGGCCGCGTCGGGACGCCCGTGGTCCGTTTCGGCGGACGCGGAGCGCGCGATGCACGAGCACGGCTGGCCGGGCAACGTCCGCGAGCTCTTCAACCGGATTCAGCGCGCCGTCCTGGTCGCCTCCGGAGACGTTCTCGTTCCCGCGGACCTCGGCTTCGGACCGGCCGAGCCCGCAGAGGAAGGCCCGATCGTCGCGGGGGCGGGGGAGCGGGCCGCGTTCGAGGAGCTCTTGAAGCGCCACCGCGGCAGCGTGTCGCGAGCCGCGCAGGAGCTCGGGCTTTCCCGACAGGCGCTCTACCGGCGGATGGAGCGGCTCGGGATCGTCCTCGAGCGGCGCCCGAAGTAGCTCGCGTTCCCCGCGCCTCCACTTTCGGATACCTTGCCGGCGTGGGCTCCCCCCGGTTCAGCCTCGCGGGAAAGCTCGCCGCGGTCGTCGCGTTCAACGTGGCCGTCGCGGCGCTCCTCGCGTCCGCCGGCGCCGCACTCGGTCTCCCGCCGTTCGTCATCCTCGCGGGAACCCTGGCGGCGACGGCGCCGGTCGTCGCTTGGACGATCTCCAGATTCTGGTTGCCCATTCACCGAACGCTGCAGGCGCTCGCGGACGGCGTTCGAAGCTTCCAGGAGAACGACTTCAGCCTGCGTCTCGTGAGCACCCGCGCGGACGAGCTCGGAGATCTGGTCACCCTCTACAACCAGATGGGCGATGTCCTCCGCTTCGAGCGCAACGAGATCTATCAGCGCGAGCTCCTCCTCGACACGCTGCTGCAGGGCGCGCCCATGGCGATCGTGCTCGTGAACTCCCTCGACCGCATCGCGTACGCGAACTCGGCGGCGCGTGTCCTCTTCGGCGAATCGAGGCGGCTGCAGGGCAAGGCGTTCGCGGACCTCGTCGCCACCGCTCCGGAATCGGCCCGGGAGGCCCTCGTGGCGGGCGGGGACGCGCTCTTCGCGTGGTCCCGCTCGGACGCCGAGGACGAGACTTACCGCCTCGTGCAGCGCCGGTTCCAGTTGAACACCCAGGAGCAGCGCCTCGTGGTGGTCGAGCGGATCACTCCGGAGCTGCGCCGCCAGGAAGTCGAGGTCTGGAAGAAAGTCATCCGGATCCTGAGCCACGAGCTCAACAACTCGCTCGCGCCCGTCAGCTCGCTGCTGCATTCGGCGCGTCATGTTTCCCACGGCCGTGCAAGTGACGCGGCGCAGCCGGGCGAAGCGGAGACAGCCCGGCTCGACGACATCTTCGAGGCGATCGACGAACGTGTCCGGCACCTTTCGGATTTTCTGGACGGCTATGCGCGGTTTGCACGCCTTCCCCGGCCGGAGCGCCGGCCGGCCGCGTGGAGCGAGCTCCTGGGCTCCGTCGAGGGTCTCTTCCCCTTCCGTCGGATCGGGACCGTCCCTTCCGAGCCCGCGCTCTTCGATCCCGTTCAGATGCAGCAGGTGCTCATCAACCTCCTGAAGAACGCGGCGGAAGCGGGCGGCCCGCCGGAGGAGATCGCGGTCGCCATCGAGCGCGCGCCGGGAGGAGGGTGGCTGCTCGCCGTCCTCGACCGCGGCCGGGGAATGGACGACGAGGCGATGAAGAAAGCCCTGTTGCCGTTCTACTCGTCGAAGCAGACGGGAAGCGGACTCGGGCTGCCCCTGTGCACGGAGATCATGACCGCGCATGGGGGGAGTCTGCGCCTCGAAAGACGCACGGGCGGGGGGACCGCCGTCGTGTGCATGCTGCCGGAGTGATGGAGGGATCTGCCGC
>JALZAT010000100.1 GCA_030948185.1 Acidobacteriota bacterium
AGCGTGGCGATCCCCGCGGATTCCTGTCCCCGGTGCTGGAGGGCGTAGAGCCCGAGGTAGATCAGCCGCGCCGCGTCCTCCGCATCGAACACCCCGAAGACACCGCATTCGTCGCGGAAACCGTGGCGGAGCTTCATTGAAGGAATTTTACTCCGGATCGTTTCGCCGCGCTGGAAGCTCACGAAGGTTAAACGCGGGCGGAGGAGGTGATCTTCCCGATCGGGTCTTCCGCGTCGAGGCCGTAACCCCGTCCCCTTCGAGCATCGTCCAAACGCGCATGGGCCGATCCAGGAACTGCCGCGCCGGACTCGCCGCCGCGATGGCCGCGCTCTTCGTGATCCTCGCCTGTGCGTCTTCTTTCGCGGGCGCCTCGACGAGCCGCATGACGCCCCGCGAGAAGGCGATTCACGCCTTGAACCGGTTGGGGTTCGGCCCCCGCCCGGGGGACGTCGATCGCGTCGAGGCGATGGGCGTCTCCGCGTGGATCGCCGCGCAGCTCGAGCCGGAGCGCATCCCCGATCCGATCGCCGGCGCGAAGATGGCCGATCTTCCGACGCTCGCGATGTCTCAGCCGGAGATCTTCGAAAACTTCGAACGGCCCCTCCGGGAAGCGCGGCAGCGCCGCAAGCAGGCGGCGGCCTCGATGTCGGCGGCGGAGGGAGCCGCGGCCGAAACGGACCTCGCGGAGGCGCTGCCCCCCGCCCAGCGGCCCCGCCGGCTGATCGAAGAGCTCTCCTCCGCCCGGGTGCTGCGCGCCGCCTACTCGGAGCGGCAGGCGAACGAGGTCCTCGTCGATTTCTGGATGAACCACTTCAACGTCTTCGCGAACAAGGGCCTCGACCGGGTCCTCGTCACCTCCTTCGAACGGGACACGGTCCGGCCGAGGATCTGGGGCCGCTTCGAGGACCTCCTGCTGGCGACGGCGACGTCTCCGGCGATGCTCTTCTATCTCGACAACGCTCAGTCCGTGGCGGAGCCCGACCACCGTCCGCAGCGAAGAGGGCCGGCCGGACTGCGCTGGCCGCTTGCGTCGGCGTTCGAGCCGCCGCCGGCCAGGCCGTTCGGAAACCGCCGCGGCGGCCTGAATGAGAACTACGCGAGGGAGCTGATGGAGCTCCACACGCTCGGCGTGGACGGCGGCTACACCCAGAAGGACGTGACGGAGCTCGCGCGCGTGCTGACCGGCTGGTCGATCGAGCCCCGCTCCTCCGGGGAATTCGTGTTCCGGGAGCGCGTCCACGACGTGGGCGGCAAGGCGGTGCTCGGGCACGCCTTCGCGCCCGGAGGCGGGATTGAGGAGGGCGTCGCGATGATCCGCATCCTCGCCCGGCACCCCGCGACGGCCCGCCACATCGCGCTCGAGCTCTGCCAGCGTCTGGTCGCGGACGATCCGCCCGCTTCTCTCGTCGAGCGCGTCGCGAAGAGATTCCTCGCAACGGACGGCGACCTGCGGCAGACCGTAAAGGCGGTGGTGGACAGTCCGGAGTTCTTCGATCCGAAGAACTACCGGGCCAAGGTCAAGTCGCCGTTCGAGTACGTCGTCTCCGCCATCCGGGCCGCGGGCGGCGAAACCAACGCCCGGCCGCCGCTCTTGCGCGAGATCGGCCGCATGGGCGAGCCGCTCTACCTCTGCCAGCCTCCCACGGGCTACTCGGACGCCGCATCGGCATGGGTGAACACGGGCGCTCTGGTCGCGCGGCTGAACTTCGCGCTGGCGCTGGCGTCCAACAGGATCCCCGGGACGACGATCGCGCTCGAGCGCCTCGTGTCCCCCGAAGACGCCGCCGACCCCAAGCGCGCCGTCGACGCGCTCGCGCGAGTCCTCGTCGGCGGAGACCTGTCCGGCGAGACACGCCGGACCATCGAAAAGCGGATCGAGAACCCGACGGCCGCCGCGAGCACGCAGGACCCGTCCGCCAATACCGAGCTGCCCCTGATCGCGGGCCTGATTCTCGGCAGTCCCGAATTCCAGCGGCAATGACAGACCCATCGAGGATCCAAATGAACCGCCGCATTTTTCTCAAGTCGTCCGGCCTCGCGCTCGTCGCGGGCGGATTCCTCCCCAACGTCTTCGTCCGAATGGCGCGAGCCGGGACGCCCGGAAGCCGCCGCGTCCTCGTCGTCGTCTTCCAGCGCGGCGCCGTCGACGGGTTGAACGTCGTCGTCCCCTTCGGGGAGAAGGCGTATTACGACGCGCGGCCTTCGATCGCGATTCCGCGCCCGGGCTCCGGGGAAAACGCCGCGCTCGACCTGGACGGCTTCTTCGGCCTCCACCCGTCGCTCGCCCCGCTCCTCCCGCTCTTCAAGGACGGTTCCGCTGCCTTCGTCCACGCGGCGGGAAGCCCGGATCCGACCCGCTCCCACTTCGACGCGCAGGACTTCATGGAGTCGGGGACTCCGGGAGTCAAAGTGACGGCGGACGGGTTTCTCTCGCGCGCGCTCGCCGGTGAGAAGACCCGGACACAATCGCCGCTGAGGGCTGTCGCGATCACCCCTGCTCTCCCGCGAATCCTCGCGGGATCGGCCGGGGCGGTCTCGATGACGAACGTCTCGGAGTTCGGTATCCGCGCGGGACTGTCGAGCGGCGCCGCGTCCGACTCTTTCGAGTCGATGTACGGAGAGGCGGTCGCGGGAACCCTCGGCGGCACGGCGAAAGAGTCCTTCGAGGCGGCGCGGATCATCAAATCCGCGGACCCCGCGAAGCGGGCGGCGGAAAACGGCGCGGACTACCCGAAGGGCCCGTTCGGAAACTCCTTGAAGCAGATCGCGCAGCTCGTCAAGTCCGACGTCGGGCTCGAGGTCGCCTTCACGGACGTCGGCGGCTGGGACACGCACGCGGGAGAGGGCGGCGCGCAGGGCCAGCTCGGCAACCGCCTGCGCGACTACGGCCAGGCGATCGCCGCGTTCGCGAAAGACCTCGGCTCCCGGATGGCGGACGTAACGCTCGTCACGGTGTCCGAATTTGGGAGGACGGTCCGGGAGAACGGCAACCGCGGGACGGACCACGGGCACGCCAACGTGATGTTGCTCCTCGGCGGCGGCGTCAAGGGCGGGAAGGTGTACGGGCGGTGGCCGGGCCTCGATGCGGCGAAGCTCTACGAGAACCGGGACCTCGCGGTGACGACGGATTTCCGGGACGTCTTCGCGGAGATTCTGGAGAAACGGATTGGCGTCAGAGACTCTTCCGCCGTGTTCCCGGGATATGGGCTCCATCCGGACAAACGCCTGGGACTGATCACCGTCTGACCGGGCGATCCACGACGGGCTCCGAGGAATGGCGCGCTAGCTTCGCGGGATCGTGCAGCCGAAGGCTTTGGTCTCGCCGGGACGAATCGGACGGCCGGCGAGAAGCGCCTCGATCGCGGATTTCAAATCGGGAGAGGAGATCTTCGAGGCGATGCGGCCGTGATACCGCAGGGTTCCCCTGTAGTCCAGGAGGAATACCTCGGGCGTGCGACGTGCATCGAGAAGCTCCGCGATGCGGCTGTCGGGATCCTTGATGATGTCGAAATCGTGTCCGTGCTCGCGCGCGTGAGTGCGCACCTCTTCAATGGTTTCGAGCTTTCCCGAATTCACACCGACGAAGAGCACCCCCCGCTTTCCGAACTCGCCGGCCATGTCCCGGATCAGGTCGTTGTAGTAATTGGCGTAGGGGCAAATCGTCGAGAGGAACAGGATGACGACGCCACTGTGGGTCTTTTCTGCTTCGGCCAGAGAGAATCGCCGGCCCTCGAGAGTCGTCATCGCAAACTCCGGAGCGACGCCGCCGATCTGGAGAGTGAGCGCCGGCGCCTGCGCTAGAAGAACAGCCAGAGCGACGCACAGACTCGCACGCATTCTCATCGCTCCGGGGCCTGCTCGAGCTTCTCGGGTTTCGGTCGAGAAGTCCTGCGAATAATCTGCGCGGGCGAGAAGCTCCAGTTCACGGCTATGCCCAGTCCGTGATCGATCTTGTGTCCCCCTCGGCCATACACGCTGCGCAGGTACGAGACACCGATCTCCGTGGATCCGGTCAGCACGTAGGCCACGCCTGCGCCGAGGTTGATCGCGGACGTCTTGCCGATCTGATCGTGATACGGAACGAGCGCGGGCGGGAGGTTTGCGGGTGTTCGAAAGACCAGCCCGCCGTGGGTGTAGTAGCCGCTTCCCAGGACTCGCACGGCGAGCGATGGCGTCACGAAGTATCCGAGCGCGAGGCCGAGATTGCTGCGATCCAGATTGACATCGATTCCCTTCGACTTTTCGACGAAAGCGTAGCTGTACGTGAGTTCCACGTAGCTGTCGGTCAGGATCCGGTCGAGGCGCCCCCCGGCGCTGAAGCCGAGCTGGTATTCGTAGAGATCACGCCCCGGCGCCGCGTGCGAATAGTACGGGTAAGAGTGGCTCGGGATGATCGCGGTCGCGAACGGCGAGACGGCGATCGGCCCGTTGAAGATCTGATACGCGACATTGATCCGATAGTCCTGAAAGGTCCCGTGGTAGCGGCCGTCGTCGTCCTGGACGATGACGCCGTTGGTTCTGTGCGGGAAGGCCCCCTCATACCTGCCATAGACGAAAGGAAGGCTGACCGAGATCGCGAGGCGGTCCGTGACTCCGTAGCCCAATTGGAGCCCGACGCTCTGGACGCGCGTATGGCCCGCGTCGGTCGTCGTCGTCCCGTCCGGATCGGGGAGACCCAGGTAGTGCTGTGTGTGCCAGAGATTGCCGTAACCGAGCGAGAGCGACGCCTCTCCTTTCGGCGGCAACCAGGCCTGGGCGGTCGCGGACGCCGAGGAGAGGATCAGGCTGATCGAGAGTCCAAGAACCGCCGACCGGCATATTCGGGAACTCATCGAATCGCCCTACTGAGCCGACGGGCAGTTCGGCGCGATCCCCTTTTGCCGGTCCTTCATCGTCTCGTCGATCACCGCCAGCAAATCTGCGCTCTTCTTCGACGGCTTGACGAGGCAGTTCGCCTCTTTTTCCACCGCGGACAGCTCGGCGGCGGTCGGTTTGTATAGGAGCGGAAGGACTGCGGGCTTCGAGGCAATCGTCCCGCAGCGCTCCCGCAGACCTGCCACGTCGACGTAGTCGGCGAGCACGACGTCGTACTTGCCGGAGGCGAGCGCCTTCTCGACCTCGGCGTCGGTCTCGACCACTTTGGGTTTGTGACCGGCCGACGCGAGCGTCGCTTCCACGTGAAACTCCTTTTCGGCGGCGGGAAAGCGGGAGGAAGGGTTCATGAAGACCAGGATCCGGGACGGAAATTTCGACCGATGGACGCGTGCCCCGGCGCCGATCAGGACGAACTTGTCTCCACAACCGAAGGCGGTGCTCCCACCGAGTGTCACCGTTGCGATGACGATCGCCGAAGCGACGAAAGAACGTCTGGACATTGGATTCTCCTCTCGGAAGTCTGGCTCCCGTTTACGCCCCTGCCCGGCGGCAGTCAAATGGGGTTTCGATCAGGGATTCGTCAGTTACCTCGACCTCGACCAGGATTCCTTTCATTTCCACCAGTCCTTTCCGATATCGGTCAAGACCAGCCTCTCCTGATCCGAAGTGACGGTGTAGGCATAGAACCGCCCGTCTGAAGTGATTCGCGCTCCCCTGGGACCCGCGCCGAACTCGAGGAAGGCGGTCATTTCGGCCGGAGCCAGGTCCTTCCAGTGCTCCCTTTTTCCCGTGGCGAGCTCGATCCGGTAGATCGTCATGGGACGCTCTTCGGATCCGCGAACCAGGATCGACTTGCCGTCCGCGCTCCATTGCAGCAGGAGGTCGTCGGGTTTGGTTCCCTCGATGAAACGCGCTCGGCCCTGGCCATCCGTTCGGTAGATCAAGTGCAACCCATCGAGCGTCGTGCCCGCGATCTCGCCGCCGTCCGGGGAGACGATGACCGCTCGCATTCCCTCGTCGGCGAACGGCCTGGGCGGACCCCCCGCGACGTCCTGGATGTAGGTCCGGGGAGCCTTTCCCTTCTCTTCGGCGGCGATCAGAAGGCGCCGGCCGTCAGGAAAGAAACCGGCCCAGTGGTATTGGAGGATCCCGCCGCCGGGAAGCGAGCGAGGCTCGCCGGCCCCCGTCGGGAGGAGAACCAGATGGGGTTCGGGGAGTCGGCGCGAGACCAGCGCCCACTTTTCGTCCGGCGAGAGGGCGAGGGCCTTGCCGACGCCGAGATGCTTGGCATCCGAGCCGTCCGTCGCTCGCAAAAACGTTTCGAAGCCCTCTAGGGGAGATCCGCCAAAAAAAGCCCACTCGTAGAAGAGAAGCTTGCGCCCGTCCTGGGACAGGTCCGCTGCCGTGGAGTCCGCGAGCCAGGAGAGACTCCGCTCCTTCGAGGCGCCCGGGACGAGGGCGAGGATCTGTCGGCTGAGGTTTTGATGACCGCCCGCGTCCAGGAACAAGCCGTCGTGGGAAACGTCGTCCAGTCCCGGTATCCAGGATGCCGAGCGCACCCTTCCCGAGAGATTGACGGCCCTGATTTCTCGCGTGCGGAGCCTGCCGACGTTGAAAAAGATCTCGTCTCCGCGCGGGCTCCAGAGCAACGGGTCCTGCGCATTCACTCCGGTTTCGACCAGTTTCGTCCTGCGGCCGGCGCGGTCGACGATCGACAGGATCCCGCCTCCTCCATCGCGCTTGTGCATCTCCAGAACGGCGATCAAGTCTCCCTTGGGCGAGACGCGAATCGAGCTCAGCGCGCCATCGGTCTCGAAGAGCACCTTTCCGATCGGGTACTCCAAGCGGTCGCGCCCTTCGACCACGTGGACGATGGCGAGATCCGTGCCGTCCGGCGACCAGTCAGCTGAACCCACGTTTTCGAGAATCTCCCGGGCGGCGCCACCTGCAAGAGGCACGCGGGCGAGTGTTCCGAAGCACGGCTCCCAACGGTTCTCGCAGCCGAGTGAAATGGCCATCTCGCCGGTCGAGGAGACGGCGAGGATCCCTGCCGGGAAGATGCCCAGCGGGCGGGACTCGGAGCTGCCGACGCGGGTGGTGAAGATCTCGCTCGGCTTCCCGTCCCACGCGGCGGAATAGACGATCGTCTGACCGTCAGGCGCAAAGCGCGCGCCCGTCAGGAAGCCCCTCCGAAAAGTGAGGACCATTCCCGCGGCCCGAGGCGCATCCCGGTCGATGCGCGCTTGAACTCTCTTACCTCCCAGGAACGCGGCCGCGGCGAAGACCACCGCTGCCAGAACCCCTGCGACGAGCCAGGGACGCGAGAGTCGGACGTGGCGCGAGGATCGCTGAACGAGTGCCGACGTCGCGATGCCGGAAGGATGGTCCCGCATTGCGGCGAGGTCCCTCGCGAGATCCTTCGTCGAGCCGTAGCGCTCCTCCGGGTCCTTCTCGAGGCACCGCTCGACCAGCCAGACGAGACTGGTCGGCGCCTTCGGATTGAGCGAGCCGAGCGGCTCCGGCTCCTCCTGAATGATCGCGGAGAGCGTCTGGACGGCGGTGGAACGCTCGAACGCCCGCTTACCCGCCGTCATCTCATAGAGGATCGCCCCCAAGGAGAACTGGTCCGAACGGAAGTCCACGGGATGGCCGCTCGCCTGCTCAGGCGACATGTAGCCGACCGTTCCCATCACGGTGCCTGGCTCGGTGCCGCGCGTCACGGTCGCCAGATGAGAGCCCTCGGCCGATTCGAACCCGCCGGGGACGAGCTTGGCCAGTCCGAAATCGAGGATCTTGACGAACCCTTCCTTCGTCACCATGAGGTTCTCGGGCTTCAAGTCGCGGTGCACGATTCCGGCGGCGTGCGCCTTGGCCAGCCCATCCCCGATCTGAGCGGCCAGCGCGAGCAGGCGGCGCAGAGGAAGAGGCCCCGCCTGCAGCACCTCCCGGAGCGTCCTGCCCTCCACGAGTTCCATCGCGATATAAGCGACCGAGTCGGAAGAACCGATGTCGTAGATCGTCACGATGTTCGGGTGGTTCAGCGACGAGGCGGCGCGCGCTTCCTTCTCGAAGCGAGCGAGCCGGCCCGCATCGCCGGAGATGTCGCCCGGAAGCACCTTAAGTGCAACGGCGCGAGACAGCCTCTCGTCCCGGGCCCGATACACCTCGCCCATGCCCCCCGCGCCGAGGGGCCCGAGCACCTCATAGGGGCCGATTCGAGCTCCCGCCGTGAGCGTCATGGGCGTTCTCGCGTGTCAACCGTGGAAGCCGTCGATCCGGTCTTTTCGAAGAGGCGGAAGGTCATGGAAGCCGGGCCGATCTTGATCGCGTCCCGGTCCGAGAGACGAACCGGCTTCTCGATCCGGCGGCCGTGGACGAACGTGCCGTTCTTGCTGCCGAGATCTTCGACCGTCGTTCCGTCGGCGTCCACAACGATCCGGGCATGCCGGCGCGATACGGAGGCGTCATCGATCCAGACGACCGAACCCCGGTCCCGGCCGATCAGGTTCTCGCCCGGGTCGAGCGCGATCTCCCGCGGTCCCCAAACGAGTCGACAGACGAACGCGCCCGGGGCACCCGCAACGGCCGCATCGGTAGGCACGGATGCTTCCGCTTGGAACGCATAGCCGAACCGCGGGACGGTCCGGATGATCCGCGGCTTGCGGGCGTCGTCTCCGAGCGTCGAGCGGAGCTCGGTCACGAGGTTCGCCAGGTTCGAAGGGGAGACAAAGATGCCCGGCCAGAGATGCTGATGGATGGCCTCTTTCGGGACCGCCTTCGGACGATTACGGACCAGCAATTCCAGAAGCGCGAATGCCTTCGGAGAAAGAGGCACCGGGGTGCCGCCGCGGATCACTTCACGCGTCTCCGAGTCGAACACCCAGTCGCTCCCGGCGAGCCGCATCGTTTTGTCCCAAAAGGCCGGGGATCCGGCCGGTTTGGAGGAATAGTAAGCCCCGAGTCGGCCGGCTTGTCGGAGTCGTCAACCGCGGACCGAGGGCACTTCCACCATCGTCCCGGGGATCTCCCGAACGAAGTCCGCGCCGAGCGCCTGGGAGGGAGTCCAGACGCCGGGACCGACCGAACCGGAAAGGACCCGGAGGGCGCAGGCGACGGATGAGCGCGCGGTGAAGTCGTATCCCTCGAGCGTCTCCATCCGTCCCTCCACGAACGCGCCGTCGGGGCGCTCGACGCGGCCCCAGAGCTGGGATCGTTCCCGGGCGCGCTCCTCCGCCGTCGGCCCCGGGACG
>JALZAT010000052.1 GCA_030948185.1 Acidobacteriota bacterium
CCCCCGTTCCGGGGGAGAGGAAGGAGAGGAAAAGGCTTCCCGAGTCGCCCTTATTGAACCTTGAACGTCTTCGACGGTCCCGGCTTGCCGTCCACCGTCACATCCACCTTGTAGTTTCCCTTCGGCCAGCCGCTCGCCTTCTGAATCGAGAACTCGGTCACGGCGGGACCGGTCGGCGCGATCGATTTCGAGTCTTCTTTCACGATCTGCCCGTCGCCGAATGTCCATTTCACGGCTATGACCGAGGACGGCGCCGAGCCGTCCGTCGAAATGGACGCGAAGATCGTGTCCTTCGGGGCGAAGGTATCGGCCGGCGTCTGAACTTTCTTGTCGGGCCCGACCGACTTGCCGACCGACAGGTCGGTGACGCTCACGGCGGCAGCGGGAATCGCGGCCGGAGCCGCCGGCTCGGCCGCGGCGGGTGCCGGAGCGGGAGTCTCCGCCTTCTTGCATGCCGAGAAAACAATCGCGGATCCCAGGATTGCCGCAACCAGGGCGGCTCGAATGCGTGTCGTCATCATTTCTCCTTCTGCCTCGGTAGCAGCGCTCACTCGGGAATCCGGAGCTTCCAGCCCGGCTGGATGAGATCCGGGTTCTTCACCACGTCCTTGTTCGCCTCGAAGATCCGCTTCCAGGAGTTCGCGTCGCCGTAGAACTTCTTGGAAATCTTCGAGAGGCTGTCTCCGCTCTGAACCACGTAGGTCCGGGCTGCGGCTGCCGGTTGCGTCGAGGACCCTGACGGCGAGAAGGCGGTCGAAGAGCTCCCGGACTCCACGTCCGAGAAATCGGGTTTGTTGGGGTCTGCCATTGTCAGCTCCTTTCAGACCGGACGGCAATGTTGCCGCCGGCTAAGCCACCCGCGTTCGTGCGAACTTGCGGTAGATCCAGGTGAGCAGCACGGCTCCGATGACCGCGACGATGATCGTGTAGATCATCCCGCCTTCCGACCGGAAACCGAGCAGGCTCATCAGGAACCCGCCCGCCAGCGCTCCGACGAGCCCGATGATGATGTCCATCAGGATTCCGCCGCCGCCGCCCATGATCCTCCCCGTGAGCCATCCGGCAATCAGACCCACGATCAGCCACCAGACGATCCCCACGGCTACCTTCTCCCCGCGGAAATCTTCGACATCAGGAGAGCGAGAGCGCCGGCGCCGATGGCCTTCACCAGGGTCGGGTGCTGAGCGTAAAACCCGGCGGCCTTCTCGACGATCGTCGGATCCTTCTTCGCCGCCTGCTGGGCGATCGTTTGCACCGCCTCCGGAGAAACCTGCTGCGCCTGCTGCGGAGTCAGGCCGCCGCTCGCCGCCGCGCCCGCCAGACTGCCGAGTCCGAGAGAGCCCAGAATCTGCGCGGCCGTACCGGGACCGAGGGAGCCGAGCACCTGATTGAGAAGGCCCGCCTTCTGATCCGGGTTCGATTGCCCGAAGAGACCCGAGACCATGTGCTCGAACGGCGGGGTCTGGTCGGAGTTAAAGGTGTGAGAGAGCCCCTCCGCCAGGGTGCCCTGGGGAACACCTCTGACCACCTCATCGTACGCGCCAAGTGCGTCGCCGCCCGTCGCGCCGCCCTTCGAACCAATTCCGAAACTGTCCAAGAGACCCATGGGGTGCCCCCTTTCGTGGAAAACGGCGGGAACGCGCCGAGGCTCACGCGATGCGAACCCGAAAACGCGGTTCCCCACCAGGACCGTAGCAAGGGTCGGGCCGTTCTTGAGGCTTAGCCCGAGAAGGTCTGCCCCATCCTCCGCGCGGCGAGCGCCAGCGCGCCGAAGACCTTCGGATCGACGAGGCGGCCCTCGGCGCGCCGTTCCTCGAGCCACTGGACCGCCGTCTCGAAAGGGACTTCGTGGACGCGGATGTCTTCCGCGCCGACCCCTCCCCCTTTCCCGACGCGCGTAAGCCCACGGGCGAGGTAGAAGGTCACGATCTCGTCCGAGAGGCCGGGTGAGGGAGGGCCCTCGGTCAGAATCTCGATCTCGTTCGCGCGGTATCCGGTCTCCTCCTCGAGCTCACGGTTGGCCGCCTCCGTTGCCTCCTCTTCGCCTTCGTCTCCCGCGAGCCCGGCGGGCAGCTCGAGAACGTCGGCGTTGACCGGCTCGCGCCGCTGCTCGACGAACAGCACGCGCGCCTCTTCCGTGATGGCGACGAGGATCGCGATCCCCGTGATGTTCTTGCGCTCGACGAACTCCCAGCCGTTTCGGCGCACGAAGCGGAGATGCGTGCCCTCGTGGAGGACGAGGACCTCGGGCGGATCGAGTGTCTTTGCCACGCCGAAGACTCTAAACCGAGTCCGGCTTCCGCTTTTTGACACAATTCCACGAATGCCGCGCGCGAAGATCGTCTGCACCATCGGGCCGGCGTCGGAATCGCCCTCCGTCCTGGAGCAGCTCGTTCGCTCCGGGATGAACGTCGCCCGCCTCAATTTCTCCCACGGTACCCACGAGGAGCACGCGGCCAACATTCGAGCGATCCGCGAGATCTCGCTTCGCGCGGGACGGGGCGTCGCCATCCTCCAGGACCTCGCCGGGATCAAGCTCCGTCTGGGAGATATCGCGGCGGGCAGCGTCCGGCTCGAGGCCGGCGCGCGGTTCACGCTCACCAACAGGGCGGTTCCGGGCGACGCGCACGAGGCGTCGATCGCCTATCCGGATCTGCCGAAGAGCGTGCGGACGGGAGACAAGCTGCTTCTGGCGGATGGAGACATCGAGCTCGAGGCGGTGGAGACGAACGACCGGGACATCGTGTGCACAGTCGTTTCCGGCGGAGTGATTTCGTCCCACAAGGGGATCAACCTCCCGACCCGTTCAATCGACGCGCCCTCTCTCACGGAGAAAGATCTGAAGGATCTCGCGTTCGGGATCGCGCAGGGCGTGGACTTCGTCGCACTGTCCTTCGTCCGGCAGGCGGGGAACGTTTCGGATGCCCGTCGCTTCATCGAATCCCGCGGCCCATCTATTCCGTTGATCGCGAAAATCGAGAAGCACGAGGCGCTCAAGAACATCGACGGCATCCTCGCCGCTTCCGACGGGATCATGGTCGCTCGCGGAGACCTCGGAGTCGAGACTCCACTGCAGCACGTGCCGCTCCTCCAGAAAATGCTGATCGCGAAGGCGAACCGCGCCGGCAAGCCCGTGATCACGGCGACGCAGATGCTTCGCTCGATGGTCGATTGCCCCCGACCGACCCGCGCCGAGGCTGCGGACGTGGCCAATGCGATCCTGGACGGCACCGACGCGGTGATGCTGTCGGAGGAGACCGCGAGCGGCCGCTACCCCGTCGAGTCGCTCGACATGATGGTGCGGATCGCCGAGGACGCGGAGACCGCCTTCCCCTACGACGTGTGGCGCGAGCGCATCACGGCCGCGGGGGTCCAATCGTTGCAGGAGGCCGTCGCGGATGCAGCATGCACGCTCGCCGACGACATGGGGGCTGCCGCCATCGTCGCTTGCACCCAGTCGGGCTCTGCGGCGCGGCTCGTGGCGCGGCACCGGCCGCGGCAGCCGATCCTCGCTCTGACCCCACTGCCCGAAACCTGCCTGGGGCTCTCGCTCGTTTGGGGAGTCACCCCGATCCGGATCGAGCCCTCCCGTTCGACCGACGAGCTGATGGACCGCGTGCCGGGAATCGCTGTCGCGAGCGGCCACGCCCGAACGGGAGACCGGATCGTGATCACCGCGGGAATCCCCGTGGGGGTGTCGGGAAGCACGAATACGATCAAGGCGGCGGTGGTCGAATGAGCGCCGGGAGAGGTGGAGGTGCAGGAACGATGAACCCTCGCTTTCTTTCCGCGGTGGGCTTCGGCCTCCTGCTCACGGCATCCGCTCTATCTCAGACGGTGCCCGCGCCGGCCGCCGAGCGCTGCGTCCGCATCGACATTCCGTACACCCAGTTCCGGCTCGCCAACGGGTTGAACGTCGTGCTCCACGAGGACCACACGGTTCCGATGGTCGCCGTGGACGTCTGGTACCGCGTCGGCTCGGCGAGGGAGAAACCCGGGCGCACCGGCCTCGCGCATCTCTTCGAGCACATCCTGTTCGAGGGGTCGAAGCACGTGAAGACGGGCGAGTTCGACACCCTTCTCGAGGCCGCGGGCGGGAGCAACAACGGCTCGACCGCGAACGACCGCACCGACTACTACGAGGTCGTCCCCTCCAGCGCGCTGGAGCTCGCCCTGTTCCTCGAATCGGACCGGATGGGGTATCTGCTGGACGTCCTTTCGCCCGCGCGCGTGGACCAGCAGCGTGACGTCGTCAAGAACGAGCGCCGGCAGAGCTACGAAAATCAGCCGTACGGAATCGTCGGGCTGGAGCTTCCCGGACTTCTCTTCCCGCCGGGACACCCGTACCACTGGCCGGTGATCGGATCGATGGAGGACCTCACGGCGGCGAGCCACCAGGACATCGCGGATTTCTTCCGGGAATACTACGGGCCGAACAACTCGACGCTCGTTCTCGCCGGAGACTTCGCGAGCGCCGACGCGAGAAAACTCGTCGAAAAGTGGTTCTCCGACGTGCAGCCAGGCAAGAAGCCGCCGCCCCTGCACGCTCCTCCCGCGGAGCTCACTTCCGAGAAGAGGGTGACGCTCGAGGACCGGGTCCAGCTCCCCCGTCTCTACATGGTCTGGATCACGCCCGCCCTGTTCCACCCGGGCGACGAGGCGCTCGACATCCTCGGGAGCGTCCTCGCGTCGGGAAAAAACTCGAGGCTCTACAAGCGGCTCGTCTACGA
Source organism: Acidobacteriota bacterium (assembly GCA_030948185.1). GTDB lineage: Bacteria > Acidobacteriota > Thermoanaerobaculia > UBA5066 > Gp7-AA6 > JALYUA01. The sequence goes on from JALZAT010000052.1 coordinate 4,731, forward strand.
CCTTCAGATCGCGCAGGACGTCTCGGCGGTCCAGGGGTCGCAGGCGCTCGTCTCCACGTTTCAGATCACCGCCACCGCGAGGGCGGGCCACACGCTTTCGGAGCTCGAGGGGGCGATCCAGGAAGAGCTCGATCGCATCAAGAGCGAGCCGCCGTCACGGCGCGAAGTCGATCGCGCGCTGAACGAGTACGAAGCGGACTTCTATCGCGGCCTCGAGCGGAACCTGGGGAAAGCCGAGCTGCTCAACTCTTACGACGCCTCCGCCGGGCGTCCGGACTTCGCCAACGAAGACCTCGCGCGACACCGGGCCCTCGGTCCGGAAGACCTCATGAGCGTGGCGCGGCATGAGCTGCCGGATGACGCGCGCGTCGTGCTGTCCGTCGTGCCCTCCGGAAAGAAGGAGCTCGCCGCGAGTGCTTCGAAGGGGACCGCGCGATGAAACACCGACTCGCCGCGCCGCTCCTCCTGTCCGTATCGCTCTTTGCAACCGGTATCGCCCGAGCCCAGGCGCCCGCGCCGCCCGACCGCTCGCACCCGCCCGCCCCGGGGCCGCCGCCGTCCCTGCGGCTCCCCGCGATCCAGAAGCTTCGGCTCTCGAACGGCATCCCCGTGTTCTTGGTCGAGCGCCACAAGGTGCCCCTGGTGCAAGCGCTCGTCGTCTTTCGGAGGGGGGCCGCCGTCGATCCGCAGAACCGCCCCGGCCTCGCGAACCTCACGGCGTCGCTGCTCGATCGGGGCGCGGGATCGCGCTCCGCGCTCGAAATCTCGGACATCGCGGACTACCTCGGCGCGAACCTGTCCGCCGGCGCCGGGTGGGACTCGACGACCGTCGGCGTGAACGTCCCGTCCGCCCGGCTCGAGCCGGGCCTCGCGCTTCTTTCCGACCTGGTTCTGAATCCAACGTTTCCCGCGCCGGAGGTGGAGCGCGTCCGTTCAGAGCTTCTGACCGAGATCCTCCAGTGGCGCGACGACCCCGAACAAATCGCTTCCGTCGCTTTCTCGAAGTCCGTGTTTCCGGGTCACCCGTATTCGAGGGACCTCCAGGGAGATGCCGCCTCCGTGCGGGCGATCACGCGGGAGGAAATCCTTCGGTTTCACGCCGAACGTTACGTTCCCGGCTCCGCCGCGATCGTCGTCGCCGGCGACGCCGCGGCGGGAAGCCTCGTTCCACTTCTCGAGGGGACGTTCGGAAAGTGGAAGGGCGCGGGCGCCGCTCCTGCCGCGGCGATCCCGCCGGCGCGGCAGGTCGGCAAGCGCCGCGTCGTTATCGTGGACAAGCCCGACGCGCCTCATTCGCAGATCCTGATCGGCCGCGTCGGACCGGCGCGATCGACCCCGGACTTCTTCCCCCTGATCGTGACGAACACGATCCTGGGAGGCTCCTTCACCTCGAGGTTGAACCACAACCTTCGGGAGACGAAGGGCTATACCTACGGCGCCTCGTCGCAGTTCGACTTCCGGCTTTCCACGGGGCCCTTCGTCGCCGAGGCAGCGGTGCAGACGGACAAGACGGGCGCCGCGCTGACGGAATTCTTCAAGGAGCTCGAGGGCATCCGATCGCAGGTGCCCGCCGACGAGCCCGCGCGCGCGAGGAACTACACGGCGCGCCGTTTTCCCGCCGCCTTCGAGACCGCCGGCCAGCTCGCCGGCCGGATCCGCGATCAGTTCGTCTACGGCCTGCCCGAGGACTACTTCAACACGTACGTCGCGCGGATCGAGGCCGTCACGGCGGCAGACGTGCAGCGGGTCGCGCGAACGTGGATCGACCCCGCCGTGATCGTCGTGGTCATCGTCGGAGATCGGAAGAAAATCGAGGCGGAAGTGCGGGCTCTTCAGCTCGGCTCCGTCGAAGTGCGGTCGATCGACGACGTCCTCGGCCGTCCTCCGAGCCGGGGACGCTGAGCGGAAGATGGCCGTTCGACCGGGGAAACACGCCGGCGGAGTCCGTCTCGGACGACCGGTAGCCGCGAGTCCGCGGCCGAAGCGAAAAGCGCGCAGTCCTCACCAGAACAAGGCGCGCAACCTCGTCCTCGCGATCTTCTTCTTCATCCTCGGGGTGATCGGCGTCCTTCTGCCGATCGTGCCGCAGGTGCCGTTCTTCATCATGAGCCTCATCTTTTTTTCCCTCGTCTTCCCGAAGGTCCGCCGCGCGCTGCGCCGGTTCCTGCACCGGCACCCGAAGATCGCGCACGCCTACAAGAAGTGGCGAGACAAGGCGCGGCACAAACGCCGCAGGAAGATGGCGAGAGAGCGGGATGAGGAGAGAGGTGAGAGGTGGGAGGTGGGAGGTGGTGGGAGGTGAGAGGTGAGAGGTGGCGACCTCCTCTCTCCTCTCTCCTCTTCCCTCTGACCTGCGCGGGCGTCGAGTCCGCGCGTCAGTCCATCTGCCGTCGCAGGACCGTCGGGATGTCGAAGTCGTCCCGCGTCGTGGACGCGTTCGGCCCGAATCCGCCGGAATCGTCCCCTCGCAGGAAGGTCTTGTGCGCGCGAGGCGCCGCGGGACGCGGCTGCTCGTCGTCGATCTGCAGGTTCTCTTCGAGGTCCGGGCGGTCGAAACCCGTGGCGATGACCGTGACCTTCACGGCGCCCGCCATCGAGTCGTCGTGCACGCAGCCGAAGAGGATCTCGGCGTCCGGGTCCGCGGCCTGCTGGATGATTTCGGCCGCCTCGTTGACCTCGTACAGGGTCAGGTCGGTGCCGCCCGTGATGTTCATGAGCACGCCGCGGGCGCCTTCGATCGAGGCGTCCTCGAGCAGCGGCGATGAGATCGCGGCCTGGGCCGCGTGCACGGCGCGGTTTTCTCCGGACGCCGTTGCGGTCCCCATGAGCGCGCGCCCCATGTCGGACATGATCTTCTTGACGTCCGCGAAGTCGAGGTTGATCTCTCCCGGGCAGTTGATCAGGTCCGAGATGCCCTGGATCGCCTGCCGAAGTACGTCGTCGGCGATCTTGAAGGATTCGGCGAGCGGGGTCTTGTTCTCGACGAACGAGAGCAGGCGCTGATTGGGAATCGTGATGAGCGTGTCGACGTGCTCGCGAAGCTCCTTGGCGGCGCGCTCGGCCTGGCGCATTCGCTTCTTTCCCTCGAACTGAAAGGGCTTCGTGACCACCGCGACGGTCAGCGCACCGCTCTCGGCCGCGATCTTGGCGATGATCGGACCTGCGCCCGAGCCGGTGCCGCCGCCCAGCCCCGCGGCGATGAAGACCATGTCGGCGCCCTTCAGCAATTCGGCAAGTCTCTCCTGGTCCTCGAGCGCGGCGTTGCGTCCCACGTCGGGGTCCGCGCCGGCGCCGAGGCCTTTTGTCAGCCGGGAGCCGATCTGCATCTTGATCGGCGCGACCGCCTTGCGAAGCGCCTGAAGATCGGTATTGCAGGCTATATAGTCGACGCCCCGCACGCCGGCCGCGATCATCCGATTGACCGCGTTCGATCCCCCGCCGCCGATCCCGATCACCTTGATCAGGGCCGGAGAGGCGTCTCCCCCGTCCAGCTCGATGGAGGCCCGCTTCCGGTCCTCGTCGCCAACGAACTCGATCATTGCCTGTTCCCTCCGTCCCTCGCCCGTTCGCACGCCACGGCCTTTGCCGCTGCGTGGACTTCTCAAAAAAACTCTCGAAAGAATCTGGAAACCGACGACGTCACGCGGCCGATCCCGCGGCCCCGGCGCCGCGACGCCTTGTGGCGATGCCCGTAAAGCAGGAGTCCCGTCGCCGTCGCCCACTCCGGACGCGACACGACGTCGACGAGCCCGCCGACTCCCGACGGAATCCCCCGCCGGACCGGGCCCTCGAAGATGCTCTCCGCGACCTCGACGATTCCCTCGAGCTCCGCGCCGCCGCCCGTCAAGACGATCCCGGAACGGATCTCTTTCTCCAAACCGAGACGCACGAGGTCCTCGCGCACGAGGCCCAGCAGCTCTTCCGCGCGCGGCTGAAGAATCTCCGAGAGCGTCGTGCGCGGGCAGAGCTTGGGGGCGCGGCCGCCGACCATCGGGACCTCGACCATCTCGTCCTCGCCCACGGCGGAGGTCAGCGCGCAGCCGAACTTCTTCTTGAGGCGCTCGGCGTCCGTGATCGGGGCGCGGAGGACGACGGCGAGATCGTTGGTGAAGTGGTCTCCTCCGATGGGAATGACCGCGGTGTGCGCGATCGAGCCGCGGTGGTAGATCGCGACTTCGGTCGTTCCTCCGCCGATGTCGATCAGGCCGATGCCGAGCTCTTTCTCGTCCGTCGTCAACACAGCCTCGGCAGCGGCGAACTGCTCCAGAACGAGCTGCACGACCTCGATGCCGGCCTTGTTCGCGCAGGTCACGATGTTCGACGTGACGGCCGTCGGCGCGGTGACGACGTGGACGTCCGCTTCGAGACGGGCGCCGACCATGCCGAGCGGGTCGGCGACCCCGTCCTGTCCGTCCACCGCGAACTCGCGGGGCACGACGTGGATAACCTCATGATCCTGAGGGATTTGCACTCCGCGGGCGGCGTCGATCACCCGGGCGACGTCCTCCTTGGTGATCTCCCGGTCCTTGCCGGCGACGGCGACGACCCCGCGGCTGTTGAACGACCGGACGTTCGACCCCGAGACCCCGACCCACGCCCGGGCGATCTGGACGCCGGCCATGATCTCGGCCTCTTCGGCGGCCCGCTTGATGGCTTCGATCGTGGCGTCGACGTTGACGATGTTGCCCTTGCGCGTGCCGCGATTGGCCGAGGCTCCCTTCCCGATCACGTCGAGGCTGCCGTTCGCGTTCTGCTCCCCGATCAGCACGCAGATCTTCGTCGTGCCGATGTCGCAGGCGACCAGAAAATTTTCGGGCTTGGCCATTTCAGATGACCTCGAAACGGAAAGACGAAATCAAAGCGAGCTCCCCGCTCCGTAAGCGCCTTCGAGAACGATGCGGTCCGCGAAACGCAGGTCTATGGCTCGCGCCTCCCAACCCCGACTGACGATGAGCTCCCGCACCTTCAACAACGCGCCGATCTTCTCCGGGGCGTCACGCCGGAGAACTCGAACCGGTCTTCGGAAGATGGAATCCATCATACCGAAACCGCCGTCGGGCAACGCATCAATTTCGGAGAGCGCGGAGAAATACTCGGGAAGCCGCGCGCGAAGATCTTCGAGAAGTCCAACGAGCTCAGGGAGCGCGCGCGGATCCGCGGAGACGAGCACGTACTCGCCGCGGTCGCCGCGCGGATCGTACGGCGCGATGGTATGCCCGCGCGCGTCGAGCCAGAAGAGACGCGCGTGATTTCGAAGCAGCGCGATCGGCCTCCTCTCGACGATGCGAATCGAGAGTCCATCCGGAAACCGCTTCGCGAGCGTCACTCTCTCGACCCACGGTTCCTTTGCGAAACGCTCGGCGAGCGGAGCGAGATCGAGCATCACGAGATTGCGGGACCGCCACGGCTCGACGGCCTTCAGGAGATCCTCGGTACGCGAGCGCTCGTTTCCGGCGATCTCGAACCGATGGAGCGCGAAGAGCGAACCCGTCAGAAAGCGAGCCGCGCCGCCGGCTGCGGCCACCGCGACGAACGCGAGCAGGACGGGCCCTCCCCAGCGGAGGGGCCTCTTGCGGGGGGCGGCGCGGCCGCGGCGGAGAAACAGCGGCTCGCTATCCACGCCGGAGGAACTCCTCGCCGAATTTCACGATATCCCCCGCGCCCATCGTCACGAGAAGGTCGCCTTTCCGGAGGTTCTTCTCGAGAATCCCGGCCGTTTCGGCGCGGTTGCCCACATAAATGAGGTTTTTCTGCCCGGCCCGGCGCGCGGCATCCGCGATCAACTCCCCCGTCACTCCCGGCATGGGTTTCTCCCGGGAGGGATAGACGTCTGTGACGATGGCGAGATCGCACGCCGTGAGCGCCTGCCCGAACTGGACGGCGAAATCCCGCGTCCGGGAGAAGAGGTGCGGCTGGAAGAGCGCGACGAGACGGCGGTCCGGGTAGACCTGCCGCGCCGAGGCCAGCGTGGCGGCGATCTCGGTCGGATGGTGCGCGTAATCGTCCACGACGAGGACGCCTCCGCTCTCCCCCTTCGTCTCGAATCGCCGCACAACCCCCGTGAACTCGGAGATCGCCCTCGCGATCGTCGGAAACGGAATGGAAAGCTCCCGTCCGACGGCAATCGCGGCGAGAGCGTTTGCGACGTTGTGACGTCCCGGCAGGCGCAAGCGCACGCTCCCGAGCGACCACGTTTCGCCTTCCCAGACCTCGAAGGTGGTCCCGGACGCCTCCAGCCGGATCTCGCGCGCCTGGAGGTCCGCGGCCGGCGACTCCCCGTAGGTGACGACCCGCCGCTTCACCTTCGGGATCACCTCGCGGACGCCGGCGTCGTCCACGCACGCCACCACCGCGCCGTAGAAAGGGACACGGTTGGCGAACGTGACGAAGGCATCGAGGATGTCGGCGAGGTCGCGATAGCAGTCGAGATGGTCCGCCTCGACGTTCGTGATCACCGCGACGACCGGCGTGAGCTCCAGGAAGGACCGGTCGAACTCGTCCGCCTCCGCGACCAGAAAGTCGCCCTTGCCCAGGCGGGCGTTCGTCCCGAGGATCCGGACCTGGCCGCCCACGACGATCGTGGGGTCGAAGCCAGCCTCGGTCAGGATCATCCCCGTCAGCGACGTCGTCGTGGTCTTCCCGTGCGTGCCCGCGATCGCGACGCCCTGCTTCAGGCGCATGATCTCCGCGAGCATCTCGGCGCGCCGGATGACGGGAATTCCCCGCTCCCGCGCCGCCGCGACCTCCTCGTTCGACTCCTGGACGGCGGAGGAGATGACGACCAGGTCCGCGTCGCGGACGTGCTTCGCGTTGTGCCCGTAGGCGATCCGGGCGCCGAGCTTCGTCAGACGCTCCGTGTTCTCGGACCGGGCGAGGTCGCATCCGGAGATCTCGAGCGGCGTCGAGAGGAGCAGGATCTCCGCGAGGCCGCTCATGCCGACTCCCCCGGCGCCCACGAAGTGAAGGCGGCGCAGGCGCAGGAACCTCACGCGGCCCTCCGCGTCGCGGCTTCGGCTTCGAAGAGAAGGTCCGCGAGGAGCGTGGCGGCGTCGGTCACCGCCAGCGCCCGCGCGCTGCGACCCATCTCCGCGAGTCGAGTCCGGTCGGCGAGAAGGCGCCGGATCGCCTCCGCGAGCGCCGGACCGCTCAACCCGCGCTCCTCGATCGTCACGGCGGCGCCCGCGGCGGAGAAGGCGCGGGCGTTGACGAGCTGGTGTCCATGCGCGGCGGCCGCGAAGGGAACGAGGACCGCGGGACGGCCGGCGGCGGCGAGCTCCGCGAGGGTCATCGCTCCTGCCCGCGCGACGACGAGGTCGCACCAGCCGAGCGGCTCCCAGAGCCTCGGGAGAAAAGGCTCGAGCGCCCAGCCTTCCGGGACGGTTCCGTAGAGGGCTCGCGTCGCGTCGAGATGCTTGTCTCCCGTCTGGTGGATCGCCACGATTCCGTCCCGGGCGAGCTCGGGCGCGGCGTCCGCCATGGCGCGGTTCAGGACCGCCGAGCCCTGGCTTCCCCCGAAGACGAGCACACGAGGCGGAGCGCCCGCGGGATGGGTATCGAGATCGCGCGCGAAGAAGAACTCGGGACGGACGGGGGTTCCCGTGACGACGCCGGGCCTCGCGAGCCTCGCGTTTGCCGCGGCGACTCCGACGGCCGTCCGAGTTGCGATCCGATTCAGCCCGCGGGTGGACATGCCCGGCAGGGCGTCAGAATCGTGGATCAGCGTGGGAATGCCGAGAGACCGCGCCGCAAAAAGAACAGGGACGCTCACGTATCCGCCCATTCCGGCCACCGCCCGCGCTCTGTAGCGCCGCAGGATCCGGCGCGCTTCGAAGAATCCCCGCGGCAGCTGGAGGAGGGCGCGGAGCTTTTCCAGAAGCGACTTTCCGACGAACCCCGAAGCGGCCACCGACTCGAGCGTGAATCCCGCCTCCGGGACGAGCCGGGTCTCGAGCCCCTCTTTCGTTCCGACGAAGACGATCGGGGCGGACGGGCGGCGCGCCTGGATCTCGCGCGCGAGCGCGATTCCGGGAAAAATGTGCCCTCCCGTCTTTCCGGCGGCAATCACGTAGGCCCCGATCGGATTTCGCAAATGGGTTCTGAGTTATGAGTTCTGTGTTGTCAGTTCAGCGATCAGCTATCGACCCTACCCCTACCACCTACCGCCTACCACCTACGACCTCTCACCTCTCCCCTTCCACCGGCGCCACCTCGTGCTGCGAGACGTTCAGGATGAGCCCCGCCGCGATCCAGGAGGCGACGAGGGAGGAACCGCCGTAAGAGACGAACGGCAGGGGAAGTCCCTTCGTGGGGACGAGCGCCAGCACGACGGAGAGGTTGATGGCCGCCTGCACAACGATCAACGCGGTCGCGCCCGCCGCGAGGTAGGAGGCGAAGGCGTCGGGCGCCCTTCGCGCCGCGCGCAGGCCCCGCCACGCCACGACGCCGAAACAGGCCACGACCGCGAGGGCTCCGAGGAAGCCGAGCTCCTCTCCGACGATCGCGAAGATAAAGTCCGTGTGCGGGTAGGGGAGGAAGAAGAGCTTTTGCCTTCCCCCGCCGAGCCCGTTGCCCGAGATCCCGCCCGCCCCGACCGCGATCAGCGACTGGAGCGCCTGGAATCCGGCGCCGAGCGGATCGTTCTCGGGGTGCATGAACGACATGATCCTCGCCCTCCGGTAGTCCGCGGAGAACGCGAGCGCGACGATGACGGGGATGAGACCCGCGGCGCCGATCGCGAAGAAACGCGCACGGATTCCCGACAGCCAGAAGAGCACGGCGCAGACCATCACGTAGCAGACCGCCGTTCCCATGTCGGGCTCGAGGAGAACCACCCCCGACGCGAGCGCGGTGAACACGAGCGAGGCGACGATCGCGCGCTCCGGATCGCCCGTGGTCTGCACCTTGCGCGCGAGGATGGAGGCGAGCACGAGCGCGAGGCCGATTTTCAGCATCTCGGACGGCTGCAGCATGACCGGCCCCAGCGGCAGCCAGCGCCGCGCGTTGTTGATCGGCGGCCGGAACAGAGCTCCGACGCACAGGAGCCACGCCAGCCCGAAGGTCAGATAGCCGACCCACGGCTTCGCGAACTTCCTGTAATCCGTGCGGTAAACCAGGAACGCGGCGGCGCCCCCCGCGGCCAGGGCGAGAAGCTGTTTGATCAGGTATTTGTAGGGGTTGCCACCCGACTGCGCCGAAGAAACCGCGGAGGCGCTGTAGATCATCACGCAGCCGAAGAGCGAAAGAGCGATGAAGGCGGCGAACAGGGCCTTGTCGCTCGAAAGCTTACGCGCCATGGGCCATCTCCCGAACGAGGCGCGCGAAGTGGGCGCCGCGCTCCTCGAAGTTCCGGTACTGGTCGAACGAGGCGCAGGCCGGCGAGAGAAGGACCGTGTCTCCCGGGCGCGCGATCTCCGCCGCGCGAGCGACCGCGCGATCCATCGTCTCCCGCCGCTCGACCTCCGCGGAGCTCTTGAGATACGGCTCGATCACGGAGGCCGCCTCCCCGATCGTCAGGACCCGACGCGCGACCCGCGCGACGAACGGGGCAAGCGCCGAAAAGTCGCCGTGCTTGTCCCGCCCCCCCAGGATGAGAATCACCGAACCTTCGGGGTAACCCTCGAGGGACTTCTTCGTCGCGTCGACGTTGGTTCCCTTCGAGTCGTTGACCCAGCGGATGCCGCCGCGTTCCAGGATGAGCTCCATCCTGTGCGGCAGGCCCGGGAACTCTTCGAGACTCTCGCGAATCGCCTCGTCCGGCGCGCCGAGCGAGCCCGCCGCGCACAGCGCCGCGAGCGCGTTCTCGACATTGTGGGCGCCCGGAAGCGCCAGAGCCCGGAGGGGCAGCACCTCGCGCGTGGACCCCGCGACGGCGGACACGAGCGCGTTTCCCTCGACCCACGCGCCGCCGGAGACGGGCCCGCGCCGGGAGAAGGGGACGCGCTTGACGCGTTCCGCCGTTCGCGCGCGCGCGGCGACCGGGTCATCCGCGTTCACCACGGCCGCGTCGCGCTCTCCCTGCCCCGCGAAAACACGTTCTTTCGCCGCCGCGTATTGCTCGAAGCTGTCGTACCGGTCGAGGTGATCCGGGGTGACGTTCGTGAGCACGGCGACGTCGGCCGAGAAGTCCTCCACCGCGTCGAGCTGGAAGGAGGACAGCTCGCAGACGAAGTCCCGCGGCGTCGTCTCCGAAAGGAACGCCGAGAGCGGAACCCCGATGTTTCCGGCGAGAGCGACCGGGCGTTCCGCCCGGCGCAGCATGTCGGCGATCCAGGCCGTGGTCGTGGATTTCCCGTTCGTCCCCGTGACGGCCACCCACCGGTTGCTGCCGCCTCGAACCTCGTTCTCCGCAACCCGCCAGGCGACCTCGAACTCGGCGAGCACGGGCATCCGTCGCTCCTTCGCCGCCCGAACCGGAGCGGCGGTGAGCGGAACGCCCGGCGAAATCGCGAGCCAGTCGGCCCGATCCAGGAAGTCCGGTCCCGGGCCACCGAAAAAGAAGCGCGCGCCCCTGGCGCGCAGAGGCGCCACGTTCTCGAAAGAGGTTTCGGGAGCGGAGTCTCCGATCGTGACCTCGACTCCGCGATCGAGGAGCGCGCCCGCGAGCGCGCGCCCGCTCCGCGCGAAGCCGAGGATCGCCGCCCGCCCGGGCAGACGCGCGGCCGCGAGGGAGGAGGACGAGGTCATCGAAGCTTGAGGGTCGACAGGCCGAGCACGGCGAAGAGGATGGCGAGAATCCAGAAGCGGATGATCACGCGGGACTCCGCCCATCCGGCGAGCTCGAAGTGATGGTGCAGGGGCGCCATGCGGAAGATCCGGCGTCCCGTGGTCTTGAAGGAGGCGACCTGGAGGATCACGGACATCGCCTCCAGCACGAAGAGGCCGCCGACGATGGCGAGGAGCACCTCGTGCTTGGTCATCACGGCGACGGCGGCGATCGCGCCGCCGAGCGGAAGAGAGCCCACGTCTCCCATGAAGACGTCGGCGGGATGGCAGTTGAACCAGAGGAAACCGAGTGACGCCCCCACGAGAGCCCCGCAGAAGACGGCGAGCTCTCCGCTCTGCGGCACGAACGGAATCTGAAGGTACCGCGCGGCGACCGCGTTGCCCGTGACGTACGCCAGGATCGCGTACGTCCCGGCCGCGATCCCGACGGACCCGATCGCGAGGCCGTCCAGTCCGTCGGTCAGGTTCACGGCATTCGACGAACCGACGACCACGAAGGCGACGAAGGGCAGGTAGAGCACTCCCAAGTCGAGCAGGGACCGTTTCAGGAACGGGAAGGTCACCAGGGTCGAGACGCTGCCGTGGCCGGCCCACTGGCGAATGGCCCAGGCGATCGCGAGCGCGACCAGGATCTGGGGCAGGAGTTTTCCCCGGCCTGATAAACCGAGGCTGCGCCGCTTCGTGAACTTGACGAAGTCGTCGGCGAACCCGACGGCGCCGAGCGCCATCAGGCTCGCAAGCGCGATCCAGACGAACCGGTTCGAAAGATCCATCCAGAGCAGAGTAGCGACGATCACCGCGAGCAGAATCAGGAGGCCCCCCATCGTGGGCGTTCCCGCCTTGTTCCGATGGGACTTCGGTCCCTCCTCGCGGATCGACTGCCCGATCTGCCGCCCCTTCAGGAGCCGGATCATCGGCGGACCGAGGGCGAGCGCGAGGAGCAGCGCCGTCACGGCGGCCATCGCGGTGCGAAACGTGATGTACCGGAAGACGTTCAGCGCCGGAAGCGAGCGCGCATAGGGAAACAGGAGTGAGTACAGCATCAGCGGGACCGCTCCGCTGCGCCCCGGGCGCTCACCGCGCGACCCGCCGGGCGTTGCCGGAGTCCCGCTTGCCGATGCCCGCGAGCTTCGCCACCGCCCGGTCCAGCCCGATCCCGCGGCTGGCCTTGAAGAGGACGGCGTCGCCCGGCGCGAGCATGGGCTCGAGGAGGAGCGCCGCTTCTTCCGGCGAGTCCACGGAGCTGACCGATTCCAGGGCGAGGCCGGCCTCGACGGCCCCTTCGCCGATCGACCGGGCGCGCATCCCGACGCAGACGAGGCGGTCGGCCCGCGTCGCGGCGTACCGGCCCGCGTCCCGGTGCCACCAGAGATCCTCCGGCCCGAGCTCGAGCATGTCGCCGAGCACGGCGATCTTGCGCGTTCCCGCGAGCAGCTGAAGGGTGTCCAGTGCCGCGCGCATGGAGGGTGGGCTCGCGTTGTAGGCGTCGTCGTACAGAAGGGCGCCCGAGCTGTGACGTTGGAACTCGCCGCGGTGGGCCGCCGCGGTCAGGGCGGGCGCCGCCGCGGCGCAGTCTTCGGGCCGCGCTCCGGCCGCGATCGCGACCGCAGAGGCCGCCAGGAAGTTCGACACCTGGTGCAGGCCGGGGACATTCAGCGTGATCTCGATCGAGCCCGCGGGAGTCTTCAGCCGGAACCGCGTCCCGTTCTCGTCGGGAACCACGTCTTCGACCGCGACGTCCGCCGCTCCCCCGCGGCCGAACCTCAGCTTCTTCCCGCGCCAGCCGGCGGCCACCGCCTCGATCCGCGGGTCGTCGGCGTTGATGACGAAGACGCCGTCGGGTCTCAGGCCTTCGAGAATCTCGCCATTGGCCTGAGCCACGCCGTCGAGCGAGCCGAGAAACTCGAGATGCTCGGCGGCGACCACCGTGATCGTGGCGACGTCCGGTGTGAAAGCGCGCGAGAGGCGGCCAATCTCGCCGAGCGCGCTCATTCCCATCTCACCCACCATCCACTCCGGCGTCCGCGCGAAGTTCAACACCGAAAGGGGAAACCCGATGGCGCTGTTCTGGTTTCCGGGGGTCTTCTCGACCGCGTGTCTCTGCGAAAGGATGGCGGCGGCGAACTCCTTGGTCGTCGTTTTCCCGACCGAGCCGGCGACCGCCGCGAGCCGGAACCCGGCGTCTTTCTTCAGGGCCGACGCCACGCGCAGCAGGGCGTCGGCCGGATCGGCGACGACGAGGAGAGGAAAGCCGGCCGGAATGCGCGGCGGGACACGCGAGGCGAGCACCGCGCCCGCTCCTGCCGAAACGGCAGCGACGGCGAATTCCGCTCCGTCCACGCGTGCGCCCGGGATGGCCACGAAGAGGTCGCCCGTCCGCGCCTTGCGCGAGTCGACCGCCACTCCCGAGAGCCGGGTGTCGACGACCGGCTTGCGCAACCCGAGCGCCGCCGCGACGTCGGCGAGGGTGAAGTTCACCGGCGGGCCCCCGCGAGCTCGGCGGCGACACGGCGGTCGTCGAACGGCAACTCCTGGCTTCCGATCACCTGCGTCGTCTCGTGCCCCTTTCCCGCAATCACGACGATCGTGCCCGAGTTGGCGAGATCGATCGCGGCGCGAATGGCCTCGCGCCGGTCCGCGATCCGAAGCGCCTTCGTCGCTCCCGAAGCGGCGAGCCCCGCGCCCACCTGCGCCAGGATCGCGCCGGGGTCCTCCGAGCGCGGGTTGTCGGACGTGACGATCGGGATGTCCGCCAGCCGTCCGGCGATCTCTCCCATCGGGAAGCGCTTGCCGCGGTCGCGATCTCCTCCGGCGCCGAAGACGAGGACGATCTTGAGGTCCGTGAGCTCCCGCACGGCGATCAGCAGACGCTCGAGAGCGTCCGGCGTGTGCGCGTAGTCGACGACGATCGGGAACGGTTGTCCCGCCTCGACGCGCTCGAGCCGGCCCGGAACGGTTCGGACGCGCCCGCAGCCGTCCGCGATTTCCTCCTCGGAGAAACCGAGCGCGAGCCCAGCGGCGGCGGCGGCGAGCAGGTTGTCCACGTTGAAACGTCCGAGCAGGGGCGATTCGATTCGGAACGCGGGCAGCTCCGGCCGGAGGACGTCGAACGAGACGCCGCCGAGGTCGCAGAGGATCGCACCCGCAAAGACGTCCGCGGCGGCCCCGCGGGACGAGACCCTCATGACGGGCGGAGCGGCTTCCGCCGCGAGGCGGGCGCCGTACGGGTCGTCCACGTTCACCACGGCGGTCCCCCGGGGCTTGCGCATTCCGAAGAGCATCGCTTTCGCGGAGTAGTAATCCTCCATGTCGCGGTGAAAGTCGAGGTGCTCCCTCGTCAGGTTCGTGAACACCGCGACGTCGAACAGGCAGCCGGCGACGCGGTCGAGCGCGAGCGCGTGGGAGCTCACTTCGAGGGCCGCCGCCTTGAGCCCCTGGTCCACCATCTCCGAGAGGAGAGCCTGGATCACCGTCGCGTCGGGGGTCGTGCGCGAAGCTTCCATCTCGCGGCGGCCGGTGCGGTACCCGATCGTTCCGACGAAGCCCGCCGCGCCGAAATGGCGCTCGAGGATCGCGGAAAGGAGCAGGGTCGTGGTCGTCTTGCCGTTCGTGCCCGTCACCCCGGCGAGCACGAGCTTCCCGGCCGGTTCTCCCGCGAGGCGGGCCGCTGCGAGCGCTAGCGCCAGGCGGGGGCGCTCGACCGTCACCCACGGGACCTCGACGGCGGCGCCTGCGCCTCCGCCTCCGCCTCCGGGAGCCGGCCGGTCGGAGACCACGGCGACGGCCCCCCGCGCGATGGCCTCGGGCACGTGGTCGAGCCCGTCGCTCTTGCCTCCGCGTATCGCGAAGAAGAGATCGCCCGCTCTGACCGCGCGCGAATCGTGCGAGACGCGGAGGATTTCCCGGCCGGCGGCTGGCCGGTCCACGTCGGCGCGCGGAAGCGAAGCCAGGAGATCCATGAGGGTCACGGACGGAATGGGCTCGAGCTCGTCTCCTCGCGGCCGCCGGCGGCGCGCGCGACCGACGGGGCCGATTCCGAAAGGAACAGTGTCGGGATCTCCCCGGGATGGAGAGTGGTTCCCGGCGCGGGGGTCTGGGACGCGACGAACCCGGCCCCCTGGAGCTTCACGGCGATTCCCGTCCTGGCAAAGAGCGCGAGGGCCTGTCGCGCGGAGAGGCCGGACGCGTCGGGGACATCGGCGCCCGCCCGCTCGGACACCGCGGGCGCCGCCGCGGGGATCGGCATTTCGCGCCGCGAAGAGGCGGGCACCATGCCTTCCGGATAATGCGCGGGCAGCGAAGCCATCACGGTCGAGGGAAGCCTCTGGTCCTCGGGGGCCACGCGGAGAATTCCGAGCGCGCGCGTCATGATCCGGGAGAAGAGAGGCGCCGTCACCTGCGCCGCGTAGTACTTGCTGCCCTGCGGCTCCTCGACGACGACGACGCCGACGAGCCTCGGATGCTCGGCCGGAGCGAAGCCGACGAAATTCGGGACGTGTTTGCCATGCTCGTACCCGCCCGGACCCGCCTTCTGCGCCGTCCCCGTCTTGCCGCCGACGGAGAACCCCGGAATCGCCGCCTCCGTACCCGTCCCGCGCTCGACCACGCCGACGAGCATGTCGCGCATGGCGCTCGCCGTCGCCTCGGAGATGACGCGGACGGGCGGCGCCGGCTCCTTCATTTCCTCGCGCCCGTCCGGACGGGAGATCCGGGTCACGACGCGCGGCGAGACGAGCATTCCCCCGTTGGCGATCACCGCCGCGACCCGGGCGAGCTGGATTGCGGTCAGGGAAACTTCCTGCCCCATGGAAATCGACGCGTTCGAAAGGAACGACCACCGCGGCAGAGGACGGAAGATTCCCACGCCCTCTCCCGGGAGATCGATCCCCGTGGGTTGCCCGATCCCGAAGCGCAAGGCGCCTTCGTAGAGGCCGCGCGCGCCGAGCCGCAGGCCGACGCGGATGATCCCCACGTTCGACGAGTGCTCGAGAATCCCCGCAAGAGTCAGCGCGCCGTAGTCGTGCCCCTTGTCCTCGTTGATCGTGATCCGGCCGATCCGGACGACTCCGTGGCCGGTGTCGATCACGTCCTTCAACCCGACCACGCCCGCCTCGAGCGCCGCGGAGCCCGTCACGATCTTGAACGTCGAGCCGGGCTCGTAAGCGTCCGCGACCGCGCGGTTGCGGCGGATCTCCGCGGGATACCGGCTGTACTGGTTGGGATCGAAGCCGGGAGCGCTCGCCATCGCGACGATGGCACCCGTCCACGGGTCCATGAGCACGACGCTTCCGGACTTCGCGTGGAGCTCGGCGACCGTCGCGGAGAGCTCGTTTTCGGCGGCGAACTGGACGCCCGAGTCGATCGAGAGCGTCAGCGTTGCGCCTTCCTGGTCACGGCGCACGGCCGAGTTGTCGACTTCTCCGTAGGAGTAGCGCCGCGCGTCCCGGAACGACACGACCGAGACCGGCTTGCCGCGGATCGACCGATCGTACGCGTACTCGAGCCCGGACAGCCCGGTGTCGTCCAGCCCGACGTAACCGAGAACGGACGCGGCGAGCGAGCCCTTCGGATAGTAGCGGCGCGTTTCGGCGACGAGCTGAATTCCCGGGAGCTTGCGCTCGCGGATCCTGTCCGCGGTCGCGACGTCGATCTTGCGTTGCAGCCAGACGAAGGGCCGGTCGCTGCGGAGCTTTGCGGCGATCGTCTTCTCCGGCGTGCCGAGCAGAGACGCGAGAGCGCGGGCTTCGGCCGCAGGGTCCGACACCTCGTCCGGAGTCGCGTACACCGATGCGACCTCCACGGAGACGGCGAGATCCCGCCCCTCGCGATCGAGGATGGAGCCTCGGCGCGGGGAGATCTCGATGCGGCGTTCCTGCTGCCTCTGGGCCTTGGCGCGGTACTTCGCGCCCTGGGCGAGCTGGAGCTGCGCGAGGCGCCCGATGACGACCGCGCCCCACGCGATCAAAAAAATCGCAAAGAGGTTCCGGCGGCGGCGCGGCAGGGGGTTCACGGCTTGGGTGCCTCCACGAACTCGATCTGGCCGGGACGGGGGGGCCTCAACTGCTTGCGCGCGGCGAGGGCCGAAACGCGATCCGGCGCCGAGGCGAGCGCGAGCTGAGCGCGCAGGCGCCGGTTCTCTTCGGTGAGCTGCAGATAGGACTTCGCGCGCGCTTCCCTCGCGTAGCCCACACGGACCGTTTCGACGTGAAGCGCAGCGTAGAGAAGAAACGCGGAGGCGACGGGGAGAAGTGCGAGCACGAACGCCGCAAGCTCGAGGCCACGGCGGCGATCCCGCTCGCGCGTCAGGTGGAGGTTCTGGACCCGCTTCGACTGCGCGTACGCGACGGAGCTCATGTCAGACTTGCGCGGCTTTCCCGGCCTGCGCGGCACCTGCTTCGGAGACCTTCTCGGCGACCCGCATCCGCGCGCTGCGCGAGCGGGGATTGCTCTGCCGCTCGGCTTCGGTGGCGAAAATCGGCCGGCGCGTCAGAACGCGCAGAACGCGCCGGGAGCCGCACACACAGGTGGGGAGGCGCGTCGGGCACGAGCAGACGCCGGAATCGCGCCGGAACGCCTCCTTGACCATCCGGTCTTCGAGGGAGTGGTACGAGAGGATGGCGAGCCTTCCATGGGCGTTCAGGCGCTCGACGGCCGCCGCGAGGAACCGCGACAGTGCGAGGAGCTCCTGGTTCACCTCGATCCGAAGAGCCTGAAAGACGCGGGTCGCGGGATCGATCTTTTCGCGCGAGCTCTTGGCATTCGCCACGATCCGGGCGAGCTGGCGGGTTGACGTGATTGGTCCCACCGCGCGCTCGGCGACGATCCCTCTCGCGATCTTTGCTGCCATCCATTCCTCCCCGTATTCGCGGAAGATCCGCGTCAGTAGCTCGACGGAAGCGGTTGCGACCACGTCCGCTGCCGTCCTTCCTTCCCGTCCCATGCGCATGTCGAGCGGCCCGTCCTGCCGGAAGGAAAAGCCACGCTCTGCCCGATCGATCTGCATCGAGGAGACCCCCAGGTCCGCGAGGATCCCGTCCGCGAGCCCGCACCCCGGGAGAGCCTCGTCGAGATCTCCGAAGTTGCCGGAAACGAGCTCGACGCGGCCGCCGAATCCGGCGAGCCGAACTTTCGCGATCTCAAGGGCATCCGGGTCCCTGTCGATTCCGACGAGACGGATGTCGGGACCCGCCTCGAGGAGCGCGGACGCGTGGCCTCCTGCGCCGACCGTGGCGTCGACGAAGAGGCCGCCCCGCGCAGGAGCGAGCCACTCGACCACTTCGGCCGCGAGGACAGGCCGGTGGGGACGGTCATCAGCATTCCGTGGAGAACGGGTTCCGTTTTTCGTTTGCGTTTCCCGTATTCCCTTTCAAAGCGCGTTTCACGACAGCAGCTTGGAAAGGTCGTCGTAGTCTTCGGCGGTGAAATCCTCGCTTGCGAGCCGCGACGAGAGCGCGCTGCGATCCGACACGACCAGGTGGTCGATGTTGCCGGTGACGACGACTTCGGCCGGAAGCTTCGCCGTGTCGCGCAGGATCTGCGGCACGAGCACGCGCCCTTGCCCGTCGAGCGCGGCGTCCTGTCCGAAAAAGTTCACCCGCTCGAGGAACTTGGTCTTGGCGCGGTGGATCGCCGGCAACCCGGCGAGCTTCTCTTCGAGCGCGCGCCACATGGCCAGCGGATAGACGAGGACTTCGCGGCCGTGGAGCGACGTGACGAAGAGGTCCGGTCCGAAGGCTTCTTCGATCTGTTGTCGAAAAAGGCTCGGAATCTTGACACGGCCCTTCTCGTCCAGCCGCGCCGGCGCGCTTCCGCGAAAGCGATCCATTGATCAATTGAGTGCCCCGGGAACAACCCGGAACCACTTTCTCCCACTTTTTTCCAGTTTAAGCCACTTGGGCGCATGTTAGGAGCCGCGCGAATCGCGAGTCAAGAGAAAGAGATAGGAGGCGAGAGATCGGGGCGTTAAGGAGGCGTAAGGGAAACCTGGCCCTCCTGTCAGCGTTCCGCTGTCAGGGTCAGGGCCAGACCTGCTCCTCCCCTTCGTGCCAGTCGCGGGTCAGGTCGAGCCACATCGCGAGCCCGCGATGGCTCCCGAAGCGCGCGTAGCGGCGCGCGATCGACCCGTCGGTCTTCTTCAGCGGCCCGGGATACATCTTCCGGTATTTCTGGCGGGTCCAGGAGTCGAGGGCGAGGAAATCGTGCCGGCCGAGGATCCGGAGGAGACCCTCCGCCGCGTAGGGCCCGAAACCCCACTCCGCCAGGATCTCCTCCCGCACCTCCGCCGCCGGACGCGCGGGATCCTCCCACCGGGACAGGTCGAGCCTGCCCGAGGCGGCGCGCCGGGAGAGCCGGGCGAGAGCGACGGCGCGGTATCCGCAGTGCACGTCGCGCTCGAGGCGCGCCGCGGAGACCTTCGCAACGTCCTCGGCCGTCGGAAACGCGCGCCCGTCGGCGCCGGCGAGCGCCACAAGCCGGACCACCATTCCCTTCGTCGCCGCCCACGTGCAGTTCGTGGTGAAGAGCATCTTCACGGCGTCTTCGAAGAGCGAGGGCGAGCGAAGCATCCGGCCCCCTCCGCGCGAGAGAGCGCGCGCTAAGGGCCCGCCCGCCGGAAGAGAGGCCGCGAAGGGCGAAAGATCGAGGTCGAGGGAAAAGACGCGCGTGGCGATTCGCAACAGCGCACCGCGCGAGATCCCCCGCGCCGAAACGGAGAGGACACCGCCGGAGTGCTCGAATCGCACCGGCACGGCGTTCCCACCGGCGGCGACGGCAGTCTCGAGCAAGTTCGAGCCGGTCGCGTAGCGAAACGGCGGAAGGTCGTACCAGCCGTGCGACCGAACGACAACGTCGAAGGAAAACGACGGCGGAAGGGGAAGGTCGAGTCGGACTGCGCGATCGGCCAAAGTGGCTAGCTTTTCTTGCCCTCCGCTTTCGCGAGGGTCGGATCGTAGATCTTGATGTAGGCCTCGCGGCGCAGGTGCTCCACGAACTCGGAGAAACGCTTGTCGTAGAGGTTCTCGGAGAGCCGCTTCTTCAAGTCCTCGCTGACTTCCGCGAACGGACGGTATCCGGGGGCGCGCCGGTCCGTGACGTGAAAGATGTGGACGGAGCCGGGAAGCAGGACGGGAACGGTGTTTTCCTGCGGAGGATCCGCGAACACCGCGGCGCCGAGAGCCGGAATGAGCTCGCCCTCGGAAACCAGGCCGAGGTCGCCGCCACGGCTCTTCGCGTTGCCCTCCGAATAGTCTTTCGCGACGTCTTCGAACTTCGCGCCGGCCGCGATCTTCGCCCTCGCCTCTTCGATCCGAGCGACCGCCCGCGACCGGGCCGCCGCATCGTTCGGCGCGAAACGGACGACGATCTCGGCAACGCGCGCCTGAGCGGGCACTTTGTACAGGGCATCTTTCTGGCGCTCGTACTCGAGCCGAAGCGTGTCTTCCGAAAGCTCCATCTTCCCCGTCACGTCGCGGCCGATCACCTTCTGAAGCGTGATGGTCTCGCGCATCTGCCGCTTCAGGTCGTCGCGCGTCATGTTGGAGGAGGCGAGCGCCGCCACGAACTCCTGGTCGGTCGCGAGGTTGTACTGGCGCTTGACCCGCTCGACGGCCTCCTCGACCTCCGCGTCGGTGGCCGACACCGCCAGCTCTTTCGCACGTTCCTCCAGGAGCTTCTCGCGAACCATGTCTTCGAGGGTGTCCTTCTTCAACTGGACGATGTCCGTCGGGGCGTTGGGGGCGTGCCGCGCCGCTTCCATGCGCTTGTCGAACTCCGTCTGCGTGATGAGGCGGTCGTTGACCCGCGCCACGATGCGCTCGACGAGATCCGCGGCGAAGAGTGGCACGGCGAAGACGGCCAGCGAAGCTGCCAGGAGGATTCGCTTTTTCATGCAGGGCTCCATAACACGGCAACTCTACCTGTCATTCTCAGACCGCAAACTCCTTGAGCCACACGGTGAGCTCGGGCAGCAGCGCGTCGCCCGCCGGAGAGGGGACCGAAAGGACCCTCGCGGGAGAGAGCCGCGCCCCCCGGGTGCGCCGCACGAACTCGAGGAGCCGGCCACCGTCGAGCCGGGCGTCCTCCGCGAACCGAAGGTGGACCTGGCCGGCCTGTCGCGTCAGGGAGGTGACGCCGACCTGCTCCGCCCGGCTGCGCAACCGGGAGTAGGCGACGAGGCGCCGGACCGCGGGAGGCGGCTCCCCGAACCGGTCCGCGATCTCCCGTTCGGTTTCGGTCAGCTCGGCGTCGTCCTTCGCGCGGGCGATCTTCTTGTAGATCATCATTCGCCAGTTCTCGTCGGGCACGTAGGAATGCGGGATGGTCAGGTCGAGCCCGAGGGAGAGGGTCACCGTCCGCTCGGGGACGGGCTCCTCTCCCTTGATTTCGCGGATCATCTCCTCGAGCAGCGTCAGGTACGTCTCGAATCCGACGGACGCGATCTGCCCCGACTGCTCGCCCCCGAGAATGTTGCCGGAGCCTCGGATCTCGAGGTCCTTCGCGGCGATTCGGAACCCGGCTCCGAGGTCGCAGAACTCCTGGATCGACGCGAGGCGCCGCCGCGCCGTGTCGGAGAGCGCCGCGGTCTCGTGAACGAGAAGGAACGCGGAAGCGGGCTTGTCGCTGCGGCCGACCCGTCCGCGGAGCTGATAGAGCTGCGCGAGGCCGTACGCCTCCGCCCGGTCGATCAGGATCGTGTTCGCCGACGGGATGTCGAGTCCGTTCTCGATGATCGTCGTCGCGAGGAGCAGATCCGCGTCGCGAGAGGTGAACCGGAGCATCGCTTTTTCGAGCTCGTGCTCGCGCATCGCGCCGTGCGCCACCGCGATCTTCAGGTTCGGCAGCAGCTTCTCGAGCTCCTGCTTCACGCCTCCGATCGACTCGACCCGGTTGTGGACGAAGAAGACCTGGCCGCCGCGCTCGAGCTCGGCCTCGATCGCCTCGCGAATCACCTCGGGCTTGCGCGGAACGACCTGCGTCTCGATGGCGAGCCGGTCCCGGGGCGGCGTCTCGATGATCGAGAGGTCCCGCAGGCCCGACAACGACAGGTGGAGCGAGCGCGGGATTGGCGTCGCTGACATCGAAAGGACGTCGATCGACGTTTTCCACTCCTTGAGGCGCTCCTTCTGCGCGACGCCGAAGCGCTGCTCCTCGTCGACGATCAGAAGGCCGAGGTCGCGGAACGCGAGGTCCTTCGCGAGCATCCGGTGGGTCGCGATCAGGATGTCCACGTTTCCGTCGGCCGTCTTGCGCACGATCTCTTTCTGCTCGCGGGGGCTTCGGAAACGGGAGAGCAGGTCGATCGTCACGGGAAACGCCGCGAACCGCCGCTGGAACGTGCGGAAGTGCTGGTCCGCCAGGATCGTCGTCGGGGCGAGGACGGCGACCTGCTTTCCGTCGAGCACGGCCTTGAACGCGGCGCGCATCGCGACCTCGGTCTTGCCGTACCCGACGTCTCCGCAGAGGAGCCGGTCCATCGGCTTCTCCGACTGCATGTCCCGTTTGACGTCCGCGATCGCCTGCGCCTGGTCGGGGGTCTCGACGTACTCGAAGGCGTCCTCGAACTCCTTCTGCCAGGGCGAGTCCTTCGAGAAGGCGAACCCGTCGGCGAGGCTTCGCCGCGCATAGAGCTTCAAGAGCTGGTCGGTCATGTCCTGCATCGCCTTCTTGACCGACGCCTTTCGCTTCGCCCAGCCCGCGCCACCCAATCGGTCGAGCGCCGGCTCCACGCCTTCGACGCCGGAGTACTTCTGGACCAGGTCGAAGCGCTCGACCGGGAGGAGCAGCGTCTTCGCGTCCGCGTAAC
>JALZAT010000131.1 GCA_030948185.1 Acidobacteriota bacterium
CGGGGGAGGGGCCAATGAAGGTGATGTTGCAGTCGTGGAGGATCTCGGCGAAATACGCGTTCTCGGAGAGGAAGCCGTAGCCGGGATGGATCGCGTCCGCCTCCGTGATCTCCGCCGCCGAGACGATCGAGGAAATGTTCAGGTACGAAGCGGCCGAGGGATACGGTCCGACGCAGACGTCCTCGTCGGCGTAACGAACATGGAGCGCGTCGCGATCCGCCTCGCTGTAGATCGCGACGGTCTTGATCCCCAGCTCGCGGCACGCGGAGATGATCCGCAGAGCGATCTCTCCACGGTTGGCGATGAGGATTTTCTTGAACATGGAGAGCTTTCGCCGTCAGCGTTCCGCTGACCGCCCCATCAGGCGGCCAGTCGGATGGCGAACAGCTTCTCCCCGTACTCGACCGGCTGGCCGTTGCGCGGGTAGACCTCGACGATCTCTCCTTCGACGTCCGATTCGATCTCGTTCATCAGCTTCATCGACTCGATGATGCAGAGGATCTTGCCTCGAGCGACCCGCTGGCCCACGTCGGCAAAGGGGTCCGCCTCCGGCGAAGCCGAACGGTAGAACGTGCCGACGATCGGGGAGGTGATGACGTGGAGGGTCTTGTCCTCGACCGGCGCGGGAGGCGTGGATGCCGCCGGCTCGAGCGGCGGGAGCGCCGGCGCTCCGGGTCCGGAAGCCGACGTCGACCCGTTTCCGGCCGGATGAACCCCCTCGATGCGGACGCGGAATCCCGCCTGCTCGATCTCCAGCCCGGCCAGATGCCGCTCGGCGACGAGGTCGATCAGCTCGCGAATTTCTTTGAACGAAAGCATGGGCTACAGCAGTTCCTTCTCGAGCGCGAGACCGGCCTTGCGGAGCTCGAAGCGGCCGCGGCCCATGTTCCCCTCCCGTGAAAGCAGGAGGAGCAGATAATACTCTTCCGTCACGCGCGACAGGATCGCGATCGATCCTTCCGTGACCATCGCGAGCTGCTGCACGGATCCCGCCTCGGAGTCGGTCTTCTCCGCTTTGGGGCGGATCGAGGACTTCACGAACGCACCGAGCTCCGCCGCGACGGACTCGAGTGCCGGGGCGTTTCCTGCCCGGTACGAGTCGATCGCGATCCCGTCCACGCCGATCAGGGAAACCGCCTGGGTGCCTTCCACCCTCTCGGCGATGCGGCGAAGCGTGTCTTGGAAAACGTTCATCGGGTTCTCCGCGCATCGGGCCGCGGGCCCGGAAATCAGCCGGTTTGTACCACGGAGAGCCAGCGTTTTAAAGCTCGGATCCGGGCCAGCCGGTGGGTCAGGCGGGAATCGGTCTCCGTGGACGCTCGCGTCGTGGACGCCGGAAGAAGGCGCGCTTCGGCGTCGCGCCGCATCCGGGCGAGCTCCGGGTCGGAGCCGTTCGCCGCGACGATCTCGTCATAGATCCGGAGCGCCTCCGCGTAGTGCCCCTGGGCAAAGTAGAGGTCCGCGAGGGTCCGCCCATGCGGCTCCGCATTCTGCGCTGCCTGCGCTGTCTGCGGGGCCGGGGCAGGAGCCGGGCGATCCTCCCGCATCGCGGAGGACGCCGGCGTCTGCGCCGAAACGCCGGGCAGGGTTTCGGTCGAGGCGGGCGGACCCGACGCAAAGACATCGGCGACCCGCAGCGCCCGAGTCGCCACGTCGTCCGAAGCGGCGGCGGCAGCCGGAAAAGCGGCTGCCGGTGGAGAAGAAAGGGACGGCGCGGCGGACGCCTCGGAAGACATCGGAGCCGCGGTGTCGCGGGAAAGCACGGGAAACGGCTCGAGCTCTCTCCTGCGGGTCCTGGTCGTCTCTTCGAAGTCGAACGGCAGAGAGGAAACTTCCGCCGTCTCCGCCCGCGCGCTCTTTGCGGGCTCCGGGACCGGGATCTCGCGAGAGGTCCGAACGGGCCCCGTGACCTTTCCGCTGGAGAACATGGGCGGCGGCGGCACGGCGATGGGATCCGGCCGGACCGGAGGCGGCGGGACGAGATTCACCTGAAGGCGCTCGATGATCTCGTCCACTTTTCGGTCTCCCGAGAGGGCCCGGTAGAGCTTGTACTTCTTGACCGCCTCGAGGCTCTCGCCGCGCGAGAGGTAGACGTCCGCCAGCGACTTCGCGGAAACGAGGTTGCCCGGATCGCTCGCGAGCACTTTCGAGAACGTCGCGATGGCTTCCGTGATCTGCCCCGCTTCGAGGTACGCGCGTCCCAGCGCGACCTGGGCCGAAATGTAACCGGGATGCGCCAGCAGCCCCTTCTGGAGGGTCGAGAGCGCGTCGGCGAGCCTGCCCGTCTTGCGGTACTCCTCCGCGAGCGTGACGAACAGGCGCGAGCTCGGGTCGAGCTCGAGCCGGCGCTTCAAGTCGCGGATGCGGGCTTCGGGTGACAGCTCAGCCATCGATGTCCGCGGGCCGTCCCGAAGG
>JALZAT010000132.1 GCA_030948185.1 Acidobacteriota bacterium
GGGGGATTTCGCGGCGCGGGAAGTCTCCCGAAGTAACCGAGGGAGGAGGCCCGCGCCGCGGGAGGCCGGGCACCGCCCGGCCGACGTTCCTGCCGACGATGACCCGATAGACGCCCGGCCGAAGGCCGGGTGTCAACTTTCACCTAGTAGACGGCGGGTTCCTCGTAGGTGGCAAACACTTCCCGCATGACGTCGGAGATCTCGCCAACCGTGGCGTAAGTCTTGACCGCCTCGATCAGCGGCGGCATGACGTTCCCGGTTCCGGCGCACGCCTGCCGCAGCGCCGCGAGCGCGCTCGAAACGGCCTTCCCGTCGCGGGTGCGGCGCAGCTCGGCGACGGCCTGCTTCTGCTGGCCCTCGACGGCCTCGTCGATATACAGCGTCTCGATGGGCTCCTCGTTCTCTTCGATGAACTCGTTCACGCCGACGACGATCTTCTGTTTCGCGTCGACGGCTCGCTGGTAGGCATACGCGGCGTCCATGATCTCGCGCTGGGGGAACCCGGCCTCGATTGCCTCGACCATCCCGCCGAGCGCGTCGATGCGCCGGAAGTAGTCGAAGCAGCCGCGTTCCATGTTCGTGGTCGCCTCCTCGACGAAGTAGGAGCCGCCGAGGGGGTCGATCGTGTTGGCGACGCCGGATTCGTACGCGATCACCTGCTGGGTGCGCAGCGCGAGCTTGACGGCGAAGTCGGTCGGAAGCGCCAGCGTCTCGTCGAGCGAGTTGGTATGCAGAGAGTTCGTCCCGCCGAGCACTCCCGCGAGGGCCTGCAGCGCCGTGCGGACCACGTTGTTGTAGGGCTGCTGGGCCGTCAGGGAGCAGCCGGCGGTCTGCGTATGGAACCGGCACATCCAGGAGCGGGGATCTCTCGCCCCGAAGCGTTCCTTCATGGTCTTGGCCCAGACGCGCCGCGCCGCGCGGAACTTCGCGATCTCTTCGAAGAAGTCGTTGTGCGAGTTGAAGAAGAACGAGAGCCGCGGCGCGAACTCGTCGACGGGAAGCCCAGCCTCGATCCCGTACTGGACGTACTCGACGCCGTCGCGGAGGGTGAACGCGAGCTCCTGGAGGGCCGTCGAGCCGGCCTCGCGGATGTGGTACCCCGAAATCGAGATCGTGTTCCACCTCGGGACCTCTTTCGCGCAGAACGCGAACTGATCCGTCACGAGGCGCATCGAGGGCCGCGGCGGGAAGATGTACTCCTTCTGCGCGATGTACTCCTTCAGGATGTCGTTCTGGAGGGTGCCTCCGACGCGGGACCACGGTGTGCCGTGCTTCTCCGCGACCGCCAGGTACATGGCGAGCGCGATGGGGGCCGTCGAGTTGATGGTCATCGAAGTCGTGACGCGGCCGAGGTCGATCCCGTCGAAGAGAATCTCCATGTCGCGCAGCGAGTCGATTGCGACGCCGCACTTTCCCACCTCTCCCCGGGACATGTGGTGGTCGGAGTCGTAGCCGTACAGCGTCGGAAGGTGGAAGGCGGTCGAGAGCCCCGTCTGGCCGTGGGACAGGAGGTAGTGGAAGCGTTCGTTGGTCTGTTTCGCCGTGCCGAAACCGGCGAACTGCCGCATCGTCCAGAGCTTTCCCCGGTACATCGTCGGCTGGACGCCGCGGGTGTACGGGTACTCGCCGGGCCAGCCGAGATCGCGCTCCGGGTCGAACCCCGCAAGGGTGTCGGGACCCGCCAGCGGGTCGACAGGCGCTCCGGAGACGGTCGTGAAATCGGTATTCCTCGCCGGCGTCTTCTCGAAGGTCAGCGAAGCCGCCGTTTCCCAGCGCCGCCGGCCCTGACGCGTCTGTTCCGGGACCGTCGGGTCGCCGTTCTTCTCGTCAGCCATGCCGCGAGGATAGCAAAGCGACTCCCCTCTTTCTTCCCCACCGGCCCCCGCATGAACCCTGCCGCCCCGGCATGGAACCTGCAGCGTTGCCGCACGCGGAAGCCGGCCTGCGGCCGGACGAATGCATCCCAGCGGCGAAAAACGAATCAGGAGGAGACGATGGCCCGGAAATTCTCTGCATGGATCGGAACGATCGTCCTCGCGGCGGTCTGCGCGGGGTGCGCGCAGTCGGACGCGGGGATCACGACCAAGGTCAAGGCGAAGCTCGAGACGGACCGCAGCGTCACCAGCGCTTCGAACATCCAGGTCGTGACGAACGGAAAGGTCGTCACCCTGACGGGCACCGCCGCGAGCGACGCGGAGAAAGTGCACGTCCTGCAGGTCGCGAAGTCGACCGAAGGCGTGCGGGACGTCGTCGACCAGATTACGGTGTCCTCGACCTCCGCGGTGCCCGCGGCGGGAACCGACAACGGAACGAACGCGCCCGCGCCTCCGTCCGGCGGCGCGCCGGCCGCGACGGATCTTCCGCCCGCTGCCTCCCCGACGGCCGCTCGACCGGCTCGCTGAAGCAGGTCCGCCC
>JALZAT010000101.1 GCA_030948185.1 Acidobacteriota bacterium
GAGGGAGGTCACACTTTCGACTCAATCTGCCTCGAAAGCTCCTTCCCGGCGCCCCGCTCACGCCCGGCCCGCCTGGTTATCTGGTGTAGGCGGCGCGATGCCGCCGGTACGGAAGGAGAGGGCCATGACGACCGGCAGAGCGAATCGGTTTCTCGAAACCAGGGAAGCGAGCGTGGAGACCCCGCGGCCCGTGCGGCTCCTCTGCCTGCTCGCCGCGATGACTTTCCTGACTGTCGCGAGGCTCGCGGCGGGTGCCGCCGAACCGCTCCCGATGACCCGCGAGCCGGAGGCGGCCGGCTCGGACGTCTTCGTGATGGTCAAAGAGGGGCTGCTCCGCGACCGGCCCAGCCGCTCCGGACGCTTCATCGGACGTCTCCCCGGCGGATCCCGGCTTCGCCTCGTCGAAGCCGGTTCTGAGTTCCTCAAGGTCGAAGTCCTCGCGGCCGACCCTCCCGGAGGCGCGTCCGCGGCCACGGAAAAGAAGCGGGCATCCGGCGGATACCTGGCCCGCGAAGTCGCTTCCGTCTTCGCGCCCGACGCTTCCGGCACGGGCGACCTGCTCGCCGCCGGCCGCTCGCTCGGTTCGAGCGAATCGCATCGGAGATACGCCTCGGCGTTCCTCCTCTGTGCGGCCGAGCGCCTTCGGACGCAGGGGAGCGGCGATCCGGCCGTCGAGGTGCTTCTCGGGGAGACCGCGGAAACGCTCGCGTCTTCCGGAGGGCCCTTTCCTCCGGGCCTCGAGGTCACGTCCCGGCCGGGTCTCTCCGGAACTCCGGCGATCTGGAGCTACGCCGGAGAGGCGTTTCGCCGGGCCCTCGTTCTCACGGAGAAATCCGAGACGGACGACCTGCGGCGCACTCGCGATCGGGCCGTCGCGGGGATCCTCCGGCAGCGGTATCCCTCCGGAGGTGTGCCCTCGATTCAGAGTTTGAAAGGTGAGTTCGACGCGTGGCTCGATCTCTCGGGCTCGGCGACGGATCCCGTAGCGCTGCGCGCCGCCGCAGACCGGCTCGGTGCCTCCGCGCTCGGGCTTGGGAGGCTTCTCGTCGCCTCGGAGAGATCGAAGGAGCTCGAAGGCCTCGAAGGCCGCATCGTGGAGACCGCCGCGCGCGTGAGCTCGCTCCTTCCCGAAGAACGCAGCTCCCTGAAGCTGCTTTCGCGCGGCCAGGTGCTGCGCGCGATGCGGGGCACCGGCGCCGCGGCCTTCCCGCAGGAGGCGCGGGGCCGGTTCGGACCGAAGGAGATGATCGTCCGGATCGACCGCAGGTCCGACACACTCGAGCTCACCGTCGAAAGCAGAGTCGGCTCGACCCACACCGGACCCCGCAAACGTGCTGCGACTCCCGTGCTTCCGGTTCCGGGCTCCCTCCGGCTCTCACCGGACGGGAGGTCGGTCGCGTGGCTCGAGATCGCCGGGCCGTCGAAGGTGGTCCCCGTGCTCGCCTCGCTCGAGAAGGATGAGCCGGCGCGCGAGATCGCATTCCTCTCGACGGGCCGCCCGCTTCGCGACAGCGGCCTCGCGCACGTGCTGTCCAATCTCTCGGGCTATTCGAAGGACGGGCAGCGTCTCGGCGTCTCCGTCCAGGCGTGGAACGAGACCCCGGGACCGGACGCCCGCTACTCGGTCGTCTCCGTCGCGACCGGGGAGCTCGTCTTCGAGACGTCGAAGGACGTCAAGAGCTTCGAACGACTCATCCGCTGAAGGCCGCCGATCTCCTTGTCTCGGCGGGCGGCCCGCGCCGCCCGCCCTTTTTCTCCCCGGGCCGGCAAATCAACAGGTCCGGAAGCCGTTGAAGAATGTCCTGTGGCCGGCGAGGATCCGCTGCTTCGCCGCGAGATCCACGTCGAGCGTCCACACACCGCGGTCGTGGGTCCCGCCGAGAAGGATCCCGTCGGAACGCGGAAACATGTACAGCTCGCCGTTCAGGATGGCGTAATCGACCTCCGGCTGCGGCAGCAGAAACGTGAGCTGACCCTTCACGGGAACGAGCTCGTCGTCCCCGAACAACGCCTTCGCGCCCAAGCCCGTGCAGTTGATGACGACGCGTTCGGGCAGCCGGCGGATGGCTTCGCGATCCGGGATTTCGATCACCCGGACGCTCGCCCCGGCCGCGCGCACGTCGTCGAGCATCGCGGCGAGATACACGGGCGGCTCGATGAGAAGTCCGTCGAACTGACGCACGAAGGGACTCCGGGGAAACGGATGCGCTTCCGGCGGGAGATCGCGCAGCTCGGGTAGCAGCGACTTCAGGGGACTCTGGAGGCCGAGCAGGCCCTCGTCGGCCCAACGCGTTTCGCTGAAGAGGTAGTTGCGCATCCAGCGCACCCCGTAGCGGTTCCCCACGAGAATCTGATAGCGGCGGTACGCGAACTCTGACGCCGCCACGAGCTGGGACAGAAACTCCGGAGTCCGGCGCCGCGAGTCGTCGACGAAAAAGGGGAACCACTGCCCTCCGGCCACGTTGGAGGTCGTATTCGGAGGGAGGTCCTTCGCGTAGATCGTCACCGCGTAGCCTCGCTCCTGAAGGAGCCGGGCGGTCGCGAGCCCGACCGCCCCGCAGCCGAGCACGGCGACGGGCCCCCGATGAGAGGAGGGCACGAGGTCCACGGCGAGCTTCGCGGTCCCCCACGACAGCGTGATGCCGGCGCCCCCATGCCCGTAGTTGTGGACGACCAGCGTGTCGCCGAGCATCTCGGGGCGGACCACGAACCCCGAGGGGCGAAAGGGACGAAGCCCCGTGATCGTCCGGATTTCACGGTCCGGCGAGACTCGAACCGGCCGCAGGGAGCAGCTGCTCCTGTCTCGAAGGACGGCATCCCGCTGGCGCGAGGAACGGCAGGCCGGGACCGCGAAGGTCGCCGCGGACGCGGCCGCCGCCTTGAGGAGAGAACGACGGTCCACTCGCGCGACATTCTCTCTCGCATCGTTCGCCAACGATCCGGACCAGGTAAAAGGACCGAGCGGTCCCACAGGAGACATTCCGATAAGATCCGCGGCAACCGGGCCAGATCAAATGCACCCGCAACCCGTTTTTGCCTTCTCGGTCCTCGCGCTGACGGTGGGACTCTCCATCGGACGGCCGCACATCGGACGCTACCGGATCCAGCACGCTCAGGCCGGTCTGATCGGCGCGGCATTGACGATTCTTCTGGGGATCGCCCCTCCAGAAATCCTCGGGGTCGCCGCGCGTCTCCTGCTCGTGCCGATCGTGACGATCGTCAGCCTGATGGTGATCACGCTCGTCGCGGACCGCGCGGGGCTCTTCGCGGCGCTCGCCGATTTCCTCGCTCGGAGCGCGGCCGGTCGCGGACGGGTCCTTTTCTCGTCGCTCTTTCTGACCGGCACGGTGCTGGGCACGGTCTTCACGAACGACGCGGCGGTGTTGATCCTGACCCCGCTCGTGTTCCACCTCGTCGAACGGATTTCCGGCGGAAAGTGGAGCATCGAAAACAAACTCCCCTTCTATTTCGCGGTGCTCTACGTCGCGAACCTCGTCGGCGGCCTCGTGATCGCCAATCCCATCAACATCGTCGTCGCCAGTCTCTTCGGGATCGGCTTCGGCGAGTACGCCCGCTGGATGTTCGTGCCCGCGGTGGTATCGATCGCCGTCACCTTCGCCGGCCTCTGGATTTTCTTCGGCGCGGCGATTCCGAAGACGTACGAGCAATTACCCGCCCTTCCCCTCCCGGGGTCGACGAGGCTCAGGTGGATTTGCGCCGCGATCCTGATGCTCACGCTGGGAGGCTTCTTCGCGGGGCCGGCGATCGGCGTTCCTACCTGGGCGATTTCCGTGACCGCGGCAGCCGTGCTCTGCGCCGTCCATGCAGCGGCATCGCGCGAGGGGCTCAAGCCGATCGTCAAGGGCGTCGGATGGGATGTCCTGGTTTTCCTCTGCGGGATGTTCATCGTCGGGCTCGGCTTGCGCCAGGCCGGGCTGACGCGCGAGATCGGCGACCTCATCCAACGGCTCTCCGGCGGCGATTACGCACGAATGCGGCTCTCGACGGGCCTCGTGGCGGGGACCGCCTCCGCGATCATCAACAACCACCCTACCGCGGACATGATGGCGTGGGTCATACAGGGGTTAGCGCTTCCCGGCAGCGAGAAGCGTCTCTTCGCCTTCGCGGCGTTGATCGGCGGAGACCTCGGCCCCAAGATGCTTCCGATCGGGTCGCTCGCCGCCCTGATGTGGTTTCGGATCCTGCGCGACAAGGGCGTAGCCATCCCCTATTCGCTCTACATCCGGGTCGGCGTCCCCGTCACGCTCGCGGCAATTCTGCTCTCTCTCCTCGCCCTGAACCTCGAAGCGCTCCTCTTCCGCGGCCTTTAGATGTTCGGGGTCTTCGGCTCGACCCGCTTCAGGACTTCGAACGAGTAGTCCACGCGCAGGATGTAGACCCACGCCAGAAGAAGCGTTCCAGAGACGTATCGAACGAGGTTGTCCAGAATCGCAATGGTGACGCATTCGGGGAATCCGACACCACCAAGGTAGAGTCCGGTCGCAAAGCCCCACTCGAACTGGCCGATGCCCCCCGGAGTGATCGGGATGAGCCTGGCGATGTACCCGGCGACGACGGCCATCAGCAGGATCGAGAAGTTCACGTTCAAGATCACGTGGGTCGACGTGAAAGCCATCGCGATGACGTACGCCCCGATGTCTTCGAGGCCAAAAGCGAGCAGCGACAACACCGCCATCCCGGCAAAGCTCGCGGGCTTCCGGGCGAGAGCCCCGATCGCCTGTTTGACTTCCGGCCAGGTGCCGGGCGTGATCGTCGCGCCCGGATAGAGGGGACTGGGCCGGGCGATCCAGTAGCAGATTCCCAGGATGACGAGCGCCCAGAAGATTTGCGCGAGCCACACGGACCAGCCGAGCCCGATCGGCCCGTAGAGGGCGTAAACGGCGATTTCGAAGACCACGAAGATCTCCCCGAGGAAAATGGCCTGCGCCGATCGATCGAGCGCGGTTCCCTGTCCGGCGAGCATCTTCGCGGTCCACACGTTGCCGAGGTTGAAGGGCACGAGCCGGTTGATCCCGATTCCTTCCATGTACGCGCGGGCGTGCTGGGTGAACGTCCCGCGAATGCCGGAAAAGCGCGCGAAGACATGGAACTGGTAGGCCTTGATGAGCCAGAAGACCAGAAAGATGAACGCAACGAGCTCGACCAGGCCCCACTTGATCGGATCCTGCGACTTCAGGAAGTACTTCAGGTCCGGGACGCCCTTGATGAACCCCGTCAGCGCGTCGTGGTAGCTGACGACTCCCGTGTTGATGAGGACGGCGAGCAGGCGGGTGTTTGCAAGAAAGTTCCAGACGCCCGAAAAGTAGATGAGCGAACCGAGCAGGACCGCCGCGAGCGTGTACGAAAAGACGTAAGCCCAGACGCGATCGATCTGCCGCGTCTCCGGGGCGAGCCCGGAATCCTCGGAAGCGGTTTCCGAAGCAAGGACAGGTTTCGATTCTGCTTCCATGTCAGTGCTCCTCCGCATTCAAAAGGGCGGCTCGGGCCGCGGGCGAGCCATCGAGAGACGCCTTCGTGGCGGGAGAACGCTCGATCGGCCTTGGCACCTCCGAGGCCGAGTGGCTCGAGTGCCACGCGACCGCGTCGCGGACCGCCTTTTCGAGCGATTCCGCCATGAACGGCTTGCCGCGCATCACGACGATGACTTCCTTCAGCTGAGGGACGCTGTTCTGCTGCGAGCGCAGAAAGATCGGCTCGACGTAGAGGGCTTCGTTGCCGATCACGAGCAGACTCGTGTGGCCGCGGATGACTTCCATTCCCTTGCGATTCCACCAGGAGAAGTTCTGCGAGATCGTCGGTTCCTGGTCGACGGCGGCGTCCGCCTGCTCGGGCCCGATGACGTACTGGCCCTTCGGAACCTGGAGGACGGTGATCTTTCCGTAGTCGGCGCCGTCCTGGTAGACGATCGGAATGCCGCGCAGGTTGAGCGCCTTTTCCGGCGTGAAGACCATGGCCATCGAATACTGGACGCGCGGAGTGGCCGCGGGAAGTGGGCCCTTTCCCGTGTCGAGCATGAGCTGATAGGGCTCCATCGAGAACGTGATCGCCTTCCCCGTGTCGAGAATCGGTCCCAGCACCTCATCCGCGTCGTCCCACATGTCTTCCATGTTGAAGAAATACATGGGGTCTTTCATGTGGTAGTAGATGTAGAGGTCGTCGAACTGGATGTGCATCATCTGGATCGGATAGGTGAGCTGTGAGCGCACCCCGGCCGGCATCTTCTCCGCGGGGGTAAACAGGCCCGGATAGATCCGCGCCCAGGTCCGGACGACGGGACTGTCGGAGATCTTGTAAAAGGTGACCTGCCCCGTCGCCGCGTCGACCGTGGCCTTCACGGAATCCTCGATGTAGTTGGCCATTCGGGTTGGCCGCGGAAAAGGCGACCGCTCGTCCGACTTGTCGCCGAGCTCCTCGGGATAGCTGTACGGGTAGCGATCCGTCGTCGTCATTCCATTCACGATCCAGACGATTCGGCCGTCGACGTTCACGGCGTACGGGTTGGAGTCGTAGAAGAGAAAGGGCGCGACACGGTCGAGGCGGTCGATCGGCGTCCGGAAGTAGTGAGCGCGCGTATCGGGCTTGATCAGGTCTGAGAACACCAGCTCCCAGAATTTCCCGCTCCGCCACCCGAAGACGATCCGCTTCCACACCGAGTTGATGTGAACGCCCGTCTTCTCGCTCGCCGGCAGAAAGATTTCCGCGCGATCCTGGTCGGTCGGGTAATCGAGCTCCTTCATCTTGTGGACGTTCGAAAACGCCATGGTCGCCGAACCTTCCCCGTAGTAGATCCGGGGCTCGGTCAGCGCGAGCTGCGGGTACTTCACTTTGGCGGGGATGTCGTAGGAGACGTAGTCCATCTCTCCGCGACCGTTCACCTCCCCGACGGGAGCGATGACGAGCCCGAAGCCGTGCGTGAACATCATGAATCGCTGGCCCCAGTAAGCCAGCCAGGGAACGGGCTCGTAGAGCGGAGTTTCGCGCGCGGCCGAGATGAACATCCGCTCTTCGCCGTCGATCGTGTAACGGACGTTGTCGACGTTGACGAAGTTGTAGTAGGTCCGGAGTTTCTGCTGCTGCTGCAGAAGCTCGAGCGTTGGCCCGTACACCATCGAGCTTCCCTGCGTCTGGAGGATGCGCTGGGAGTGCTGGCGGTCGAGCCAGCGTTCGACGTAACTCACGTATCCGGGCCACAAAGGAGCGTTCTTCAACGTTGGGCTCGCGAGAAGCTCATCCGCCGTCGGAAGAGGATCGCCGGGGCGGTTCGGGAGGAAGTTGACCTCCTTGACCTTCTCGAGGCCGTACGCCTCCCGTGTCGCGTCGACGTGCCGCGCGATGTACGGCAACTGGATCACCGGCTCGTTGGGCTTGACAAAGACCCAGTTGCGGACGACGACGGCGCAGCGAAAGGCGAAGTCGAATGCGATCAGAAGGAGCGCGACCTTGCCCGCCGTTCGAAAGCTCGCTCTCCATCCCGTGGAGCTGCCGTCCGCCCCGCGGCGCAACGCGCGCAGCAGGAAGAAACCCGCAGCCGTCACCCCTAGAACGATGAACGTGGTCACCCAGATGTAGTTGAGCGTCGAGAAGAGGCCCGTGACGTCGAGGTATTGCGCTCCCCGCTTGATGCTCGCCGCCTGCGAATTGTCGCGCAGGAGAAGGCCATAGCGGCTCAACCAGACGCCGGTTGCCAGAACGATCCCGCAGAGAACCCACGCGATCCGGGTGCATAACGACGCGGCGGCCCCCACCCGGTATCCGAGCCGGGACACGGACGGACCCTGCGCGGGACGGCGGCGGGCGAGCGCCGCGCATGCGAGCGAGCACACCAGCATCAGGACGGCGGCCCACATGAAGTACTTCCAGGCGATCCAGATGTTCGGCAGGTCGAAGGTGAAGAACCCGTAATCCTTGCCAAAGATCGGGTCGTTCTTGCCGAAGTCGGACCCGTTGCTGTAGAGCAGGAACTCCGTGTAGTTTCGCGCGGCGAAAAAAGCGGCGACCGAAGCGATCAGAAAGGCCGCCTTGAGAACGAAGCCCCGGACGCGGGAACTGACGTCGTGGGCGAAGGCCGGCACGGCGATCGCCAGCGCGAAGGTGACGAGGGCGACGACGTAGAGCTGCGCACCCATCCGGAAGTTCACCCAGAACACCGACGTCAACCCCAGGCTCTCGAAGAGCCAGTAGTCAAAGAAGAGGAACATGATCTGGTCGATCGTGAACAGGGCCACGAGGATGGAGGCCGCCGTGAGAGCGCGCGACCAGAGGAGGCCCGCGCTCGGGGTCCGCGGCAGCGCGATGGATGGGAGCCCGGTGGCCTCGTCGCCGACGGCGGACTGTCCAGGAAGGATCGTGGCGGAACTCATCGGGCTACTCCTCCGGATTTCTTCGGAGCGATCCGTTGTTCGCAGGAGCCCGCCGCAGGAGCCCGTCGGCTCACGGGATCAAGCGCCTCGCGGCAGCGCGTGAATGTTTTTTGGCGCGCGAATCCTACCATGTGGCACTCACACGAGGCCGCGGCGGCGCCGCGCTCGAAAAGAAAAATCGCGGCTCAGGCGATGACCCGAGCCGCGATGGTCGATTCCGGGTGCGGTCTAGCGTTTCCGCGTCAGAAGAACGAGCGTGGCCGCGGCCGCGAGCGCGAGTCCGAACAAAGCCAGCATCGTTTCCGAGAGCGTCGGAACAGGGCTCGACGGCCCCGCGCCGCCCGGTCCTACCGGGGTCGAGGTGCGGGTGGGCGTGAACGTCGCCGTCGGCGGGAGCGTGCCCGTGGGCGTCGGGGTCGCGGTGGGCGCCGGGACGATGCCCGCGCAGCCGACCAGGAGCTGGCCCGCGGGAGGTACTCCGGCGCTGCGAACTCCGCTCCCCTCCGAAGCGTCTTCCGTGCCTCCGCCCGTCACACCGTTGACGAAGTACTGAACGGCGGAACAGCCGGCCGAGCTCAGCTGACGGCGGCGGAACGAAGGGTGCTGGGCGTTGACGGAGGACACCGTGAATCCCCCGATGACGTCGCCGTTGCG
>JALZAT010000018.1 GCA_030948185.1 Acidobacteriota bacterium
CCCGTCGGCTGTGGCCCCATGGTCGCGATGCCCGTGATGCTCGGCTCATCGGCCTCCGGCGTCTCGCCTGTCAGCACGCGCTGGAGGTCGCGGTCGAGAGCGCCGACGTCGGAGTAGCGCTCCTCGGGGTTTTTCGCCATGGCCTTCCGCAGAACGCGGCAGATCGCGTCGGAAAGCGACGGCTCGTACTGGCGCGGGTCGGGCAAGGGGGCCGTCAAGTGCATCGACATGACGAGAGCGCCCGACGTCCCCTTGTAAGGGGCCTGCCCCGTCAGGAGATGGTAGAGGGTCGCGCCGAGCGAATAGATGTCCGAGCGCGCGTCGATGTCTTTCAAACCTCGAATCTGCTCCGGGGAAATGTAGTGCGGCGTTCCGACCGCCTGCCCCGTCTGAGTCAGCGCCTGGCCCTGCTCTTCGTCGACGCGCTTGGCGATGCCGAGATCCACGAGCTTCAACTCACCCTTCCGGGTGAGCATGAGATTGTCGGGCTTGACGTCTCGGTGCACGATTCCCAGCGCGTGCGCGACGCCGAGCGCGCGCGCCGCCTGGCGGACGATCTGAATCGACTCGAACTCGCTCAACCGCCCGTGCTTGAGGAGCGCCCGCAGGGACTGGCCGTCCACGTATTCCATCGCGAGGTAGTGGATTCCTTCGACACAGCCGAAGTCGTAGATCTGCACGATGTTCGGGTGGTTCAGACGCGCGGCCACGCGCGCCTCCTTGAGAAACCGCTGCACGAATGCCTGGTCGGAGGAAAGGAAGGGCGAAAGCGTCTTCAGCGCGACGATCCGCTCGAGCATCACGTTCTTCGCCCGATACACCTTCCCCATGCCTCCGGAGCCGAGCTCCTCGAGGACCTCGTACGCGCCGAACCGGCGCCCGGCGAGACTCTGTTCCGTCAAACGCCGCCGATCCACTGCACCGGAGCTACTCCTCCTCGAGCATCTTCAGCGCCTTGACGAGGCTGATGCGCATCCGGTTGAACGATCCCGCGAGCACGCCGACCTCGTCGCCGGTCCCGACTCGGACTTCCGGCACATCGAGGTTGCCGGTCGAGACCTCGTCGGCCATGCGGGAGAGCCGCCGGATCGGACGAATGATCGTGAACCACAGCATGATGTTCAAGAGGACGAGCATCAACGCGAAGACTCCGACGAGTGTCACGAGCATCGCCCGATGCGCCCGCCGTGCCATGTCGAGGGGCACCGCCATCGGCACAGACACGATCTGCGCCCCGATGGTTTCGTTCAGCTTCCATCCGAATCCGCCCGCCGTGCCGTACCGCCTCACGACAGAAGCAGGCGTCATCGCGGGAGAGGTGTGGCAGGAAAGGCAACCGGGGTCCGTGATCGTGATCGGTCGGGCGAGGTAGAGCGCGCGGCCGAGCGAAGCGTCGCGCTCGCCGACGATCTCCTTGAGCTTGGTGTCGCCCCGGAACGCGTTGACGACGTCCGCCTCCCAGTCCACGGTCCGGTCCCGCGGGTTGGTCGGATTCAGAGTCGCTTCCTTGTAGGCGTACTCGGGATGGGTCTCCCGGAGGGTGTTGAAGATTTCCGTCGCCGAGTACGCCGGAACCGTTTGGGGCAGGAACTCCTCGTCGAGGCGCGCGGCGAGGAGCGGTTTGATCTGCTTGTTGGTGTAGCCGCGAGTCGCGAGGGCCGTCTGCATCATGAGCCGCGCGTGCTGCACGACCTGCGTGCGGGCGTTCTTCTGGAGGAGGTCCTGGGTGATCAGGTGTGCCGGGACGAGGGCGATCGCCACGCAAAGGATCAGGATCAAGTTGAACTTGACCAATAGGGACATGGTTCTCCTCTTCGTTTGGGGAGAACGATCCTATCGCGGGGGTGCTGGAAGGTTCGGTTCGAGCACGTGGCAGAGAGGCAGGAGGAGACCCGATTCGACATCCCAGTGGAGCTCCCGGCTCAAAGAGATGGTCAGCCGGCCGTCGGAGCCGACCGAATAGATCCAGCGCGCTCCGGGCATTCGCGAAGCCCCATCGCGCGGGGCCTCGGCGGCCCAGTGCCCGACGCTCGCCTCGAGCTCCCGAGCTTCCAGGATCCGGTCGGTGAGCTCGGCATCGACCATGAGCCGATCCGCGCGGCGGACGGCCTCGACGAGGTTCGGCATCCCAATCCTCGCGAGCACGCCGCCTGGGGACTCGCCCGCCTCTCCTTCCAGACGCGCAGGCACGAGAGGACCATCCGCAACCGGAAGGTCTCGCAAGCTCACGAGGAATACCCGCGAGAGATCGAGGTAATCGGCCCGCATCGCGCGCTCCGCCCGGGAAGGTCCGCCGGGGATGCGCCAGAAGCGACCGGCCGCGTCCACCTCCATCGCCTGAAGGAAGCTGGCACGGTAGTCGTGGGCCGCCAGGCGGTCGCGCCACGGTCCAGCGAGGAAGATCCGCCGCGCGACACCGGACTGCATTCGCGCAACAGCGATCGCGATGAGCTGGGAAATGACGTCGGGGCGATCGCGAATCGATGCGTTGAGATTCCACGAAGCTAGAAGAACGCGTTCGGCGTTGTCGGTACGGCCGCCATGCAATGAATAGAGACAATCGGCGACGAGGAGTTTCTGGAGGCGGATCTGGCCGAGCAGATTCGGAATCGAAGCCTCGGGACCGAGCGACACCGCGCTGACCCAGACGGGCGGTTCGCGGCGACCCGCCAGAAAGACCACAAGCGAATCGAGCTCCGCGCTGTGCGTCTCCAGAAAGTCCCGAAGAACCCCCGGCGGCGCTCCCGCCCGGTCCCCCGACGAGGTGAGTTCGGCGTCGAGATAACTCGGGACTGCCTCGGCCACCGACCGATAGGGCTCAGCGGGGCGTGAGACCAGCGCCCCTGGCTTGGGTCTTGCCATGTCGATTCCCAGAGAACGCGCCATCTCCACGACGCGTGCGGCCGCCTCGTCTTCCGCACGGCTGGGGAACGCGCGGAGCCTCTCCGCGGGATCTCCGAACTCCAGCCGCCACTGTTCCTTCGCGGCCGGTTCGCGCGCCGCGGATCTCCGGGTGTTTTGCTCGGTGTGGATCGCCTTCCGGACGAACGGCAGGGCCAGGAATGCGCCGAACATGGCCGCAGCCGCAACAAGGCAGCCGACCACCACGGCGATCGAAGGCTTTTTCATTGGGGAACCGGTAACAGGACCTTCTCCCAATAGCCCACGTCGATCCACCGGTCGAACTTCAGTCCGACCTCCCGAAAATGCGCCACCTTGTCGAACCCGAACTTCTCGTGGAGCGCCACGCTCGCGGCGTTCGGAAGGGCGATCCCCCCCATCGCGGCGTGGATGCCGAGCGCCTGCAGGGTGGGCAGGAGGCGCTCGTAGAGCGCGGAGCCGATGCCGCGCCCTCCTCGCGCCTGGTCGACGTAGACGGTCACCTCCGCCGAGAAGCGATAACCGCGGCGGCTCTTCCAGGCAGTGGCGTACGCGTAGCCGGAGACCTCTCCCGCCTCCTCCGCCGCGAGCCAGGGAAGCGACGCCTCCTCGACCTGCCGGAGTCGCGCCGCCATTTCCCCCTCGGAGACCGCCTCTTCTTCGAAGGTGACGATCGTCTCGCGCACGTAGAAGTTGTAGATGCGCGCGATGGAAGCGGCGTCAGCGAGCGACGCCGACCGGATCATGAGGGCTCCACGGCGCCATGCCGCGCCGCCGATTCTTCCGTCTCCATCGCCAGGACGGAGGACGACACGGCTCCGGCGGTCGCGTAGATCACGAGCATCGCGGCGCTGAAGTAGATGCCTTCGTTCGTCAGCGCCCGGTCCCGGCCGAGCAGCGCGTCGATGATGGAGACGACCCAGACGATGCCGCAGTAGGCGAAGGAACCGTAAACGAACCGCCTCGGGACGGGCGGAGCATTCCGGAGGGCGATCTTCCACGCTGCTTTTCGGCCGCCGCTCCGCGGGATCCTCCGCAACAGGATCAGAGTCGGGACCCAGACGACGAAGACTCCCTTGAACAGGAGCCACAGTCCGGGGTTGTCGCTCATCTTCGCGAATCGGCCGGTCCAGCAGGCCGCAGAGACGTAGAGCGAAGCCATTGCACCCAACGCGGCGGCGCCAGTGACCCACCGCGCGACCGGTTTGACCCATGTCGGGCGCCACGTCGCCTCTTCGACCTCTAATCCGGTCAGAGCGCGCCCGCGCCTTCGAAGACGTCGACCACGCCCGTCTCGAGGGAGTACTCCGCGCCGACCACGACAAGCCCGTCGTCCCGGATGAGCTGTTCCAGCAACGGAGACCCGTGACGGAGTTGGTTCGCGGACGCCACGATGTTCGCGCGCACCGCCCTGTCCAGAAGGTCTCCGGGATTCTCCGGGCGGGAGCCCTCGAAAAGATTCTCAACCGCCGGTCGCACGCGATCGACGATGGAGCGCAGATTCTTCGAGTGCGCCTGCGGCGTTCCTCGAAGCTCTTCGAGCGTCGCGACGATCGCCCCGCAGCTCGAATGGCCGAGGACGACGACGAGCCGGGTTCCGAACCGCGCCGCCGCGAATTCGACGCTTCCGACCTGAGAGGGAGCGACGATGTTGCCGGCGACTCGGATCACGAAGAGATCTCCGAGCCCCTGGTCGAAGACCATCTCGGCCGGCACGCGCGAGTCGGAACAACCGAGCACGATCGCGAACGGTTCCTGCCCCTGGATGAGCTCCGCGCGCCGGACGTGGCTCGGCGTCTCGCCGGAAGTGGACAAGCTCAAAGCGAAGCGGCGGTTGCCTTGCCGGAGCCGTTCCAGAGCGTCGCGCGCGGAAAGCATGCGTCCCTCGCTATTCACGTCGGAATCACGTCCGGCCATACAACGCGGTGCTCAGGTATTTCATCCCGGAATCCACCGCCACCGTCACCACTGTATGCGCAGGCCCCAGACGGGCGGCGATCTTGAGCGCCACCGCGACGTTCCCACCGGTGGAGGTTCCCGCGAAGATTCCCTGTTCGCGCGCGAGACGCCGCGCCGACTCCATGGCGCCTTCCGTGGAAATCGTCTCGATCTCATCCGCGAGCCCGGGTGCCCAGAGGGGGACCACGAAGCCCGCGCCCATGCCCTCGATCCTGTGTGCCCCGCTGGGTCTGCCGGACAGCACGGCGGACTCCGCCGGCTCGACCGCGATGATGTGCACGGCTGGATCGTGAACTCGAAGCCGCGTGGAGATCCCCCGCAGGGATCCCCCGGTCCCGACGCCCTGCACGAAGGCGCTGACGCGACCGCCCGTCTGTTCCCAGATCTCGTCGGCCATCCGCTCGTAGCTCGGCAGCTGGTCGGTGTTGTTCAGCTGATCCGTCCAGTAGCTCCCGGGGGCCGCAGCGAGCCCTCTCGCGATCTCGATCATTTCGAGGGTCAGCGCCTTCGTCATGCCGCCGCCCGGACTCGCGACGAGCGTGAGACGGGCGCCCAGCGCCGCCATGTGGTCCCGCTTTTCCCTGCTGAACGCGTCCGACGTCACGATCTGGAGAGGAATGCGCTTCGCGGCGCAAACGAAGGCGAGCGACACCCCGGTGCTGCCTCCCGTGTACTCGACCACCGAACCGTCCGGCCGCAGGCGGCCATCCGCCTCGGCCGCCTCGACCATCGCGAGCGCCATGCGGTCCTTCATGCTCCCCGTCGGGTTTTCGTATTCCAGCTTCAGGAGGACCCTGGCGCTCCCCTTCGGGACCAGGCTCTGAAGGGGAATGAGCCGCGTGTTGCCGACGGTGTCGAGCACGCTCACGACGTATGCCTTTCGCGCGGGATCGAGAGATTCAATCGGCATGGAGTTCCTCCGAAAGACGTCCCGCCGAAATAGGCGGCCGGCCCGCCGCGGGATTCACCACCGTGGCAGGGACACCGGC
Organism: Acidobacteriota bacterium; assembly: GCA_030948185.1. GTDB lineage: Bacteria > Acidobacteriota > Thermoanaerobaculia > UBA5066 > Gp7-AA6 > JALYUA01. The sequence goes on from JALZAT010000018.1 coordinate 5,829, forward strand.
GGCCGCGCGTCAAGAACCCGCGCGCCTCCCGCCGGAAACGGGTTTCCGAATCCACCATCGGTGTACCGACGACCTGTACTGGTCGTAGGCGTCGCCGAAACGTTCCGTCAGAGCCCGCTCCTCGTGAAGGACGACGAAGAGGTGCATGACGAGGACGAAGGCGAAGGCGAGGAGGACGACCGACGGCGACGAGAGGACGAGACCAGCGCCGAGGATGACGGCGGCCGCTCCGACGTACATCGGGTTGCGGACCCACCGGTAGGGACCGGTCGCAACGAACTCGCGAGGCGGATCGAAGGGAGCCGGCGTGCCCCGGCCTCGGGTGACGAATGTAGCGATGCAGGCGCCCGCGATCAGCGCGCCGACGGAAGCCAACACGAACCCGACCGGTCGTAGCCACAACGGCAGCGCGATCGGGATGCCCGAATCATAGCGCCGGACGGAAACGACGAGCCAGGCCCAGAGCCACACGAAGCCGGCTGAGTAGACGATCCCCCGGAGGATCGTGAAGCTCTTGAGGAGAAGGGACGGCATCAGACTACGTGGGCTGCTCGTACAGCCCCAGGACGTTGCCCGCGGGATCTCGAAACCGAGCCGTGATCTCGGGAGCAGGAGCGTTTCACAAACGGAAACAGTTTGCGAAAAACCGCGGGCGCGGCGCCGCGATAAATCGTGCTGTGCTTCAGATCGGGCTTGGGCTCGTAGTACCACGTCAGGCCTTTCGGCGCATCGGCTCGCAGGGCCTCGGCCAGCGCCTTGCCCGCCTCACCCATGCCGTCGTCGCCGGCGGTCGCGAAATACAGAGTTCCAGTCAATCGCGGCTGCGCTCTCAACCGTTCCGCGGCGCCGCCCACGAGCGCCTGGGCGTTCCACCAGAGGCTCGGGCTCAGGGCGATGCACGTGTCGAACAATCCGGGTTCCTGAAAAAACGTCTCCAGGACAAAGAGACCCGCCAGCGACTCGCCGACGATGGCAGTCTGTCCGTCACCGCGGAATCGCTCGCGGATCACGGGCATGAGCTCATCGCGGACGAAATCCCGGAAATTGGCGGAGCCTCCCACGCGCGGCGCGATCTTCCTGTCCGAGTCGATGCGGGTTGGTCCGGTCATGTCGCGGCGTCGCTCGGTGTTCTCGATGCCCACGACGATGAGGGGCCGCATCTCGCCGGCGCGAATTGCGGCGTCGATGTCGGCGGTGACGTGCGGGAAATCCTCTGCCATTCCGCCGTCGGGCATGTACAGCACCGGGTAGCGAACCGCGGCGGCGGGGTCGTAACCGGGTGGCGTGTAGACGTTGATGCGTCGGGTTTCTCGAAGAGCCCGGGAGTCGATGGTCAGGGTCTGGTGCGGCGGCGCCGCTTCGGGGGTGGGCGTGGGCTCCGAGGCGCACGCGGGGCGGAAGCCGCATCCGAAAACCACCAGGACCTGGAGCAACCTGCCGACACGGAAGCGCATCCTCATCGCGGGCGGGGTGAGACCCGAGCCAGCACCGCTGCGGCGGCGAAGGCAAGAAGAAAGGCCGGAATCGCGGAGATGACCGGCCAGAGCGGGAGCGCCAGGAGCGGCGCGCGCTGGCCGGGAGCGCCGAGGAGCATCCAGTGCACGTTTGCCGCGACCGCGAGTCCGAACGCTCCCAGAGCGACCCCCGAGGCCGCATGCACCGCCGCTCGACGGGGAGGACTGCCCACTCGATGGTGCTCGTACGCAATGTGCGCCGCGCCCACGGCGGCGCTGGCTCCCCACGCGGCGAGCCGCCAGAAGCGCACGTGAGAGGTGTCGACCTCGTTGCCGAGAGCGGCGAATCCCACGCCAATCACCGCATACGCGGCGCCGGCGAAAATCATCGGCCGGACCCAGGAGCGGGCTCCTGATTCATCCACCACCAACCGTAACGTACCAAAGGCCGGGGGCAGCCGGGACCGGCCTGATTTTTCACGATCCGGAGAAACCTCCACCGGCCCGCCCACGTATAGACTGTCGATATAGCCGATCTATAGGAGGGACCTTCCGGATGGGCCAGACCAATCTCCTGCAGGGCACTCTCGATCTCCTGATCCTGAAGACGCTGACGCTCGGGGAGATGCACGGCCTCGCGATCGCCCGCCGGATCGGGCAGATCACGAAGGGCGCCTTCGACGTGAAGCCGGGGTCCCTGTTCCCCGCCCTTCACCGGATGGAGGAAGCCGGCTGGCTGACGTCCGAGTGGGGCGAATCCGAGACGAACCGCCGGGCGAAGTACTACCGGCTCTCGAAAACCGGCCGCAAGCAGCTGAAGGCCGAGGCGCAGGAGTGGGACCGCATCTCCGACGCGATCGCCATGGCCCTCCAGACGAGCTGAGCAGGCAACGCAAGGAGACCCGCCGCCATGCAGCTATTCGCCCGCCTGCGATCCCTGGTCCAAAACGTCCTCGGGCGGCCGGGCGCTGAGCGGGAGCTGGGAGCGGAGCTCGAGTCGTTCCTCGAGATGCGCGCCGACGAGAAGGTCGCCGCCGGAATCGCTCCGCAGGAGGCCCGCAGGCTGGCGCTCCTCGAGATGGGAGGCGTCGATCAGGTGAAGGAGCAGGTCCGCGATTCCCGGACCGGAGCGTGGCTCGACACGTTCGCGCGCGACGCCAGGTCCGGGCTGCGTCTGCTCGTCCGCAACCCGGGCTTCACCGCCGCCGCCGTCATCGCGCTTGCGCTTGGGATCGGCGCGAGCGCCGCGATCTTCACGGTCGTCAACGCCGTGCTTCTCCGGCCCCTCGCCTACGGCCATCCGGACCGCCTCGCGGTAATCCTCCACCGCGGACGCAACCCGGTCAGTCCGGCGAACTACCTCGACTGGCGCCAGATGAACGACGCCTTCGCGAACATGGGCGCGGCGGAATCCTGGGCTCCCAACCTCGCGGACAAGAGCGAGGCCCGCGCCGAGAAAGTGACGGCCGTTCGCGTCGCCCCGCAGGTGCTCGACCTCCTCGAGGTGCCGCCCCTGATGGGCAGGCTCTTTCTCGCGGGCGAGGACGAGCCCGGGCGCGAGCGCGAGATCGTGCTCGGCTACGGGATCTGGCAGCGGCGGTTCGGCGGCGATCGAGAGGTGCTCGGCCGCTCCGTGCGGTTGAACGGCGACAGTTACACGGTCGTCGGCGTGATGCCGCGCTCCTTCGCCTTTCCGCCCTTCTGGGAGACGGGGGCGGAGCTGTGGGCGCCTCTCCCACTCGGTCCGCGAAAGGCGAGCCGCACCGGGAACAGCCTCCGTGTGGTCGCGCGTCTGAAGCCGGGAGTGTCTCTCGCGCGGGCCTCCGCGCAAATGGCGGCGATCACGGCCGGGTTGGAGCGGGAGCACCCCGGCACGAACCGGGACGTGACGGTGCGGTCGATGCACGAAACGGTGGTCCGGGGCGTCCGGCCCGCTCTTCTCGTGCTGCTCGGCGCGGTCGCGTTCGTGCTCGTGATCGCGTGCGCCAACGTCGCCCATATGCTGCTCGCGCGGGCCTCCGCTCGGAAGAAGGAAATCGCCGTCCGCACGGCGCTCGGCGCCAGCCGTTCTCGAGTCGTCCGCCAGCTTCTGACGGAGAGCGTCGTCCTCGCGTCGCTCGGCGGCGCGGGAGGCTGGTTGCTCGCGTGGGCGGGGGTGCGGGCGCTCGTGCGCCTCGCGCCGGAAATCCCGAGGCTCGACACGATCTCCCTCGACGGGCGCGTGCTCGCGTTCACTCTCGCCGTGTCCGTCATCACCGGCGTCGCGTTCGGATTGGTTCCGGCGCTCCAGGTGTCACGGCGGGAGCTGACGGACGCCCTGCGGGAGGGGGAACGTGGCTCGACGGAGGGCGGCGGACGCAGCCGGCTGCGGAGCATCCTCGTCGGCTCGGAGCTCTCGCTCGCGCTCGTGCTGACGGTGGGCGCCGGCTTGATGATCCGCAGCTTCCTGGCGCTCACGTCGATCGACCCGGGCTTCGATGCCCGAAACGTTCTGACGATGGTGGTCTCGGTCGCGGGCACGTCGCAGGCGGATCCGGGCCGGCGAGCCGAGTTCTACACGGCGGCGCTCGAGAAGGCGGCGGCGATCCGCGGCGTCGAGAGCGTCTCGGCCACCAATCACATCCCGCTCGCAGGAGACATCTGGGGATTTCCGTTCCAGATCGAGGGTCGGCCGGAGCCCAAGCCGGGCGACACTCCAACGGCGACGTTCCGCGCGGCCTTCCCCGGATACTTCCGCACGATGAAGATCGCGATCGCGCGTGGCCGCGAGTTCACCGCCGCCGACCGGCTCGGAGCGCCCGACGTGGTGATCGTCAACCAGCGCTTCGTCGACCTCCACTGGCGGGGAGAGGATCCCGTCGGAAAGCGCCTGACCGTCGACAACCCCGGCAAGGCTCCGCTCTGGCGCGCCGTGGTCGGCGTCGCCGGAAACGCGGTCCGCAACGACTGGACGTCCGACCCCGAGGAGGAGGTCTACATCCCGTACCTGCAGAGCCGGATGTACATGGAGGGGCCGAACTGGCCCCTGCAGTACGCCACGCTCGCGGTCCGCACGGACGGCGATCCCGCCCGCTTCGCGGCCCCGATCCGGGACGCGATCGCTTCGATCGACCGCAACGTCTCCGTCTCCGAGGTCGCGACCATGGAGGACGTTGTCGCCCGCTCCAATTCGCGGCCCCGGTTCTACCTCCTGCTTCTCGGCTCGTTCGCCGCCGTCGCGGTCCTCCTCGCGGCCCTCGGAATCTACGGCGTCATGAGCTATTCGGTCTCCCGCCGCTTCCACGAGATCGGAATCCGCATGGCGCTCGGCGCGGAGCGCGGCGATCTGGTGCGGCTCGTGGTGGGCGAGGGAATGCGCGTCGCGGCAATCGGCACCCTCGTGGGCCTCGCCGGCGCGTTCGCCGTGACGCGGCTGATGTCGAGCCTGCTCTACGGCGTGCGGGCCACGGATCCCGCGACGTTCGCCGGGGTCGCGCTCCTTTTGGCGGGCGTGGCGTTGGCCGCGAGCTGGATCCCGGCGCGACGCGCGACGCGGGTGGACCCGCTCACCGCGCTCCGCCACGACTAGGAAATCCTCTACTTCTTCACGTCCTCGAGGCGGCAGAGGAATCCCCAACCCCCGCCGATCTCACTCACCGCGAGCATCACCTCGTTGCTTCCCTTCTTCAGCGGAAGGTAGACGGCGTCGTTCTCCGGATTGACGATCCCGAGGAACGCGGGGTCGCGGAAGTACTGTGCGCTCCGGCCGCCGTAAAGGATCTTCCCGTTCAGGAACACGCTGACCTCGTCGCTGTAACCGAGGAGGAGTTTTTTCACCTGGTCCCGGTCGGACTGGATCGTGGTCCGCGCGTACACGACCTTCATGCCCGGCTGGGGCTCCAGCCGCTTCGAGAAGTCGCTGGCGAACGTGACCCTCAAGTGCGGAGCCTCGCGATAACGGTAGAGGACGACGAAGCCAGGCGGTTCCGCCTCGACTTCCTGCCATTTGATCGCGTCGCGCTCCGCCGGAGAGAGCGCCCGTTCGAGGTTGCGCGCCAGCGCGTCGTAGGAGGGGGAAATGCTCCACCGGGTCAGCGTGCCCGCGGGCATCGGTGGCTGATGGCGCTCCCAGGGAACCTCGGGCGTTTCTCGCACCTCGAAGTTCGAGAAATACGTCGCGCCGGTCAGAACGTAGAGCGCGACGGCGCCCTTCTGAACGCCGCTCTTCAGGTCGTTCATGACGAGCGCGGGCTTGTCCATGTCCTTGACGTAGAGCTTCGCCTGCGCGCCGGCGACTTCGAGTCGCAGGTGGAACCAGGCGTCCGTCGGGATGTCGACCGCGCCCGTAAATCCCGTGCCGTTGTAGATCTGCCAGTTGGCGCCCGTGTTCAGGATCGGCGTGTATTGCATCGCGTCGGGAGCTCCCGACTTGTGCTGGCGCAAATACACCCACTCGCCGTTTGCGCCCTCGCTCGTCAAGCGAAACTGGATGCCGAAGAATCCACGCTTCGCCGGGGTGGCGACGTCGACGTCAATGATCCCGTCGCGCATCTCGAAGTCCTTGACGCTCGCCGCGCCGCCGTCGAGAAGGAGGCCCTTGCGCCCCTGGTATTCGGCCGCCTTCGCCTGGCCTTCCAGCTGCCAGCGGGGAGAGTCCGCCGGAAGGGAAAGCGACCCGGCAGTTTGAGAGAGCGCGGGATGCGGCGCGATCGAGACGGCGAAGAGGAACAGTCGAAGACTGCGTCCAAATGTCACCACGCTGCTCCCGCGCACGCGATTTCCTACGGCAGGCCGCCCGAAAAGTTGCAGGGACGAGCGGACTTAGTCCCGCTTGCGGATGGTGATGTGCGCGGCGGCGCGGGCGCCCGGCGTGTGTTCGGCGCACTCGTACCCCAGCGCGCGCATGTCGATCCCGCTCAGGAGATTCTCGCCGCTGCCGAGCAGGACGGGCGAGATGGCCAGGTTCAGCTCGTCGATGAGACCGGCGCGCAGGAACTGCCGAACCGTCGCGACGCCGCCGCCCACGCGGACGTCGCGGCCGGCCGCCGCATCCTTCGCCCGCTCGAGCGCGTCGTGAATACCGCCCGTGACGAACGTGAATACCGTGCCGCCCTTCATCTCGAGAGGCGCGCGCGCGTGATGCGTCAGCACGAACGCCGAAACGTGGTACGGCGGCTCGTCGCCCCACCAGCCCTTCCAGCTGTCATCCGGCCACGGCCCTCGGATGGGCCCGAACATGTTGCGGCCGAGGATCCAGGCGCCGATTCCCTCGAACCCCTTGGCCGCCACCTCGTCGTCGACGGACGTCTCCCCGTATTCCTCGCCGTGCATCCGCTGAAACGTCCGTGTGTGGAAGAACCAGTCGAAGAGCTCGGGGCCGCGGACGCCGAGAGGGTTTTCCAGATCCTGATTCGGGCCGGCGCCGAATCCGTCGAGGGAGACGGAGAAGGAATGGACGCGGACTTTCGACAAGCCGGCCGTCACAGGGAGAGGGCCATGAAACGTGTCCCGGGGACCGGGTTGTGCCGGTAGGGCGGGATCTCCTCGAACCCCATCGCCTCATACATCGCCGCCGCGCGCGTCATCGACGGCAGCGTATCAAGGCAGATCCTTCGATAGCCGATCGCGCGCGCTTCCTCGAGGACGCGCGCGGCGAGCAGACGCCCGAGTCCCGAGCCGCGACAGGCAGGGCGGACGTAGAGGCGTTTCATTTCGCAAACCTCGCTGCTGATTGGCTGGAGACCGATGCACCCGCACGCAAGTCCGTCGACCCGCGCGAGGAGGAGCCGGCCGGACGGAGGCGAATACGACCCGGGCAGCGCCGCGAGCTCGTGCGCGAAGCCCTGGAATCCAAGGTCGACGTCGAGCGAGGCCTGGTACTCGAGAAGGAGCGTGCGAACCTCGGCGATCTCCTCCAACCGGCCGGCATCGACGATCTGGATCACGGAAGATGCAACTCGGCCCTACTTGCGCGGGGACTGCGCCTTGCTTCGTTTCGCTTCCTCCGCCATCAGTTTGCCTTCCGGTGTCGAGAACGGGAAGTATTCCAGAACGTCGTACTCCCAGACGTTCGTCGGAAAGATCACGACGAGCTCCGCGACCTCAACTGTCTGTGCGCCTCATCGGCACCGAGGTTTTTCTCGAACATCCCCTGGAAGAGCCCGACGATGTGATCGCCGTTTTTCAGGATCAGCCACTTCTGCGCGGCGTCGCCGGTGAAGACCTTGAAACCGAACTTCTCGTAGAAGCTTCGCGAAGCCTCGATGTTCTTGACCGCCAGACTGATCGAAAAATTTCCGAGCTCCAAAGTCTGCTCCTTTCGGTCCGGAAGCCACGGAAGCGCGTTGATCCCCGCCCTCCCATCGCCCCAAGCTCATAATGCGACCGAGGAGAACACAATGCGAAACGCGACCCTGGCGACGATCATGGCCCTGACCCTCGCGGCCGGCGAAATCCGCGCAGCCGACAAGAAGCCCGATGTCGGGCCCGGACGGATCGCCTGGTTCGACATCACCACCGCCGACCTTTCCCGCTCCCGGGAATTCTACGGAAAGCTCTTCGACTGGCAATTCACTCCGGTGAAGGGAACCGACCTGGCGGCCGAGATCGTCGCGGGCGGCACGCCCGTCGGAACGATTCGCGTCTCCGAGGGCAAGATCAGCCCGTACAACGGCGTCGTGTACGTCCAGGTGCCCGATGTTCAGGCCGCCTGCGGGAAAGTGAGAGAGCTCGGGGGAACGGTCGTTCCCGGGTTTCCCTTCAACCTTTCGGACGGCGCCGGCGCCATCGGCCTCATTGCGGATCCGGCCGGCCACCCGCTCGGTCTCTACTCGAGGACCCCGCTTCCCCCCAAGGCGCCGCCGTCCAAATGAGTTTCCATCCATCGCGGATCGCCGAGCACGACCGAGGTCTCGATCTGTCTCTCCGGGATTGACCAGTAGGCCCGAAGCAGGCGGTCCTTCTCGCCGCCCGGGAGGACGGCGAATCCGTTGCGCCGATAGAACTCGATCGCCCAGGAAGCGGCCGCCCACGTGCCGATGAGGATCGGCTTGTCCGTGAGGTTTGTGACGTGGCGCAGGAGCGTCGTCCCCACGCCCGTCCTCTGGGTCCCCGGCGTGACGTACGCGTGCCGGACCAGCGCAACGGGTCCCTTGTCCTGGATCCCCATGACGCCGAGCACGCGCCCATCCGCCTCGGCGAGCCAGAACACGATGCCGTTGCCGATGTCTCTCACGAGCTCATCCATCGACATGTACGGTTCGTGCCAGCGGTCGCCGGGGATCACCCCGCGATAGGCCACCGCGGCGGCGTTGACGACCGCGAGGATCGCGGCCCGATCCGCATCGTCACTCTTCCGGATTCGCATCGTTCGTGCCGCCGGCGTCGTCCTTCGAGCGTTCTCTCCGCGGATCAGCCCTTCGGCCTGGGCGTGAAGTCTTCCGGCTTGGGCGGCCCTCCGACCCACTGGATGTCCCACGCGCCGTCGACCGTGATGAAGAGCAGGGCGCCCTCCTGCGGTTTGGTCCAGGCTTCGTGCGGCATCTTGCTCGGCACGTAGTTGAACGAGCCGGAAGCGAGCTCGGCGCGCTTCCCTTCGCATTCGATGATGAAAGTGCCGTTCATGATCGTGTGCGTTTCGTTGGCGCTGTGCCAGTGCTTCGGGACGTGGGTGTTCTTCGGGACGCGGATCATGAGCTGCGTGGCCTGAGTGACAGGATCCACGCGCAGGATCGTGATCTCGGCCGATCGTTCCCCGAGCTCCGGCACGATCTTCTGCCATTTCAGGTCCTTGAACGGAACGTTCATCGCGTGACCAGCGTCGCCCGCCGGCCGCGCCGGATCCTCGGCGGCCATCCGGCGCGCAGACAGGGCGGGGAGTGTGAACGTGAGGAAGAGGACAATCAGGGAGCTCTTCGCGTTTCGCATCTCATCTCCTTCCCGAACGAGTGAAATCGGTTCGCCGGGCTCCGCAGTGTGCCATGCGCCAGAGATCTCCGGGAACGCGGGACTCCCCCGAACTACCGCGTGACTTCATAACGCAGTCGCACGACTCCGTCCGGGTACTTCCTCGACGAGCGCAAACGAAGCGCCACATCCCGATGGCGCGGCGCAACGAGAGGAATCCCCTCGCCGATAAAGACCGGGATGACGTGGATGTCGAACTCGTCGATCTCGCCGGCATCCAGGAACGAGGCGATCAACCCTGCGCCACCCATCATCCAGACGTTCTTGCCCGGGGTCGCGCGCAGACGCTTCGCAAACGCCTTGACGGGCTCGGAGACGAACGTCGCGCCTGCCGCCGGCCGCTTCGGAGGCTTTCGCGAGAAGACGTAGTTCGCAACTTTCGTGTCGAACAGGTTCGTCTTCTTCCCCGCCTTCCGGGAGTAGGCGAGGAGCCAGTCGTACGTGTTGCGCCCCCACAGAATCGTGTCGATCGTCCGGTAAAACTCGCCCATGCCGTAGTCGACCGCTCGAGGTCGCCGATTCAGCCATTCAACGCTGCCGTCCGGCCTCGCAATGTAGCCGTCCGCGCTCGCCGCGAGGTAAACAATGATCCGTCGTCTGGCTTTCACGACCCGCGTTTGCTTTGGAACAGGCACATGCCCTACGCGTGACTCAATGTTGCCGCAGGCCGCCACCCGTGAGGTGCATGAGAAGGAACAACAGGGCCAAGCCGATGGCGTGGATCCCTACCACCTGCACCCAGCGTGGTGTCCTCCCCCCGGATCCCTGGCCTAACCTCAATGCCGGGTGGTCGCTTACACGGGAGGGCGGGGCAACCCGCGATACCCCCCTACGCCGGCCGTACCAGGTCACGCCCTGCGGCTTATAGACATTCAGCGCCTCGATCACGAAGAGCACCACCAGGCCGACACCGGCATGGAGGATCTCGCCCCGCAGGGCGCTGCGTAGCCGACCGAGATCGGCAGGAATCGCTTGCGCCGCTTCACGGGCGAAAAAGGTCACCGTCCGCATGTGCTGCAGCAGGACGACGGTCGCGACGATAGTCAACACGAGTGAGATCAGAACCCAATAGTGCCGGAACAAGCCCCACTGCGTGCCCAGTGCCATGAGGAGGCCGGTGAAGAGCGAGGTGATGGCCAATGGGACAATGAGGTACCAGCCAATCAACTCCATCGCGATCCACCCGGCACGTAGAGTCTGAGCATCTCGGGTTGCCATAGCCGCGACGACGAGGACTAGATAGGCCAGGACCGCACCGATCCAGCCGACTGACAGGGTGATGTGCGTCGTGAGCGCGAACTTGCGACGGCTTGGTGTCATGGTGCTTGCTCCCCGATTTTCTAGACAGGTAAGTTTGTGAATTGCCGGGCTAGCCCCTTAGTCCCGCGATCAGCCGGTCCACGCAATCCAGTGTCACGGGATGGGCGGGTGGTGTCAAGCGTGTACTCGTGGAGGTCGGGTGAGCTCTGCGGTGAAATACACGTTTACACGCCTGACACCAACTCCTTCCATGACACCAACTCCTTCCACTTTCACGATCCGGGTTTCCGCGCGAGCTCCCGCCGCGAATTCGAGGACTGCCAAAGGAAATACGCGGCAAGAATTACGCTCCATGCCACTCGAAGCCAGCCGCCCCAGCCGGTCACGCCCCGGATCAGATAGGCAGCGGCTACCGCAACCTCACCGGCTCCGACCGCAATCCAGATCGCGGTCTCGTGGCGTTTCATCCATGGCAGATAGCGATCCCTCAAAAGCACCAACGAGACGAGCACGAGAGGTATGGCCACGGCGAGAACCAGCAAAAGGACCGTCAACACTGGAACACACTCCGTTGAGCGCCGTTCAACGGTGACCAGCCTTCCTCAGAAGCTCGACGGCGAAATCACGGTCGCGCTTTCGGACCTTCAGCTCTGCCCAGATCTCGTGCTGCGGCAGGCGCGAGAAAGAGCCGGCGAGCTCCCTCGGGACGAAGGCAGCCACCCCGGCTGCCTCCAGGGCACCTTTGGCAACGGACGCGTCGAACACAGTCTGAAAGGTTGCCACAGTCACCAGATCTTCGCCCTCGCCCGGGTCGGGCGTCTCCTCAATTGGCGGCTGGTCAACGAGCGACAATCCGCAATCCGGGCAGACCTCGATGCCCGCGACAAACTCGTCACCGCACTTCGGACAGAACAGTCGCAAGCCCCATTCCGCGATGCCTATCGTCCCAAAAAACTCGGCGGGATGTCATGTCACCGGAGGCGCCGAAAGGTAATCGAGTAGCGAAGCCCATCGACGGCGGGAATGCTGTGCTCCCACGCCGTCCGTGCCGAACCGCGTAGCAGATATGCCGAGCGGGGCTCCGCGATCAGTGAGTAGCGCTCCCACGTGGATCCGCTCTTGCGCCGCAGCCGGAACACGCAGGACGACCGAAGAGAAATGCCGACGACGTCGCCAAAGACCTTCTTGTCTCGATGCCACCCGATCGCCGTACCGGGGCTGTATTCGGTGACCAGCGCATGCGCAAGGTCTGTCGCTGCCACCTCCGCGAAGGAAGCGGCTTTCTCTTGCAGCGGGAGCAGAAAGGCAGGAACCTCGTCGGTACGCCGCAGAGTCCCGGCGCCGAAGCTGTAGTGCCAGCCGTACGAGATCACGCGCCGCTTCCCGAGGTAGCCGTGGAACTCGAATTCACGCAGAGGCAGGCCCTGAATTCGCTCGACGAGTTCCCGTTCTTCATCCGGTGAAAGGAGGTCGGCTCCGTAACGGAACCCCGCCGGCGGTCCCGAGCTCGGAGCCTTCGACTTCATGAATACCGACTTGGTGTCTCGTGTGTCGCTACGGCGTCACCGGCGAGGCGCTGGCCCTTTTCTCGGCCGCGGCACGGAGGAATATGGTCTGCCCGACCGCCAGCCGGCCGATGCGGATGACCGTGCCGTAGATTCCCGCGTTGTTCCTGGTCGCGCGAACGATCGCCTTCATCACTTCTGGGGCGAGGATTGCCGAGTCGGGATCGATGTTGACCATCGAGCAACGAAGGTCGCGCATCGTGACGGCGATGGCAGGGGCGTTGTCTCCCTCGCCGAATGAGAGCACACCGCCCCCCCACTCGTCCTCCTGGAAGGGACCCGGTCGCAGCAGACGAACGACGACATTCGGACGAAATCGTCGCAAGTCGAGGGTCCGCCCTGAGAGCCGTCCGATCTCGCCCACCGTATCGACGGCGATCACGGAGATGCTCGCTTCATCGAAGATCCCATGCCTCAACTCCATCATCTGCACGGGAGCCCCGTTCCGGCGACCGACCTCCGCGGCCAGTTCCTCCCCGAAGACAGGCATCTCTTCGCCATCCGGCGTGCGAACCTGGGTCGGGAGCTCTCCCGGGGCCTCGTTTTCGCGCCGGTGCGGCGCAAAAAGAACCAGCTCGGGAACCCTGCTTGCCGATAGCCACGGAAACCCGCTGCGGTCATCCATCCGCCGGAATGCCAGGCGTCGGTCACCGTCGATGCCGTGCCAGCCGAGCTTTGCGACCTCGAGCCGTTCGCCCGCCATGGACTTCACGGGATACCGGAAGATCGCCTCCACGTGTCCGATTTCCACACGCATCCTCTATCCGGGTCCGCCCGAAGCCGCGGGCGTCCCCCGTAGCGCGATGCCGGGCGACAGGCAGGAGCCCCATCTCATTGCCGGCTCCCGGAACCACGCGACGGCGCATTCAGCGCCGGTCCGGGGAAGAGGCATCGCAACACTTTTCAAGGTGAAGACACCACACACAAATACTTCATAGGACCTCGTCCCTAAACAGTATTCCGTGAGGCTCGAAAGAAACGGTCAGCGTAGACCCGCTTTGCTGGTCAAGTAGACGGCGAACGTACCCAGCCAGTGTCCTCCTTCATAGTGCTCTCCGGTTACCGCAGGCAGAGCCGCTTCACGATGACGAGCCGCCGCGGCAAGTAGCGCCGGGACCCGTCGATCGTCGGGATTCAGTCCATGCGCAATCCCTTCGAGCATCCACGCGCGGCTGAGATTGAGGCCATCGATGTGCGCGAGCTTGGGATCGGATCGATCCGTCACGATGCCCGGGGTCAGCCATGTCTTGACTGCAGCGATTGGAATGCCCGGCATGAACCCAACGAGCCACTCGGTGAACGCGCGGCGATCCAGCACGCGGCGCATGAAATCTGCCTCGGCAAGACAAGGCGATAGAAAGTCCTCGCCCGACGGTTCGTAGGCAAGCGGGCAGCTCTTGTCGTTCAGATAAAAGCGTCGCGCGGCCGATTCGAGCAGCGTACGCATTTCCGTATCGCCCGATACGTGGGCCCAATCCCAGATCAGCCCGAATGCGAAAGCCGTCTGGCCGTGCTCGCCAATACGAATGGGGTACTGAAGCTTGGGCAGCCAGGTCTTGAGACGTTTGCCTGCCGCGCCTTCCAGGGGTGCAAGGGTTGTGGCCCACTGCCTGGCTTGTGGATCGGTCCACTCGCGCAGCTCCGCGGAAAGTTGCAGCAGCCAGGCGAGACCGTAAGGGCGTTCAAAAGATGCGCGGTCTGAACGCTCCAGATAAGCGACTTCAGCGGTGATGTTCTGCGGAGTGAAGCTTCGGGCCAGCTCCTCCCGAGCTGTCCGGGCAAAGGCGGCGTCGGGATACAGACGAACCAGGCGCGCGAGGAGCCAATGGCCGTGCACCGCTGAATGCCAGTCGTAACAGCCGAAGAAAGCGGGCGTGAGCTCACGGGGTACGCGTGCATCCGCATCGCCGCGCATCGTGTGCGAGATCTTGTTCGGATACTCCTGGTGCAGACACTTGAGCGCGAGCGCCGCGAAACGCGAGGCCGACGCTGAATCCAGGGTTGCAGGCAGATCCGCCGCGTGAAGGAATCGGGGAAACGCGACGGTGGGGAGAATGACAATGAAGATGACGGCTGCTCGACCGAGACCGGGAGTCCGCTGCACCCGCGGGTCAGGCCGCGCGTTCACGGTCGACCTTTCGGTGCCCGCACGCATGCTCGCGGGGCCTAAAGTCTCAGAGCTCAGCGCGATGTCAGGCCCGATCATTGCGAGGATAGCTTCCTCCTTGCTGAGAGGCGTTCGTACGCGCGCAACAGGCGCTCGAGTCGTGCCTTTTCCAGCACCAGCCGCTTGTTTAGGCCCCATGGGCTGCGGCCCCTTTGGTACTTGAAGTCAATCCAGGTCGTAACGGGACTCGAATGCCGAAAGGTCTCCCAGAGCATCGGAAGATAGTCGCCTTCCGGGCCAAGCCCAACGATGCGCTTGACACTGATCCTCTCCGGATCTCCGCGTTGAAACCGGTACGTGATGCGCAGCGAGCGGCGTTTGCACTTGCACCTGCGCCGCAAAAGGCGCTGATCCCAGCCGCTTGGCACCAACTCATCCCAGATGAAGGCTGCGACGCTGCGTGAGTCACAGACCGTCAACCATGCTGGCCTGTCGCCGCACGAAATGCATTGCCACCAATATCTAGACACGGACGCCGTCAGTCATGGTGGAAATAGAAGCCAAGAAGGCCTCCTCGCGGACTGCACTCGCAGTCCAGCGGAAAGCGCGTCCGCCGCGTGCCGAACGTCGTCGTGGGTGAACACCGCGAAAACAAATGGCTGCGCCTCGAGGAAACGAGCCAGGTCGCCCAAAGTCAGGCCGAGATGCACCAGCCGGTCTTCATCCACGAACATCTGCGCGTTTTCCGGTTCGAAGGACGCAATCAGCTGCTTCGCCTCGGGATCAAACTTCTCGTTCAGCAGGTCTACGATCGACGGCACGAAGTGCCGGCGGTCCGGCGCCGGCGGTTCCGACGGCATGCCGTGGTCGGCGGTCACCGCGAGGAGATAGTCATTTCCAACCTTTGCCTCTAGCGCCATTAGCATCCGCGCCAAGTGGCGGTCCATTTCGCCGAGTGTGAGGCGGAGCTCGTTCGAATCCGGCCCGTAACGGTGCCCCACGAAATCCGCTCCTTTGTAGTTCATCAGAAGAAGGTCCGCGACACCGTCGTCTCCCACCGGCTCGCGCCCGATCATGGCGGTCATCGCGTCGGCTTCGAAGGCGGGGAAGAGCGCCGAACGACGCACCGCCGCAGGCGAGTCGATTTTGTGGCCCAGCCACTCGCTCTCCGCCGCCCACAGCGTGCTCGCATTCCGATCCTTTAGATAATCAGGCAGCCGGAAACAGTCCGGGTTCGAGTGCCAGATACCCGTCTGCTCATCGTAGCTGACGAGCACGACCGGGGCGCCATTTGGCTGACACGCGCCATGGCCGGCAAGCGGCGTCGTCGCTCGGTCGATGCTGCCCTGCGCCACGACGATCGCACGGCCTGACGTGGCGATCTGCCAGACATCTGCAAGAGCCAACGCCATCAGAACCTGCGGCATCATTCCGACGAACAGATCCTGGCGCCGGCGGTGGAAGCGGTCATAAATGCTGTTGACCGTGACGCCGTGGATACGGGGATCGGTGCCCGTCGCGATCGTCGAGTGTCCAACGGCGGTGTTCGTGGGCAAATAGTTGACTTGCGCCTGGCTGAACCAGGCGGCTCGCCGGCGTAGAGCGGAAAGCGTCGGCATCACATCGGCGTATCGATCGAAATAATCGCGCCGCATACCGTCCAGAATGAGTACGAAGACGACGCGCGGCCGGGCAAAACCGGGGCGCAACACCGGCAAGACATGGCCCGTCGCTGTCGGAGGCATCGTCACACCCAGCGCAGCCGCAAGCGTTGGCGCAACGTCCTGTTGCACGGCCGGCAGTGAGTACACTCCCGCTCTCACTGCAGGGCCCGCAAACATCAGCGGGATCGAGACGTCATACGCCCACGGCGAACCGTGCATGTACGCGACGTCCGGGTCAGGCCGGGTGATGAAGCTGCCTTCACGCGGCACGATCAGGAGTTGGCCGTTTCGTCCGGGAAAGTATGCCCGAGCGAACATCTCCAGGAAGCGCTGTCGCGCCGAAAGAAGGGCGGCATCGCCCGGCACCGTACCTCGGACTCGAGGTCGCTTCTGCCTCACGGTCTGGGACTCCAGCCGGCCCGCCGAGAACGCGGGAACGATTACGAGGCAGAGAGCAACCACCAAGGACACTCTTCTCATCGGGTGTCCCTCCTTTCTAGCGCCGCGCGAACAGGCGGAAGTCCGGACCCGCGCATTCGCAACCTGACGTCCCGAAGCTCGGCGGCGGCGGCGAAGCCGAGGGCGTCCGCTGCGACGTCACGATAGCTGATGATGACGGGCAGCGTGTCGGCGGGCGGGAGAAGTTGAGGAAACCAGCCCGAACGCGTGACTCCGCCGGGCACGAGAACCCTGGAGCCAGGACGATGGCCTTTCGTGGCGTCACGCTCGACTTGCTCATTCGTTATTCACACGAGTTCAGGAGATACATGATGCCCGCGAGCGTTCGCCTGTGATCATTTGAATGCCTTGCGACGTTTTGGCAGAGCGAGGACCAGAATCGCGCCCAAGGCCGCGCCGGCTGCATCTGGCACGAGATCCCGGAGGCGGCAATGACCTTTGCCCGTGATTCCCTCGGCCAGTTCGACATAGATGCCAAACGCCAGGGCCGCTCCCGCCGAAATCAGAAATTGAGTACGCGGGGCGTAGCGGCGCAATTGGACGGTCGTCATCACGAAGAAAATGGCCCACAGAACAATGTGTCCGTAATTCGTGAGCGAGAACAGAGCCAACGGCACATTGAGCGCAGATTCGCAGGGCTGCGGATGAAAGCGAAACCCGACGCGGGCCGGAAAGAAGAGAAGGCCCAGACCGAGGAACGTGAAGTAGGCCCATCGCGCACCTTGAAACGCAAGGATGCCGAGCACGAGGAAAACCGCGAGCGTCAGAGGCCAGATCATCCTGAGGCAGCCCACTCGAGCGCGACGCCGGCCTCGGTCCGCCAGTCAGAAGACACCGCAGCCTACTTCTTCCCCGCCGGCGCGGGAGCGCAGGAGGCGCATCCGCATTCCACGTATGGCGGAAGTAGAGGCACTTCCCATCCTTCTTGCGTCACTACGGATCGCCTCGCCCTTGCATCGAGCCGCGCACCCTATCGCAGGGAATCCAGCCGGCTCTGCAGCGAGGACGCCAAGTCGCCGACGTCGTCCCGTATGAACGATGCGCCATGGCAAAAACTCGTGGATTGAGCCCCAAGCCATTGTTCGTAACCCGACGTCTTGATCGTCGCGAAGGCCGCCCACTCGGCCTTGCCTCCATCCTGCGCCGGCAGAAACTCGCCGCAGAGCCGGTACTGCTTTTCGCCCTGGGAAGTCATTACATGCCCGAGGCGCACATCACGAACGCGGGCCGGATATGGCGGGCGGTGAGCATGAAAATCCGTAGCCGCCGCCCCGAGAGGGAACATCCCGTTTGTTCGTTAAGACAGCTAACCGGCGACCGACAGGCGGCGAAGCCGGATGTTGGGCGTTCGGTTGGAGGCGTCAGACGTCGGTCCCCCTTGCGAGGAACGGAACTTCATTGCCCTTGTAGCGGTTGCCAGAGTTCAACTTTGTTGCCCTCTGGATCCATGACCCATCCGAATTTCCCGTACTCCGAGTCGTCGGTCTTCTCGAGCACATTGCAACCTTCCTCGCGCAGTGCTTTGAGAAGTGCTGCCAGATCTTCCACTCGATAGTTGACCATGAAGGTCGACTTGCTCGGAGCGAAGTGCTTGCCGTCTGCTGGACCGATCAACCAGGCCGTAGTTCCCTTGGTCGGGTTGCCTTCGGAGTCAGTCCAGGTGAAGGAGGCTCCACCCCAGTCCTGAACGTCGATCCCGAGGTGCTTTTTGTACCAATCGCATAGCGCCTTGGGGTCCTTGGCGCTCATGAAGATGCCGCCAATGCCTGTGACCCTTCGCATTGGGACCTCCGATGGTTGCTCCACACTCGTGCCTGCTGCCGGAGTCTACGGTAAAGACTCGCCACGCGTCGAGAAAGCGTCTCGACGCGGCAGGCACGAGTGGCTGCGCCACAAAAACACTAGGGTTTCAAGTTGTAGGATGCGGCCATGGGGCCGGCCCCGGCCTGGTACTTGCGGGCGCGCGCCAGTTCGGCGACCTGGCGAATGTGACCGAGATCGTGGAGCGCCCATTCGTTCAACATCTGCGAGAGCGTAATCTCGCCATACTCCTTGTGCAGGGCGGTGCGATCGCCGGCCCAGGCCGGGAGATCGCGGAGGAACTCCAGATTGTTCTCGCGCTGCTCCTCGAAATGATCGAATGCATCGTCGGGATCGGCATCGCGATAAAGGTCGAGGTACATCTGCGCGTCGTCGGGCTCGAATTCCGGACGGGTCTCCGTCATGAAGCGGTCGAGGCGCATGCGGTAGCAGTGGCCTTCGGAGTGCGAGAGATGGGCCAGCACTTCGGCGACGGAAAAGCGATCAGGCGCCGGCTTCCAACGCGCATCCTCCTCGGTCAGCTCAGTCATGAGGCCACGTAGAATTTCAGCCGTCGCCTCCAGCAGGTCGAGACAGGGGAGTCCGTTGTCCGTCATGCCAGCATCCTACGACGCGCCGCGCTCGCCGCCATCAACGCGCGAATCCTGGAGGTGGTCAAATGGTTGGACTTTCAGCGCTGTGGACGCCGATCGTCGTTTCGGCGGTGTTCGTGTTCATCGCGCTTTTGATCATTCATGGGATGCTGGGCTGGCACAAGGGCGACATGACCGCCGTCCCCGGCGAGGCGAAGGTCATGGAAACGCTGCGCGGCCTGAACGTGCAGCCGGGGGACTATCGCTTCCCCTACAGCAACAGCGTGAATGAGATGAAAACGCCGGAGTTCGCCGAGAAGATGAAGCAGGGTCCGGTGGGCAACATGTCGATCCTGCCGAGCGGCGATATCAACATGGGCAAGCTGCTCGGCCAATGGTTCGTCTATTCGCTCTTCATCGCCGTGCTCGCCGCATACATCACGGGCCGCACGCGCGGACTGGGCGCGCCGTACCTCGAAGTGTTCCGAGTGAGTGGTGCCGTCACCTTCTGCTGCTACGTCGTTGCGCACTGGCAGAACTGGATCTGGTGGGGCAAGAGCACGCGATTCACGGTGACGAACTCGCTCGACGGCATCATCTACTCCCTGATCACCGGCGCGACGTTCGGCTGGCTGTGACCGCACTAACCTGACTCCAGAAGGACAGCGCGTCCCAGCAGGTGCCGCCGCGAGACCGCACGCGCGCCTTGCCGCGTCCCGCGGTGACCCCTTACCTTGCCTGACTATCGACCGAGATCTCCACCGCCGGGATTGTTCCTCTGTTCTCGAGCCAGTGTGTGGTGTTCCTATCCTCCGGCCAGCCCAGCTGTCCATGAACACAGCCGTCATCGGCTCCTGAGCCAGAGTGCGTCGAACTTGATCGAGCGGAATCATGGCATCTGGCCGCCTAACGTCCCAAAGCTCAGCCGCGACGGCGGCGAAGCCGGCGGCGTCGGCTTTCAGCGCGATGTTCGGCCGCTGCTGTCCGCTCATGAGACTCGCGCAACGACTGCCAAAAGAATTAGGAATACGCTCCAAGCGACGCGCAACCAACCAGCCCAACCCGTGACACCCCGGATTAGATAAGCGACGGCCACCGCGAACTCCGAGGCTGGGCTATGACGCAGAATACCCCTTGATTTGGATGATCTGTGCGGCGAGATCGACGGTACCGACGCCCCATACCAGGAGAGGATTTACCCACGTGTAGTCGGGCATCGAGGTAAATAGACTCACGTTCTCGCGAAGGTCGAAGATGGGGCCGCCGCCCGGACGGGGTAGCGCTACGCCGTCGGCGAACAGGGCGATTTTGGCACCGTCTTCGGTTGTGATTTCGGCGTGAATGTGCAGGTCGAAGCGACCGTCAGCGCGTACCGACACATAGTCTTTGCCCTTCACCGTACCGGCGATACGAGGGCCAGATGCTGGGCCTTCAAACGTGACGTCAAAACGAGCACCCTCAAGTGGGGGTGGGACCTGACCAGAAGCGAGATCGACGAGGCTGACTCCCTATTCCGTCACTCCGGTGACGTTGAGCGTGTACTCGTAGAGGAGTGTTGCCGTTCCCGTCGCACTCATAAAGTCCTTTCTGTCGCTACTTGTGGAAGACATCGTTGGCGCCCTCGCGGGTGAAGGTCGCACGAGACGAAGCTTACCGCCGGGCGAGAAAGGGTGTGGGGTAGGACTACGCCCTGCGTACCGGGCAGCGCAGGTGGGTGACGCCGACGCCCGGAATCACAGTCGGGTTGCCGAGGACGACCGGCGTGCCGGTGAGTCCATCGCACTACTTCACAGCCTCGGGGCAACCTCGGCAATAGCTTCGGCCGACGTCACCACCGGAAAGACTTCGAACTCCACCAGGTCTCCCCAGCGAGCGGTCCATTCCTCGAGATGCTGCCGATCTTCGCACTCCATGAGCTGGAAGCAGCTGCGAAAATCATTTGTGACCCAGCTCGCTACGTACTTGAGCCCCGCCGGCGCCAACCGCCCTTGGTCGCAAAACCGGCGGTAGACGGGTAGAGCGTCCCCGCCACGAAAATGCTCGACCACCATGTACGTCATTGAACCTCCTGCAAATCGAGCGAATGGCCTAACGGCTTGCGCCTCAGCGGCGAGCGCGCAGCGCGAGTCCGTTGTAGCCGCGGGTTAGGCGGCCTCGCTGACACGGCAGCCATGCCAGTCCGTAATCACTCACTCCTCGGGTTCTCGCTCCCAGATCGTCTTCTCAACATAAGCCGCGCCTTGTGCCGGCGTTACGCGATGCGTCGTCTTGGTCGTGTTCTTGTCCACAAGCTCGATGTCCCCAACCCGCCGAATCGCCGACGCTTGCTTGAGCGTCAAACGGAGATGGCGAGGTGGCGCTATTACCCGAGCGACGGTCACTTGACCCTCTCCCACACCAAGTACGAAATGAAGTCCGGTTGCACATTTGTGATGTACAACTTGCCGCCGTCTAGCTTGATATCCCGCGACTGCTCCGTACCGGACCAACTGCCATTCCACGAAATATCGACCCGATGAATGACCTTTTTGTCCACCAGTTCGAACGTTCCGCCATAAGCCACCATGGTCTTGAACAGATTCGCCAGCTCCGCGTCCGTGGGCTTGCTGGGATCGATGGGTTTGGGACGCTCGTCTTTGACGATCATCGCGTACATGCGACCATCGCGTCCGTAATTCAAGATCCCATGGGGATCCTTGCCAAAGAAGTCGCTTTTCTCGCCAGTCTTGGCTTCACGGACATACCCTACGAGTCGCCAGGTTCCGTACAGGTCATCCTTGTCGAGACCGCGGCCGCTGGCGGCACTGAGGAGCAACGAGCAGGTTGCGGCCAGGATCACTTTGATCTTCATCAGAGTCTTCCTCCCGTTGTCCTATGACTATCCGCGGCCCAACGTCTGGGCGCTCCGCCGCGGCGACGGCGAAGCCGACGACGTCGGCTGCAGCGCGATGTTAAGCGGCACTCTGCTTTCCGCCAAGGACCCGCCGAAGCCAAGCAGTACACGGGTCGATGTGACCGCGTCGCGCCGAGGCGATCATCGGCAGCTGAAGAAGTTCGATGAAGACGAACCAACCGAACAGGCTCAGAATGTTCATGCGAGTTATGAGCCCGGCCAATACGGCGGCCCGAAAAGAGGCGGTCAGGCCGACACCCAGCGTCCATTTCAGCTCGGAGCTCATTAGACCTCCCTAACGAAAAAGCCGCCTAACGAAATCGAGTTCAGCGGCGAGCGTAGCGAGTCCGCTGCAACGAGAGGTTAGGCCTCCGACGTTGTGGACACGTCGAAGAAGACGAGAAAGTCGGTTGCAGGAGGCTGCGCGCCCAGCTGGCGCAGGAGAGAGACAACCTGGCCTCGATGGTATGCGGAGTGGTTGGCCACGTGCTGAAGCATGTGCTGCAGGGAGTAAGACCAGGTGCTGCCGGGGGGATTCTCATAGGAGATGATGCGATGAAGGTCGGATTCCTGCACCGCCAGGAGGAACGCCTCCTGAGACCCCTCGAACGCGGACCACGAAGACTTGAGCTCCGAGAGAGTCCTGGCCGAGAGCGGGTTAGGAACTCGGGGCGGAGCGGACTGCCAGCGCCCCAACCAGAGCCACTCGCCCCACAAGATGTGCAGGAGTGTGCCGAAGAGTGAGCCGTGACTGGTACCGAGAGGCCTCTCAAGCTCGACGTTGGACAACGCGGAGGCCGCAGCGAGAAGCTCGCCGTTGGCCCACCGGTTGTAGCGGTAGATCTCGACGATATCGGAAGGGGTCAAGAAGCACCTCCGCGGGGGCCTGACGTCCCACAGCTCAGCCGCGGCGACGGCGGAGCCGCCGACGTCGGCTGCAGCGCGATGTTAGGCGACGGCCGCCTCACCAGCTGCGCCAGAGCATAAGAATCGCGCCCTGCCCGTTCTCCTCTACGAGATACCCACGAGCGCTCAGTGGGAATGAAAAGGTCTTACTTCTTGGGATCGTCTCCGCCGGCCCACGCGAGGAACAGCCAACGGCCACCCTCCTTAACAAGGACATCCGTGTAGCGGCCGGCCACGGTCTCACGATCTTTCTTGTAGTTTTCACGCGCAGTCGAATAGCGGTACTGCACGACGGCGATATTGCCCGTGGTCGTGATCGAGATCGGAAAGAGCTCCTGCTCGAGGACAGTGGCGTTGGTGTTGCTGAAGCGGCCCCACCGCAACAGGGACGCCTTGTTCTGCGGTGCCGGCCGGTCCGTGTCCCAGTAGCTGACGTTGGGGTGCACCATCTTATCGATCCAGGTCAGGTCCTTCTCCGCAGCCATCTTCCATTGCTGCTCTTCGAACCGCCAGATCTCCTGCTGCTCCGGACTCCAGGTCTGAGCCATTGCTGCGCCGGCGAAGGTCGCCAGGGCGAGAAACAGAAGACTCACAGAGAAGCGTCGAACAACCATACACACCTCTTTCGCCCCGGGGGGCCGTGACAAGCAGGGCGCTCCCAAGGAGCGTCCCGGATTTTGGGGAGAGTGTGACACAGGCAGTTCGTCAAAACATCGGGGAAGGCTGAGCGTTGTTCCGTGGCGTGCCGGACGCGAACGCACTTCCGGCGCCTAACGCTCCGGTTCGGCGGCGGGCCGCGCAGCGGACCGTCCGCTGCAACCGGTTGTTAGACCGCAGTTGGGCCTAGCCAAAGGCCACACTTCAGCGGCAATTGCCTTCCTGAGAGTCGCGAAATCAAGCTGGAGCATAGGTCAACCTGATGATGGCCTCGTCAATCCGATCACTAGCCATAAGGCGGAGCAGCGGCCGGGGTCCGGCGAAATATGGCTTGCCGTGACCAAGCACGACGGGATGGAGGTAGATTCGATACTCATCGATCAGGCCGAGTTTTGTTAGGCTGTGCGCCAAGTCCGGGCCAGCCACTTCGATCTCCCCTTCGCGCTCGGCCTTCAGCTCGCGGATCGCGCCCTCAAGATTGTCCTCAACAAGCTTGGCGTTGGGTCCCACCGACTTCAACGAGCGCGAGGCGACCCATTTCGGATGGTTCCGCCACGCCGCCGCGAAGGCGTGTTCATCTGCATTCCATCCAGGATGGTCGTCGTCCCAGTAACGCATGACCTCGTACATTCGGCGGCCGTACACACCGCCCACCTGCCCCTGAGCCTCCTCGATGAAGTGACGAAATAGCGTTGGGCTTGGGGCGAACGCCAAATGGTCGACGTACCCGTCCAGGGACTGATTCATTCCGAACACGAGCTTAGCCATGCCTTCTCTCTTTCGTAGCGCGCTGGACGTGTTTCCTGCCGTCTAACGTCTTGGCGACGGCGAAGCCGGCGACGGCATGTTAGGCCGCCGAGAGCAATTGATTCTCACGGCGCAGGCATCGCGCGAGGCAAGAATGGATTTTGAGTTTTGGGCAACTGGGGCCACGACGGAACTAACGCTCTCGACAGATCGTCGTCAACCGACCAACTGTTCCCGCGACGGGTGAGAACGACCCGAGCCTCCAGTTCCGGTGACGTGTGCCGGACCACCCCGTCCGGCCTCCCCTCTTCGCGCCAGTGGTACGTAAACTCGGCGATGTACGAATCGCCTTCCTGGCTCTTCGGTGTCCAGCCTTGAAAACCGGTCAGCAACGCCGACACCTTGTCGAAAACAGGCTGACTCTCGGGAGGTCCCGAGAGGAAAGCCTTCGAATGACGAATGACTGTCCCTGCCCGACCAGGTGTAAGCCGCTCGGAACAGGCTACGCTCACCGCACAGAGGGCGATCAGCGCGACTTTCCGGCGACCTAACCTCTTGGCGCTCCGCCGCGGCGACGGCGAAGCCGGCGACGTCGGCTGCAGCGCGATGTTAGGCGACAGGAACATGTTGCCTGTAAACGATAAGCCCGAGCCAGATGGCGATCGATATGAATGGAAGAAGCAAAATCACGGCGAGAGCCACCGAGCGTCGGAGAGCCGTGGCCGCCGCGACATTGAGACCGGGTAGAAACCAAGCCCAGATTCGGAAGAGCGGTGTGAGACCAAGGTAGAGCGATAACGGGCCAGCCAAAACAGCTCCCGCGATTAACATCCGCGGAGATCTACGAATCACCCCGGCGATCGATACACCGATCGATAACAACACGGTTCCCCAGAGCATAAGCGGAATTAACGGCACGGACGTCTCGCACATTGCCGCTTCTAGCGGCCTAACGGCTGGCGGTTCAGCGGCGAGGGCAGCGAAGCCGACCGAGTCCGCTGCAGCCGCGGGTTAGGCACCGGCTGGACCTTGCATCGGGAACTCCGCCAGGGCTCGGGTGTAGCAGTCGGGGCAGATGCCATGGCTGATGAGCCCGGTGAAACCCTCCCGAACAGCTCCAGGCGAATGATGCCCTCTTGGAGTTCCGCCCATTCGGAGCTTGGCATACGCAGTCGTTGACACCAACTGCAGAGCGTCAGTGTGCCCCCGGAGGGCCGGGCAGGCGGCACGGGGACCGGCGCACGATGAGCGACATGCAGGATGCCGGTGATAAAGGCTACGCTACCTCCGGACTCTGCGGAGGCGCATATGCGAATGAGTCGAATCCAAGAGGGACTGTCGCATCGCACATTGAGATCGAGGAGACCACCCGCCCGCACGCGAGCCAGGAGCTCCTGCCAGAGGTGCGTGGTCGTTGGATCGCTGATGAAAGAGTAGAGGGGGCGTCCCAAGACCGCATCGGGAGTGAGTGATGGTGCCTCATTCTCAATAGCGAAGGGCAGCCACTCCTCGTCGACCTCAGAGACTCGATCAGCGGAATCGAGGCGGTACCGCATGCGCAGACTACAATTGGTGCCGGTCGGTGCCTAACCGTCGGCGGCTCAGCGGCGACGGCGGCGAAGCCGAGGGAGTCCGCTGCAGCCGCTGGTTAGGCGACTGGGTGACTGCGCTTATGGAGCCTTCGCTGTTAGGCATTGCTTCGAACAAGAGGGATCAGGAAGGTCTGAATGAAGCCCATCGCCAAAAGGCCTCCCGCGATCGCCGCGCCTCCAAGCAACAACGATGTGGACTTCAATGCCACAAGGCCGCCCAGAAACGCCGGGATCGCAGCAAGGACACTTACCGGATGTGTCGTTACGGGCCTCCCGCACGACTGACAGCTGATCATGCGCCCAGGGCCGAGCCCAGACTTGCGTATCAGGCTCATCGCGGGGCGACTGCAGTACGGGCATTTGACCATTACGCGTCGCCTAACGGGCACCGCATCAGCGGCGAGCGAAGAGCCGAAGGCGATGAGCGAGTCCGCTGCATGCGCGGGTTAGGCCGAGCGGTCAAGGCGCGACTTTGGTGGCGGTGCCTTCTGTGATGGTTACATAACTGCCGTTCGGGTCGAGATATTCATACTTGGCCGTGAACTGAGAGGCCGATTTGACGGTGACTGTCGTTCTTCCTTTGAATGCTTTGCCGAACCATTTGTCTTCAAGCATCCACGTCCAAGTGTTTCCGTCAATCGTTCCTGTGCCGCCACCCACGAGTCCGGCACTGCTCGCGTAAAATGTCGTGTAGAGCTTCGCATGGCTGTCGTAGGCCATGATTGAGTGGGTCGTCGGCATTTGCCCTTCAGAGAGGCACTCGACAGAGAATCCCCCCGGACCCAATGTATATCTTTGGGTGGTGACACTCTTGCCGGCCGGCATATACGGGTTGGCTTTAACCTCGCCTTCCGTTTTCCATGTGCCAAGGAAGTACTCCAACTTCTTGTGCTCGGGGCCCGGCTTCGGGGGCTCTGGTGGAGCTTGTGCGACTGCGAGTGCTGTGAATCCGCAAGTCAGAAAGAGGGCGACCGACGACCCTATGCTCATTTTCTTCTCCTTTGAAAGCGCGTTCATGATGGCTAACCCGGCCGTCAAGTGTTCTTCCGTGTCGCCTAACGTCTCAAAGCTCAGCCGCGGCGACGGCGAAGCCGGCGACGTCGGCTGCAGCGCGATGTTAGGCCGACCGATCGTCACAGGTGCCCTGCGTGCTTCAAAGCCTTTACGGCTCGCTTGCGATCTCCGGGACGGACCTTGAGCTCCGCCCAGGTTAACGGTGGTACCGATCGATTCACTGCAAATACGCCCGTCGTCTCGCCAGGTGCGAACGCCGGAATGCCCTGCGCTTCGAGTGCTCCTCGCGCAACCGAGGCCTCCAAGGTGTTCTCGAACGTCGCGACCGTAACGAGCTCTTCAGAGGTCATTGAGCACCCCGGCAGCTCGAGCGGCCTAAGGCTCGGCATCAGCGGCGCGCGGCGCGTCCGCTGCATGCCGTTGTTAGCCCGCGGTCTGGCCGCAGCCGGAGAGCCTGGCCCCCATCACTTGCGTTTCAGTCCATCTCGCCAGGCAATTACCTCGAGTTCGCCGCGGACGGCTTCCTCGACCGTAATGACGGGTCGCGCCTCGAATACGAAAGCAGGAAGCATCGAACAAAACTTGTGAATCGTCACCGGATCGTCGCACTCTACGAGCATATGCCCACCCCACTCGCCGACTCGTATCACGAAGAACTCGATCTTGAAATTGGCGGGCGCCTTCCATTGACCGAATACCTCAAGGATTCGCGTCTGGGCATTCTCGTACTCGATGGGCGAACCCTGTGGGCGCTCGAACCAGCTGATCACGTATTTCATTGGCATCCTCCTAATTGTGTTGGTCCCCGGAACGATTGCTGTTTGGACGGGCTAACGTCCCAAAGCTCAGCCGCGCCGACGGCGAAGCCGGCGACGTCGGCTGCAGCGCGATGTTAGGCCGCCGGTAGGGCGGACGCCAGTCCGCTACAGCGCGTTCTTCGGCGGCTGGATCTCGTCATTATGCCAGCCAACCCTTCGTCAGCCCGTCATTGAGCAGCCGCTGCGCTAATTCGTCTGGCGTCAGGCCCGTAACGTTGCGCGTGCGTGGCACGCGACCTCTCCTCTCGGCATTAGCGTACGCCTCGATAACGCGATCGTGGTGACCCCGATGTAGGGCGAAGAGTTCCCTCATTACCGAGCGCTGGGTCACGCGCGCCTTGGTCCTCATTCCTTAAACTTGGTCGCCGAACGACTTGGAACTCAGCCGCGGCGACGGCGAAGCCGGCGACGTCGGCCGCAGCGCGATGTTACGCGACCCCTCACATCCCGCTCTCACGGAACCACCTTCTCGTCTAGGCGCGGCTGATCACCGAGCAGCACATCACGGTTCTTCTCGAACACCGCGCGAATCTTAGTTGCGAGCTGGGCCCGGTTCCGGAAAAACTGTACGTTCCTGTGAATGTCAAAATGAATTTTGGTCTCTTTCTTCGGATCCATCACGCTATTTTCGCTAGCCACATAGATCACAGGCTTTCCATGCCCCTCCGCGAAGCCGGCTTCGAAATAGCATGAGGGCCGCTCGTCGGTGAGATCCGCAACTAAGAATTGCGCTCGCTCGATCTCATCTTTGATCCTCCGAACCAACTCGTCGAGCGGGTATTCCTTGTCGATCCTAATGCCGAAGCATCCGAGGTCGTTCAGGACGCTGTTGATCGCATCGAACCGGGCTTCGTATTCGGTGAAAACTCGTTGCTCCTCCTGGGTGCCAGCTTCCTCACCTTGGATCGGCATGATAACGAAGACCCGCGTCTTCTTTTGAGACAACGCACGCTGAGCTTTCGCCGACAAAGCCGGAAACAGATTGCGTTTTTTCCGTTTGAACTTGTCAAAAGGGATGCCACGCTTCTTGTCATACCGGTCTTGGGTCCGGTAGACCTCGAGGTCCGCTACTGGAACCGTCTGAATCTTTCCGCCCCAGCTCGTCTGAATTGTGCCCGTCTGAAGGTACGGGATCACGTAGTCAGATAGGACCTGGGCTTCGCTCCTGTTGTTGATCAGTTTCGTCTTGTTGCGGCCACGGAGCGCGAGGACGTGAAAGAAGGGCATTTCGCCTCAGCGTATCTTGAACGCGCCTGACTTCTCTAAGGTCGGGACGAGCGAGGACGCGAATCCGAAGAGCGAGTCCGCTGCAGAGCGTTAGGCGAGTGCGAAGGCCCGACCTCACCGAATGCCGCCCGCACACCGACGTGGAGTTGAACCACGTGCTTCAAGACCAACAAAGCACTCTCGATAAGCCGCCTATCTCTCTCCGCAAGCCGCCACGTCATCTCCTTTCCACCATGGAAGAGGTTGTTCCGAACGGTCGTTACCGATTTGATTAGGAATCGTGCGTTACGAGGCGAGCCGGTCCGCGCGACCCACCGTTCCGGGCCCAACGTCTGACGCTTGGGCGGGCACCGGGTGAGAAACGCCGTTGCATCCGCGACCGCGGTACCGCCAGACGTGAACACTCGGTCGGCCACGGCGTCCGCGAAGTCATTCCAGTCGATGCGAATCTGAGAGTTAGCCTCGGTAGCGAACCCGCAAGACTTGAGGGCGTGTTCCGCGCGAGAGAATGTCATCAGAAACGCCAACACGAGGTCTCGGTCGACCTGATCAGCTAGGAACAGCTGGTCAACAGAAGGCAACCCTTCGAGAAACTCGCTCAACCGTCGAGCGGGAGAGTCCATTTTCAGCGGCCTAACGGCTGACGGCTCAGCGGCGACGACGGCGAAGCCGACCGCGGCCGCTGCAGCCGCGGGTTAGGCCTCCAACGAAACACGGACTCAGACATCTAAGGCGCCGAGTGCTTCCCGGAGTAAGGCGCCGAGTGCTTCCCGGAGAAGCGCAATCATCGAGATCGCTCCCGAGGCTATCAGCGTGATTCTTGCTGGGTTTGAATTGCCGTACTCCATACCGAGGCGCTTCGCAAACTCCCAGCACAAGGTGCCCTTCCAGGGCTCGCCATCTTCTGGATAGAGCTTCTGGAAGGCGGCATATTCATTCTGCTTTTCATTCCACAGGTCACGAAATGCATCGCTCCGCAAACCTGCGGGACGCGAGGTTTTCGACATGCCCTCCAGAATGGCGTCCATGAATACGCGCCTCTTGAACGGCCCAAGGCGTTCGAAAGCTGCACGATCGAGCAGGTGTAGGAAAAAGACCATCGCCTCGAGCGAGGCCTCAGCCTCTTGGATTGGCGGCCGCGGCTCGGGCAAGACCTCGAACAGGTTCTTACCAGTTTCTACGGCAAACTGAAGCATTACGTGGCCCAGATCTGGCACAAGTTCAGCGGCCACCTTGCCGACGGGATCATCAGGTCCAGATGTCACCGCAGCGCCTAGTGGAGGCCTAACGTCCCAAAGCTCAGCCGCGGCGACGGCGAAGCCGGCGACGTCGGCTGCAGCGCGATGTTAGGCGTGATGACAGGCAGCGGTTGAATGCTCATGCCGACGGGTTCGCTCGTCGAAGACCCTTACTGGACCACAACGCTAGAGCTAATGAACTCGTTGCAAAAATCCCAAAACCCAACCAGCATCGAGCTACCCCCCGTATCCCAGGAAGCACCGCATCAGATCCAACAGAATTCGCTGCTTCAAGCGCCAAGCGGGGCTCGCAAAGCAGAGCTGCGAAAACCCAGCCTCCGGCAACTAGCTCGACAGCGGTGATGATCCAGATGAGTCTGAACTTGGTGATTGGGCTCATGTGCTGATTAGAACGCCTAACGTCTTGGCGCTCAGCCGCGGCGACGGCGACGCCGGCGACGTCGGCTGCAGCGCGATGTTAGGCAGCTTCGCGCCGTTCATCGGACATTGAACGTGAGGTGGTTGCTTGCCAGGTCGCATGCCGTGCTCCGTCGAACCCGCTGCATCGCCTCCGGGTTGTGACGCCGCGAGGGATCTGTCTTCCACTTCTGGTCGGGATCGTTGCGGTAGGTGAACTGCACCGAATAGGTCCCGGGAGTTCGAAAAGGTTGCAGCGACACCCAGTGTTCGAGTAACTGACTCCGGCCGGGCTGCAGAGTGATCACTTCGTCGCTCATGAGAGGGTTCATGTTCCCGCAAGCACCGACGGCCTCTGGCTCCGGCTCAGGAGATCTGCTCTGCCAAATCACAGCGATGTTCCATGAGGTAATCGGCGTTCGATCGCCGGACTGACTGCCGTCGCCAGGAAGTACCAAGACGACGGGTTCCGAGCCTCGATTCGCGAGGGTAGCCGTGACCTTAGGGAATTCGCCGGTCTTAAGATTCAGCGTCTCAGCAGAGATTTCAAGGATCAGATCTGTCCGGACCTGACCCATGGCCGCGACGCCCATGAGCCACGCGAACAACATCGTTACCCGCCGCATGCTGCGCAAGGTCGAGCTTCGGCTGCCTAACGTCCCAAAGCTCAGCCGCGGCGACGGCGGAGCCGGCGACGTCGGCTGCAGCGCGATGTTAGGCCGCGCCGCTCGAACCTTGAACCGCAGCAAGGTGTTCACTTGGTACCGATCCGTCTGGACAGCAATGCGAAGGCAGCCATGAAGACTGCCGTGGCAACGAGGGGTGGCCAGGACACAGACCACCGGAAAAAGCTAAACGAAAGAGAAACGCGCAATCGCACAGCAACCGCTTCGAGCCCGAGGGCGAGCGCGAAAGTCGCAAACAGCAAAGCGACACACGGCCAAAGGCTCATCGCGCGGCGACCGTGCGTAATCGTTACGGCCATCGATCACCAGCGTTGCTTGAGCGGCCTATGTCTTGGCGCTCAGCGGCGACGGCGGCGAAGCCGGCGGCGTCCGCTGCAGCGCGATGTTAGGCCGCCGAGTGTCACTCGGCCACATCACACTCGGGCCCTACGATCAAAACGCCGTCTATTCGAAGGACGTCGTCACAACTCAGCGTCGTCAGCCGTGGGTTATACGACTGGGAACAGAACTTTCCGTCAGGCCCCGCCGTCCGAACCAGAAAAGACCACGGCTGCCGCTTGTCCTGATTTCTAAGAACTTGATACGGGTTACCCCAAGGATCGCGAGTGTTGAACGACACGTTCTTGGTGACGATTCGACTCCGCACCTCTTCAGGAGTGACGAGCGCGGCGGATTTAAAGGAGAGGCGGCCGAGGAAGTGAGAGTCGAGGTATTCACTTCCCGATTCGTGCTGCCGGCTCCGCCGATCCAAGGCACCGGCCAGACCCGCGGTCTCGCACGAGGCGACCCTTGTGCGCTGCTCGTTGTCGACTGCGCCTGGCGGAAACGACCAACCGAGCAGGGCGCCGGCGGCAGCAACCAGAAGCGCGCAACGACCCCAAGCGAGAGCACTGGCGAGACCATTTCCCTGTCGGCGGCCTAACGTCTTGGCGCTCAGCCGCGGCGACGGCGAAGCCGGCGACGTCGGCTGCAGCGCGATGTTAGGCGGTAGTGCCATCGAACTCCCATTCGACGACCTTTGTGGGAATGCCACGCCGCGTCGCTTCACACATGAAACCGATTTGCTCACGCGTAGGAGTGTCCCAATGCGGGCATTTCACCTCCACCAATCTAAAAGAGCGCTGATCGGTTCGCCAAATGACGAGGTCCGGACACCCTTTATCAGCACCCGCCGCACGACGTATTTCGCTAAGACCGGACACCACGAATTCCGGGAACGGAATGCGTCTGGTGCGAAACGCGAGGTTGGGATCAGCCTGATCCCGCTGAAGTTCGACCACACCACCGGAAAGCCCGCGAGAGTTAGACCAGGCGCCGCTTTCGTTCGGAGATAGCTCAGCCGCGAGAACGGCGAGTTCAGCTGGCATGGGTCGCTCGTCTAGAAGTACCAACGGTTTTTGCCACCACTTGATACCAGCTGATCTAAAGCGCAGCACAGAGTCTCATCCGCAACGCGCGGTTCAACGTGAGTTGCCTAACATGTATTAGACCGCCCAATTCCGAGCCCAAACACTGCAGCCTTCACCGTGCGAACTCCGTTCCCCTCGGTACGCCTCCGCCGAGGATCGCCCGCTCCCCCAGCACTTTGAGACACCTCCCGACCCACATTCGTTCCGACGTTAGGCTGCAGAAAACGCGGCCTAATCGCCGGTCGCGCGCTGCGACCTGTCTCGTTCACAGGCTGTCCGCGGGGCTTCGGACGCCGCGCCCGCCGGTACGGTTCAAAACGTGCGTGTAGATCATCGTCGTCTTCACGTCGGCGTGGCCGAGGAGCTCCTGGATGGTGCGGATATCGTAACCGTCCTCCAGCAGGTGGGTAGCGAAAGAGTGGCGCAACGTGTGGCAATGCACCGGCTTCTTGATGCCGGCGTCGCGAACCGCCTGCGCGAACGCCCGCTGGATGACGCTCTCGTCTAAGTGGTGCCGGCGCCCGACTTGGGAGCGCGGATCGACGCTCCTCCGGGCGGCTGGGAAGACCCACTGCCAGGCCCACTCCCGGTCGGTGCGCGGGTATTTCCGGGCGAGTGCGTTTGGCAGGTAGACGGCGCCGAATCCCTCGGCGAGATCGCCGGCATGGCCGCTTGACCTGCGAAAGCCAGGCGGCGAGCTGTGCACCGGCCACCCGCGGGAGAGGCAGCGGACGATCCTTCGCGCCCTTCGCGTCGCGGACGACGATTCGGTTGTATGCAAACTCGACATCCTTGACGCGCAGCCTCAGGCACTCGAGCAGTCGCATGCCGCTGCCGTAGAGAAGGCAACGAGCTTCGGGGTGCCGTCCATCCTCGCGAGGATCGCCCGGACCTCCGCCCGCGTGAGCACGGCGGGCAGGCGCGTCGGGCGTTTCGCCCGCACGAGGTTTCCCGGCGCCACCATCTCCTTCCCAAGCACGCGGCGGTAGAGGAAGAGGAGCGCGGCGAGCGCCTGGTTCTGCGTCGACGCCGCGACCCGCTGGGCGACGGCGAGATGCGTGAGGTAAGCGTTGATCTCCGGCTCTCCCATCTCGTCGGGGTGCCGCTTCGAATGAAAGAGGATGTAGCGGCGGATCCAGCCGACGTACGCCTCTTCGGTTCGGATGCTGTAATGGCGCGCGCGTACGGCGTCCCGGACCCGATCGAGCAGGCGCCGGCGCGGGGCTCCGCCCGGTGCGGTCGGGGTCCATGGGCCGGGGAGCGTCGTCATCGGAGCTTCACCCCTACTTGTCGCGGCGACGGAAACGCCGAGGCGTCCCGACCATCCGGGACGCGGATGCCGGAAGAAGTCGGAGTCAGCGACTCCTATCGCGCGGGTTCGGGCGTTCGCCTGTAAGCCGCGGCGGTGATCTCATAAATCACGCTTTCTCGGCCGGCCGGGTCGATTTTCGAGCCAACGTGAACGCCGCCGATCTTTTCCACGGCGCGCCGGGAGCGAAGATTCTGCGGGCCAATGACAAAGACTACGCGGTCGACGAATCGGAAGGCATGGTCGAGCATGAGTCGTTTCATCTCGCCGTTGTAGCGGCCGCCCCAGTGGGATCGGGCCAGGAACGTCCAGCCGATCTCGATTTCGCTCCGCTCCCGGTCGTAACCATGGAACCGTGACGACCCGATGATCCGGCCATCTCTCGTGTCCCGGGCGATCAGGGCGCCTCCGGACTCCAACGCCTCGCGGAAGAAGATCCGGAAGACCGCCTCCTCATGGCGGTCGCTGTTGGGATGTTGCTCCCAGATGAGCGGGTCCGCGGCGACCGCGAAGAGATCGTCGAACTCCGTGGCTCGAAGCGGCCTGAGCTCGAGGAGCTCGCCTTTCAGAACCGGCTGGAGATCGAAGGGCATCCCGACCGGGCGGGTCATCATGACGCCTCGCCGCGAAGAGCCCTCGTGCGCCTGGTGCGAATGAGGGCAACAACAATGGCCACCAGCGCGCCCGCCGGACCACACACGAACGCCGCGGTCATCGCGGCCTCTACGGAGCGATCGTGCGTGTTGGAAGAGAGCAACGCGATCAGGGCGTAGCCCAAGAAAGCGCCGCTGAGAAATCCGCCAACCGCTGACAGCAGAACGATCCCGAATCTCTTCATCGGACGGTCACGCGATGTTAGGCGATGGATCCGATCGGGCAAAGTCTTCGTCGAGCTTTCAGCCGTTTCCTCTCCCGCGGCGCATCCGAGAGTCCCTCGGCTTGCCCCCCTCACCCGGCCTCTCCCCCCGCTTTCGCGGGGGGAGAGGTGAAAGTAGTGGGATGCCCTTTGGGCCGGCAGCGCTTTCGAGAAGCCGGCGCTTCTTGACTGCCGCGAGCATTTCCTTCGCGAGGAAGAGGTCCGGCGAGGGCTTGCCGCCCAGCGCTTCGTAGGCCTCGAGCGTCGTCTCCGCGCGCGTGACGTTCGGATCGACCGTCAGGAGATCCCGGATCACCGACGAGAGGAGCTGGCGGTTCTTCCTGCCAAATCCGTCCTGGCCCAGCGTCTTGAACGCCTCGAGCAGCTCCTTCACGGCGATCGCGAGCACCTGGCCTTCCCACGCGTTCATTTCGAGGCTCCTTGGATTGAGTCGAGATTTCGAATGCGCATTTGCGCGACTGACCCCCGTCAGTCATAAAGGCCGTCGGCGAACCAGGCTTGCGTCCTGCGGTCGCGGAAGATGCGGTAGAGGCCGCCGTCGGAGAGCTCGACGTCCCAGTAGTCGCGGTCGACTGGCGCGTCGGACCACCAGCCTTCCTCGAGCGACCACGGGCCGGCGGCGACGCGGACCTGGCCCTGGATTTCGGGGGTTACTCCCGGCGAGGACTTGAGAGACAGCAGACGCGCCTCACCTCGCCCCTCTCCCGCCGGGAGAGGGAGGTGGCGTCTCGTTTCCTCGCCGCTCGTCAGGACTTCGATTTCGACGGGAGGGCGCAGGACGCGGATCGCCAGGAGGCCGCGGCTCTTCTTTGGCGGGTGCGCGACGTTGGGGGGCGCCGGGGGGGCGTAGCTCGCGAGCGCGAAGCGTTCCGGGCGGTGGCCGTCCACCACGCGCGGGGAGCCGATGCGATCGGCGCCCAGGAGCGACGCGAGGCGGGCGATCGTCGTCGCGAGCCGGTCGGGCGAGAGTGCCGGCGGTCCGAAGAGCGCGAGCTGCGCGCGGCGCGGCTTGTCGGGATGCGCCGAGAACGTGAAGCCCGCCACCGGGGCGCCGGGCGGCCGCGCCTCGAGCTCGAGCCGCAACAGCGTCAACAGCGTCTTGACGTCGCGCGTCGGCGCGGGAAGCGCGATCGCGCGGGCGTCCACGCCCTCCGGGTCGAGCTTCAACGTGACCTCGAGGCGCGCGCACGCGAGCGCCTGAGAATCGAGCCGCGCGACGAGCCGGTCGAGCGCCGCGTGCCCGACGAAGAGGAACGGCTCGAGCGTCACGAGCGGCCACTCGAGCTCCATCCCTTCCGTGATCGAGAGCGGCGGGATCCGCGGCTCGATGGGGCGGGGATCGAACCCGCGCGCCGTCGCGTGCAGCTCGCGGCCGATCTCGCCCAGCCGGCTCGCGACCTCGCCCTCGGGAAGGCGCGCGAGCTCGCCGATCGAGCGCAGCCCCCACTGCGCGAGCGTCGCGCCGATCTCCATCTCGGGCGCGAGGCGGTCGAGCGGCAGCGGCGCCAGGAACTCCGCCTCCTTGCCCTCGCCGACCACCTTCGGGGAGTCGGGCAGCGACGCCGCCACGCGCGCGGCAAGCTTCGATCCCGCGATGCCGACGCGCGCGGGCAGGCCCGCCTTCTCGACCTCCGCGACGACTCTCTGCGCGAGGAGGGATTCCGCGCGCTCCGGAGGAACGCCCGGTTTCGGGGCAGAAGGAAGGCCGGGCACGCCATCGAGGTCGAAGTAGAGAACTCCGCCCCCCGCGTCCTCGACGCGCGGAGAAAACCCGTCCGCGATCTCGAGCAGCGCCTCCTGCGCCGCGCGCTCGCTTTCGGCGTCGCGCCCGCGCGCGACGAGCTTCGGAAGGATCGCGCGGGACTGCGGCAGCGTCATCCCGGCGCGGATGCCTGCCTTGCGCGCCGCCTTCGTCGCGGCGATGACGCGCGCCGCGTTCCCGTTGCCCTCGAAGACCGCGACGGACTCGCCCTTCAGGTCTGGCTCGCTGCGCAGGCGCGCGGCGAGAGAGAAGAGCGGGACGGTCAGGCAGGCGATGCGGCACCGCTTCATGCCGACGGGCGGACCGGGTGGTGATGGTCGTGGATCGGGTGATCGTGAGATCGCGAGATCGGGCGAGAGATCGGGTGATCGGGTGGTCGGGTGATCGGGTGATCGATCGGGCGATCCGAAGATTGGGGAATCGAATCGGGAACGCGGAACGCGGCGGGCAGCGAGCTCCCCGGCGTTTCGCGGCCGAATTTTTCGAGCGTCACGCGCGTCGAGACTCCGTCGAGGAGGCGCGGGGATTTTCCCGTGCCGGACCAGACCGGGCGGGCGACGTCGGACGTCACGACCACCTCCGCGGCGATGCCGCTCATCCGCCAGGGCGTCAGAAGGAGAAGGCGCGCGCCCTGCGCCTGGGCGGCGCGCGCGAGGCGCACCCACGCCGCGTCGGGGAGAAAGCGCGCATTGCGCGGCGAGAGGCCGAGGTCCGCGACGACGAGCGGGAATCCCGTCGCGAGCAGCATCTCCGCGGACGCGAGCGCCTGCTTCAGACGCCGTGGCCGGACCCA
The DNA here is from genome assembly GCA_030948185.1 of Acidobacteriota bacterium. Lineage (GTDB taxonomy): Bacteria > Acidobacteriota > Thermoanaerobaculia > UBA5066 > Gp7-AA6 > JALYUA01. The sequence goes on from JALZAT010000018.1 coordinate 43,020, forward strand.
GAGCAGCCGCTCGAGGTCGACGCCCGCCGCGCGCGCCGCCTGCGGGTCCAGGTGGTCGCCCAGATCGACCAGCCCCGCCGCCTCGCCCGACGACGTCACCGCCGCCAGCGCGTCGAGCGCGATCGAATGGCGGCCGGAAGTCCGCCGGCCGACGAGCTCGACCAGCCTTCCCTTCGGCAGTCCCGTCAGGAGCCGCTCGAGCGTGCGGTCTGTCCCTCCGGCGGCTTCCGACAGCGGCGACGGCGCCGTCCAGCGAACCGGCACGGCGAGATCGCGCGCGCGGGTCAATTGCGCGGCGGGCGAAGCGAGAAGCGACCCGGGTTTCCGGGCGAGGAGCGCACCCCCCGCGAGAAGCTCTTCGAGGGCCAGACGGGATGCGCCCATCGCCGTGTTCCTTTCTCCGGCGGAGAGCCGGAAGAGGAAGATAGGCGTAATAAAGGCGTAAATCAATACGACAAGCTCTGTCCGATCCTCTGAGAGGACGAGCAAATGAGGCTTGTCTTTTTGACAAGGTTCCTTTACTTTTCTTCCCTGCGGTGGCAGAACGCCCCCGCGAAAATCACCGCGACGGCGGATTCGGGAGAAGGAATGGATGAGAAGAAGTCCTGGATCGATCGAATCCGGGCCTCCCAGGAGGACACGGGCTGGGGCCTCCTGACCGGAGATTCGGTCGAAGACGGCGCACACGACCTGCCGCCCGGAGTTCGCCCGGGCATCTTCGCGATTCTGGGAGGAGGCATGCTCGCAGGGATCCTCGTCGCGATCGGGAATTCCCTCACGACGCCTCCCGTCGCCGTTTCGTGGCTCATCGGAATCGCGATCGCCGTCTCGCTCGCGGCGCTCGTCTGGGGCGTCGCGCGACTGGTCCACGCCAATCAGAACTTCCGGCTGCTCGTTTGCGGACAGGCTCTCTTCTCATTTCTCCTGATCGTTCCGCTCTGGATCGGTCCGGAAGAGGCGAAGAAATCCCGCACAGCCCTCGACGTCGTCCCGATCGCGGTGATGGTCCTCGCCGTCGAGCGGCTGGTCCGGAAGGGCGACGAGCTTCAAAAGCGGATCGTGCTCGAAGGGTTTGCCATCGCGTTCGTCGTGACGCTGATCGCCGTGACGCTCGCGTCCATGGGCGAGAAGTACACGTCCATGCCGCGGGTCCCGACCGGACTCTGGGCGGCCGTGCTCGTCATCGCCCTCGGCGTTGGCTACCTCACGGCCGCCCGGCGGTATCGGGACTGAATCGGTGAAGAACCGGCTGCGCGTCCTGCGCGCCGAGCGCGAGTGGTCGCAGGCGGAGCTCGCCGAACGGCTGCAGGTCTCCCGCCAGACGATCAACGCGATCGAGACCGGCAAGTACGACCCCAGCCTGCCCCTGGCGTTCGCGATGGCGAAGCTCTTCGAGAAGCTGATCGAGGACGTTTTCGACCCGGAAGGCGGGGGCCGGGAGTAAGCTTTCGCCGGTTTTCCCGCATGGCACACGACGTCTTCATCAGTTATTCGACGGCCGACAAGCCCGTCGCCGACGTGGTGTGCGCCGGGCTCGAGCAGCGAGGCTTCTCCTGCTGGGTCGCGCCCCGGGACATCGTGCCCGGGCTCGATTGGGGCGCCGCCATCATCGACGCCATCAACGACGCAAAAGTCATGGTGCTCATCTTTTCCTCGAGCGCCAACACCTCCAAGCAGATCAAGCGCGAGGTCGAGCGCGCGGTGTCGAAGGGCGTCACCCTCATCCCGCTCCGGATCGAGGACGTCCCCCTCGGAAAGACGCTCGAGTACTTCATCAGCTCCGAGCACTGGATGGACGCGCTGTCGCGTCCGCTCGAGCCGCACGTCGATCGCCTGGCCGACGCGATCCGTGCTCTCCTCGCCCGGCCGAGCAAGTCGATCGACACGGGTGTCCGGATCGCGCGGAAGGCGAGCGGCGCGCACCCGGCGGCGGCTTCCCTTCCTGAACCTCAGGCGCCGGCCCACGCCCAGCCACACGCGCAACCCGCGGTGCCGCCCGGCGTTTCGCGGCCGGGAAAATTCCGCCCGATTCCTCTCGCCGCCACGGGGGCCGTTCTGATCGGCGTGCTCGTCGCGCTTGGCGTCTTCAAGGCGTCGCCGCCACAGATTCTCTCCGTCCAGTTCCCCGCGCGGATCTGGGCGAACGCCACGCGCGCCTCGGGCGTGATCTTCTTCCGGACGAAAAAGTCGGACGTCGCGTCCGCCCGTTTCGACGTCGTCTCGGCGGCATCATTTCCGCCCATCTCGTTTTCCGTTCAGGGTGTCGAGGGGCGGCGCGAAGGATCGTTCGGGTTCTATCTTCAGACGGGAACCCCGCAGCGGATCACGCTGAAGGCCGTGATCACGGATCGCGCCGGCCACGACAGCAACCCCGTTCCGTTCACTTTCGAGGCCGTGCCGGTCCCGGTCGCGCCGGCCGCGCCGCCGCCCGCTCCGGTCAACCGGGGCCGTCGGGGCCGCGTGGACGTCCAGGTCCCGAATTTCCACTTCCGCGTGAGGTAACCGACAGGAGGTCGTCTTGGATTACCGGCCGGCCCCGCGCGACACGTCGGACGTCGAGCTTCCACGTCCCGTGCGCGATTTGACGGAGCTCCTCGCGAAGAACGCGCACGAGAACTGGGCGCGCCAGCGGATGGATGACGGATGGAAGTACGGGCCAAAGCGCGACGACGCGCGCAAGGAGCATCCGAGCCTCGTCCCGTACGAACAGCTCTCCGAGTCGGAGAAGGAGTACGACCGGCGCACGGCGATGGAGACGCTGAAGACGATTCTCTCGCTCGGCTACCGGATCGACCGGGAATGACGGAGAGCAGGCGTCCGGTGGACGAGCTCCACGAGACGAAAGACGACCTCCAGCTTCCCGGGCGGTTCGGCGACTATCTGCGGTTCGCTCAGGGCCCGCTGCTCGAGGCGTTCCGGCACGCGGACGAAGCCGCGCTCCGTGCGCAGAAGATGTACCGCCGGGTGACCGCCTCGGCGGCGGCGCTCGGAACCCTCGCGATCCTCGCTTCGACTGCGCACCTCATCGATCCGGAACCGCCCGTCTGGACGACGGCCGCGGAGCTCATCTGCGCGGTGGCCTCGGGCCTGGCGGTCCTCTGGGGAATCGTCGCCGGTTGGCACGAGCGGTGGCTCGTGCACAGATACCAGGCGGAGCAGTATCGGCTGCTGAAGTTCGATTTCCTGACCGATCCGGCTCTGTGGACGCAGCCTCCCGACGTCTGGCAGCCCGAGCTCGAGCACCGCATCCAGAAGATCGGCCGAATCCGCAAGCCGAATCTCGAGCAGCAGGCGGACGAGGAAGAGCTGGTGAAGATCGTCCCGCGCGAGCTGAACGAGGCGATTTACGACCGCGAGCGCGCGGCGATCTTCCGGTACTACGTCCGCCGGCGCCTCGAGGTCCAGATCCAGTATTTCTCCCGCATCGGCGGCCGGGAATCGGTCGGGCCGCTCGGGAATTCGCGCCTCGTCCCGATCGTCTTCTTCGTGAGCCTCGCCCTGCTGGCAATGCACCTCGTCCGGGAAATCGACTTCCGTCTCGCCGCTCAGGGCCGAAGCCTCTTCGGGCGCACCACCGCCGGTTCGTCTCTGAAGGCGCCGGCCGCGATCACGGGAGCGCACGGAGGAGAGGTCGCCGCGCGGCCTCGCGAGCTGCCCGTCTTTCTTCTCGCCTCGCTTCTCGTGCCCGCGCTCTGGGCAGGCTTCCGGACATTTCGGGGCGCAAACCAGTTCGGACGCAACCGTGCGCGCTCCGCGGCGAAGGGAGCGGCCCTCACGGAGGTCGCGAAACGCATGGAGGTCGCGCCGCCCGCGCTCGATTCCCTCTTTCAGAACATCGCGCTCGCGGAGTCCGTGCTCGCGGCCGACCAGGGCGAGTGGCTTCGTCTGATGATCGAAGCGGAGTGGTATGGGTGAAGGTGAGAGCAGAGGGGTGAGAGGAGAGGGGTGAGAGGAGAGAGCGGACGCTCTCGTTTCCCTTACCTCTCACCTCTCTCCTCTGCCCTCTCTCCATTTTCCTCGACTGCTAGGATCCGCCTTCCGCCATGTCCGACCCGGTCGATATCCCTTCGGCTGAAATCCCCTTCTGGCCGACGGTCCGGGAAGCGCTTCGCGGATCGCGCCGCGACTACACGACCGGGCCCATCGGCCGCGCGATCCTCCTGCTCGCGATCCCGATGGTCCTGGAGATGGTGCTCGAATCCGTGTTCGCGGTTGTCGACGTGTTTTGGGTCTCGAAGCTCGGCCCCGACGCCGTGGCGACGGTCGGCATCACGGAATCGATGCTCGCGCTCCTTTACGCCGTTGCAATTGGCCTGTCTATGGCCGCCACGGCGACCGTCGCCCGCCGCACGGGGGAGAAGAACCCGGAGGGCGCGTCTTCCGCCGCGGTGCAGGTGATCGCGCTCGGAATCTGCATCGCGGTGCCGATCGGAATCGCGGGCGCCATCCTGGCTCCGAAGCTGCTCGCGCTGATGGGAGCGAACGCTTCGATCGTCTCGACGGGCGCCGGATTCACGCGGGTCATGCTCGGGATGAACGTCGTGATCCTTCTGCTCTTCCTGATCAACGCGATCTTCCGCGGGGCGGGCGACGCCGCAATCGCGATGCGGGTCCTCTGGCTCGCCAACATCATCAACCTCGTGCTCGACCCGTGCCTCATCTTCGGCCTCGGCCCCTTTCCGGCGCTCGGAGTGACCGGCGCCGCCGGCGCGACGACCTGCGGGCGCGGCACGGCCGTGATCGTCCAGTTCGTGACGCTCTTCCGGGGACGCGGCCGCATCGCAATCGCGCGGCGGCACCTGCATCTCGATCCGGCGGTGATGGTGCGCATGCTGCGCCTGTCCGGCAACGCGATCTTCCAGGTGATCATCGGGACCGCGAGCTGGCTCGGCCTCGTCCGAATCCTGTCTGTCTTCGGCAGCGCCGCGCTCGCCGGATACACGATCGCGATCCGCATCATCGTCTTCGCGATCCTGCCCTCGTGGGGCATGTCGAACGCGGCCGCGACGATGGTCGGCCAGAGCCTGGGCGCCGGAAAGCCGGATCGCGCCGAGAAGTCGGTGTGGATCGCCGGCTTCTACAACATGATCTTCCTCGGATCGGTCGGGATTCTCTTCGTGACGTTGGCGGGTCCGATCGTGTCCCTTTTCACTTCGGACAAGGCCGTCGCGCCGATCGCCGTCAACGGGCTGCGCACCGTCTCCTACGGGTTTCTCTTCTACGCGTACGGGATGGTGATGGTGTCCGCCTTCAACGGCGCGGGCGACACGTTCACGCCGACCGTGATCAATTTCTGCTGCTTCTGGCTCTGGGAGATCCCGCTCGCCTACTTCCTCTCGAGGCGGGCCGGCTTCGGGCCGCGCGGGGTCTTTTGGGCGATCGCGATCGCGTTCTCGACGGTCGCCGTCGTGGGGTCGATTGCCTTCCGGAGGGGGAGGTGGAAGCGGAAGAAAGTCTAGGGGCGAAATTGCCGTTGACACAACCGAACGTTCGTGCTTTTATATCCGGGTGCGCAAGGGGGAAATTACCCGCACGGCGATCCTCGACCGCGCGGTGCGCCTCGCGAGCCAGGTCGGCCTTTCGGGCCTGACGATCGGCCGCCTGGCCGAAGACCTCGAGCTCTCCAAGAGCGGCCTCTTCGCCCACTTCCAGTCGAAGGAAGCGCTCCAGGTGCAGGTCCTCGGGCGCGCCTCGCACGTCTTCGTGCAGGTCGTCGTCCGGCCGGCGCTCGGCGCACCGCGCGGCGAACCGCGCATCCGGGCGATCTTCGACCGCTGGCTCGTATGGACCCGCACGGCGGAACTGCCCGGGGGATGCCTCTTCGTCACCGCCGCGGCCGAGCTCGACGACCGGCCGGGGCCGGCCCGCGACCGGCTGGTCGCGCTCCAGAAGGAGTGGCTCGAGCTGATCGGCAACGTCGTGAAGACGGGGATCTCGGAGGGAGAGCTCCGGGAGGACCTCGACACGGAACAGTTCGCCCACGACCTCTACGCGGTGATGCTGGGCTATCACCACGCCGACCGCCTTTTGCGCGATTCCCGCGCGGAAGCCCGCGCCCGCTCTGGTTTCGAAGCGCTTCTTGCCGCCGCTCGCCGCGTCCCGCGGCGGCGGTCCGCCTGACCGGCTCCCAGGAGGTTTTCTTGAGCGCCCACACGTCAGCAGCCAACCCTTCGAACAGGAAAAGCGCGAGCGTTCGAATTCCGCGCGGCCTTGCGCTCGCCATGCGCGCCCTGTCGGCGCTCGCTCCCGGAGCCGCCTCGCGCGTCGCGCTCCGGCTCTTCCGTACTCCGCCGCGGCACACGGCGTCCGAGCTCGAGTCGCGCTTCCTGGGCGGCGCTCGAGCGGCGACGCTCTCCGTCGCCGAGACGCCGGCTCCGATCCCCGTGTGGATCTGGGGCGAGGGCCCTCCCGTTCTCCTCGTCCACGGCTGGGGCAGCCGGGGGGCGCGGCTGGGCTCCTTCGTCGCGCCGCTCGTCGCCGCGGGCTACTCCGTGATCGCGTTCGACGCGCCGGGCCACGGCAGAGCGCGCGAGCGGCAGTCCTCGCTCCCACAGTTTCTCTTCGCGATCGAAGCCGCGGCCCGCGAGCACGGACCGTTCGCCGGGATCGTCGCGCACTCGATGGGGGGCGCCGCGACGACGCTCTCCATGGCGCGAGGAGTGCGCGCGGAGCGCGTGGTCTTTCTCGCGCCGGCCGCGGACCCCGCCGGCTACGTGCGGTACTTCGCCGCGCTCCTCGGGCTTCCGGACAACGTCCGCCGCGGCATGGAACGCCGCATCGTCGAGCGATTCGGGATGAATTGGCCGGAATTCGACGTGCCGGTCGCCGCGAAGGCGCTCACGAGTCCCCTCCTCGTCATCCACGACGCGCTCGACGCGGACGTCCCTCTTTCCAACGGAGAGGCGATCGCGAAGGCGTGGCCGGGCGCCGTGCTCGTCACGACGAACGGGCTCGGGCACAAGCGGATCGTGCACGACGAAGAGGTCGTCGCCCGCGCGGTGGAGTTCCTGCTCGCGAGCGAGAAGAGCGTCGCGATCCGTTAAGCGCGCCGCTTGAGGAAGGCGCTCGCCTTCTTCAAGCTGCGCCCGAGCGACTCGTCGACGATCGCGAGCGCTTCCTCCAGGCCGAACCAGCCCGCCTCGCTGACCTCGTCGGCGGCGGGATCGGCCGTCGCCTCCGAGGAGGTCACGAGGTATCTCACGTCATAGTGGAGGTGAGCCGGCTCTCCGCCCCTGGCGGGGATGGGATGAACGTCGACGTCGAGCGGCCGGCCTTCGAGCGCAGGAACGAGATCTCCGACTCCGGTCTCCTCGGTCGCTTCGCGCAGTGCCGTGCCGAGAACTCCGCCGTCGTCGGGATCGCAGTGCCCTCCGGGCTGGAGCCACCGGTCGAGCTTGCGGTGACGGACGAGGAGAAACGCCGAGCCGTCGGCGCGCGCCACTACCGCGCTCCCGGTGACGTGCCCCTCCGCGTTCGCGCGGTCGAACGGCGTCGCCGCGGAGCGGACGAACCGAACCATCCGCTCGAGCGACGCGCGCTCGCGCTCGTCCGCCGGCGGAAAGGCGCCGAGGTCGTCGAGCAGGGTCTGGCATCGCAGGTCCATCGGAGCCCATTCTGTCTCCGACGGCCCGCCGGCTCCACGTTTTCGCGGCGGAAGGAGTAGATCTTCCCGGCGGAGGGGGCCGGTCGGGGGTGGTTGCAGCGACTCCCGGGACCGAACATTCTCGGAAGGGATGCGTATTGGTTGTTGCTCGCACAGCCGATCGTCGGCGTATTCCGGCCTTTCGGCCCCGATTCTCGAGGGAAAATCATGACCAGGCGCAAGAAACGGTTCCTCTGGCTCGGAGCGCTCGCGCTCGTCGTGGCGGGCGGGGCGCTCGTCGCCGCCCGCGGGCGGGACAAGAGCAAGGACAAGCCGGCACCGAGCCCGTTCCGGCTGGGCAAGGTCCAGGCGGAAAACCTCCAGGTCAGCGTCCGCGAGGTCGGGATCGTCGACCCCGTGAAGAAGGTCGACGTCAAGTCCGCGGTCTCCGGCCGGGTCCTCGACCTCCGCGTCCGCGAGGGCGCCGTTGTCCGAACCGGAGATCTCCTCGCCGAGGTCGAGCCGGACGTCAACCAGGCGCAGTCGCTGTCGGACGTCCAGGCGGCGGTCAAGGACGGCGAGATCAAGTTGAGGGACGCGGAGCGCGAGTACACGTCGCAGAAGGCGCTCTACGACCAGGGCCTCCTCGGCAGCGACGCCTACCGGCAGGTCCAGAACAGGCGCGAGCAGACAGCCGAGAACCTCCGCGCAGCGCGCATGCGCTACCAGATCGTCGAAGACCGCGGGATCCCGATCTCCGGCAACGCGGCGTCCCAGAAAGCGCGCGTCACCGCTCCCATGAGCGGCGTGGTCATCAAGAAGGGCGTCGAGCTCGGAGAGACGGTCACCTCCGGCGTCTCCTCCTTCAACGCCGGAACGGTGCTCTTCACCGTCGCCGATTTGAAGTCGCTGATCATCCGCGTGAACTTGAACGAGGTCGACATCGCCAAGGTCCACGTCGGGCAGCCGGCGCGGATCACTCTCGACGCATACCCGCAGAAAGTCTTCACCGGGAAGGTGACCTTCGTTGCCCCGTCGGCGGAGCTCGTCGAGAAGATCAAGGTGTTCAAGATCGAGGTCACGCCGTCGGAGCTCTCCGAGTCGTACAAGACCGGCATGAGCGCGAACGTCGAGATCCTCGGCGAGAAGCGCGACAAGGCGGTCTCGATTCCGCTCGAGGCGCTCCAGAAGCGGGACGGCCAGACGGTCGCGTATCGCCTGAAGGACCCGCTGAAGCCGAAGCAGGTCTCGGCGGCCCGCGAGGCACTGACCGGCCGAAACAAGTTCATGTGGCTCTCCGACCACTGGAAGGAGTACTTCGACGCCGTCCCGGTGTCCGCAGGAATCGCGACGCTCGAGCGCGTCGAGATCCTCGCGGGGCTGAAGCCGGGCCAACAGGTTGCGCTCGAAGACCCGACGAAGAAGAAGGTCGAGAAGGACGACGACAACGACTAGCGCGCTCACGCGCGCAGGAGAGGGGAAACAGGAGAGAGGAGAGAGGACAGAAGAGAGAGGCAAGAGGAGAGGGCCCGAAGAAAACGCCGTCTCACCTCTCACCTCTCACTGACGGGCCTCCCCTCACCTCTGACCTCACCTTATGAACATCATCCACACGCAGAACCTGGAGAAGACGTACGGCACCAACGGCGTCGCCGTCCACGCCCTGCGCGGCATCGACATGGAGGTCGCGCGCGGCGAGTTCGTCGCGTTGGTCGGCCCCTCCGGTTCGGGCAAGTCGACGCTCATGTCGATCCTGGGCTGCCTCGACACGCCGACGGCCGGAAGCTACTCGCTCGACGGCGAACGGGTTGACGGCCTCTCCGGGTCCGAGCTCGCGCACATCCGCAACGAAAAGATCGGATTCGTGTTCCAGCAGTACAACCTGCTCCCCAAGGCGTCCGTGCAGCGAAATGTCGAGCTTCCGATGCTCTATGCGGGCGTGAAGAAAAGGGAGCGGCGCGAGCGGGCGATGGCTCTTCTGGAGAAGGTCGGCATTCCCGAGAAGGCGAAGGTCCTGCCCGCGGCGCTTTCGGGAGGCCAGAGGCAGCGCGTCGCGATCGCGCGAGCGCTCGCCAATCGGCCGTCCCTTCTCCTCGCCGACGAGCCGACCGGTGCTCTCGACTCTCACACGGGCCACGAAGTCCTCGCCCTCTTCTCCGAGCTGCACGGCCAGGGACACACGATCGTGATCGTGACCCACGACCTGTCGATCGCCGCGCTGGCGAGCCGGCAGGTGGAGATCCATGACGGCTTGATTCGCCAGGCAGAGGCAGCATGACCACGATCTCGCGACAAGGAGAGAGGAGAGAGGTCAGAGGTGAGGGGAACGGACGGAGCAAGGCCTCCGATCCAGAGATATCAGGATCTCGCCGTCTATCAGCGCGCGCTGGAGCTGCATCTTCAGGTGAACCGCTTGACGCTGCGCTTTCCCAAGTTCGAGACGTACGAGCTCGGATCGCAGCTTCGACGCAGCTCGAATTCGGTTCCCGCCAATCTAGCGGAGGGCTGGAACAATCGCCATGTCGCCATGTACCTGGAAGGGATCAACAGAGCCTTTGGAGAGCTACGCGAAACCACCCATCACCTGTGGGTCGCGTGTCAAAAGGGATATTTGACGCGGCTGGAGTTCGATTCTCTGGAGGCGGGCTACGAACAGTGTTCCCGGATGCTGCGCGGACTCGAGCGCGCATTGAAGAGGAGACGAGACTCGCTCAAGTAGTTCTCGGTTCCCCCCCTCTCTCCCCTCTCCCCTCTCCTCTCTCCTCATGCTGACCGGCGCTTTCACCGAACGCTTGCGAAACTCATGGGTGGAGATCCGCGAAAACGTCGGCCGGGCGACCCTGCAGGCGCTCGGCGTCATGCTCGGGGTCGCATCGGTCCTCGGTGGTTTCTCGATCTCCGACAGCCAGCGGAAGCGCTCCGACGAGCTCTACGTGCGCCTCGGAGGTCTCGACAAGCTGAACGTGCAGCCGTCCGCGATCGTGAAGGACGGCACACCTTCGGCGCTCCAGACGGCAAACCTCGGGTTGCGCCGCGACGACGCCGACGAGGGCCGGGAGCTCGACCAGAAGGCCGTGTCCGCCGTGAGCCAGCAGAAGTTCGCGAAGGCCCGGGTACGGTCTCCCTACGCGGATCAGGAGAGGCCGATCGCCGGGATCGGCGGCGACTACCTGCCGACGGACGGATACGCGATCGCCCGGGGCCGCGTCTTCACGAACGAAGACCTCGCCAGCGCGGCGCCCGTCGCCATCCTCGGCAGCGAAGCCGTCGAGACCTTCTTCCCCGATGGCGACGCCGTCGGCAAGACGCTGCGTATCGGAGACACCCCGGTCCAGGTCGTCGGAGTTTTGCGGGAGCGCGTCTTCCGCTTCCGCGACTCCGGCCGCAACATCTTCAGGCGCCGCAATCGGATCATTGCCCTGCCGGCGACGCTCGTCGCGCGGCGGTTCCAGGGAGACCGCTACCAGCGGCTCGACCGCGTGACGTTCCGCATCCGCAACCTCGATGCGATGTCCGTCTTCTCGAAGGCGCTGTCGGGGATGCTCAAGGCGAACCACCGCCAGCAGGAGGACTTTCGCCTGGACGACGTCGCGGCGCGCGTTCGAAAACAGCGCAGTCAGGGGGACGTCTACAACATCGTCTTCATGCTCTCGGGCGTCCTGTCGCTGATCGGCGGCGGAATGGTAAACGTGAACATCCAGATGGCCACGCTGAAGGAACGCGTCCGCGAAGTCGGCGTCAAGATGGCGATCGGCGCGTCCGGCCGCGAGGTATTCAAGGAGTTCATGACCGAGGCGTTCGTGCTGACCGCCCTCGGAAGCCTCGTCGGACTCGTGCTCGGCGTCGCGTTCTCGAAGATCATCACCTCGTCTCTCGGCGTGCCTCTCTTCATGCAGCCGAAGAGCTTCCTCTGGGCGTACGGCATGGCGACCGCATTCGGGTTCCTCTTCGCGCTCTATCCGGCCTTCAAGGCGAGCCGGCTCTCCCCCATGGAAGCTCTCCGCTACGAGTAAGCGGGAAACCACGATGTCCTCCGAAGCGCTCTCCCTTCCCACCCGCAGTGAGCGCGAGCGCCGGCGCCGGCTCTCGATCCCCGCTCACCTGAGCCTGTACGGCGAGGTCGTCCGAGGCGGGTTCGTCGAGCTGTGGGCCCACAAGCTTCGTTCGACGCTCACCCTGACGCTTCTGATGCTCGGCGTCTTCGCGCTGGTCGTGATGACGTCCGTGCTGGACGGCGTGATGGACCGCATCGCCACGGGATTCGCCGGAATGAGCTGGGACGGGACCGTCCGGGTCGCCCCGAAGAGTCCCGAAACCACGGAGGAGCAGAAGCGCTTCGCGATGAGCCCGGGGCTGCGCTACGAAGATCTCCCGCGCATCGCGGCGCCGGACCCCCGCGTCATGGGCTTCATCCCGCGCGCACAGAAGACCTCTGCCGTGCGGATCGCCGGGGGCAGCGAGCGGCTGTACGTGATGGGCGTCACCTCCGAGTACGCCAAGCTCATGAACCGGCCGATCGGACTCGGGCGCGGCCTGACCGACGACGACCAGCGCCGCCGTTCGACGGTCGCCGTCGTCGGAGCAACGCTCGCCGCGAAGCTCTTCGGGGGATCCGACCCCGTGGGCCGCGACATGGTCGTCGAGGGCATCCCGTTTCGGATCGTCGGCGTCCAGGCGCCCGGCCAGCTCTTTTCGGACGAGAACTGGTACGACGCCAACGGCATGCAGATCCCCCTCGAGACCTACATGGACCGTATGGACCCGGCGCACCAGCTCGCCGCGCTGTCTGTGAAGCTGAAAGCCAAACGCGACATGGGCGAGGTTTCATCGATGCTCCTCGGCCGCGCGCGCCAGGCCCACCACGGGATCGAGGACGTCGAGATCCAGGACCTCGAGGCGGAGGGCGCGCGCTCCTGGCAGAACTTCCTGAACCAGATGCACGGCTGGACGGTCGTGCTGATGAGCCTCGCGGGCACCGTGCTCCTCGTGGGCGGCGTCGGGGTCCTCTCCGTCATGCTGATCTCGTTCTCCGACCGCCGCTACGAGATCGGGTTGCGCAAGGCGATGGGCGCCTCCGACGGCGAAGTCTTCGTGCAGTTCCTCCTCGAGGCCTGCGTGCTCGCGGCGGTCGGGGCCTCCGTCGGCACGTTTTTCGGCGCGGCCGTCTGCAAGGCACTGTCGTCGAAGTTCCCCTACGGCCTCGTCGTGAATCCCGTCGGGCTCCTGATCGCCTGGGGGATCGCGCTCGCCCTCGCGATCGTCTTCGGGATGTACCCGGCGATCCGCGCGTCGAGGCTGTCTCCGATGGAGGCCATGAGATAAACGTTTCGGATCGCCGCCCCCCTCACCCGGCCTCTCCCCCCGCTGTGGCGGGTGGAGAGGTGAGGGCGGAAACCTGCTACGAATTTTTTCGTACTCACGGCTAACTTCGATGGCGGCGGCACGTCTAACGGTCGTGGCGGGGACAAAGAGCGCGCGGCGGAAGCTCGCCTTTCTGATCCTGCTCTACCTTCTCGCGCTCTGGCTGGCGGCGACGGCGCTCCACGGCGAAGAGGGGACCCCGATTCACATCACGCGGGCAGCCGGGCCGATCACGATCGACGCGGACCTTTCGGACCCCGGCTGGAAGGGGGCGACGCGCCTCGACACGTGGTTCGAGACGAATCCGGGCGACAACCTCCCCGCGAAGATCCAGAGCGTCGGCTATCTCACGTACGACGACCGCTTCTTCTACGCGGCTTTCGAGTTCTCCGACCCGGACCCATCGAGGATCCGGGCGCCGTTCGCCGACCGCGACAACGTCTCGGGAGACACGGACTACGGCGGGATCATCATCAACCCGCACAACGACGGGCGCACGGCGCTCCTGCTGCTCGCCAACCCGCGGGGCATCCAGTACGACGCGGTGAGCGACGACTTCTCCGGGGAGGACAGCTCGCCGGACCTCTACTGGGACTCGGCCGCGAAGATCACGAAGGACGGCTGGATCCTCGAGATGCGCGTCCCCTTCTCCTCGCTGCGCTATCCGAAGGGCGACCCGCAGACCTGGGCGATCATGCTCTACCGCAACTACCCCCGCGAGTTCCGCTACCAGTTCTTCACGACGAAGCTCCCCCGCGGCTCGAGCTGCTTTATCTGCCGCTGCGCTCCATTGACCGGGCTCGAGAAGCTGCCCTCCGGAGGTCACGTCGTGGTGGCCCCCTACGGAACACTGAAGCAGGAGGCGCTGCCGCGCGACGACGGGTCGGGGCTCCGAAACAAACCCGTCCGCGGCGACGGCGGCATCGACGCCAAGTGGATCCCCAACGAGAACACCGCGATCGACGCCACCCTGAATCCGGACTTCTCCCAGGTGGAGTCGGACGTCGCGCAGATCGGGGTCAACCAGCGCTTCGCGCTCTTCTATCCGGAGAAACGCCCGTTCTTCCTCGAAGGGATCGAGCTCTTCTCGACGCCGGTCCAGGCCGTCTACACGCGGAGCATCACTTCCCCGCGGTGGGGCGCGCGGGCGACGGGAAAGTTCGGCGACACCGGATACACGGTCCTCGTCGCGCACGACCACGGCGGAGGAAGCGTCATCATCCCGGGCCCGAACTCGTCCAGTTTCGCCGACCAGGACTTCGATTCCACGGTGGCGATCGGGCGCGTCCGTCACAACATCGGCAAGTCGTTCGTCAGCTTCCTCGGCACGGACCGGGAGGTCTCGGGGGGAGGCTACAACCGGGTCTACGGGCCCGACTTCCAGTGGCGCCCGACCGACCACGAGACGGTGACCGGCCAGCTCCTCCTGTCCGACACGAAGACGCCGGACCGGTCCGATCTCGCTTCCGAGTGGGACGGCCGGAAGATGAGCTCTCATGCGGGGGAGATCCGCTACGGGCACAACGACCCGAAGTGGGACTGGTTCAGCCTCTACTCGGACTACGGAGACGGGTTCCGCGCCGACGACGGATTCGTGCCGCAGGTGGGATTCCGGCGCAACTACTTCGAGGGCGGGCGCACCTTCCGGCCGACGGGGCTCCTCTCCCGGCTCCGCCTGTTCCTGCAGGCCGACTACTCGGCCGACACGAACCACAGCCTCATCTTCCGCGAGATCTCCCCCGGCGTCGGGATGGACGGCCGCCTCAACTCCTTCGCGCGCGTTCGGCTCGCCTTCGACAAGGTGAAGAGCGGCGGCAAGAACCTCTCGAACACGCTGCTCGTCTACACGTTCCAGGTCAGCCCGTCCGGCATGCTCTCCAACATCGTGCTCGACGGGGACCTCGGTCAGGAGGTCGACTTCCGCAACTCGCGCGTCGGAAGGGGAGCGAACGTGACGCTCTCCGGAACGGTTCGCCCGACCACGCACCTGGCGCTCTCGTTGAACGGGGCTTTGAGCTGGATCGACGTGACGCCCGATTCCGGCGGGGAGCGCCGGCGGCTCTTCACGGCGGAGATCGCGCGCCTGAAGGCGACCTACACGTTCACGTCGCGCCTGTTCGCGCGGGCGATCGCGCAGTACATCCGCACCACGCGCGACATCTCGCTCTATCGCTCTGCGGTCGACGCGCGGGAAGGCTCACTGACCTTCTCGGGACTCCTCGCCTACAAGCTCAACTGGCAGACAGTCGCGTTCCTCGGATACGGGGACAACCGCGCGTTGACCGAAAGGAACACGTACGACCGGCAGGACAGGCAGCTGTTCCTGAAGGTGTCGTACGCGTTTCAGAGGTAGCTGTCAGCTACCGGCTCCTATTCCGTCGGACTCAACGCCGTCCGAGGCGAGAGCCGGGAATCACTTCGCGCCCGGCGACGAGTCGCTGGAACCTCGGGTTCTTGCGCAGGGGGTCGAAGTTGGGGTCGATCTTGAGCCAGCCGGGCGTAAGCCAGTACGGAATCCTGAGGAGCGGCTCGAGTTGGTCGAGCGCCTTCTCCGGCTCGCCGACGAGGATGTAGATCCGTACGAGCTGGTGCTGGTAGTGGGGGCCGTCGTCCGCATTCTTGGTCACGGGCTGGAGGGCGACGCCACGCTCTCCCTCCCGGATGGCTTCATCCTTTCGACCGAGGTACGCCAGCGCGAGGCCGAGGAGGACGTGGCGTCTTGCGTCCTCGGGCGCCGCGCGAAGCTGCTCCTCGAACGCCTTCCTCGCCTCCTCGGCATATGTGCGCGCGTTTGCGGCGTCGCCCTTCAAGGCGTGGGCCTGAGCAAGGCAGAGGCCCCATGAGCCGCGGTCATCGTCGAACGGGCCTGGCGTCAGGCGCAGGAGCAGATCCCGCTGCTCTTCGTTGAGAACCCAGACGAGATCCTCGTAGTTCGCCACGTGGGCCACGAGTGCGGTGGGCTCGGCATCTTTGGGCGCGGCCTCGAGGACGGCCCGGGCACCCGCTAGGTCCCCTTCGCCCAGGAACGTCATGGCCTTGTCCTCGATCAAGTCGAGGTAGGCGGGCGCGATGGCGAGCCCCCGATCATGGGCTTCTCGCGCCTCCGGGTAGCGCCGCAGATGAGCGAGCCCGTTGCCGAGATTCGTCAGATTGGCAACCGATCGGGGATCCAGGCGCTCCGCCTGTCTGAAGTGTTCCATCGCCGCATCCCAGTGCCCGAGGGACTGCTCGGCAAGCGCGGTTGATCCGAGAAGGTGGGCGTCGCCCGGCGCAACACGCTGGCCCTTCGCGTACTGCTTCAGGGCGCGGTTGAAGTCTCGGGAAACCAACAATTCGTAGTCGCCGAGCGCCTTGTACCCCTCCGGGCGGTTTGGCGCAAGCGCGATCGCCTTCTCCGCCGCCTGCCGGCCGCGCTCCGCGAGCGCGGGCGTGGGCGCGCTGTTGTAGTACAAGACCGAATTGGCGTCCGAGACTCTCGCCCACGCCTGCGCAAAGCCGGGATCAAGAGCCACGGCCTGCTCGTAGAAGCCGAGGGCCTTCCGCCGGCTGGGTGGATCACTCCCCTTTGTGTTCCAGATCTCCTCACCCTTGAGGAAGGAGTCATAGGCGGCGAGGTTCTGCGTGGGCTTCTCGGAGAGCCGCTTCTCCTCGACCGCTCCGAGCGCGACACCGAGCTTCTCGGCCACGCGGGTGGCGATGTCCGACTGTACTTGGAAGACATCCGTCGGCGCCACGTCGAACGGCTGCTGCCACCTCGAGGTAGGGGCGTCCGGGCGCGTCGCGTCAACCAGCTCCGGGCTCACGTGCACAAGGTTCCTGCCTCCGCCCTTCTCCCACCTCACCGTGGCGGTCAGGAGATACGAGACATTCAGCTCCTGGGCGATCTGCTTTGGTGTTTTCGTGGTCTTCTTATAGGGCGTGGAGCTGCCACGAGCGATCACCTGAAGGCCTGCCAGGAAGGTGAGTTTCCCGCGTACCTCATCCGCGATGCCGTCGGCGAAGTAATCGTCCTCGGCGGCGCCGAGGTTCTCGAACGGCAGGACGGCGATCCGCGTAGCGCCAACTGTCTCGCCCGTTCCCCTATGAGGCCGCTGCAACAGGTTTAGGCCCGCGACGGCGAGGAGGACGGCAACGGCGACGGCAACGGGAATGAGGACGTTCTTCCTACCGGCCGGGGGCGCCACTTCCTCTTGGCGCTCGGGTTCCGCTATGCCGGGAACTTCGAGCGCTTCCGTCTCAGGCTGAGAGGCCGCATCCTCGGCGCCGTTCTGATCGGTGAGCTTCGCTCCCCGGCTGGCCCACCAGAGGTCCAGCTCCGTCCCGTAGGCGTAAACCGAGTCACGCTTGCCGTGGAGGTGGCGGTGGACCGGAAGACCCTCTTCCTTCTCCCACCGCTTGGCGCTGCGGACACTGCGGCGCAGGTAGGCGGCGATTTCCTTCCACGAATCCAGACGGCCGTTCGAAGCCGGCTCGTCGCCCGGAGGAGGCTCGTCGGAGGAGCTGCTCATTTGGAGACGGAACCCTGCCTGGATCCTACCCCACCCTCCCGCCCGCCGCCTCGAGGAGCGCAGCCCCCACGTGCCAAGAGAGGCCATTCCCCCCTGGCCTCTCTTGCTTTCTTGACTCGGCTACTTGGCGGGCAGAGAAGAGGATCAGGAGGGGGAGAAACCATGACCAGGATCAACCGGGCTGCAGCTCGAGCTGTCGCACATGCCGTCTACGCCATCCTGGCGTCGGTGGTCTTAGTCGCCACCACCGCGGTCAGTCTCGCTCAACAGCTTCCGTTGGCTCCTACGGGAGACCTCTACGCGGGGTGGAGCTTGTTGGAGAGTCTCGACGTCAGCAACCTGAACGCGATCACTCTGAAGGAGAGTCGGAACACCCACGGAGAGGGGTTCACTTTCGATGCCGCAGGAAATATGTACGTTGGAGTCGATGGTCTGGACACCTACGACAAGAACTTCAATCTGCTTGGCCATGCCGACGCGCCGCCCACACCGAGCGCCCGGTCCTTTTTTGTCGCCTTACGGCGGCCGGGGCAGCTGTTCGCTTGCAACCCGACGGTACCGTTCGCACGGCTCTTCGTGTTCGACACGGGAGACCTTCGGAATCCCGCTCTCACGAACATTGTCGATATTCCGTTCACCAACGCCTTCGGTGGGCAGTGCCGCAGCATCGCTTTCGATTCGACCGACCATCTCTGGGTGGCGAGCTACGTCTATCTAATCAAGCTGACGCTGGACTCGGCCGGGAATCCGATCGCGGAAGAGCATTTCTACCAGGCAGCAGGCAATCCCTTCGGCCTGGCGTTTCAACCCAGCACAGGGCTCCTTTTTTACAGCGGGGTCAACTCAAATCTCGTCGCGACCGTGGACCCAGTGAATCCCTCCGTGACGACGGCAACGATCACCAATGTCTGTGACAACGCGAACAATAGCCCCCTCTCAATCGCTTTTAGCAGTTCGGGCAACATGTTTGTGGGATGCAGCAACTACGATTCCGCTGTGACCGACATCGTCGCCTTCCCGGCAGCACGGCTAGTCAGCATCACTGGGGTCGTAGACGCCTCGACTCTTGCACCGGTAAAGGTCGCACTGGACATCGTAAACGTTTTGCCAGAGTTCCTGGCGTTCAAGCCGGCGAGCGGCCCCCTCTACCACCTCTGTTTGTTGTACGACCCTTTCAAGATCGCCAAATCGGGGAGCACGATCCCGATCAAGCTGCAGCTCTGCGACAGCAGCGGCAACAACCTGTCGTCCTCCAGCATCGTCCTTCACGCGGTGAGCCTCACGAAGGTTTCAGACAGCACTTCGGGCTCTGTGAACGACTCGGGCAACGCCAACCCTGATGGGGATTTTCGCTACGCCGGCGGGGGCTACATCTTCAACCTGAGTACGAAGGGACTCTCAGCGGGCACCTACACACTCGCTTTCACTGCCGGTAACGAACCCTCGGTCTACCAGGTGCAATTCCAGGTCAAGTCTTAGAACAGATTTGTGAAAGGGGACACCATGAGCCGGACTCTCCGAATCATCGCCTGCTCTGTATTCGTTTCTTGCCTCGGCATCGCAAGCAGCTTCGCTGGCAAACCGGGGCCGCCGAAGGCGCCGACCGCGGACCTCTACCTCGCTCCGAGCACGTCTCAGTGTCCCGGCTTGGCGGAAGTGACCGGGATCTACCAGGATGGCAAAGGTACATACCTGTCGGGCGACGTGGTCGAATGGGCGAGCACGACCAACGGAGTGGACTTGAGGATAAAGCCCCTCTGCTCGGCTAGCCGTCAGCTCAATGCGCTCCTGCCCAACGCGGCGATCGCCCTCCTGACGGGGCCCATCAACCGCTGCCAGGATTCCGGCAGTCTCAACACGATCCAACTGAAGATTCCCGACCTGCAGGGCGCCCAGACAGGTGTCGTCGGCAAGCCCTCGCTGCCACCGGACTACCCGAAGGCCGACAGCGTCTATTTCTATTTTCTGGTCGATTCGAATCACGACGGCAGTTTTGGGCGCGGTGACATCGGCTACAACCTCGTCTGGCAGAGCGGGATTTACCTAACGCGTACGGAGTATCTCGACCGGACGGTTTACGACCTCACAACGGACCTCACCTCGCCCAACGCCGAACTGTTCCAGGGAGTCGGCAACGGAGGCACGAGCAAGGGAGTCTTCTGCGTGCCGCTCCGGCTGACGGTGACGCAGCTGAAGTAGCGAGGGAAAGGAGGGATGGCCTTGCGGTTTCGTCGGCGGCTGACTCCACCGCCCCGGAGCTGAAAAGCGACAGCTGAAAGCTATCGCCTCGACCCCCACTGATTGGCGAAGACCTGCGTGACCTCCGCCCCGAAGAAAAGGACCAGGCCCGAGTAATACGTCCACAGCAGCACGATCAGGAGCGAGGCCGCTCCGCCGTACACCGACGCGACCGAGCCACTTCCGAGATAGAGGCCGATCAGGAACTGGCCGATCACGAAGAGAAAGGACGTGATCCCCGCTCCGATCCAGACGTCGCGCCACGCGATCCGCGTGTCCGGAAGGAACCGGAAGATCGGCGCGAAGAGCAGCCCTATGACCGCCCAGGAGACGACCTGGTGCAGGGCGTTCAACAGAAATCCGACGCCATCGCCGAGCTGCTTGCCCAGGGCGGAGAGCGCGGCCGACACGACGAGCGACACGAGCAAGAGGAACCCCGTCCCCAGGACCATCGCGAGCGACAGGAACCGCGACTGGATCGCCTGCCAGATTCCCCCGCCCTTCTTCTCCGGTATCGCCCAGATCTTGTTGAACATGTCGTGGAGATATCCGAAGACGCCTCCGGCGCCGAAGAGGAGCGTCGCCACACCGATCACCGCCGCGGGAATGCTCTTGGATGGCGCGCTTGCCTTCTGCATCATCGTCGCGATCGTTTTGGCGGCGTCCTGGCCGACGAGCTGCCCGATTTGCGCGAGGATCTGGTTCCGCACGTTCTCCGCGCCGAACGCGATTCCGGCGACGGCGATCACGACGATGAGAAGCGGCGCGAGCGAAAGGATCGTGTAGTACGCGAGCGCGGCGGCGCGGGTGAGCGCCTCGTCGCGCAGGAAAGCGCGAAAGGCGTCGCGGAAGAGATCGGTCACGAATCCGACCTTCCGCTTGAGCGACGAATGCTTCAGAGACTCGAGCGTCTGCTTCGCCTTCTGCTCACCCTCCTCTTCGGGAGGCGCCCTCCGGTTCGCGTCCTCTTTCTCGCGATCTTCTACCTTGCGAGGGCGGTCCTCGGACGGGCCGCCGTGCCCACGGTCATCCGGGCGGGGCGGAGCGGTTCGATCGACGCTGCCGGCGTCGTCGCGGGACTCATCGGCGCGGCGGGCGGCCAGCATCCGTCCTGCCGCCGAGACGAGCGCGCGGCGAACGGCGGGAGTTCTCAGGAGAACGAAAAGGATGGCGATCGGAATCGGACGAGGCTTGTAGCGGTCGAGCTCCTTCTGGACCCGATTCGCGGCCTTTCGCACTCGACCGGTGGAGGTCCGCGGCCTGCGCGCGCGACGCGCGATCCCGGCCGCAACTGCGGCGGCCGCACCGATTCCCGCGGCAACGGCTACCCACGCCGCCGACCGCTTCGTCCAGGAGGCCGCCTGCGCGCGCACCTCCGCCAAGTCCGCGGCGAGCTCGCTGCGGTCCTCACTGGCGGCCCGCTCGAGTTGCGCGACCCTTTCCGTATTGCCCACGCAGGGGCGATCTGCAATATGCACGCCTCGCCCGTTCCGCCCCGATGAAAGTGCCTCATCGTGTGGGAGAAAACTCTTCAGCCGGCGGCAGATCCGTTGCGGGGCACAATGCCGGCGATGTCCCAGGCGCCGCGCGAGATCGCGATTCTGGGCGCCGGTCCCATGGGCCGCGCCGTGGCCGCAGCCGCTTCCCGCGCCGGCCAGCGGATCTTCTTCGGGTCGAGTCGCCCCTCCGCCGCGCGGGATGCGGCGACCCGCGCAGGATCTCAGGCCCACGGCGGCTCGCGCGAGGAGGCGCTCGCGGCGGCCGACTTCATCGTCGTCGCGCTGCGGTGGCAGGGATTGGAGGAAGCACTGCGGGAGTCCGCGGGGCACTGGAAGGGGAAGGTCGCGGTCGACCTCTCCAACCCCGCCACGCCCGACGGACGAACGCTTCTCCTCGGCCATTCGACATCGGGCGCCGAAGAGGTCGCCCGTCTCATCCCCGGCGCGCGCGTGGTCAAGGCGCTCAACCACCTGTATGCGGAGGTCCTCGAGGCGGGAGATCCGTTCTCGAGCGGGGCGCCGGCCGCGTTCTACTGCGGCGACGATGCCGCGTCCAAACTTCGCGTGGCGGCGTGGCTCGACTCCCTGGGGCTTGCGCCCGTCGACGCCGGACCGCTCTCGAGCGCGCGCCTGCTCGAACCGCTCGCTCAACTCGCCGTCGAGCTCGTCGAGCGGCAGGGCCGGCCCGCCGCGGACACCGCCTTCGCGCTCGCGCGCCGCTGAAAAGCGCCGCGATAGTATCGTGCGAGGAGAGCGATCCATGCGCCACGTCGCTTCGTTTCGTCGCGCCGGGCTCCTCGCGGCCGGCCTTCTCGTTCTCGGAGCGCCTCTCCACGCCGCGACCGGGGGAACGGCGGCCGGGGTCAAGTGGACGGTCCCGGCGGCGTGGACCGAGCAGGCCGCGCGGCCGATGCGCGTCGTGACGTACACGATCGCTCCGGCAAGAGGCGGCGAAGCGGGAGAGTGCGGCGTCTTCTACTTCGGCAAGGGGCAGGGCGGCTCGCCCGAGGAGAACGGCGCGCGCTGGGCGAGCCAGTTCGAGGGCGGCGGCTCTCCGAAGAGCACCGTCGAGACCATCAGCGGGTTCAAGGTGCACCGCATCCGGACGTCCGGAACATACCTGGCGCCGGGCGGGCCGATGATGACGTCCCAGGGGAAGAAGCCCGGCTGGGAGCTTTCCGGCGCGATCGTCGAGGCGCCGGAGGGCAACGTGTTCTTCAAGTGCGTGGGACCGGAGAAGGCGATCGCCGCGGCCGAGCCCGATCTCGACGCGCTCCTGAAGTCCCTGAAGAAGACGATCGTCGTCAAGTACTGACCGGCCCGCTTTCCGCCTCGGAAGCCAGCTGCTCCGCGAGCGCGCGGATGGTCGCGGGCGCGCACCCCTCCGCCTTGTTGTTGACGAGCACGAAAACGTCGCGGCCCGACGCCGCCCTCGCCAGCTCTACCGTCTGGCGCCGCATCTCGGGGTTGGGGTCGACGATGCGGTCGAAGGGCAGGAAGTCCTCGCGGCGATCGTCGTAGCGCGTGCCGGGCCGCAAGAGCAGCCGCACCACGACGAAGTCCGCGGCCGCCGCGGGAATCCGCTCCGCCTGCTCCGCGGGCATCGGCATCGCCGTGGCGCAGTTGTACACGTGCGCCGCGCCCCGCGACGCGAGCACGCGGCCGTACTCGCCCGTCAGAAGCGTCGGGTCCCGGAGCTCGACGGCATAGCGGAACTCGCGCGGGAGCTCCCCGAGGAACCGGTCGAGCCGCTCCGCGAACTCGCGTGGTGCGAGCCGCGCTTCTGCGGGAGCCGGGGGAAACTGCAGGAGAAACGGGCCGGCATGCTCCGCAAAGGCCGCCCGAAACGGCCCCAGCATCTCTTCTTCGAACCGGCGCGGGTCGAGAAATCCCGGGTTCGGCGGCCTCGGGCCGCCGCCTCTCGGCGTGCCGGGCGCCGAAAGCACTGCCCCGGTGACCGACTCCGGCGCCTTCGTGCAGCACGGAAAGGCCGCAGGGAGCTGGCCCGCATACCGGCGCAGGTCCTCCGGCGAGATCGGGGCATAGAAACCACGGTCGATCCCCACCGTATTCAGAAGCGGATGCCGCGCGTATTCGACGAGCCCCTCCTTCGCCAGCTCCGACGCCGGCGCGCGCCGCGAGTAGACGATGCCGGCCCAGCCGGGGAAGCTCCAGGAGCTCGTCCCGAAGCGGACGTTCTTGCGCACCCGCGCCGCGATTGCGGCAGTCTCGGCGATCTCCCTCTCGAGGCGTTCCGCGAAAGCACTCGGGCGGAATTCCTTTCGGGGCGGGGCGCCCGTCGAAAAAAGACTGAGCTGACTGTCTTCGTCCATGAAGCCACGAATTCTGAACCAACTTGTCACCCTGAGCGAAGCGAAGGATCCGCCCTGCCGCAGAGGGGCCCCGGGTACCCGCTTCGATCGCCCGGGCAGATCCTTCGTCGCCTCGCTCCTCAGGATGACAATGCGGGAAGAGGCCCCTACAATCTGTTCACCGGAGGAGCGATGCTCGGTTACCGCAAAGCGCTTCGCATTGCGCTCGGTCTCCTCGTGTTTCTCGTCACGCTCGGACTGAAGGCGCAGACTCCGACCGCCGGCCCGGCTCGAAAGGTGCAGATGGAAAAGGTCGAAGCGGAGCTCGTCGCGAAGCACGGCCCGGCGGAAAAGGAACGCATCGCGCGCGGGTTGCGCCAGGTGGCCGAGTTCTGGCGGCCCTCCGACGGGACCCCCGCCGAGATGGAGGAATTCGTCCAGGCCAACTTCTCGAGCGATTCCACCGTCCGGAACGCCCTCTTCGAGCGGCTCCAGCTTCTGCTCGAGTCTCTCGACGGCCACATGAACGAGATCGTCCGCGACTTCCGGCGCCAGTCCGACCTCGACCTCGGGCCCATCTACCCGTTCGACGAAATCCTCGCGGGCTACGATCCGTCGGCGCACGTCGTCGACGACTTCTTCGCGAACCGTCTCGCGTTCGCCGTCCTCCTGAACTTCCCGCTGACCACTCTCGAGCAGCGCCTCACTGCCGGGGCGTCGTGGCCGCGGCGCGGCTGGGCCGAGGCGCGCCTGGCCCAGAGGTTCGGCAAGCGCATTCCCGCGGAGGTCAACCTCGGGATCGCGCGGGCGGGATCCGAGGCGGCGCGCTACATCGCGGAGTACAACGTCTGGATGCACCACGTGCTCGCCCCGGACGGCTCACGGCTCTTTCCGCCGGGAATGCGGCTGCTTTCCCACTGGAACCTGCGCGACGAGCTCCGGTCCGACTACCGGGACGCGAAGACCGGCCTCGCGAAACAGCGCGCGATCGAGAGGGTGATGGAGCGCATCGTGACGCAGACCATCCCCCGGTCCGCCGTGGACAACCCCGGAGTCGACTGGAACCCGTTCACGAACGAGGTCCGGCCGGCCGCCGTGAAGGATTCCGACCGCCCGCTTCCGCCGGGACGGAGCGCCGAAACCGGGCCGGAGCCGGACACCCGGTACGCGCGTCTGCTCGAGATCTTCCGGGCCTGCCGCAAGGCAGACCCGTACTCGCCGACGGCGCCGACCCTCATGGCGCGGCGTTTCGACGAGGACCGCGAGATCCCCGAGCGTCGCTTCCGCGGGATGCTCGAAAGTGTCCTCTCTTCTCCCCTCGTACCCCGCGTCACGAAGCTCGTTTCCGCGCGCCTCGGCAGGCCGCTCGAACCGTTCGACATCTGGTACTCGGGCTTCACGTCGAAGGGGCCGTATTCCGAGGCCGAGCTCGACGAGATCGTCCGGAAGAAGTACCCGACCGCGGAGGCCTACAAGAAGGACATTCCGAGTCTGCTCCAGCACCTCGGCTTCACCGAAGAGAAGGCGCAGTGGCTGGCCGCCAACATCGTCGTCGACCCGGCGCGGGGGTCGGGCCACGCGCTCGGGGCGCTCCGGCGCGGGGATCAGGCGCACCTGCGGACGCGCGTCGAGAAGACCGGGATGAACTACAAGGGATTCAACATCGCCGTGCACGAGATGGGGCACAACGTCGAGCAGACCTTCTCGCTGAACGCGATCGACTACACGCTGCTCCAGGGCGTGCCGAACAACGCGTTCACGGAAGCGCTCGCCTTCGTTTTCCAGGCGCACGACCTGGAGCTTCTCGGCCTCCCGGGCCCCGACGCAAAGAGCCGCGCCGCCCGTACGATGGAGCAGTTCTGGGGCACGTACGAGATTGCGGGGGTTGCGCTCGTCGACATGGACGTCTGGAACTGGATGTACGCGCATCCCGAAGCGTCGCCGGCGCAGCTCAAGGAAGCCACGCTCTCGATCGCGAAGGCGGTCTGGAACCGCTGGTACGCGCCCGTCTTCGGGAAAAAGGACGTCGTGCTCCTCGCCATCTACTCCCACATGATCGACTCGTTCCTCTACCTGCCCGACTATCCGCTCGGCCACATGATCGCGTTCCAGATCGAGCGTAAGGTGGAGAGCTCCGGCAACCTCGGCGCGGAGTTCGAGAGGATGGCCACCCTCGGCCGGATCGCTCCGGACCTCTGGATGCAGAAGGCGACGGGGTCGCCGGTCGGGCCGGAGGCGCTGCTCGCCGAGGCGGAGAAGGCATTGGGAGAGATGAGTCGGAAGCCGAAGTAACGGGTCGGCAGTCACCAGTCGGTGGTCATGCAAGCCCTGCAATTTCAATCCGGCCACGCGGCCGTCGTCGACCTTCCCATCCCGCGTCCCCGCCCGGGCTTCGCGCTCGTCCGGGTGCTCCTCTCCGGGATCTGCAACACCGACCTCGAGCTGAAATGCGGGTATCACTGCTTTTCAGGGGTCCCCGGGCACGAGTTCGTCGGAATGGTCGAGGGCCCGAAGGGATCCCCCTGGCTCGGGCGGCGCGTCGTGGGCGAGATCAACCTCGGGTGCGGACGCTGCGGGCTCTGCCGGTCGGGGATGTCGCGGCACTGTCCGCGGCGGAGGGTCCTCGGCATCGTGCGCCACCCGGGCGCCCACGCGGAGTTCCTGACCCTGCCCGAGTCCAACCTGCGGGAAGTCCCGCCCGGCGTCTCCGACGAGGAGGCGGTTTTCACCGAGCCCCTCGCCGCCGCGTGCGAGATCCTCGACCAGGTGGCCGTCTCGCCAGAAACCCGGGCGGCGGTCGTCGGCGCGGGCAAGCTCGGGCTCCTCGTCGCCCAGGTTCTCGAGAACTCGGGCGCACTGGTCACGAAACTCGGGCGTGACTCTCGCGCCCGGAAGCAGTCGTTCGACCTCGTCGTCGAAGCGACGGGATCGCCGGCCGGAATGCCGCGCGCGCTCGAGCTCGTTCGGCCGCGCGGCACGATCATCTGGAAGTCCACCCACCACGCCCCGGCGCGATTCGACGCTGCGCCGCTCGTCGTCAACGAGGTCACCGTCGTCGGCTCGCGATGCGGCCGCTTCGAGCCCGCCCTCGAGCTGCTCCGCACCCGCAAGATAGATCTCTCGAAAATGATCTCCGCAGAATTCCCGCTCGCGCAGGCGAGCAAGGCCCTGGCCTTGGCCAGCCGCCGAGGCGTCCGAAAAGTTCTCCTCGCTCCCTAAGGGGTCAGTCGCGCATTCACGCATATTTTGCGCGCCTGTCCCTCTTTGCGCGTTTGCGCGACTGACCCCCTACTCGAGCGCGCCCGACTTGATGGCCTCCAGGACCGCTCTCGTCCGGTCCCGAACTCCGAGCTTCGACAGGATGCTCGAGACATGGTTCTTCACGGTGCCCTCGGCGACCGAAAGCGCTGTCGCGATCTCCCGATTGCTCTGACCCCGGGCGAGCAGCCGGAGCACTTCGCCCTCGCGCTGTGTGAGCGGGTCGGGCGGGCTCAGTGTCGGAAAGTCCGTCGAGAGCGCCCTCGCGCTTCGCGCGGTGGGAGCGTCCACGACGGGGACGACCGCGCTCTCGCCCGAGTGCACGGCGCGGATCGCGCGGACGAGGCCGTCGAGCGAGACGTCTTTCAGGAGGAACCCCTTTGCGCCCGCCGCGAGCGCTTCGAGCACGAGCGCCTCGTCCCCGAACGTCGTCAGCACGATCGTGGGAGGAAGCCGTCCCTCCTCGGAAAGCCGGCGAAGCACGTCGATCCCCGAGAGACCCGGCATCCGCACGTCGAGAAGCACCACGTCGGGCGCGACGGCGGGCAGCTGCGCGATGGCGGACTCGCCGTCGAACGCTTCGCCGACCACCTCGATCTCGGGCGAGAGCGAGAGCAAGCTTCGGATGCCCTCCCGGACGAGCGTCTGGTCCTCGACGATCAGCACGCGAATGCGCCGCAGGGCCGTCAGGACCGTCACCCGTGGGCGGCGGGCAGCGCGGCGACCACCTCGAAGCCGCGCCCCGGCTCGGAACGGACCGCGAGCCGGCCTCCCCGCTCCTCGAGCCGCTCGCGCATCCCCGTCAGCCCGCCGCCGGCGCCGATCGACCCCGCGCCCCGCCCGTCGTCACGCGCCTGAATCTCGAGCCCGTCTCCGCTGCGGACGAAGTCGAGCCACAGGTTCTCCGCGCGCGAATGACGAACGGCGTTCGTGACGATCTCCTGCGCGCAACGGAAGAGCACCTGGGCGGAGGCGGGCGAGGCGTTCGGCAATGCCTCTTCGAATCGCAGGTGGATCCGGGGCCGGTCGATGCCCGCGACGAGCGCCTGCACGGCGGCATCGAGCCGGATGCCGTCCGCGTTGCGCATCGCGCGCACGGTGTCTCGGACTTCTCCCAGGAGCGCGCGCGCCCGGTCCCGCGCCGCCTCGATGTGGACGCGCGGCTCGCCGCCGGCGAGATGGCTGGCGGTCTCGAGGTTGAGCGCCATCGCCGTCAGATGGTGGCCGAGCAGGTCGTGGAGCTCGCGGGAAATCCGGGCGCGCTCGGAGATCCGGTTGGTCTCGGCGAGGAGCTCGCGCGTGCCCTGGAGCTCCGCGTTCGCCCGCGCGAGGCTGTCGCGTTCGCCCGTTTCCCGCGCCAGAAGGTGCGCGGTCCAGAACGCGAGGAGCTGAAACGGGAAGTAGGCGCCGGCGAGCATCACTCCCGCGTGCGTGTTCCAGTGCAGCGCGATCGTCACGAAGAGCGCCGCACTCTGCGCCACGACCCAGGCGATGGCGGCTCGGGGAGCCAGCCGGCCGCCAAGCTGCAGCGCGACGAGCACGAGCAGCGCGCCCTCCAGGCCGTAGCAGGGCGGAAGCGCGACGAGCGCGAGGACGGCGGCAGACTGCGCGGCGAGGAGCGCGAGCGTCCCCGTGCGGTCGTGATCGAACCGCGCCGCCGCCGTCGTCCGCAGGAACGCCGCGCCGAACAGGATGAAGGCCGCCGCCCAGGCGGCGAAGGAAACGTTCGAAGCGCCGAGCGCGCGGATCGATCGGGAGGAAGCGAGCACGGGCAAACCGACCACCGCCCAGATGGCGAGGCCGGCCACCCGCAGGAACCGCGGATAGTCGGCGGGAAAGGTCCCGTTCACGGTGGAAACACAGTACCGCTTTCCGGCGTCCATCCGCCCCTGCCGGAAGTCACCCCGTACCTTCGGCACATGCGGGCGTGTTTCGCGTAGCGCAAAGTGGCCGCCGAAAGGGGAATCCCATGAAAAAGACACTGGGTCTCGCCTCGGTCGCGCTGATCATCCTCGTGGCGCTCGTCTGCTCACGCAACCTTCCGGCCGCGGACGCGACGCCGGCGGAAGTCGCGATCAAGGGCTCCGTGGTCGACATGCACTGCTACGTAACGCACGGGATTCGCGGCGCCGCGCACACCGCCTGCGCGAACGCCTGCATCGCCCGGGGGGTTCCCGCCGGGTTTCTCGCGGACGACGGCACTCTTTACCTCCTCTTCGAAGAGAAGCCCTTCTCCGTCAAGGACCGCGTCGCCAGCTTCGCCGACATCCCCGCCGTCGTGCACGGCACGGTCGCGGTGCGCAACGGGGTCAAGGGGATCCAGATGAAGTCGATCGAGAAACTCGAAAAGAAGTAAGGGCTCGCTACAATCGCCTCTTCGATTTCTTTTTCGAGGAGGCCCCATGCTCGCGAAGAGGCTCGTACTTCGTTCGCTTCTGTTGCTGCTTGCCGCCGGCGGCGTCCGCGCACAGGAGGGTTTTCCCCTGTTCACGACGGACTACCCGCCCGAGGAGTTCGCGGCGCGCCGCTCCGCCGTGTACGACGCGATCGGAAAAGGCGCCGTTGCGGTCGTGCCCGGCGCGCCGACTCCTGTCGGGTACGTGAGATTCCGGCAGTCGAACGACTTCTACTACCTCTGCGGAGTCGAGGTCCCCAACGCCTACCTCCTCCTCGACGGAACGGGCCGCCGCGCCGTGCTCTTTCTTCCTCATCGCAACGCGAACCGGGAAAAGGGCGAAGGCAAGATGCTATCGGCGGAGGACGCCGAGGAGGTCCAGAAGCTCTCGGGGGTCGAATCGGTCCTGGGCGTCGACCTCCTCGCGGAAAACCTCGGACGATTCGCGCAACGCGCCGGCGCCGGTGCACGGCTCTTCACCCCGCTCGCCCCGGGTGAGGGATTCGCCGTGAGCCGCGACCTGGCGTTGAGACGGATCGCAGAGCTGGCCTCCGACCCCTTCGACGGGAGCGCCTCGCGCGAAGGCCGCTTCGCGGCGCAGATGCGGGAGCGGTTCCCACAGGTCGAGATCCGCGACCTCACCCCGACCCTGGACGGGCTGCGCCTGATCAAGAGCCCGCGCGAGATCGCCATGCTCCGCCGGTCCACGCGCCTGGCCGGCCTCGCGCTGATCGAGGGAATGCGCTCGACGCGCCCCGGCCAGTACGAGCGGGAGCTCGACGGCATGGCCAAGTTCATCTATTACCGCAACGGCGCGCAGGGCGAGGCGTACTACTCGCTCATCGCGAGCAGCCGCAATGCGTGGTATCCGCACTACAACGCCGGGAAACGGAAGATGGAGGACGGCGACTTTCTCCTGATGGACTTCGCGCCCGACGTCGGATACGCGATGAGCGACGTGACCCGGATGTGGCCGGTCAACGGAAGGTTCGCGCCGTGGCAGCGCGAGCTCTACCAGTTCTACCTGGGCTGCTACGAGGCGATCCTGAAGGCGATCCGACCCGGCGTCACGGCGTCCGAGTGCATGCAGGAGGCCGCGAAGAAGATGGACGCGATCCTCGCGTCGTCGAAGTTCTCGAAGGAGATCTACCGCAAGGCCGCGCAGGAGTTCGT
The DNA here is from genome assembly GCA_030948185.1 of Acidobacteriota bacterium. Classification (GTDB taxonomy): domain Bacteria; phylum Acidobacteriota; class Thermoanaerobaculia; order UBA5066; family Gp7-AA6; genus JALYUA01. The sequence goes on from JALZAT010000018.1 coordinate 73,346, forward strand.
GGCGAGCTATCGCAAGGAGGCGGAACGGCCTGACGCTGCGCTGGGACACTGGGTCGGGATGGCGACGCACGACGACGGCCCGCGCGAGGGCCCGTTGAAGCCGGGAATGGTCTTCACGATCGAGCCGGCTCTCCGGGTGCCGGAGGAGAAGATCTACGTCCGGCTCGAGGACATGATCGTGGTCACGGACAAGGGCATCGACATCCTGTCCGACTTCGTCCCGCGGGACATCGCCCGCATCGAGAAGCTCATGACCGAAAAGGGCCTACTGAAGACCTATCCTCGGGAGGATTGACCCTCGACCCGCGCCCGTGACCCCGCGTTTGACGTTAGACTGCCCGCTCGTTTCGTGACCCCAAATGAAAGGCGAAAGGAAAGCAAACGCATGAAGAAGATTCGTATCGTCCTCGCGGCGGCGGCCGCCCTCGCGCTCGCCCTGCCGGCCGCGCAGGCGCAGAACCACGCCACCACTCCCACCGACTCGGAAAAGAAGAGCGAAACCAAAATGACGAAGACACCGAGCGGGCTCCAGTATCAGGACACGGTGGTTGGGACCGGCGCCACACCCAGGCAGGGTCAGGTCGTCGTCGTGCATTACACCGGCTGGCTCTGGGAGAACGGTGCCAAGGGCAAGAAGTTCGACAGCTCGGTCGATCGCGGCACCCCGTACGAGTTCCCGCTCGGAGGGCGCGTCATCAAGGGTTGGAACGAAGGGCTTGCGTCGATGAAGGTGGGGGGCAAGCGCACCCTGCTGATTCCCCCGCAACTCGCTTACGGCGCGAACGGCATGAGCCCGGTCATTCCGCCGAACGCAACGCTCATCTTCGACGTGGAGCTGCTCGGAACCAAGTGATCGGCGGCCGCCTGTAGGGGCGGCCCTCGCGGCCGCCCGCCCGTGAGGGCTCTTCGCGATGCACCGGGCGGGCGGGGGGACAAGCCCCGCCCCTACACCTCCGGTGGGGCCTGTCCGCGAATTCCGCGAGGCGGCGCCTGCCTTCCAATCACCTCGAAGAAGTACTTCTCGTGCTCGACTTCGACGGCCGCCATCTCGCGCAGGTCGGGGAGGAAGTCCTCCAGGCCCAGCGCGGCCGCCCAGCCGGCCGCCTTTTCGTACTCGCAGACGTTTTTGGTCTCGAGCTTTCCGGCGAGGAACATCGGCAGAAAGTGGCCCGTCAAGCCGCAGAAAAACGAGAGGGCGTTCCCGACGACGGTCGCCCGAACCTCACGGACGGTAAGTGGAAGGGCACCCAGCCTGGACAGGAGCTTTCCGACCTTCTCCCGATGCACCCATTCGTCATTCTCGATTTTCCGGATCATCGCCTTCTCGGCAGGATCCCGCACGGATCGGGCGTGCCCCTGGTACGCGAGCGCAGCCGCCTTCTCGCCTGAATAGGCGAGCTGGAGCAGGCGCACGAGTCGCCGCCGGGTCTCGCTTTGGTCCGAGGCCAAGGTGACCGCATGGTATCTGCCCGGTTCCCCATCCGCGCTACCATTCGGGTCCAGTGGAAAAATCGGTCGAGCCGGCGCTCCGGCCAGGCGACGTCGGCGCCGCCGCCGCGCTCTCCGAACGGTTCGCGGCGTTCGTCGCGGAGCGCCAGCCGTTCGCCCTCGCGCCGGCGCTCGCCGCGTTTGCCTCGTGTTGCCGCCAGGACCCGGGCCGGGATCCTTCCGCGATCGACGCGCTGCGGGAGCCGTTCGCGAAGGCGCTCACCCGGACCCTGGCCGGCTCGCCTCCGGAGGGGCTGCCCGAGACGACCCCGGGAGTCACCGTCGAGGAGCGCCTCGACGAGGCGAAGAAGCGCCTCCTCGAAGAGTGCGACGGCTTCCTGCGTCGCGAGGCGATCGCCGCCTCTCTGACCCGGGAAGAACGCATCGAGATCCTCCGCGGAATGGTCCTGACGCGCGCGACCGACAACCGGTTGAAGGCGTTCTTCCTGGGAAACGAGATCCGCTGGAACGGAGTCCCCTTCCAGGGCAAGGGATTCCGGTCGCTCGGCCAGGAGGCGATCTACGCCGCTCCCCTGCGCCTGCGGCGGGGGCCGGGCTTCCGCGCCCCGGACGGCACCTGGCGCGGAGACGTGGTCGCGCCGCTGATCCGCGACCTCGGCGCCGAGCTCGCGATGCGCCCCGAGGCGGAATCCGTGCGCCTCGTCCTCGCCGCGCAGATGGGAAAGGCGGGCTCGCCGATGCAGGGCAAGGACCTGCACGTGGGCGACTTCTCCTGGGGAGTTCTTCCCGCCTCCGCCCCGCTCGCCGTCTCTTCACTCACCGTCGCCGGAATGGCGATGGCCTTCGCGCGTGACGGCTCGAAGCGCGTCGGCGTGACCTTTATCGGCGAGGGCGGAACGTCGCTCGGCGAGTGGCACGAAGCGATCAACCTCTGCGCCGCCCGGCGTCTCCCCGCGATCTTCTGCGTCCAGAACAACCAGACCGCGCTCTCGACGCCCGTCGCGGACCAGTCCGCCGTGCGCGTGTTCGCCGACAAGGCCGCGGGCTACGGGGTGCCGGGGATCACCATCGACGGCACCGACCCGGATCAGATCGCGGCGGCCTTCGCCTGGGCGGCGGAGCGCGCGCGGGGCGGCATGGGCCCCTCGCTGATCGAGCTCGCCTGCATGCGGATGTGCGGGCACGCGCACCACGACGACATGCTTTATCTGGGCAAGGAGCCGCCGATCTCGTGGGAGTACCCCGAGCTGTCGGAGGGCGGCTACGCGGACCGGGACCTCTTCGCCTTCTGGTCGCGGCGCGATCCGATCGGCCGATACGCGGCGCGCCTCGAAGCGGAGAACGTGATCCCGCGCGGGGAGCTGGAGCGGTTCCAGCGCGAGGCGGAGGCGATGGTCGAGGCCGCGGCGCGCAAGGTCGTGGAATCCCCCTGGCCGGAGCCGGCGGCTGCGGGCGCGGGAGTGTTCGCCGGCGAGGCGCCGCGGATCCGCCGCGAGCCGCTCGAGCCGGCCGCCCGGCACGGCGCCGCTCCGTC
>JALZAT010000053.1 GCA_030948185.1 Acidobacteriota bacterium
CGGGGGAGAGGCTGGGTGAGGGGGATTCCGCGGCGCGGGAAGTCTCCCGAAGTAACCGAGGGAGGAGGCCCGCGCCGCGGGAGGCCGAGCGAAGCTGGGCCGACGTTCCTGCCGACGATCACCCGATAGCCGCGCGCTGGTCGCGCGGCAGATCGTTCCGTCCGTCCCCGCTTGAGCAAACCTCCGGAACCGGATATAACCCTCGCTCCCTCGGGGCGTAGCGCAGCCTGGTAGCGCACTCGGTTCGGGACCGAGTGGTCGGAGGTTCAAATCCTCTCGCCCCGACCAATCTCCCCCTCTCGCCCGATTGCCGCCTGGCAAATGGCTTGCTTGCGGTTTCGAATTTGCCTTCGAGTGGGGGCGTACGTTGAAAGTGGACCGTTACAAGTCAGATCGCGCGCCAAATCTCTACCTTCTCGTCGCATACAACCAGTCGCTTCCGAGCTTCGAAGAGTCCGCGGGCACGTTCGCGGCCGTCGGCGCGGCCGAGACGCACTCGTATACCGACGCGCTCTGCAACGAAATCGAAGGGGCGATCCGCTCGCGCGGCTTCTGGATCGGAGAGCTCCCGGCCGAGGCTTGAGGGTTGCAGGCGGGATCGAGAACCGGCCGAGAATCGTGACCGACCTCGACGGCGTATGCGGAGGATCCCGGCTTTCGCCGTCGCAGTTCTCGTTCTCGGAGCGGCATCCTTCTCTCTCCACGCTCAGACGGCGCTTTCTGGTTCTTGAGCGCCAACAACATCGAGCTCGTGGTGAAGGTGGTGGACGGCCGCTCTTCGACCAGAGCTTCGAAGGAACACTGCCCCTTTCCGTTGCGGTGCGCGTACGTTGCCCCCGGCGCGTCAAAGCCGATGGCGCTTCCCGCGCCTGAATCACGGCGACGTCAACCGGGTCGACGAAGAGAATCACCGCCCCGGGATCGAGGAATCGTCGGATCAGCCACCCGGTTGCCGCGCGGTTCACGTGGATGCGACGCCGCGTGACCCACTTCACCGTGGCCCCCCTCGGCGCGGACGACGGCAATTCGCGAGAGGGCGGCCCGGAGCCCCCAGCCGACGGCGTCCGGCGCTCCCACGCCCCAGAAGTGAATCCCGTCCGCGTCGTCGGCTCCGGCTCCGAACGCGAAGGTTGCCGCAAGGGCGGTGATCAGAAACGGGAACACGTTTTTCGCCGATTCATTTCTTCTCCCGTGAAAGGACGCCCGCGGCGCCGAAGGAGCGGTAAAGACCGTCGAAGAGCGCGAGCCCGCGGTCGAGACGATCGGCATCTTTCGGGGTTTCGAGGATGAGGCCGATGACGAGCCGCTCGACGCCGGCGGCCTCGGGGCGGCCGAACTTGCCGTCCTTCAAGTCGACGTCGTGGACGATCTGCGCGATCTCATCCAACCCGCGGCCGCCGACGCCGGTACGCTCGAGCAGCGTCTCGAACGTGCACCGGTCACCCTCGTGCGTGAAATCCCCGCCCGGCATGTCGAATCGCACCTCGCCGGGGCGCGCTGGCTCCTGCGGATCGATGAAACGGAAGCGCGCCTTCGAGTCGATGAAACGGCGGATCAACCAGGCGCAGGCGATCCGGTCGATGTGGAGCCCCCGCCGCGTTGTCCAGGTCCGGTCCTTCCAGGCCGCGAGGGGCTCGCGCGCGGGCGCGCGGCCCCGTCGTCGGCGCGGCACGGCCTTCCGGAGCAGATCGTCGACCCGGCCGCGCCCCTCCGAACCGAAGAAATCGATCCGCACGATTTTTTCGAAGCGCCTCCGGGCACGCGCGATCGCGGCGGGATCTTGCGCTCCCGCGAGCGAGCGCGCGATATCCTCGTACTCCGCGTCCCGCGCCTCCCGCGATTCCCGGACGAGCGCTTCCTCCACCGCGCGATCGAGGAATTGCGCCTCGCAGAGAAACGCTTCGCCGCCTCCGGCAACCGCCTGCGCAGCGATCTGCCGCAGCCCCTCCAGGCATTCCTCGGTCCGGGGGAGGGCGTACACCGCGTTCTTGACGGCCACGGCTCCGACTCGGGACAGGGAATGCCGGATTCGCGCGCGCAGGTAGAGGGGCCTCGGCGGGAGCTGGTGGATCAGCATCCACCACCGCATCGGCGGGAGTTCTTCCCTCGGCTTTTCGCGGCGGATCGGCATAGCGGTCGAGCCCAATATAGAGCAGTTGATAGAGAGAACGCGGGCCGGGCAGCCCCTTTCATCTTCCGCTTGACTTGCGCCTCCTTTACGCCTACTCTTCGCCGCGAGAAGGCCGATGGGCCGCTCCCGGGGCCAGGGAGCGACCGCGGTGGTTCCCTCGGCCTGATTAATTATGCCGCAATGTGATAAACTCCGAACGAAATCAGGCTCACAATGAACCTCACCAAACGCCAGAAGGAAATCCTCGACTTCATCCGGAGCTACCGGGATGAGCAAGGAATCTCACCGACCCAAAGGGAGATCCGCGAGAAGTTCCACCTGTCCTCCTTCGGCACCGTCCAGAAGCATCTGAAGCGGCTCGAGGAGAAGGGCGCCCTCTCGCGGCAGTGGAATCGCAGCCGCGGGATCTCTCCCTCCCCGGCGGCGAATGCGCAGGCGCGCAGCTCCCGCGAGGTCGCGCTCCTCGGTTCGGTCGCGGCGGGCAAACCGATCGAGCCGTTCCCCGACAACGAAGCGATCGAGGTTCCCTCCTCGCTGCTCGGCAAGGGTGAGCATTTCGTTCTGCGCGTCCGAGGCGACTCGATGGTCGACGACGGGATCCGCGACGGGGATTACGTCGTCGTGTCACGCCGTCCCAACGCCCAGAACGGACAGACGGTCGTGGCGCTCATCCGTGGAGAGGCGACCTTGAAGCGTTACTACTCGGAGGGCGCGCGCATCCGCCTCCAGCCGGCGAACGCCACGATGAAGCCGATCCTCGCCGACGCGCGCGACGTGGTCGTGCAGGGCGTCGTCACGGGGCTGATCCGCGACTACGCTTCTCGCTGAATTGCCCGCGCCCGGCTTCCCGCCGGAGCAGTTCGAGTAAAATCCGCGTCCCGGGGCGACGTACCCAAGTGGTTAAGGGAGAGGTCTGCAAAACCTTTATTCGGCGGTTCGAATCCGCCCGTCGCCTCCAACGTCGCCTACGCTGCGCTGACGCCTCGCTCCGGCTCCCGCCGCGTCAGGCTCCTCCCTCCCTTCGGTCGGGAGACTTCTAACGCGGCGAGCATGTTTCAGCGAGGCTCTTTACCTCTCCCCCGCGAGCGGGGGAGAGGCGAGGTGAGGGGGACGCCACGTCGCCTCCGCTGCGCGGGAGATCTGGCTCGCGGGAGATCTGGCTCTGCGCGGCACACGCGTCCGGCTCGCGCGGCGCGCGCTCGACCGGACGCCTGCTCTCCCGCTCCGCTCCGGCTGGTTGACGGAGGCGGAAAGCCTCTTCCACTCGCCGGGCCGGGATTCGCAGCCTGTTACCATTCTCGCCATGCCGGAGTGGCGGAATGGCAGACGCAGGGGACTTAAAATCCCCAGGGCTGAAAGGCCCATGCCGGTTCGACCCCGGCCTCCGGCACCACTGCGCCGGACGGCCGCATTCGGCGCGGGGAACGAGACTCGGTGAGCAGCGCGGTCGCAGACGGCCCCACCCAGCTCCAGGAATTGCTCCGGTACGCCTTTCGCGACCGCGAGCTTCTCGTTCGCGCGCTGACGCACAAGTCGTTCACGAACGAGAGGCGGGATCTCCCTTCGCCGAACAACGAGCGGTTGGAGTTCCTGGGAGATACGGTCCTGGGCTTCGTCGTCGGCGACCTGATCTACCGCAATTTCCCCAACCTCCAGGAGGGCGCGCTCTCGAAAATCAAGGCCCACCTCGTCTCCGCGGCGACCCTCTCGACCAAAGCGCGGGAACTCGGCCTGGGCCGATACCTCCGGATGGGCACGGGGGAGGCGCGTTCGGGCGGGGCGGAGAAGCTCTCCTTGCTGGCGGACGGCTTCGAGGCGATCGTCGCGGCGATCTACATAGACGGGGGCCTTCCAGCGGCCGGCCAGTTCATCCAGCGCACGTTCGCTCCGGACATCGCGGGAATCGACCTCGCCGACCTCTCCTTCCACGATTACAAGACCGCGCTCCAGGAAGCCGCTCAGGCTCTCGGCCTCCCGCTGCCCGACTACCGGATCGTCGACGAGTACGGCCCGGACCACGAGAAGGTCTTCGTGGTCGAGGTGTTCTGGGACGGCGCGACCTTCGCAATCGGAAGCGGCCCGTCGAAGCGTGAAGCGCAGCGCAAGGCCGCCAAAGAGGCGCTGAAGAAGCTGGGAAGGGTCGCGAACTAACGGGCGGCCGACGAGCGATTAGGGCGCCTTCGAAAGCCTCGCGAGGAACGCGTCGGGCCCTTCGAAGCCGACGAGGCGCAGGTCCGTCCGCTCCTTGCCCGACGCGTCCAGGAACACGATCGTCGGCACGCCGAGGATCGCGAACCGGTCGGAGAGCGCCGCGACTTCCGCCGAGCCCGTCTTCGTCAGGTCCGCCTTGTAGAGCCGGCGCTGCGAGAGCGCGCCGCGAACGCGGGGGTCCGTGAAGGTTTTTTCGTCCAGCTCGCGGCAGGGAACGCACCAGGCGGCGCCGAACTCGATGACCGCCGGACGGCCGGCGGACACGGAGCCCCGCGCGGAAGCCGGGTAGGGTTCCCACGCGGGTCCGGCCGCGCCCGTCGTCCGCGGGAAGAAGAATGCGGCGGCCGCCAGAAAGAGCACGGCGGCCGAGAATCGGACCGCCGGACGTAGGCCTCCCGCCCGGACGAGCAGGACGATCGCGGCGGCCGCGAGGACGCCCGAGAGGACCCAGTCACCCGTTCGGCCGGGAAGGGCGGGCCGCAGGAAATAGGCGGCCATCGCGAGCAGCACCCAGCCGAAGATCTTCTTGACCGACTCCATCCACATTCCCGCCCGCGGCAGGCGGGCGAGGCTCCCGGAGAACGCGCCGAGGAAGAGATAGGGAAGGCCGAGGCCGAGCGAGAGGACGAAGAAGAAGAGGAATCCGAGCCCCGCCTGCTGCCGCGCGGCGACGAAGGCGAGGAGGCCGAGAACGAACGGCCCGACGCAGGGCGCCGCGACGACGCCGACGAGCAGCCCCATCGCGTACGCTCCCGCCATCCCCGAGCGGGCGCCCGCCTTCTGCATGAGAAAGCTCGGCATCCGGAGGTCGTAGAGGCCGAACATCGAGAGGGCGAGCGCGACGAGGACGACGGCGACGAAGCCCAGGACCCACGGGGACTGCAGCGCGGATCCGAAGAGCCGTCCGGAGAGCGCCGCGGCCACGCCGAGCGCCGAATAGGTCGTGGCCATTCCGAGAACGTAGACGAGCGCGAGCCGAAACACGCGCCGGCTCTGTCCCTGCGCCTGGCCCGCGAAAAACGAAAGTGTGAGCGGGATGACGGGATAGACGCAGGGAGTCAGGTTGAGCGCCAGGCCTCCGACGAAGAGCAGTGAGAGCACGACCGGCAGACCGCGCCGGTTGAGCTGCTGCTCGAAGTCGAGCGATGCGCCGGCTGCCGCTCCCGTCCCCGCCGTCCCGGCGGGGGGGGCCTGCGAGAGCAAGACCGCCCCACCCGGAGCCGCCGAGCCCGAGTTCGCGGGTTCGGCGCGGAAGGCAATCGAGGCCGGCGCATAGCACTGCGTGTCGTTGCAGGCCTGGAAGCTCACTTTCCCGGAGACCGGAACGGGGCCGGTCGCGCTCCAGGTCAGGGGGACGTCGACGGAGAACCTTCCCTCGTAGACGGACAGCGGCGTCTCGGCGAACGAGAACTTCTTCATGGCGCCGGCCGGGTACCGCGGCTCGCCGGCGGTGACCCCTGCCGGCAGGGTCAGCGAGACGGACGTCGGAATGAGGTACTCCTCCGACGGTGTGTGGCTGTTGACGTGGAACGACGCCGCGATCTTCGCGTCGATGCGCAGGGCTCCCGCCGTGGCGGACGCGGGGACGACCCGAGCCTCGACCGTCAGGATCTCCTCGGGCTTCGGAGCGGCGGCGAAAGCGGACGCCGACAGACAGAAGCCGGCGAGGATCGCGGCCGCACGTCTCATTTTGGCGCCGGCTCCGTCAGCCGGGTGAGCATCGCCCGAACCTGCTCCGTGTAGGGGGAGTGGGGATGGTCCTTCGCGAACTTGCGAAAGAGCGCGAGCGCCTCCGCGGGTTTGTTCTCCGCGAGAGGAATCTGCGCCCGGAAGAGCTCCGCGCGCTCCCGCCGCCGCGGGTCCTTCGTCGTCTGGATCAGACGGTCGATCGTCCGGCGCGAATCGGCCACCGTTCCCAGTTCGAGCTCGACCGCGGCGAGGATCTCGCGGGCCTCGTCGCGCACGGCCGCCGTCGCGCCGGGCGCCGCGACCGCGCGCCGCAGCCGAGGCAGCGCGGCCGCGGGATCGGAACGCTGGTAGAGCTCCCGGCCCGTGTCGAGCGCCTCCTTCGGCGCGAGCGTCGCGAGGTCCTGTCCCTCGATCCGTTTCGAGAACGCGCGATACGCGGCGAGGTCCTGCCGGACGTGCTGGTAGAACTCGTTGGTCCCCGTGAAACCTCCCTGCATGAGGAAGACGATCCGGCCCTCCGCGCTCGTGATGAGGACGGCGGGTGTCTCCCGGACTCCGTAGCGGTGCCCGAGCTCTCTTCCCTCGGGCGAATCGAGTGAGAGCTTCACCGGCACCATCGGGATCAGAAGGGCCTCGAAGTCGAACGCCGGATAGAGCAGGGCGTCCATGCGCTGGCATTGCCCGCACTCCGGCCGGTCGAATTCCAGGTACACGAACTTGCCGCTCGCGGCGGCGAGCGTCTTCGCCTCGTCCGGAGAGGCGGCCCATCTTGCGTTGCCCGGGCTCGTGACGGCGCCGGGGGTCTTCGGCGGGGACGGGGGAGCAGTTTCCTGCTGCGGTTGCCCCGAAGCGCTCAAAGCTCCGGACAGCAGCAATGCCGACGCGAGGCGCACGATCAAGATTGTCTCCTCCAGTCTTCGCGGCAAGAACGATCTGCGGCGGGTTCGAATTCCCGGGCGCACGCACCCGCGCTGCGATTGCGAGCCATTCTGGCATGCGGGAACCCGTTGTCTCCCCGTGGCTCGCTCGGTTTGTCACGGGATGGGAATCCCGCTACACTCGCGGCCCCGTGAGCGCCCAGGTAGCTCAGTCGGTAGAGCAACGGACTGAAAATCCGTGTGTCGGCGGTTCAATTCCGTCCCTGGGCACCACATAGAAACCGTGATCCTCAAAGTGGCGAAGCTGGGAGTCAAGTTTCTGCGGGTGCGCTCGCAGGACGTGGACCCAAAGGCCGTGTCCCGGGGGGATTACGAGGCGTTCCTCTCGGACCTGGAAGACACGATGCGCGAGTACGACGGTACCGGGATCGCCGCGCCCCAGGTCTTCACCCCCCTGCGGGTTTTCCTGTACGAGGTCCATCCGGAGAAGCGCAAGCGCAAGGAGGAGGAGGTCCCGCTGACCGCGTTCTTCAACGCGACCTACGAGGGCGTCGGCACGAAAAAGGAGATCGACTCCGAGGGGTGCCTCTCCGTCCCGTTTCTCTGGGGCGGCGTGGTGCCGCGCTTCGACACGATCCGCGTGCGCGCGCTCGAGCGCTCCGGCAAGCCGGTGGAATTCGAGGCGTCCGGCTACCACGCGCGGGTCCTGCAGCACGAGATCGACCACCTGGACGGGCTCGTGTACCTCGACCGCATGCCCGACATGAAATCGCTCGCCTACACTGTCAACTTCGGGTGATCGGGACGAATTTCTCCGCGTCGGAGCGCGTTGTTATGATCCCCCGGTGAGTATGTTCGGACGTTCCAGGGCCCTTCCCGTGCACGGCGCCGCCGCTCCCGAAGCAGGTCCGGCGGATTTTCTGACCACGAAGCTCGAGACGATGGTCTCGTGGGCGCGTTCGAACTCTCTCTGGCCGCTCCCGTTTGCGACCGCATGCTGCGGGATCGAGTTCATGTCCGTCGTGTCCTCGCACTACGACCTTTCGCGCTTCGGAGCCGAGGTCGTGCGGTTCTCGCCGAGACAGGCCGACCTGCTGATCGTCGCGGGCACCGTCGTGGACAAGCTCGGGCCCACCCTGCGGAAGATCTACGACCAGATGCCGGAGCCCAAGTGGGTGATCTCCATGGGTGTGTGCGCCTCGTCGGGCGGCTTCTACCGGGCCTACCACGTGACGCAGGGCATCGACGAGATCGTCCCGGTGGACGTTTACGTGCCCGGCTGCCCTCCCACCCCCGAGGAGCTCATGTACGGGATCCTGGAGCTTCAGCGGAAGATCCAGGCGGGAGAGAAGTCGCGCGACACCCGCTCCGCGCGATTCTCGGCGGGCGCTTGAGCACAGTCGTCGAGACTTCCGCGCTGTCCGGGCCCGCGGAGAAGCTTCGGGGGCGTATCGAGGGCTCGCGGCTCGCGGGCCGCGCCCACGTCGTCGACCTGGACATCCCGACCATCGAGGTCGGCACCGAAGCCTGGCTCGAGCTCGCGCAATTCCTGCGCGACGACCCGGAGTGCCGCTTCGACCTTCTCTTAGACGTCTGCGGCGTGGACAACCTCCGGCGGGCCGGCCGCCCGACGCGGTTCGAGTCGGTCGTGCATCTCCTCTCCATCCCGCGCAACGAGCACATGCGTGTGAAGGTTCTCCTGCCCGACGCGGCCAAGCCAGTTCTGCCGAGTGCGATCGGGGTGTGGCCGGCGGCGAACTGGTTCGAGCGCGAGGCGTTCGACCTCTTCGGGTTCGAATACACGGGACATCCGAATCTCCGGCGGATTCTCTGCCACGACGCCTTTGTGGGAAACGCCCTGCGGAAGGATTACCCGCCGGGTCAACGCTGGTACTTCGGGGAAGGCGATCTGCGCTGGCCGGACTGGGCGACCGAGACCGACGAGCGCGCCGGGCACTTCGAGACGCAGACCATCTCGATCGGTCCCTCCCACCCGGCGACGCACGGGATCGTGCATCTCATCGCCCGGCTGGACGGCGAGAGGATCACCCGGGCCGAGACCCAGATCGGCTACATGCACCGCTGCTTCGAGAAGATGTCGGAGACGCACACCTGGAACCAGGTGATCCCGTACACGGACCGGCTCAACTACGTGTCCGCGATGATCAATGGTGTCGCCTACGTGCGCACAGTCGAGAGGATGCTCGGCATCGAGGTTCCGAAGAAGGGCGTCCTGATCCGCACGATCCTCTCGGAATTCTCGCGGATCATGGACCACTGCGTGAACATCGGCGCGAACCTCGTCGACATGGGCGCGCTGACGAATTTCTGGTACCTGTTCCAGAACCGCGAAAACATCTACGGCCTCCTCGAGGCGTGCAGCGGAGCCCGCCTCACGGTCTCGTACGTGCGCGTGGGCGGCCTGGCGATCGACGTCCCGGACGACTTCGTCGCGCGGTGCCGCGTTCTGCTGGAGTCGATCCCGAAGTTCTTAGACGACGTCGATCGGCTCTGCACGAACAACCGGATCATCCGGAACCGTTTCCAGGGAACGGGCCGGGTCACGGCGGAGCAGGCGGTCGCCTGGGGCTTCACGGGGCCGATGCTGCGCGCCTCCGGGGTGCCCTACGACGTCCGCCGGGCGCGGCCCTACGACTTCTACGGGGACTTCGACTGGGACGTGCCGGTTTCCAGGGAGGGCGACAACTTCGCCCGCTACCTCGTCCGCATGGAGGAAATGCGCCAGTCGCTGAAGATCATCCGGCAGGCCCTCGACATCTTTCCCTCGTCCGGGCCGGTGAACGCGACCGACTGGCACGTCGTGCTGCCGCCGAAGGACGCCGTGTACCACGACATGGAATCGCTGATCTATCACTTCAAGCTCATCATGGAAGGCATTCGCGTGCCGAAGGGCGAGCGATACGAGTGGATCGAGGGCGCTAACGGCGAGCTCGGGTTCTATGCGATCTCCGAGGGCGGCGGCGGTCCGTACCGCCTGAAGGTGCGCCCGCCCTGTTTTCCGATGATGGCCGCGTTCGAAAAGATCATCGAGGGCAGCACCATCTCGGACGCGGTCGCCACCCTCGGGTCGCTCAACATCATCGCGGGGGAGCTCGAACGGTGAGTCGCGCCGGTGAGGCGCGCCGGTCCCGAGGCCGCCCGTCGAATGAGCGGCCGGAGGGACCGCTCAGAGGCGTGATCAGCGGGGAGCTTGAGCGATGAGCGGCGTCGTCTCGCGGGAGGGATCGCTCGGAGGCGTCATCGACGTCTCGGCCCGCGTCCCGGAGAAGCTGACGATCTCGCAGCGCCTGTACCTGCCGCAGATCCTCGGCGGCCTCGGGGTCACGATCCGCCACTTCCTGAAAAACATCGTCGCGATCGGGAAGCTGCCGACGATCCTGTACCCCGAGAAGAAGCGCGACTACTCGGGGCGCTTCCGCGGCAAGCACATCCTGAAAACGCGCGAGGACGGCACGCTGAAGTGTGTCGCCTGCTACATGTGCGCGCAGGCGTGCCCCGCGGAATGCATCACGATCGTCGCCGGCGAGCACCCCCAGATCGCGTACGAGAAGTACCCGGTCGTCTTCGACATCGACATGCTCCGCTGCGTCTATTGCGGTTTCTGCGTGGACGCCTGCCCGAAGGACGCGATCTGGATGTCCCGCAACTACGAGCTCGCGTTTTTCAACCGGGAGGAGGGCGTCTTCGGGATCAACAAGCTCGTCGAAAAGCCGGGGGAGGGCGTGAAGGACGGATACGGCTACCGCCCGTACTACCCCGGAGACGGCACCGTCCCCCCGACGGACGCGTCTGCCAGTCCCGTTGTGCCGGGCGACGGAGACCGCGCAGGAATGCGGATTGAAGGGACCCTCCCCGTCTACAGACCAAGTGCGCCGCAGGTCGGCGTGCCCGAAAAGCGAGAAGTGGTCGCCAGTCGGTAGCTATTGACGGCGGTTCCGGCAGGCGGCGAGCAAGGCAAGACTCCGCGAGAGCGGACACCCGACGGCCAGATGGTCAGATGACCCGATGGCGAGATTTGCCGACGATGACCGGATAACCCGATTCCCCTATCGGGCGACGGCTAGATGCCTCTTCCCTTGGTGGGCGGGTGCTTGTCCGTCTTGTGCAGCGACTCGACCGTGTACTCGACTTCCTCGTCGCTCGCCCCGTCGTCCTTCAGCTTCGCGGCCAGGATCGCCTCGTGCTGGCAGATCCCGCAGCCGGCGGCGTGCTCGTTGGTGAAACAGGTCAGGAGCGATTTGTGGTGCTCCCGCGGGCTCTCTTTGCACTCGCAGAAGCAATGCAGGAGGTCGATGGTGGCCGGGTACTTTCTGGCCGCCTCGTAGGCTTTCTTCACGTCGGTGTCGTTCCAGCCGGCGTAGATCGCGGGGTTCTGCAGGGGAGCCTTTTCGACACAGACGGCGCAGCCGTTCGTCGCAGCCTGCGAAGGATCCTTCTTCGCGGGCGAGGGGGCGGCGGGCTTCGTGGCGCCATGTTGGTGCGTTTGCGCGGGAGGAGCTGCAGGAATGGCGAGGGCGGTCGCGGCGACCGCACCCAGGATCAGTACGGCGCGAAGCGCGGCGATTCTGGAACGTCCGATCGTCAGGGGCATGGATCCTCCGGAAGGGTTAACTGAGACGTCGGTGCAATTGTTCCCCGTTTACCGCAGGCTGTCCATGATCTCCGCGAGGGCCTCCCGGCCCGGCCGCAGCCGCTCCGAGGGCATCGAGACGAGCGGCTCCTCGGGGAGGCCGATCAGCGTCAGGAAGTCCTTCTTCTGCGGCTCGACGTAGATCAGACCGGTCAAGAACTCGTTCTTCTCCTGCGCCTCGTGGAGCAGCGAATAGGCGGCGTTCTTGTCGGTCGGGTCGTAGTCGGCCCGCAGTTTCTTCAGGCGGATGTGTGAGCCGTCGTGGAGCGCCACGTCCTGCGTCGTTCCGGGATCGTAATCGACGGAAATCTCCTCGAAGTACGGGACGAACCCGATCTCCTGGATCGGGACTTCGTGATCCTTTGCCCACTTGTAGGACTTCGTGGAGCTCTCGTGGTTGTTGAATGTCACGCACGGGGAGATCACGTCGAGAAGGGCCGTCCCGCGGTGCGCGATCGCGCCCTTGAGGAGCCCGACGAGCTGCTTCATGTCGCCGGAGAAGGAGCGGGCGACGTAGCCGCAGCCGAGCTCGACGGCGAGGGCGCAGAGGTCGATGGCGGGAAGGTCGTTCGCGACGCCGCTCTTGAGCCGGGAGCCCTGGTCGGCCGTCGCGGAGAACTGGCCCTTCGTGAGGCCATACACGCCGTTGTTTTCCACGATGTAGACCATCGGGATGTTGCGGCGGAGAAGGTGCACGAATTGGCCCGCGCCGATCGACGCGGTGTCGCCGTCGCCCGAGACGCCGATCGTCAGGAGCGACGCGTTGGCGAGGAGCGCCCCGGTCGCGATCGCGGGCATCCGGCCGTGCACGGCGTTGAAGCCATGTCCTCGGTCGACGAAGTAGGCCGTGGTCTTCGACGAGCAACCGATGCCCGACATCTTGGCCACTTTGTAGGGGGCCACGCCCATCTCGAAGAACGCCTGCGTGATCTGGCGCGTGATGACGTCGTGGCCGCACCCCACGCAGAGGGTGGACTTCAGCCCGCCGTAATCCTTGACGGTCAGGCCGGCGCGGTTGGTCGGAGGCGCCTTGGTCTCGGTAGAGGACATCAGTTCTTCTCCCCGGCTTCGATGCCCTCGATCACCGTCTCGGCGTCCAAGGGAAAGCCGTCGTAGTGGCGGATGGAGCGCAGCTTCGATGCCTCGTGGCCGGACTCGAGTGTCAGGAGCGAGAACATCTGCCCGTCGCGATTCTGGTCGATAAGGTAAAGGCGCTCGTGGGAGGCCACGAAGGCGTGGACTTCCGGTGAGAAAGGGAGCGCGCGGATGCGGAGCGAGTCGGTCGCGAGACCCTTTCGGGCGAGAATGGAACGCGCCTCCTGCACGGCGAAGTCGGACGAGCCGTAGGCGATGATTCCCACGCGCGAGCCCGCGCCGTCGACGACGGGCTTGGGAACGTGTGTCCGCGCCGTCTCGAACTTCCGCGCGAGCCGGTCGAGGTTGTTCTTGTAGTCGTCGGGCCGCTCGGAATACGTCGCGCGCTCCGTGTGGCCCGAGC
This sequence comes from Acidobacteriota bacterium, assembly GCA_030948185.1. Lineage (GTDB taxonomy): Bacteria > Acidobacteriota > Thermoanaerobaculia > UBA5066 > Gp7-AA6 > JALYUA01. Next base: position 13,059 of record JALZAT010000053.1, read on the forward strand.
CGCGCGTGAAATACGCAGCCGCCGGGTTGTCGATGAACCCCGGCAGGGTCCTCCAGGGAATCCCGTCGCCGTCCACGTCGCGGTACCGCGCGAACTCCCGGAACTTCTGCACGTGCTCGGAGAGCTGCTCCGCGGTGGAGATCACTTTGCCGCGGTCCATCGGTTTCTCCGGGTAGGGAAACGGATCGGCCATCCAGTTGTTCATCCCGAGGTCGAGGTCCGACATCACGAACACGGGAGTCTGGAACCGCTCGGCGAGATCGAAGGCGTCCATCGACAGCGAGTAGCACTCCTCGACGGAACCGGGGAGGATCAGGATGTGGAACGCGTCGCCCTGGGACAGGCAGTACGTCGAGAGGATGTCGCCCTGCATGGTGCGCGTCGGCAGGCCCGTCGACGGGCCGACCCGCTGGACGTCGAAGATGACGGCGGGGATCTCGGCGTAGTAGCCCAGCCCGACGAACTCCGCCATGAGCGAGATCCCCGGGCCGGAAGTCGTCGTCATCGCCCGCGCGCCGGCCCAGCCCGCGCCGAGCACCATCCCCGCGGCGGCGAGCTCGTCTTCCGCCTGGACGATGGCGAACGTCGGCCGCCCCGTGTCCGCGTCCTTGCGGTGGTCCCGGCAATAGTCGATCAGGGACTCGGCGAGCGAGGAGGAGGGAGTGATCGGGTACCAGGCGACGACCTGGACGCCGGCCATCATGCAGCCGACCGCGGCGGCGGCGTTGCCGTCGATGATGATCTTCCCGGCGGTTGCGTTCATCCGTTCGAGCCGGAACGGGTCGGACTTTTTCAGGTTCTTCTCCGCCCAGTCCCATCCGCCCTGGATCGCCGTCAAGTTGACTTCGATTGCCTTCTCCTTGCCCTTGAACTGCTTCGCGACCGCCTTGCGGATCTCCTCGCGGTCCACGTTCAGGAGCCAGGCGGCGACGCCGACGTAGATCATGTTGACGACGAGGCGGCGGAGCTTGCCGTCGTGCACGAGCTCGAGGACGAGCTTCGAGAACGGGACCGGGTAGAAATGGAGGTCGTTGCGAAGGCCGTCGAGCTTCAGGTTTTCCTCGTAGATGACGGCCGCGCCCGGGTGCACGGTCCGGACGTCCTCGTGGGCCGTCTCCGGGTTCATGCAGATCAGGACGCCGATGTCCCGCCGGCGCGCGATGAAACCGTCCTTGGACGCCCGGATCGTGAACCAGGTGGGGAGGCCCTGGATGTTGGAGGGAAAGAGGTTCTTCCCGGAAACGGGAATACCCATCTGGAAGATGGCGCGCATGAGGATGCTGTTCGACGACTGGCTTCCCGACCCGTTTGCGGTCGCGACATGGATCGAAAAGTCGTTCACGACCGCCGGCCCGCTCGGCGTCGGCGGGGGGGCCTTCTCTTCGAGGACAACGCTCACGAATGGCTCCTTTTCCGGCTCGGTCCCGTGCAGGTTCCGGGAGCCGCCGATGATAACAAAGCAGAGGGGGAAACGCGGGCGGAACGGAAGGGGAGGGCGGCGTCTAGAATCCGCCGCGGAGGTTCGCATGATTGACCGTCCCATCCGCGCCGTGGCATTCGCGGCCCTGTCGCTGGCCGTTTCCGCGGGCGTCTGCCTCGCGGGGCCCTTTCGATTCGACGAGCTCGCGCGCGCGGGACGCGTCGGCGGCTTCTCGCTTTCGCCGGACGGGCGGTGGGTCGCCTACGCGGTCGGCACTCCGCTCGTCGACGAGAATCGGACGTCCTCCTCGATCTGGCTCGCGCCGGCGTCCGCCTCCGGCCAGGCGCGGCGGCTGACCGCCGGCGGCAAGCGCGATTCCGATCCCGCGTTTTCGCCGGACGGCAGGCGGATCGCGTTCCTCTCCAACCGCGAAGGCGGATCGCAGGTCTGGCTCCTCGATCTCGCGGGCGGCGAGCCGCGGAAGGCGTCCTCGGTCCCGACCGAGGTCAACGGATTCAAGTGGGCTCCCGACGGGATGTCTTTCATCGTCGTGTCGGACGTGTTTCCGGACTGCCCGGATTTCGCCTGCCTCGCGCAGCGCGTCGCGGCCCGCGAGAAATCGGTGGTGAAGGCGCACGTGTCGGAGCGGCTCCTCTTCCGGCACTGGGATTCCTGGCAGAACGGACTTCGCTCGCACATCTGGAAGGTCCCCGTGGGCGGAGGCGCCGCCGCCGATCTGACCCCGGGAGACATCGACGCGCCGCCCTTCTCCGTAGGCGGAGGCGCGGACTACGAGGTCTCCCCGGATGGAAAGGACTTCGTCTACGCCTCCAACCCGGACAAGGTCCAGGCGCTTTCGACGAACGGCGATCTCTGGGTCGTTCCGTTCGCCGGAGGAGGGCGGCCGCTGAACCTCACCGCGAGCAATCGCGCTTACGACGGCACGCCGCGCTTTTCACCGGACGGCCGGTGGATTGCGTACCGGGCGCAGAAACGCCTTGGGCGGGAAGGGGACCGGTTCACGCTCATGCTGCTGGAGCGCTCGACCGGACGTTCCGTCGAACTGACCGGCAGTTACGACCAGTGGGTGAACGATCTCGCCTGGGCGCCCGACTCGAAGTCGGTGTACTTCGTCTCGGAGGAGCAGGGGCACGGCGTGATTTACCGCGTGCCGGTCGAAGGCGGCAAGTTCTCTCTCGTCTGGCGCGGAGGGATTCCAGCCGACGTCACCCCCTCCCGCGACGGGAAACGGATCTTTTTCTCCGCGAGCTTCCTGACCCGTCCGGCCGAGATTTATTCGGTCCCGGTCGACGGCTCACGACCCGCGACCGCTGTCGCCGTGACCCACGTGAACGACACAATGTGGAAAGAGGGGAACTTCGGACTGAACGCCGTGGAACGCTGGGTGGGCTCGGCGGATGGCCTGAAGCTCCAGGCCTGGCTCGTCTTGCCGCCGGGCTTCGACCCCGCGAAGAAATACCCGGCGGTCGTTCTGATCCACGGCGGCCCACAGGGCGCCTGGCACGACGGCTGGTCGACCCGATGGAACCCCGAGGTCTTCGCGGGTTACGGCTACGTCGTCTATGCGCCGAACATCCGGGGTTCCGTCGGCTTCGGGCAGAAGTTCGTCGACGACATCTCCGGCGACTGGGGCGGAAACGCCTACGACGATCTGATGCGCCAGGTAGACGACCTCCTGACGCTTCCGTACGTCGACAAGACGAAAGTCGGAGCGGCCGGGGCGTCCTACGGCGGCTGGATGGTGGACTGGCTGCTGGGACACACCGATCGCTTCGCCGCCTACGTGTCCCACGACGGGGTCTTCGACACCCGGTCGATGTCGCTCGAGACGGAGGAGCTCTGGTTCCCCGAGGCGGAGTTCGCCGGTTGGCCGTGGACGTCCGACCTCTACGAAAAGTGGAACCCGTCGCGCTCGATCGAGAAGTTCAATACGCCGACGCTCGTCGTCACGAGCGAACGGGACTTCCGCGTCCCCTTCGGCCAGGGCCTGCAGCTCTTCACGGCGCTGCAGCTGAAAAACGTGCCCTCGAAGATCCTCATGTTCCCGGATGAAGGGCACTGGGTCTTGAAGCCGGGGAATTCGAGGTTGTGGCACGCGACCGTGATGGACTGGCTGCACCGGTGGCTCGGCGGGGCGGAGGGGGACGCGACCGCGTTGGGGACCGCGTTCAGTGTGTCGAAGTAGGAAGGCGTCCGGTCAGGCCTCAGCCGTGTCGGCGGGAACGCATCGCTCCGCTGCCCAGGACCTCAACGCCGCGATCTTCTCCCCCCTGACCACCGATAAGGGCCTCGTGCTCCTTATCGCCACCAGAATCCCGGTTGTATCCAGAGCGCTTCCAAGGCTCCTCGCGTCGTAAAGCCCCGACACGATCGCCTGCTCGATCTCCGCGCCGGAGAATCCCTTCGACTCCGCCGCGAGGCGGTCGACGTCGAATCGCGCGGGGTCCTCGCCCCGTTGCTTCAGGTGCAGCGCGAAGATCTCCGCGCGCGCCTCCTTCGAAGGGAGATCGACGAAGAAGATCTCGTCGAAGCGGCCCTTCCGCATCATCTCCGGCGGGAGCTCATCGACGGAGTTGGCCGTCGCGATCATGAAGACCCGCGACGTGCGCTCCTGCATCCATGTGAGGAGCGACGCGACGAGGCGCTTCGAGACGCCTCCGTCCGTGTCGGAGGACCGGGATGTCGAGAACGCCTTCTCGATCTCGTCGATCCAGAGGACGCAGGGAGACATCCGATCGACGCGCTTCAGCGCATCGCGCAGGTTGCGCTCGGACTCGCCGATGTAGGGAGCGAGCAGGCGCCCGGCGTCGAGCGCGAGAAGCGGGAGACCCCACGAGGCGGCGACGGCCTTGGCCGCGAGGCTTTTTCCGCAGCCCTGGACTCCGAGGATGAGCAATCCCCGGGGCGGGTCGATCGGCCTGGCGCCCGGCGGCGGCAGGAAACCGACCCGGCGCGACTGCACCCATTTCTTGAGCCGCGCGAGCCCTCCCACCGAATCGAGACCGAGCGGCGCGGGGAAGAACTCCAGAAGCCCTCCGCTCTCGACGAGCGTCTTCTTGCTCTCGCGAATGCCAGGCCGGTCCGCGGCGGACAGGGCGTCGTCCTCGACGATCGCGCGAGCGAGCGCCCTCTCGGCTTCGAAAAGCGTCAACCCCTGGAGGTCGGTGGCGAGCCCCTCCTCGTCGGCGGGCGAGAGGGGAGGGCGGCTCCGGGGCCGCTGCCGCTCCAGGCGCCGGACCGTGTCGCGGACGAGCCCGCGCAGCTCCTCCGGCCCGGGCAGCGCGAACTCGAACCGGATTCCCAGCTCGTCGAGCTCCGGCCTCGCGGGAAGCGACGGACCGACGAGCACCAGGGTCCGGGTCGAGCCCTCGAACGCCTGCGCCGTCTCTCGCAGCGTCCGCAGCGTGGTGGGGTTCTCGAGGTGCGCCTGCGGGTCTTTCAGGATCCAGACGCCGTCAGGGGCTCCGGTCTGGATCAGACGCAGGGCCGCGGCGAGATCCAGGGTCTTCGGCTGATCGACGGGATGGCAGGGCGAGAGCCCGCTCGCGGCGCTCCACGTCGAGACGGGGAGGTTGAGGCTCCCGGCGACTTCCCGCACGAGGGACTCGAAGCGCTTCTCCTCGACGGTTTCGCAGAGGACGATCGGGTTGTGCGACCGGAAGAGGGCCGCGAGGTCGCGAGCGGGGATGTCCACGGCAAGAGTGTAGCCGGGGCGTGCGAGATTCACCGGAAGCTAGACTCCGGCCCATGGCCGCGCCTCGCCGGATCGTTTCGCTCTGCCCTTCGATCACGGAGACGATCGTCGCCCTGGGAGGATTGAAACGCCTCGTGGCGGCGACCCGATACTGCGTCCGCCCCCAGGGACTCCTGTGGGGCCTGCCACGGATCGGGGGAACGAAGGACCCGCGCATCTCGCAGATCCTGGACTTGAAGCCCGATCTCGTTTTCGCCAACGAAGAAGAGAACCGCCTCGAAGACGTGCGTGCTCTCGAGGCTTCAGGCATCGAGGTCGACGTCACGTTTCCGAAGTCGGTCGCGGAGGTTCCCCTCGCCGTCCGGTCGTGGGGCCGCCGCCTCGAGGCGGATGCGGAAGCCGAAACCATCGCAGCTCGCATCGACGCGGGTCTCGCGGCGCTCGAGGCGGCGCCCGCCACCGTCCCGTTTCTCTACGCGTGCTGGATCTGGAAGGACCCCTGGATGACGATTTCAGACGACACGTACGTCGCGGATCTGCTTCGTCTTGCCGGCGGGGTGAACGTCTACGCGCGGGAGACGGACCGGTATCCAGCGACCACGCCCGAGGAGTCTCTGACCCGGGGCGCGGACGTCCATTTCTTCCCGAGCGAGCCCTTCCCGTTCCGCGCGGAGAAACACGGAACGGAGATCGAAAAGCTCTTCGGACCGGAAAAGGTGCGCCTCTTCGTCGGCGGCGACAATCTGACGTGGCACGGCGTACGGACCCTGGACGGTCTGGCGCAGATGGGGAAGCTCCGCGAGGAGCTGGCGAGGTAGCTTCATCCCCTCCGATTCAACAGATCCAGGAACTCCTCGCGCACCGGCCGATTGAAGAAGATTCCGCGGATCGCGGACGTCACCGTCATCGCCCCCGGCTTCTTGATTCCGCGCATCTCGACGCACAGGTGGCGCGCCTCGATGACGACCATGACTCCCTGGGGCGAGAGCTTTTCGTTCAGGAAGCCGGCGATCTGCTCGGTCAACCGCTCCTGGAGCTGCGGCCGGTGGGCGTAGAAGTCGACGATGCGCGGCATCTTCGAGAGCCCGATGATTTTTTCGTTGGGGATGTACGCCATGTGGGCGTGGCCGTAGAACGGGATCAGGTGGTGGGAGCACATCGAGTAGAAGGGGATGTCCTTCTCGATCACCATCGCCGTGTAGTGCTCGTCGTTCGGAAAGAGCGTGACCTTCGGCTCGGCCCCTTCATCCAGACCGCGGAAGAGCTCGACGTACATCTTCGCGACGCGGTCCGGGGTCTCGGCGAGATTCGGGTCCGACCGGTCGAGCCCGAGCAGGTCGAGGATCCGGCAGACGCTCCGGGAGATCTCCGCGACCTTTTCCGGATCGAAGTTTCCGTCTTCCGAGCGTCCGCCGTCGTTCACGGGCCGGATTCTACTCGCGCCGCGCCTACGAGATCGTCTTGCGGAAGGCCCGGGTGCTGCCCGCGACGAGGACGGCGGCGATCGCGAGCAGTGCCGCCACGTTCGGCCAGAGGTCCACGAATCCCGCACCCCGGATGATGATTCCGCGCGCTATCGCGATGAAGTGCGTCGCCGGAAGGATCTGGGCCACGTAACGAAGGGGCCCGGGAAGCGCGGAGAGCGGGAAAATGTACCCCGAGAGCATGATCGAGGGCAGGAGGAACATCTGCGCGAGCTGGGTCGCCTCCATCTGCGTCTTCGCGCGGGAGGAGACGAGAAGGCCGAGCGAGAGCAGCGCGAAGAGATAGACGAACGAGAGCGCGAGCAGCAGCGCGAGGTTCCCGTGGATCGGGACGCGGAAGACGAGCGTCATGAGCGCGAGGATCAGGAGGAGTTGAACGAAGCCGAGGACGAGGTAGGGCAGGAGCTTGCCCAGGATCACGCCGATCGGCGATGCCGGGGTGACCATGAGCTGCTCGAGCGTGCCGCGCTCCCTCTCGCGCACGATCGCGTACGCGGCGAGGAGGGTCCCCGAGAAGGTCAGGAGGATCGCGACGAGGCCCGGGATCAGTAGGTTCGCGCTGCGCGAGTCCGGGTTGAACAGGAAGAGCGGGTGGATGCGGATGGGCAGGTCGCGCCCTCCCCCACGGACCAGCAGCTCCGCGATCGATCGCGAGAGCGTCACCCCGTTGGCCGCCGCGAGGGCCTGCGAGGCGATCGAGGAATCGGAGCCGTCCACCATCACGAGGAAGTCTGCGGGAAGACGGTTCAGCCGGCGCCGCGCGTAGTCCGGCGGGATCTCGATTCCCACGGAGGCGCGTCCCGCGACGATGCGGTCCCGCAATGCGTCCCGCGAAGGGACGAACTCGACGACGTCGAAGAGGCTCGTGTTGGTGAAGTCCCGAACGAGCTGCCGGCTCTGTTCCGTGCGCGAGAGGTCGAGCACCACGGTCCGGACGTGCTTGACGTTCGTGTCGATCAAGCCGAACAGGACGAGCTGGAACGCGGGGATCATCAGGGTCAGGCGCAGCGTCCCCTTGTCGCGAAGCATCTGCATCGCTTCTTTCTTCAGGACTGCGAGGAACCCGTTCATGCCCGCGCGCCCGGAAGGGGGGCTTCCTCGGGCACGTCGCCGCGCCGCTCCATCTGGAGGCGCGTGAGCCGCACGAAGACGTCCTCGAGGGAGGCCGCGATGGGCCGGATGTCGACCTCGACCCCCGTCGCCCTGCGCAGGTCCTTCGCCATTTCGGCGTCCGACACCTCGTTGCGGACGAGGACGTGCAGGGCGTTCCCGAAGATCGTCAGATCCTCGACGTAGGGGAGCGCGCGCGCGTGCGTCATGACGGCCGCCACGCCGGACGCGCAGACCGCCTCGACGCGCCGGGTGCCCGGCGGTGTGATCTCCGGAAGGCGCGTGAGCTCGTCCGGAGTGCCCTCGACGAGCATCCGCGAGAGATACAGGTAGGCGACGCGGCCGCAGCGCTCCGCCTCGTCCATGTAATGGGTCGTCACGAAGAGGGTCACCTTCTGGGCGGCCAGCGTGAAGAGGAGGTTCCAGAGCTCGCGCCGCGCGACGGGGTCGATCCCTGCAGTCGGTTCGTCCAGGAAAAGCACCCTCGGCTGGTGCATCAACGCCGCGGCGAGGGCGAGCCTCTGCTTCCAGCCTCCGGAGAGCTGACCCGCGAGGCGCTTGCGATATGGGCCGATCGAGGTCAGCGCGATCGCCCACTCGCGCCGCTCGCGGAGCGTCTGACCCTTCAGGCCGTACACGGACGCGAAGAAGTCGAGGTTCTCGAGGACCGTCAGGTCCTCGTAGAGCGAGAAGCGCTGCGAAACGTAGCCGATGCGCGCGCGGACCGCTTCGCCCTGCTCCGACACGTCGAGGCCGTCGACCCACGCCCGGCCCTCCGTCGGCGCCAGCAGTCCGCAGAGGATGCGGATCAGCGTGGATTTGCCCGAGCCGTTTGGGCCGAGCAGGCCGTAGATCTCTCCGCGCGGCACGGCAACCGATACGCGGTCGAGCGCGCGAACGGTGCCGAAGTCCCTCGAAACGCCCTCGACGCGGATGCCGTAGTCCTGCCCGTCGGCGTCGGTCACGAGGCGTTCTCGAGGCGAACGGTCGCCGACATCCCGGGTTTCAACTCCGGGGCGGGGTCGATGGCGACCTTTACGCCGAAGACGGTGTCCATGCGCTGGTCGAGGGTCTGGACGTTGCGCGGCGTGTACTCGGCCTGCGTGCGGATCTCGACGACGCGTCCCGAAAACTCGCGCCCCGGGAAGGTGTCGACGCGAACGGCCGCCTTCTGTGCGACGCGGACCCGCCCGAGCTGCGGTTCGGGAACCCAGATGCGGACCCAGATCTGGGAAGGCTCGAGAATCCGCGCGACCGGCTGGTTTGGCGTGACGAGGTCGCCGGGGCGCAGGTCGATCGACTCGACGACCCCCTCCGCGGGCGAGACCACGACGGACTCCCCCCTCTGCCGCTTCAGGTACGCGAGCTGCTCCTCCTCCTGCCGCAGGGCGGCGCGGGCCGCGTCGATTTCCTCGGGAAGGTTTCCTCTCTCCTTCTCCCGGAGCGTCTCGGCGGACGTCCGCGCGGCGGTCGACGCCGCGTCGTACTGCTGCTGCCCGATGACGCCCTGGTCGACGAGATTTTTGAGCCGCCGGCGCTCCGCTTCGGCGTTCTGCGCTTCGGCGCTCGCCCGGGCGATGTCTTCGGACCGCGGCCCCCGAAGCGCCCGGGTCAGGTTGGCTCGGGCCTGGGCGACTCGCGCCTCCTGCTGGCGAATCTGCAGGTCGATGAGATCGGTCTCGAGCGCGACGATCGGATCGCCTTTGCGCACCCGGGCGCCCTCCGCCACGAGGACGCGAACGACGCGCCCTCCCGTCAGGGAGCCGACTTCGACGTCCCGGGCCTCGATCGTGCCGGAGAAGACGAGCGGCTTCTCGGCGGACCTCCGGCGCCATGCCCAGTAGCCCGCCGCGGCGCCCGCGGCGAGGACGAGGGCGATCACCATGACGACGCGTCTCTTCATGCGCGCTTCCTTTTCCTGACGGCCGGGCGAATCGCCCCGTGCGTCCAGATGTCCATCACGGTGTCGAGGTAGGGCTCGAGTGGCAGAGGCTCCTCGAGGGCCTGGATGACCTCCTGGAGCATCACGTAGGAGTGGAGCGTCGCCGCGAATGCGAAGGCGGCGGCCCGAGGATCCTTGACCTGCACGCGCCCCGCGCGACGCGCGCGGCGCAGGTACTCCTCGAGGAGCCGGAAGTTTCGTTGGGGCGGGGTCGGCCGCACGTCCGGGTCGAAGGGGAGAGGGAGCTTTCCGACACCGGGCACGGTGCGGAAGTGCACCCACCGGGCGAGGTTCTCACGCAGCTTCGCCTGGATGAAGGGGACGAACGCGTGCGCGACCTGCCGGAGGATCGCCGCCGGGTCCGCATCGCCCGGCACGTCGCGGAGAAACGCGAGGGGCAGCATTTCGCCGTCCGGCGTCGCGCCCATCGCCGCCGTGAAGAGGGCGCCCTTCGTGGGCGCATGCCGGAGAAGCGCGGCGGCCGAGACGCCGACCCGCGACGCGATGTCGGCGAGCGTCGTCCCGTCGAAGCCGCGATCGACGAACGCCGCGCGCGCGGCGGCGAGGACCTGGTCGCGGTGGATCTTCGGAGGGCGGCCCATAGGTTAGTAACTAATCATTTATTTAGTAATGCGTCAACGAGTTTTTGGGTCGGGCGTCGGGATCCGGAGAGCGCCGCGGGCTCGGGCTACCGGACGAGGGGGCGGCCCCGCCTCTTCTCGAGCCACGCAACGAACTCGCCCGCGCTCTTCGCGTTCAGCGTGGCCGCGGCCGTCACCCAGCCCTTCCGGGCGATTCCGATCCCGAACGGGACCAGGCCGATTTCGCCGATCGAATGGGCGTCCGGGTCGATCGCCATCGGGATTCCTCTTTCGACGGCCCGCCGGCAGAACCGCCAGTCGAGGTCGAGCCGGTCCGGCGAGCAGTTGATCTCGACGGCGCACCCGGACGCCGCCGCCGCGTCGAGAACCGCCTCGACGTCCACGTCGATCGGATCGCGGGAGAGGAGCAGCCGTCCCGTCGGGTGGCCGAGGACCGTGACGCGGGGATTCGTGACGGCGCGAATGAGGCGGCGAGTCTGCTCTTCCCGGGAGAGGCCGAACCGAGAGTGCACCGACGCGACGACGACGTCGAAGCCGTCCAGGAACTCGTCGCCGTAGTCGATCGACCCGTCGGCGAGGATGTCTGCTTCCGTCCCGTGGAAGATGACGAGGTCTTCGAAGCGTCTCCGCGCCTCCCGGATGGCCGCTCGCTGGAGGAGAACGCGTTCCGGCGTCAAGCCGCCCGCATATCCCGCGGTCTGGCTGTGGTCGGTGATCGCGACCCAGCGGTATCCGGCGGCGGAGACGGCGGCGAGCATGTCGTCCATTGAGTCTCGGCCGTCCGACTCGGTCGTGTGAACGTGGATCAGGCCCTGGAGGTCTTCGCGGCGGATGAGAGCCGGAAGCCGGCCGGCCGCCGCGGCCTCGATCTCGCCCGCGTTCTCGCGCAGCTCGGGTTCGACGAAGGAAAGCCCGAGCGCGGCGTAGATCTCTCCTTCGGACGCCGCGGGGAGCGGTTTCTTCCCTCGCGCCTTGTGCAGTCCTCCGCGCTCGAGGCGAAGGTTGCGCTCCAGGGCCCGCGAGGAGAGCGCCTCGAGGTGCCCGGGGCTGCCGGTCGCGTGGAGCCACGCGGCACCGAACTGCTCCGGCGGGGCGACGACGAGCTCGCCGATCAGGCCGCCTCCGAACCGGACCCGGACCGGGCCGTTCCCGGCGGTCTCCTCCGGCCCCGCGAACGGCTCCGCGATCCCCGGCAGCTCGCGGAAGGCGCGGCCGATCGGGCCCGGATCCTCCGCGCCGGCCACGAACACCGCGCGCCCGACGATCTCGCACCGTCTGCGGATCTCTCCGGCGATCTCGAGTCTCGCCGCCAGCCGCATCGCTCTCAAGACCGTGATCGATTCCTCCGCCCGCGCGCGGGCGCGCGAGTACTTGTGGAGCCCGGCTCCGGCGCGCACGGTCGCGATGCCTTTCAGGATCTTCTCCGCGGTCTTCGCGCCGAAGCCCTTGAGAGAAGCGACCCGGCCGGCGCGGCACGCCTCCTCGAGGGAGTCCAGGGACTCGACGCCCAGCGCGTCGAAGACCTGCTTCGCCTTGCGCGCCGAGAAGCCGGGGACGCGGATGCACTCGCGGAGGCCCGGCGGAAACGCCGCCTTGAGCTCCTCGTAGTAGGGGAGCGATCCCGTGCGCACGAGCGTCTCGATGTTCGCTGAGAGGCCGGCGCCGATTCCCGGGACCTGCCGCAGGGTGCCCGTCTCGACGGCCTCCGCGAGGTCTTCCTGCATCCCCAGGATCGCGCCCGCTCCGTTCTCGTAGGCGCGTACCTTGAAGGGGTTCTCTCCCTTGATCTCGAGCATCGCGGCCATTTCCTCGAGCACGCGAGCGACCTGCCGGCGGTCCATCGAGAAACGCTATCAGCTGCCGTGCCCCCGGGCTGACAGCGGAGAGCGGACAGCTGATAGCGTCTTCGCCATGCGCGTCGACCTCCACTCCCACTCGAGCTGCTCCGACGGGCTCGACCGGCCCGCCGCCCTGGCGCGGAAGATGGCGGCCGCCGGGCTTGGCGCTTTCGCGCTGACCGACCACGACAGCCTGCAGGGGCTGCCGGAGGCGCGGGACGAGGCGCGGCGGCTGGGCGTCGAGCTCATCTCCGGCGCGGAGATCTCGGCGGACTTCGAGGGGCGAGACGACATCCACGTCCTCGCCCTCTTCGTGGACGAGAACGACGATTCCTTCAACGCCCGTCTCGCGGCGCGGCAGGAGAACCGCCGCACGCGGGGCGAGCGGATGGCGCAGAAGCTCGTAGAGGCCGGGTACGGCCTGGATCTCGACGCCATCCGGGAGGAAGTAGGGGGCGGCGTCTGGGCGCGGCCGCACCTCGCGCGGGCGCTGATCCGCGCGGGCCACGCGAGCTCCAACGACGACGCGTTTGACCGCTTTCTCGGCCGCGAGCACCCCTGGTATGTCGCCTCGGAGAAGTGGCCCGTGTTGGACGTCCTGCGCGCGATCCGCGAAGCGGGCGGAGTCTCCTCGATCGCGCACGCCGTGTGGTACGAGAACGCGGAGGAGCTGATCCGCCGGCTCGCCACCGAGGGACTCGACGCGATCGAGGCGTTCCACCCGGACCATGGCCCCGCTGAGGAGGCCCGGTTCCGATCGCTCGCCGACGAGCTTGGCCTCGCTGTCACCGCCGGAAGCGATTTTCATGGCACGCCCGAGGGGCGCAAGGCGCCGGGCGGTGTCACGGGGCCGGGCGAAATGCTCGAGGCTCTCCGAAGCAAGGCCCGGGAGCGGATGCGAGGAGAACGGCGGGCGGCTCCGTGACCGTACCGGCGGGGGAGTCCCCGCCCGGCGTTCACTGGGTTCTGCTCCTCCAGCGCGGGTCGGAGGACGTCCTCTACGAGGCGGCCGCGATGACCGCGGCGGCCGTCTCGCTCGGCCTCGACGTGACGCTCGTCTGGTTCGACCATGCGCTGGCGGCGCTCGCGGCGGGACGGCTGGATGGCGGAGAGGAGTCCGGCGAGGCGGACCTTCCCGGCACCTTCGGCGCCGCGGGCCGGCTCCTTCACGAGGCCCGACACGCCGGCCGGGTGCGTTTCCTCGCGTGCTCCGCCTCGGCGATCACGGGCTCGGGCGGGATCGACGGCGTCCGGCGGAGGGTGGACGACGTCGTGGGCTGGCCCACCGCGATCGCGCTGATTCGATCCGCCGAGCACGCGTTCGTCTGGTAGCGCGGCGATTACCGTCGGGTGGACGTCAACTGTCCCACCGCGGCGCTCCAATAGAGGTGTGGAA
>JALZAT010000019.1 GCA_030948185.1 Acidobacteriota bacterium
AATCAGCGGAGCGCGCCCCTCACCCCAACCCTCTCCCGCCGGGAGAGGGAGGCCCTTCTCGAGGGTGTCTTCCCCTGCCAGCAAGTCAGTATCCCGTCATGACGAACGACCTCGACATCACCGACTCCGTCCTCGCCGAGCTGCGCTCCGCGGCGGACATCGTCGAGGTCATCGGCGAGCACACGCGCCTGAAGAAGGCGGGGCGGTCCTGGAAGGGCCTCTGCCCTTTCCACAACGAGCGCACGCCCTCCTTCACCGTCGATCGCGACAAAGGGCTCTACCACTGCTTCGGGTGCGGGGCGGGCGGGGACGTCATCCACTTCGTGCGGCAGATGGATCGCCTCGAGTTCCCCGAGGCCGTCGAAGCTCTCGCTGGGCGCTTCGGAGTAGTCATCCCGCGCCGAGCGCGCGGCCCTCGAGACGACCGGCGCGAGAAACTCCTCGAGGCGGCCGCGGGGGCGCAGCGCTTTTACGCCGCGGAGCTCGCCAAACCCGCCAGCCGCGCGGCCGCATACCTGACGGAGCGCGGCGTGTCCCCCGAGCTGACTCACCGGCTCGGGCTGGGCCACGCGCCCGACTCCTGGGATGCCCTCTCCCGCGCGCTCTCCCCCGCCTATCCCGAGAGCCTCCTCGTCGAGGCCGGGCTGCAGCAGCCCGGTCAGGACGGCAAGCGCGCCTATGATCGATTCCGCGACCGGCTCCTGTTCGTCATCCGCGACGAGCGCGGGCGGCCCGTCGGGTTCGGCGGCCGCGCCCTCTCTCCCGCCAACGAGCCGAAGTACCTGAACTCCCCCGAGTCGCCCATCTTCCAGAAGAAGAGGACGCTCTACGGGCTTTCGGAAGCGCGCGACGCGATGCGGCGCCGGGAACGCGTCGTCCTCGTCGAGGGATATTTCGACCACCTGGCGCTCGTGTCCGCGGGCATCGAGGAAACGGTCGCGTCGATGGGCACGGCGCTCACGCCCGAGCAGTGCGAAAAGCTCCGGCGGCTCGTGCCGCGCGTGGTGCTCTGCTACGACGGCGACCCTGCGGGCCGCGCGGCCAGCCGATCCGCTCTCTCTCTTCTCTTCGCGCACGGGTTCTCGGTGACCGTGGCGCGGCTTCCGCGAGGCGCCGATCCCCACGACGTCCTCCGGCAGGAAGGCGCGGGAAGCCTCGCCGCCCGCATCGCCGAGGCCCCGGACGCCTTGACCTGGCTCCTGGACGACGAGGACCCGAGCGAGCCGGGCCTCTCTCCCGCGGAGAAAAGCGACAGGGTGGGCGCGATCCTCGACATCCTCCAGGCGATTCCGGACGCGATCCTCCGCCACGAGCAGTGCGCCCGGCTCTCCCGGCACGCCGCGATCCCGCAGGACATCCTCTGGGATCGCATCCGCCCGAAGACGGGGCGACCGGCGCCCGGACGGCCTGCGTCGGCAGGCGCCGGCCCCCCGGGAACGCCCGGGAATCGGGCCGTGTTACAGGGTGGGGAGATTCCGGCGGGAGAACGGCGGATCGTTCAGATCCTCCTGACCGAGCCGGAACACAAGTCTCTGATTCTAAGTACTTTGAAAGAAGAGTTCGTCACGCACCCCGGCGCGATCCGGATCATTTCGACCCTGCGAAAGGCCTCTCAGAACCGGGAAGTTGTTGATTTCCAGAGGCAAATCGCAGACCTTAACGAAGAAGATCGAGTTCTTGTGTCCGGCATCGCTTTGGAAGATCATCCCGCGCCCACCGAAAAGGGTGTCGAAGGTCTCCTCAAGGACCTCGAAAAAAAGTACTTAGAACGGGAGAGCGCGGAAATTCAGAGGGCGATCGATCGGGCAGAGGCGTCTTTAGGTGCGGGTGCGGATCTCGCGGATTTGATCCGGGCGAAGCAGGAAAACTCGCGCCGGAGGATGGAGCTTTCGCGCTCCCCGCGATGGAAAGGAAACTAATTTGGTGATCGAGGAAAAGTATCCGGAAGTTCAGCTGCTCTTCAAAGCGGGCAAGGACAAGGGCTACCTGCTCTACGAAGAGATCCACACGATCCTTTCGGACGACGTGACGGCGGTTCCCTCCGACCTCGAGGAGATTTACGGACGCCTCTTCGACATGGGCGTCGAGATCGTCACGGATCCCGACCGCGCCGCGCGGCGCCGCGCCGCCCTCGAAGCGGAAACGGCCGAAGAAGCTCGCGAAGCGGTCGAGAAGACCAACGACCCCGTGCGCATGTACCTGCGCGAGATGGGGACGGTCAAGCTCCTCGACCGCGAGGGCGAGGTTCGCATCGCCAAGCGCATCGAGCAGGGCGAAGCGAAGATCTACCAGGCGCTCGCCAACAACCCGATCGTCCTCGAAGAGATCTTGAAGCTTCTCGAAAACGCGGGCCGCGATTCGCGGATCGTCAACGAGCTCGTCAACATCTCGGAAGAGGACGAGGACTTGGACGACCGCGCGACGAAGCGCATCGAAAACGTCCTCGGAAGCTTCAAGAAGATCGGCGCGCTCGACAAAGACATCAAGCGGATGAAGTTCAAGGCGCGCACGATCAAGAAGGGCAGCAAAGCCCTCCTTCGCATCGAGTCTTCGATCGACAAGAAGATCGCGGACATGGCGAAGCTGATCCGGGCCGCCGACTTCACGCCGGCCGTGCTCAACCGGGCCATCGGAATCCTGAAGGACATCGACCGCCAGATGTCGATTCCGGAATCGACGATCCGCCAGGACACGACGACGCTCAAGAAGGAGAAGAACCCCACCCGGATCGACTTCTACAAGCGGCGAATCGCCAAGTACCGCAAGCTCCTCCGTGAGCTCGAGCAGAAGTTCGGCGTCACGCACGAGGACGTCAAGAAGACGCTCCGCATGGTGCGGGAGGGCGAGGAAGAGGCCGACCAGGCCAAACACGAGCTCATCGTCGCGAACCTGCGCCTCGTGGTCTCGATCGCGAAGAAGTACACGAATCGCGGGCTCCAGTTCCTCGACCTGATCCAGGAAGGCAACATCGGCCTCATGAAGGCCGTCGAGAAGTTCGAGCACCGCCGGGGATACAAGT
Source organism: Acidobacteriota bacterium (assembly GCA_030948185.1). Taxonomy (GTDB): domain Bacteria; phylum Acidobacteriota; class Thermoanaerobaculia; order UBA5066; family Gp7-AA6; genus JALYUA01. The sequence goes on from JALZAT010000019.1 coordinate 3,020, forward strand.
TCTCCACCTATGCGACGTGGTGGATCCGGCAGGCCATCACGCGCGCGATCGCGGACCAGGCGCGCACGATCCGGATACCCGTGCACATGATCGAGACGATCAACAAGCTCACCCGGACGTCGCGCTCGCTCGTCCAGGAGCTCGGGCGCGAGCCGAACGCGGAAGAGATCGCCAAGCGCATGGACATGCCCGTCTCGAAGGTCCGCAAGATCATGAAGATTGCGCAGGAGCCCATCTCTCTCGAGACGCCGATCGGCGAGGAGGAAGATTCGCATCTGGGAGACTTCATCGAGGACCGCGGCGTGCTCTCGCCGATCGACGCCGTACTCGTCTCGAACCTGCAGGATCAGACGCGCCGCGTGCTGAAGTCGCTGACGCCGCGCGAAGAGCAGGTTCTGAAGATGCGCTTCGGCGTGGGCGACGGGTCCGAGCACACCCTCGAGGAAGTGGGGCGCTCCTTCAACGTCACGCGCGAAAGAATCCGGCAGATCGAGTCGAAGGCGCTCCGCAAACTTCGCCACCCCTCGCGCGCCAAGAAGCTGAAGCCCTTCCTGGAGACGATACGGTGACCAGGGGATCCCGAAGGAGCGGTTTGATATAAGAAGGACGAGCAGACCGGGGTCCATAGCTCAGCGGTCCAGAGCCACCGGCTCATAACCGGTCAGACCTCGGTTCGAATCCGAGTGGACCCACCAGGGTGGGGACGCGAGAAGGGGTACGGGAGCATTGAGGCGAAAGAATCCGACCAGGAAAGAGAATTCGAACGGCGAGAAGGGGCGACCTCTAAGCGGGCCGCCCTTTTTCTTTTCCGGGTGGCTGCCGGGGGGCCCGGCTTGAGCGGAATCCTCGACCAGATGTACCGGCTGCAGGACCGGCTTCGGTTCGTTCAGAACAGACAGAGAGAGCGAGACACGGTCCCCGAGGAGCTCACGGACGTCGACCGGGAGCACCGGGAGCGGGTCGATGCCGTTGCGGCCCTTCGCGAGCGTCTGGAGGAAGCGGAGCTCGAGCGGCGCCGCGCGGAAGGCGAGCTCGCCGACCTGCAGGAGAAGCAGAAGAAGTACCAGGGCCAGCTCCGCAGCGTCCAGTCGAGCCGCGAGTACGGCGCGGTCTTGAACGAGATCGACGGAGTGGAGAAGCTCATCCGTGCCACCGAAGACCGCGTTCTCTCTCTCGAGGAAGAGATCGAGAACTCGCGCAAAGACCTCGTCGCCCGCGAAGAAAGCCTCCCCGGCGAGACCGAAGCGCACGAGGAGAAGCTCAAGGACTGGCGCGCGACCCAGCGCTCGATCGACGAGGAGCTGGAGGGCGCCCGGGGTGAGATCGCGGAGCTCGAGAAGCAGATTCCCCCGCGCGAGCGCGCGGAGTTCCACCGCCTGATCGACAAGAAGGGCGGCCTCGCGATCGTCCGCGTCACTTCGGCCTCGTGCACCGCCTGCCACGTGAAGGTCCGGCCCGCCGCCATGCAGGTCCTGAAGGCGGGACGCGAGGTCGTTTACTGCGACAGCTGCAAGAGGATTCTCTACTGGGACGGGCAGGCGTGACCGAATGGTCTTCCGCGCATCGATCGACGGCGCCGCCCGCGGCAATCCCGGACCGGCCGGAGCGGGCGTCTACGTAGAGCCCGACGGAGACCGTCCCGCCGAAGAGCTCTTCGAGCCGCTCGGGACGCAGACCAACAACGTCGCGGAGTACAGCGCGCTGCTTCTGGCGCTGACGCGGGCGAGCGAGCTCGGCGCGCAGGAAGTGGAGATCCAGTCGGACAGCCGGCTGCTCGTCGAGCAGGTCAACGGCAACTTCCGGGTCAAGGCAGAGCACCTGAAGCCTCTCGTATTCGATGCCGTGAAGCGTGCCAAGGGGTTCCGCCGCTTCTCGATCCGCCACATCCCCCGCGAGAAAAACAAGAAGGCCGACCGCCTCGCAAACCTCGGAGCGGATGCGAGCGAGCGGCCGGATATGGGGCCGTAACGTCGGCGGAGCGGCGCTCCGCCTCCCGCGGCGCGCCTCCTCCCTCGGTTACTTCGGGAGACTTCGCGCGCCGCGAACTGATGTATGCCTGCCTCTGATCCGATGAGCACAATCGCTCTCCGACGCTCTGAAATCCTCGCGCGCATCGGACGCGCCGCAGAGCGGGCGGGCCGGGACCCCGCTTCCGTCTCGCTCCTCGCCGTTTCGAAGACCCACCCGCCCGAGTCCGTCGCCGCCGCCGCCCGCGCCGGGCAGACCCTGTTCGGGGAGAACCGCGTCTCCGAGGGGATCGAGAAGATCAAGGCGCTGCGCGGCGAATTCCCGGCGCTCGTCTGGAAGCTGATCGGGCCCCTCCAGACGAACAAGACAAAGGCGGCGCTACAATGGTTTTCCATGGTGGAAACTCTGGACCGGGAACGACTTGCCGCGCGTCTGGCGCGGCTTCTCCCTCCGGACGCTCCGACCTATCCCGTCCTTCTCGAGGTCAATGTCGCGGGTGAGGCGACGAAGTCCGGCGCCCCGCCCGATCAGATCGAATCCCTGGCGGAGGCGGTACTCGCCTTCGGCCGGTTCGACCTGCGCGGCCTCATGGCGGTGCCCCCCTTCGATGAGAACGCCGAAGCGGCGCGCCCGCATTTCCGGCGGCTCGCGGGGCTCCGCGACCGGCTGGCGCAGCGGTTCGGACGGGCGTTCCCGGAGCTCTCCATGGGGATGAGCCACGACTTCGAGGTCGCCATCGAAGAGGGCGCCACGGAAGTCCGGGTCGGCACCGCCTTCTTCGGAGAGCGCGTCGCACCATGAACGATGTGGGGGGCGCATTCGCGGGAGGTCTCATCACCGTCCTCTTCGCGATCCTGAACATCATCAAGTGGCTCGTCATCATCGCCGCGGTGATCTCGTGGGTGAACCCCGACCCGCGCAACCCGATCGTGCAGTTCCTCTATCGCACGACCGAGCCTCTCCTTCGCCCGTTCCGCAAGATCCTGCCGCCCGGGAAGACCGGCGGCATCGATTTCTCGCCGCTGCTTCTCATTCTCCTGATCGTGTTCATCGAGGCTGTCCTGTCACGGCTGCTCATGCGGCCGTTCTCGCCGGCCTTCTGATGAGGAGGTCCCCATGCCCCGCCTGACGCCGCTCGAGATTCAGAAGCACGAGTTCTCGCGCAAGTGGAAGGGGATCGACCCGGTCGAGGTCGAGTCGTTCCTCGCGATGGTCGCCGAAGAGATGGAAGACCTCGCCCGCAGCGTGTCGCAGCTCGAGACGAAGATCCGCTCCCTGCAGGAAGAGAACGCCGAGCACCGCGAGCGCGAGCGGATCCTGAAGGAAACACTCGTCGCGGCGCAAAGAGCGTCCGAAGACATTCGCGGGTCGGCCACCAAGCACGCGGAGCTCATCATTCAGGAGGCGCAGGATTCGGGCGAGCGGCTCACGCACAACGCCCTCCAGCGCGCCGCCGAGATCGAGAAGGCGATCCACGAGCTCAAGATCCACCGCTTCAACTTCCGTCTGCAGCTGGGAAAGATGATCGAGCTCTTCCAGCAGGTCCTCGAGTTCGACCGGGAGGAGGACGAGAAGGACCGCCCGATGTCCTACCTGACTCGGAAACCCGAGAAGGGCGAAACGGTCGGATAGAAAGGACCGGGATCTCGCCTGAACCGCAACAGGGCAGATCCTTCGCTGCGCTCAGGATGACAAAGAGGTGACAGTCCCCTCCCTCGAAGTTCGCAACGCCGCGACGCTCGCGACCCCTCTCGGCGTTTCCTCCCGGCACGGGCGCGCGCAGGGCGAGATCCTCCGCATCCGCAAGGCCGCGCTGCGAATCGAGGACGGGCGCATCGTGTTCGCGGGCACCGAGCGCGACTACGTACGCGAGTACGCGGGCCGGCCCGCGGACCTTCAGATCGATGCCTCGGGGCTCACCCTGCTTCCCGGCCTCGTCGACGCGCACACGCATCCCGTCTGGGCGGGTGACCGCGGGCCCGAGATCGGCCGGCGCCTCGCGGGCGAGAGCTATGCCTCGATCGCGGCGGCGGGCGGGGGGATCAACGCAACGGTCCGCGCGACGCGGGCCGCTTCGGACGAGGAGCTCGAAGCCCTCCTATCGAGGCGCCTCCTCCGTATGCGCGCGCATGGGACGACCACCGTCGAAGCGAAGACGGGATACGGCCTCACTGTCGAGGACGAGCTCCGGTCGCTCGATCTTCTATTCGACGCCGGAGGCAGGGACGACCTTCCTCGGATCGTGCCCACGCTCCTCGCCGCGCACGAGATCCCTCCCGAGTTCCTCGAGCGCCGCGGAGAGTGGGTGCGCACGATCGTCGAGGAGATCCTTCCCAAGGCATCCGAGACTGCCGCTTTCTGCGACGTCTTCTGCGACGAGGGCGTCTTCACCGTCGAGGAGGCGCGGACGATCCTGACCGCCGCGCTGGCGGCCAACATGGGTATCCGCATCCACGCCGACGAGCTCGCGCATTCGGGTGGTGCGCTCCTCGCCGCCGAGCTCGGAGCCGCGTCCGCAGACCATCTCCTGCGCATCGGAGACGCGGAAGTCCGCGCGCTCGCGGCCTCGGGGACAACGGCGGTTCTCCTTCCCGGGACAGCCTGGTGGATGCGCTCGCGTCCGGCGCCCGCGCGCGCTCTGATCGAGGCCGGCGTTCCAGTCGCCGTCGCTTCCGACTCGAATCCCGGGACCTGCTTCACGGAGTCGCTCGCTTCGGTCGCCGCGCACGCCTGTCTCGACTCCGGCCTCTCCGTGGAAGAGACGCTCACCGCGATGACGCTGAACGCCGCAGCATCGCTCGGCCTCGCCGCTGAAACGGGATCGCTCGAAGCCGGGAAGTCCGGCGACTTCGTCCTGCTCGACGCTCCCGACGATCGCCACCTCGTCTATCATTGGGGAGTCAACCTCGTCCTCGGCGTCGGACTTCGCGGTTTCTGGTACCCCAACGAAAAAATCCTATGAAAGACTTTTCGAAAGAAACGCTCGCGGAATTCATCGACCAGCTCGCCTCGGACGCCCCGACTCCGGGCGGAGGCACCGCGGCGGCGATCGCCGGCTCGATGGGGTCCGCGCTCGCCGCGATGGTCGCGGCGCTGACTTTGACGCGCGAGAAGTACGCCGCCTCGCACGACGCGGTGCGTCCCATCGCCCAGGCTGCCGCCTCGGCACGACGCGAGTTCCTCGACCTCGCCCGCGAGGACTCGATCGCCTACGAGCTCGTCGTCGCCGCCCGGCGGCTTCCCAAGGAAACCGACGCGCAGAAAGCCGCCCGCGACGTGGCCCTGGCACTCGCCAACCGGCGCGCCACCGAGGTCCCCATGCGCACCGCGAAGGTCGCCGCGCGGATGCTGAGCCTCCTTCCGGAGCTCGTCGAGAAGGGCAATCCGAGCGCCGCCTCCGATGCGGGAACGGCCGCGCTGCTCCTCGAGGCGGCGGCGGAGGGCGCCCTCTTGAACGTCGGCACGAACCTCTCCGGGAACCCGGACGGCGCGTTCGTGGCGGAGATGCGCAAGGACACGGCGCGGATCCAGGCCGACGCCCAGAGGCTTCGGGACCAGGTGATCGCGGCCGTCCGCAAGGGTTTCGCCCGCTAGACGAGCACCGCAAGACTCGTCGTTCTCGCGGTTTAGCACGCCCCGATCTTGACGGCGAATTTCGTTGACGCAGCCGTGCCCGTTTGATATCGTTCTTGCATTCAATCGCGCGGCACCCATCGGGGCCGCGCGATTCGTGTTTCAGCCCATCCTTTTTCTCCACCTCCCTCACGCTTGTGGCCTTCGTTGGCTCGCGCGGGCCTCGATTCGAAGGCGCTCCGCGCGCCGCGCTGACCGGTCGCCGCGAATTCATTGCGGTTCCAGCCGTTGCGCTCGAAAAACGCACCGGAAAGTTTTCCCTTGACAGGTCCGTGCCCGTTTGTTAATCTCACTGAATCAATCGCGCGACTCCGGAAACGGGTCGCGCGATTTCTTTTCCGGCGAACTCCCTTCACGCCCAACTCTCTCCAGCGATTCGCTTTGGCGGAGGGAGCCGTTCTCCGGGCAGTGGCGTATTCCGTTCTCCGTTTCGAATCCGGCGCGGTTTGACGGGATTTTCGCGCGGGGCGGCGCCGCCCGCCGAGAGATTCTCACGGTGCAGGCCGCGCGATGCGTTTACGTCACATTCCGGGTGTCGTGACTAGAATCCGCCGTGGCCGATACTCGCCGAAAGCTGTACTTAGTCGACGCGATGTCGAACATCCATCGCGCCTACCACGCGATCCAGAGGCTATCGACCTCCGCGGGCCGGCCCACCAACGCGATCTACGGCTTCGTCACGATGCTCCGGAAGATGCTCCGGGAACACACCCCGGACCTTCTGGCTGTCGCCTGGGACGGACCCGAGAAGACCCAGCGCCACGAGCAGTACCCTGCGTACAAGGCCAACCGGGTGGCCATGCAGGACGACCTCGCCTCCCAGCTTCCGGAGATCCGCCACGTCTTGGATGCCTACCGGATTCCCGTCCTGGAGCTTCCCGGATACGAGGCGGACGACGTCATCGGGACCCTCGCCACGAAGGCCGCCGCCCAGGGTTTCGACGTGGTCATCGTCACCGCGGACAAGGACATGCTCCAGCTCGTCGGGCCGCGCGTCCGCGTCTTCCACACGGGCAAGGAGGCCTTCCTGGATGAGGCGGGGGTCGAGGCATTCTTCGGGGTCAAGCCCGGGCAGGTCGCCGACGTCCTCGCCCTGATGGGAGACAGCTCCGACAACGTTCCCGGCGTGCCCGGGGTCGGCCAGGTGACCGCGAAGAAGTGGATCTCCCAGTACGGCAGCCTCGACGCGCTCTACGAGCACCGGGACGAGATCAAGGGAAAGGTCGGCGAGAGCCTCCGGCAGAACCGCGACGCCGCGACCCTTTCGCGGCGCCTGGTCGACATCCCGACCGATTTGCCGATCCCGTTCGATCCGGAGCGGCTGCGGTGCGCGGACCCGGATTTCCCGACGCTCAAGGACATTTTCGTGCGGCTCGAGTTTCACTCGCTTGCCGCGGAGATCCAGGGCGAATCCGCGGCGGCGCCGGACGCCGTCTCGACGCGCCTCTCCGCCGGGGCGTCCTTCCAGCCGCCGGACGGGCGCGCCGGGGTCGCGCTCTTGAATCGCGGAGGGCGGACGCTCCTCGCAGTTTCCGACGAGACGGCGACGCAGATCGCGGAGGAAGACGGGGCGCGAGCCGTCGAGCTCTGGACGAACCTCGACCGACCGGGCGCCCGGTTCGCGATGGCGGACGCCAAGCCGCTCGACGCGCTGCTCGCGCGGCACGGACGCGCCGTCGCCGGCGACGTGTTCGACGTCTGCCTCGCCCAGTACGTCCTCTCGACCGGGGTTGCGAGCGCCGAGATCGAGCCGATGTCCTTCCAGCGCCTGGGCCAGAAGCTCCTCGCCGACAAGGAGGTCGGCATCTCCTCGTGCGCGCTGCCGGAGGCCTACGAGATCGCCAACGCGGACCGCTGGCTGGCCGAGCGTGCCTCGGCCGCCGCCGCGCTCGCCGAGCCGCTCCGCGCCGAGCTCGCCGCCCGGCCGGAGCTCGACCGCATTTACCGCGAGATCGAAAGGCCCCTGACTCCGGTCCTCGCGCGCATGGAGATCGCGGGCGTCGCGATCGACGTCCCACTCCTTCGGGAGATTTCCGTCCGGATGGAGGGGGAGCTCAAGGCGCTCGAGCAGAAGATCTGGGCGGAGGCGGGCGAAGAGTTCAACGTCAACTCTCCGGTCAAGCTCGGACAGATCCTCTTCGAGAAGCTGGGCTACCCCGTGCTCAAGAAGACGGCGAAGACGCGGTCCTCCTCGACGGGCGTCGAGGTGCTGAACGAGCTCGCGGAGCGCGGGTACCCGCTGCCGAAGCTCGTGCTCGAGTACCGGGAGATCTCGAAGTTGAAGGGCACGTACGTCGATGCGCTCCCGGCGATCGCCGATTCGGAGGGGCGCGTCCATTCCTCGTTCCGGCAAACCGTCGCCGCCACCGGACGGCTCTCCTCGTCCGACCCCAATCTCCAGAACATCCCGATCCGCACCCAGGCGGGGCGCGAGATCCGAAAGGCGTTCATCGCCCCTCCGGGCCGCAGTCTGGTCGTCGCGGACTACTCGCAGATCGAGCTGCGCATCCTCGCGCACATCTCGCAGGACGAGGCGCTCATCCAGGCTTTCCAGGAGGAGCAGGACATCCATCGCGCGACGGCGGCGAAAATCTTCGGCGTCTCGCCCGACCTCGTCAGCCACGAGATGCGGTTCGCCGCGAAGCGCATCAATTTCGCGCTTCTCTATGGAATGGCCGCGTTCACGCTCGGCAAGGAGCTCGGCGTCTCGACCTCCGAGGCGAAGAGCTACGTCGATTCCTACTTCGCGCAGTTTCCCCGCGTCCGCGCGTGCCTGGACGGAATCCTCGATCAGGCGAGGAGGACGCGGGAGGTCACGACTCTCTTCGGCCGCGTCCGGCCGATCCCCGACATCGCCGCCTCGAATCCCAACGTGCGCGGCAACGCGGAGCGGATGGCGTTGAACGCTCCCTTCCAGGGCGCCGCCGCGGACATCATCAAGATCGCCATGGTGCGGCTCGACCAGGCCCTTGCTGAGCGCCGGCTCGACTCCCGCCTCGTCCTCCAGGTCCACGACGAGCTCGTGCTGGAAACCCCCGATGAAGAAGTCGAGGCCGCGTCGGAGCTCGTCCGCGAGGTGATGGAGGGAGCCGCGAACCTGCGCGTCCGGCTCATCGTCGACGTCGGCTCGGGCCGCGACTGGCTCGCCGCGAAGTAGAGCGTGCGGCTATACTTGCGCAACTCCATGCCACTGCGGGGACTTCTCGGGCCGATATCGATCGCGGCCATTCTGCTCTCCTCCCCTTCCGAGGGGCAGGAGAATGCCCCCACTCCGCCTCCGGGAGACCCGACACCGGCAGCCCCCTCGCAGCAGCCGGCCGGCGCTCCTTCCGCGGGCGCGGCGCCTCTGCGCCTCTCGGACCAGCCGGCGATGCGCGTGGACCGTCTTCCCGCAGACAACCCGTTCGGGCTGGAGGCGGAGGCGCCGGCCGCTCCTCCCGCGAAGCCGGCATTCATCGAGCAGGTGGTCGAGTCTTCGCTGTTCGCCGCGGTGCACGTAGACAAGTCCGGCCACGTGACCGGCTTCGAACGCGTCCGCGACCCCATTCCGTCGCTCGCGGCCGACTCGAAGAAATCCTTCGAAAGGTGGTCCTTCGATCCCGCGCGGAAAGATGGACAGCCCGTCGAGACCTGGGCGAGCGTGCGGGTCGAGATGACCGTCACCGTCCGGCCGCCGAAGATCGAGCAGATCGCGTTGAAGCCCGTCCTCCCGTCCAGTCCCATCCCGGCGCCTCTCGAATGGAGCGCCGACCAGGCCTGGTACGACGCGGCGCCCGCGGGGCGCGCGCCGGATGGGTCCGTCGCGATCGAACAAGCCGACACGATCGCCGTCCCGAAAAAGACGAAGTGGGACGCGGACTCCTACAAGGGCCCGTTCTCGATCCGCATGTGGGTCAAGATCGACGCCGCGGGACACGCGGTCCGCACCATCCCGATCCAGGCGAGCGATCCACTTCTGATCTCCTATTTCCGAAAGCAGCTGTCCGGCTGGCAATTCAAACCCGCCACCGTCAAGGGCCAGCCGGCCGAGTCGTGGGCGGAGCTGTCGATGAGCGGCACGATCACCTGGTCGGCGGAAGTGAAACAGATCGCGAACCTCCGCAAGACCCTGTCCGGCAGCGCGGCCGTCCGGCGCTGAGTTGACTGGAGGCCGGGGCCCGGCGCGCCTTCGACTTCGAAGCGGGCCGTTCGCGCGGGCCTTGACGCGTCTCGTCGGAGCCGAAGCCCTGACGCTCGGAACGCGCGTCTTCCTCTCGAGGACGGCGACCCGGGAGATCACGGCGGAAACCGAGGCCGGGCGGCGGCTGCTGCGACACGAGCTCGTCCACGTCTCGCAGTTCGCGCGCGACGGTTCCGTGCGTTTTCTCTGGAGATACGCGGCGAGCTACGCGCGAAGCCGGCGGCGGGGCCTCTCGCACGGCGCCGCATACTCCGAGATCCCGTATGAGCGGGAAGCGCGGGCAGCCGAAACGCAGGCCGGGTCGGACGCCTAAATCAGGTCGAGGATTTCCCGTTTGTCTCCGACCCGGCGCGTGATCTTCGCGCCGTCCAAATACTCGAGGATCGGGATGGCGAGCCGGCGCGTCAAACCGAACATCTCCTTGAACTCCCCCACGTCGATCGAGGGCCTTCCAGAGCCGCGCAGCTTTGCGGTGACTCCATCGACGGCTTCCTTCGAAATCAGCCATCCTCCCGGCAGCCGCAGCAGCGTCCCCTTCTTGACAAGGTATCCCGCGAGCCCTTCGATGACTTTCGCCTTGTGGCCGATCTCCCGCGTGACGTCGGGAAGCGACGGCGGGTCGAGCCCCCGGCTGCGGTAAACCTCCGCGATCCGCGCGGAGAGGTCCCGGTCGGGACCCGCGAGATCGTCGCGGCCGGGCGGGCGCGCCTCCTCGCCCGCGATCACGTAGACGCCGCGCGCGACGAGCGCCGCCTCGATCGCCTCGGCCCACCGCGGTTCGGTCTCGCGGGGAAGAAGGCGGGCGAGGAGGGTCCGGCGCGAGACGCCGATGCTCGCGCCGGACGAGAGCAGCCGCGCCATCTCGTCGTGGGTCCGCCCGGCGAGCCGCACGAGCGTCGATTCCGAAACGTAGCGGTCCGGGGATCTTCGCAGCGCGTGGATCGACCCGCGCGCGAGTGGCGCCGCGGCGGCGGCCCGAATGTCCTCGGCGGGGCGACCCGCGCGCGCCGCGAGCTCCTCTTCGCCGGCGCCCGAATCGCGGCCCTGCTCGACCCACAACACGATGCGATCCGGCAGCGTCCCTTTTTCCAACCGGTCGAGAAGCGGGATCGCTTCCTCGCGGCCTCTGCGGATCGGCGGCCAGAGCGGATCCAGCACGACGCCGCCTCCGATCGTTTCCACCGGAGAAAGCCGCCGCAGGACGAAGCGATCGCCCGGAGCAGCCGCCACCGGAGCCGACAGCCGGAGCTGCGCACGGCCGCTCGAGCCGGGCAGGAGAGTCTCGGCGTCGAGTGGACGGACGCGCGCGCGCTCCTCGGCGGAGAAGTGGTGAAAGGAGAGCCGGTCGCCGCTCGAGACCTCCGGCGCGGATTCCAGCAGGTCGACCCGGACGGTCAAGAGCGTCGTAATCGCGAACGCGCCGGGCGCTCCGAGCACCAGGCCGCGTCGAAGCTCCGAGAGCTCGACCCCGGCCAGGTTGGCGCTCACTCGCTCGCCCGCCCGCGCCTCCGCCGTTTCGCGCCCGTGCACCTCGAGCCGGCGCACCCGCACCGGCGTCCGCGAAGGAAGGAGCTCGAGCTTCTGTTCGCGAGACACGGTTCCCGACACGAGGCTTCCCGTCACCACGGGACCGAAACCCGCGATCGAGAACGCGCGGTCGATCGGCAGCCGCACGAGCCGGCCTTCGCGCTCGGGATCCTGTCCGGCCGCCAGCGCGACGAGCGCCCTGCGAAGCTCCGGCAGGCCCTCGCCCGTCCGCGCGGAAACGGGAAGGACCGGCGCCTTCTCGAGAAAGGAACCCACCGTGAGGTCGCGGACGTCGGACGCCGTCACCTCGACCAGATCCGGCGTCACCCTGTCGGCCTTCGTGACCGCGATGACGCCCCGTCGAATCCCGAGCATTCGCACGATCTCGAAGTGCTCGCGGGTCTGGGGCATCACGGACTCGTCGGCGGCCACGACGAGAAGCACGGCGTCGATGCCTCCGGCTCCGGCCAGCATGTTCTTGACGAAACGCTCGTGCCCCGGAACGTCGACGAAGGACACGCGCACGCCTTCCCACTCCGCGTGCGCGAACCCGAGATCGATCGTGATGCCGCGGCGCTTCTCTTCCGGCAGGCGGTCCGCGTCGATCCCGGTGAGGGCTTTCACGAGCGCGGTCTTCCCGTGATCGATGTGTCCCGCCGTGCCGACGAGGAAGCGCTTCACGGCAGAGAGGATATGCGGAGGGCCCGTCGGCCCGTTGGGAGAGGGAGCAGAGTATTCTCGGCACATGCTCACGCGGCTCGAAGCCGACCTGAAGCTCGCCCTGAAGGCCGGCGAGAAGCGGCGGGTCTCGACCCTGCGCCTCCTTCTCTCCGCGCTGAAGAATGAGCGCATCTCGCTGCATCGGGAGCTGACCGACGAGGAGGTCGAGGCGGCGGTCCGGCGCGCCGTGAAACAGCGCAAAGAAGCCATCGAACAGTACGGGCTCGGCGGCCGTTCCGACCTAGTCGCGGCCGAGACGGAGGAGCTGGCGATCCTCGAGGCTTACCTTCCCAAGTCGCTTTCCGACGCGGAGCTCGAGGCCGTGATCGGCGACATCGTGCGGGAAAAGGGCCTCAAGTCCGGCAAGGACGTCGGAAGCCTCATGAAAGAGCTTATGGCGCGGCATCGCGGCAAGGTCGACGGCAAACGGGCACAGGAGATCGCCCGGCGCCTCCTGCCGTGACCGAGGAGACTCCCGGCCCCCCTCGCCCGCGCGAGGAGGTCGAGGTCAAGATCCCGTGCGAAGACCATGAGCTCGCGCGCGTCTCGCTGCGCGCCGCCGGGGCGACGCTCGCCTCCGCCCGGCACTTCGAATCGAACGACCTCTACGACGATCCCGGCAAGAAGCTTTCGTCCCAGGGCCGCACCCTGCGGCTTCGGCGCGCCTCCGGCCGCGCAATCCTGACCTACAAGGGGCCCGCGCGGTTCCAGGGAGGGATCAAGGTGCGGGAGGAGCGCGAGACCGAAGTCGCGGATCCGGCCGAGGCCGAGGGCATCCTCGCCGGCCTCGGCCTCGAGCGTCGGTTCCGCTACGAGAAACGGCGCGAAGAGTGGAGCCATGACGGCTGCATGATCGCTCTCGACGAGACTCCCATCGGACGGTTCATCGAGATCGAGGGGGAGCCGCCCGCCATCCGGAGAGTCGTGAACCTCCTGGCGCTCGACTTCACGGCGGCACTCCCCTATTCGTATTCGCGTCTCTACGCCGAGAAGCGGCGCGACGATCCGTCCCTTCCTCCGGACATGGTCTTCGGAGAATCTGCCCGCGGCGGCGACGCCCCATGAGCGCCGGCGCTCAATCGTCCTCGCGGTGATCGCGACGCGGGCTTTTCTGCTCGCCGCGGGCCGGGGCATGCGGTTCCGGCCCGTCACCGAATCGATTCCCAAACCGCTCGCGCCCTACCTGAACGTCCCGCTCGCGCGGGCCCACCTTCGGCGCCTCCTCGATGGGGGGATCGCCGAGGCGGCTGTCAATCTCCATCATCTCGGAGACGAGATCGTGAAGGACCTGGTCGATCATTCGGCGGAACTCCCGAAGCTCCGCTTCTTCCCCGAGCCCGAGATCCTCGGCACGGCGGGAGGTCTGCGCAACGCCGCGGCGTTCCTCGCCGGGGGGGACATCCTCGTCGTGAACTCGGACGCGGCCATCGAGCCAGACTACGCCTCGCTGCTGGAGCGGCATCGGGAGACCGGGCGCGCGGCGACGCTCCTCGTCGTCGAGAATCGGAATCCCGATCGGTACACGCCTCTTCAATCCGAAGGGGACCGCGTCACGGGCTTCGGTAGAAAAGCGGCCGACCGGGTGGGGATCGCCCCGCCACCGCTCCTCTATACGGGCGTCTGTGTCCTCGCTCCGCGGCTCCTCGAGCGGATCCCTCCCGGAGAGACCTCGCTCGTGGCGGACCTCTGGGAGCCGCTCCTGGAGGAAGGGCGCGAGGAGATCGGCTGGCTTTCTCACGAGGGCCCTTTCGCGGACCTCGGCAGCCCTCGCGATTTCCTGCGCGCGACCCTCGAAGCGCTCGCGCGGGGTGGCCCCTTCCCGCCGGGAGCGGGACGCTTCGACGAGAGCTCCCGGGTGCTCGCGCGCGCCGGGAGCGACGGGAGCGGCTTCGAGGCGTTGAACAGCGTCCTCGGCGCGGCAGCGATCGGAGGCGGTGCGCGCCTCGAGTCGAGCGCCGTCTGGCCCGGTTGCCAAGTCGGCGCCGGCGCGAAACTGACGCGATGCCTCGCCGCCTCCGGGCAAATTGCTCCGGGAACCGTCGCAACCGACGCTCTCTTCTGGGCCAGGGCTGGAGACCAGGCCGCGATCTTCCCCCTCCGCTGATTTCCTCACGGCTTCCAGATCCTTTCTCCGCGCTGGTAGTAGAGCGTCCGCAGTTTTCCGGAGCGCCCATAGACGCGGACGACGGCCATGCGATCGCGGCCGTCCCACAGGTAGATCGAGCCCGGGGTGGACTCCCCCACCGCCGAGAAGGAGCAGATGTCCGATGCGTTGAACCGGATCGGGTCATCGAGGCGGTCGAGATAGGAACCAGGATCGCCGGGATCGGGGACCCTCGCGCCGGTCAGGATGCCCGGGTGGACGTCGTTTCGGGACCATCCGAAGCTCGCGAGCGGCCGGTCGATCCCGCGCGTGATGTCGGCGGTGCGGATACCGTTGCCGTTTCCATCCGCGTAAATCGTCCACTCGTAGCGGTCGCCGTTCCTTCGGTACTTCAGTCCGACGTTCGCGTTTCTCGAAACCGCCGCGGCCCTCGCGCGCAGGATCGCGGCTCCGACTTCGGCGGCCGCGGACCGGATGGACACGGAAGATTCCAGAGACGCCATTCCGGGGGCCGCCGCCGCAGCCAGGGCGCCCAGAATCGCGAGCGTCAACAGGAGCTCGATCGCGGAGATACCGGCCACCGGCGTCGAGCGCCGGCGGCGACCTCGTGTCAGGAAGGGCCCGAGGCCGCTCGCGCGGCCCCGGGCGGGCGGAGTGATCACCGTCCCTTGCCCACCGGGACGGAGTTGGAGGCGCTGGCGGCCGATGCGGACTTCTTCGACGCTGCGCCCCGCCGGGCACCGGAGCCGGTGGAACGCACCTTCGCGGCGAGGGTCGTGGGACCGGAAAGCGCGACGTAGGGCTTCAGCTCCGCATAGCGGCGCTCGCCGACACCCTTGACCTCCATGAGCTCCTCCGCCTTGCCGAAGGGGCCGTGCGCCTTGCGGTACTCGATGATCCGGTCTGCCGCCTTGGCGCCGATCCGCGGGAGGTACGCGATCTGGGCCGCCGATGCCTGGTTGATGTTGACCTTTTTCGCCGTTTCGGACGCGTCGTCCGCGCGGACGGCCGCGGGGTGGGAAAGTGCGCCGAGCACGACCGCGAGCGCGGCCAGGGCCCGGAGCAGAGTCGGAACGGATGACTTCATGAGAGCTCGTCCTTTCGAAATTCGTTTCGCGATTCGGGGCTTTCTGCTTGTCCTCATCGGGTTCTCGCGATCAGGCGTTCTCCATCGGCACCTCCTTTCGTTTGGCCGGCAGAAAGGCGAGACGCGTGCCGGGAGGCTCGATCGGCGGATCCGGTTGAGGGAGCAGCAGATCGGGGATGGAGCCGGCCCGACGCGTGCCGGCGGGGGTAAAGCGTTCCTGTCGCCTCCGTGGCCGGGAATGCCGAAATTGCCGCGGCACGGGGATCGCCCCGGCGGTGACAACCGTTTCTGTCGGATGCTCGAACGTGCGTCGCGGCGCGGCGGATAGACTTCTGTGCGATGCAGGAGCAGGAGCGGGAAATCGTCGTCGGCGTCTCCGGCGCCTCGGGCGCGCTCCTCGCGCGGCGGTTCGTCGAGCGCGTCCTCGCCGCGCCGGGGCTCTCCCGGCTGCACCTCGTGATTACCGGTTCGGCGTTGAAAGTCGCTCAGGCGGAGATCGATCGAGGGATCGACCGGCCGCAACGCTGGGTCGCAACGCTCCCTTCGGCGAAGGCGCTCGCCGCGAAGATCGAGCTCCACCCGGACGAGGACGTCGGCGCCGTGATCGCTTCCGGCTCCTATCCGACCGCCGGAATGATCGTCATCCCGTGCAGCGGAGGGACCCTCGGAGCGATCGCGCACGGAATTTCCCGTGGGCTCCTGCAGCGCGCCGCGGACGTTTGCCTGAAAGAGCGGCGCCCGCTCGTCCTCGCATTCCGGGAGTCGCCGTACTCCCTCGTGCACGTCGAAAACATGCGCACGGCCACGCTCGCCGGGGCGATCGTGGCGCCGCCGACCCCGGCGTTTTACCTCGCGGAGCCCTCGATGGAGCGGTTCCTGGACGCATACTGCGGGCGGGTGGCCCGGTGGTTCGGGCTCGAGATTCCGGGGCGGAGCGACCGCTGGGAAGGAACCGGCAAGCCCACGCGCGTTCCTCCCCGGCGGCGCAGCCGGGACTCGATCGAGTGAAGCCGCCGGCCGGGCTCGCGCGGTCCGCCTCGACGACGCTCGAGATGATCAAGTTCTCGCACACGCTCTTCGCGCTTCCGTTCGCGCTGCTGTCGGCCGTTCTCGCGGCGCGTGGAATCCCGGATTGGGCGACGCTGGGAAAGATCCTCGTCGCCATGGTCGGTGCGCGCAGCGCGGCCATGGCCCACAACCGTCTCGCGGATCGCGAGATCGACGCCGCCAACCCGCGCACCGCGCAACGCGCCCTGCCGGCGGGAGCCCTCACGCCCGGTTTCGTGCGCGCTTTTCTCGTGGTTTCCGTCGTCGCGTTCGTCGCCGCCGCGGCGTCCCTGAATCGTCTGACGCTGCTGCTGTCGCCGGTCGCGCTCGCCCTGCTGTTTCTCTACTCGTACACGAAACGGTTCACGTGGGCGTCGCACTTCGTGCTGGGGCTGTGCCTCGCGATCGCACCGGTCGGTGCATGGATCGCCGTGCGCGGCGTCTTCGCCCTGACGCCGGTGCTTCTCGGCCTCTCCGTGCTTCTCTGGACCGCCGGATTCGACGTGATCTACGCGCTACAGGACGAGGAACACGACCGCCGGACGGGCTTGAAGTCCATCCCGGCGCGATGGGGCGCCGCGGGAGCGCTTCGCATTTCCGCGGTGCTGCACGCCCTCATGGTCCCGCTGCTCGTCATCGTGTGGAGGCTCTCCGGCGGCGGGGCTCTGTTTGCGGCGGGAATCGCCGTCACGGTTGCGGCGCTCGTGTATCAGCACGCGATCGTCCGGCCGGGGGACCTCTCGCAGCTTGGAGCGGCTTTCTTCACGGCCAACGGCTTCGTGTCGGTGGCGCTCGCCGCGTTCGGAATCGCCGACGTTCTCGTCTCGTAAAGCGCCGCCGGCCCACGGAGTAAGATCCCCGCAAAATGGCGATCCCTTCGGAAGGCGACGTCAAGCTCCGGCACGTGGCCATCGACGGGCCGATCGGAGTCGGGAAGACGTCCCTGGTAGAGCTCCTCTCCCGCCGGTTCCACGGCACGCAGATTCTCGAAGACGTCGACAACCCGTTCCTGGGCGAGTTCTACAAGAAAAAGAAGGGCTCCGCCTTCCAGACGCAGCTCTTCTTCCTCCTTTCGCGCTACCAGCAGCAGCGCGAGATCGCCCAGATCGACCTCTTCACGACGCTCGTGCTGGCGGACTACCACTTCCCGAAGGACAAGATCTTCGCCTGCCTGAACCTGGACGACTCGGAGCTCCTGATCTACGACCGGCTCTACTCCCTGCTGTCGGAGAGCGTGCCGAAGCCGGACCTCGTGATCTACCTCCAGGGCTCGCTCGAGACCTGCATGAAGCGCATCCGCAAGCGCTCGCGGTCGATCGAGAAGGGGATCACGCCGGAGTACCTCGCCCAGTTGATCGAGGCCTACAACTACTACTTCTACCACTACGAGGAAACGCCGCTTCTCGTGGTGGACACGAACGAGATCGACTTCGTGAACCGCCCGGCGGACTTCGACGACCTCGTGGCGCAGATCCAGAAGGCGAAACGGGGCGTCCAGTACTACGTGCCCGCGGCCCACCCAAGTTAAGCCCCGGCGCGCCTCCAGCCAAGCTCGAGCAAACGCCTCGATGAGAGGCGAGCCGGCGCACCCCTCCCCTCTCCACCCGCGACAGCGGAGGAGAGGAAGGGTGAGGGGGCCAAGGGGGTATAATTTTCGAGACGCCCTTGTCGGCGGCGATCTCGTTTCGAGACGTCGACCGAGAGGAAAGGAGCGCGATATGCCCGGCCTTTCTGAGACCTCCCCCGTCGCCGTCCCGGCGATCGTGTCCGCGAAGGGACGCGAAAAGATCGCGATGCTGACCGCGTACGACGCCTGGTCCGCGAAACTGCTCGATGCCGCGGGCGTCGACGTCCTTCTCGTGGGCGACTCCGTCGAGATGACGGTGTACGGACGCCCGAACACACTCTCCGCCTCTATGGATTCGATGGTGCGCCATACGAAGGCGGTCTCCGCCGCCGTGAAACGAGCGCTCGTCGTGGGGGACATGCCGTTCCTGTCGTACCAGACCGACCCGCGCGAAGCGGTCGCCAACGCCGGCCGGTTCCTCGCCGAGGGCGGATGCTCCGCGGTGAAAGTGGAGGGCGGGCGCCGGATCCTTCCGGCCGTCGAGGCGATTCTCGCCGCCGACATCCCCGTGATGGGCCACGTCGGCCTGACGCCCCAGTCCTACCGGAAGTTCGGCGGATTCAAAGTTCAGGGCAAGAGCGCGGAGGCGGCCGCGGAGATCCGCAGCGACGCCGAGGCGCTCGCGGACGCCGGATGCTTCGCCCTCGTGCTCGAATGCGTGCCGGAAGGGCTCGCCGCGGAGATCACGCGCTCCGTCGCGATTCCCACCATCGGCATCGGCGCCGGCGCCGGATGCGACGGGCAGGTCCTCGTCTTCCACGACGTCATGGGCCTGACCGGGGACGCGACGCCCCGCTTCGCGCGCCGGTATGCGGAGCTTGCTCCGATCATCGAAAACGCGGCGCGCGCGTTCACGAACGACGTGCGCAAGGGCGAATTCCCGAGCGCGGCGGAAAGTTTTTCCGGAGGGGCGACGCCGGCGCTGCGCCGGATTTATTGAACTCCTCTCCCCCGCGCGCGGGGGAGAGGCAGGGTGAGGGGGACGTCATGAACATCGTCCACGACGTCACAACCCTTCGCGACTGCGTCGCCGCCGCGAAAGCGCGCAACCTTCGCGTCGGCTTCGTCCCCACCATGGGCGCGCTCCACGAGGGCCACGTCTCCCTCGTGCGCCGCGCGCGGGAGGAGTCCGGCTTCGGCGTCGTCTCGATCTTCGTGAACCCGCTCCAGTTCGCGCCGGGAGAAGACTTCGCGCGATACCCGCGCCGGCTCGACGAGGACTCGAAATTTCTCGCGCAGGCCGGCGCCGACCTTCTCTACGCGCCCGATCCCGAATCCTTCTATTCGCCGGACTTCTCGACCTCCGTCGACGTCGCGGGCGTGACGGACGGTGGCGAGGGAGCGGCGCGGCCGGGGCACTTCCGCGGCGTCGCGACGGTCGTCGCCCGGCTCTTTCTCCAGGTCGCGCCGGACGCCGCATACTTCGGCCGCAAGGACCTCCAGCAGGTTGCCGTCATCCGGCGGATGGCGCGGGACCTCGATTTCCCCGTCGCGATCATCGTGCTGCCGACCGTGCGCGAGCCCGACGGCCTCGCCATGTCCTCGCGCAACGCCTACCTGTCCCCCGCGGACCGCCTTCTCGCCGCCGCCCTGCCCCGCGCCCTCTTCGCCGCTCGCGACCGCGCGGCTGCCGGCGCGACGGACGCCCGGGCGCTCGAAGACGAGACCGGCCGCGAGCTCGAGCGGGCCGGGCTCGCCGTCGACTATGTCGAAGCCGTCGATCCCGAGACCATGGCGAGGGCGGCGCGCGTCCGCCCCGGGATCGCCCTCGCCGCCGCGGTTCGGCTGGGGAAGACCCGGCTCATCGACAACGTCCCGCTCGATCCCGCGGCAGAGCGATAAAATCCCGCCATGACCGCGACCACCACGACCCCCGATGCCCCGCCCGCCGCCGCCGCGCCCGCCGAAGCTCCGTTCGTGCTCGCCGGCCGGACATTCACGTCCCGCCTGATCGTCGGAACGGGCAAGTACTCGACCTTTCCGCTCATGAAACAGGCCCTGGAAGAGTCCGCCGCCGAGATCGTGACGGTCGCGGTGCGCCGCGTGAACCTGACGGACCGCGGCAAGGAGTCGCTCCTCGACTTCCTGCCGCCGGGAATCACGATCCTGCCGAACACAGCGGGCTGCTTCAACGCGGATGACGCCGTGCGAGCGGCCCGCCTCGGCCGCGAGGTCGGCCTCTCCGAGTGGGTGAAGCTCGAGGTGCTCGGAGACGAGCAGACGCTGTGGCCCGACAACGAAGAGCTCCTCGCCGCGACGAAGACGCTCGTGAAGGAGGGGTTCATCGTGTTCCCGTACACGTCGGACGACCCGATCATGGCGCGCAAGCTCGAGGACGCGGGCGCCGCGGCGGTGATGCCGCTCGGCGCGCCGATCGGATCCGGGCTCGGCATCCAGAATCCGAACAACCTCTCGATCATCCTGGAGCGGGCGGGCGTGCCGGTGATCGTCGATGCCGGCGTCGGAACGGCTTCCGACGCGTGCGTGGCGATGGAGCTCGGCGCGCAGGCCGTGCTGATGAACACGGGGATTGCCGGGGCCCGCGATCCCGTACGCATGGCTCGGGCGATGCGCGACGCCGTCCGCGCCGGACGAGACGCCTTCGTCGCCGGACGGATTCCGCGCAAGCGCTACGCCACCGCGTCCTCGCCGATCGCCGGGATCATCGGCTCCTAAGTCCAGTCTCCGCCCGGGTTTCCAGCCGTTTTCGCCTGCGCCCCGGCACACGTCCGGCTGCGTACGCCGGAGCGCCTCGCTGCCGAAAAATGTCGCTGCTGCCGACCCGGGTGAAGCCGGAACCGCGCGCCAGGCCGCCCGAAAAAACTTGCGCGCGCCCTTCGGGCAATGCTACTTTGCGCCAGCTTTTAACCCCGCACAATCGACGTCACATTTATGACTCCCCTTCCCCCATCCGTACGTCTTCGCGGGACGACGTGCGCACGCGCGAAAGGGGGTCGGTCCTAGAGAACCAACCTCCGGCGCTCCAACGAGCGCGCGCAGGCCAACGCATCCAGCATCGAATCGTCAATGTTTCTTTTTTAACGAAGGGGCGAAAGCCCCGAGGGTGAATACCCGGGAGATCGGAAAACTTTCATGATGCAGCAATACACCGACAAGAATCTCACCTGTGTCGACTGCGGCCAGACGTTTCTCTTTTCCGCCGATGATCAGGAGTTCTACGCGCGCAAAGGCTTCACGAACGAGCCGAAGCGCTGCAAGGTCTGCCGCGACAAGCGCAAGACGTCGTCCGGCGAAGGACGCGAGCGCACGTTCTACGACGTGACCTGCGACGGCTGCGGCAAGCAGACGCAGGTTCCGTTCAACCCGACGAATGGCAAGCCCGTGTACTGCCGGGAGTGCTATTCGGCGCGGCGCGCACAGCAGGCTTACTGATTCGATCGAATCTTTGACCCGAGCCCCGGCGCGAGCCGGGGCTTTTTTGTTGCCCGGTTTTTGCTATCGTTTCCGACGGACTCTCTGAATGTCGTCATTCACCACCGCCTCGCCCCACGCGACGTCGGTCGCCGCCGCGATCGGCAACACCCCCCTGGTCGAGCTCTCCCGTTTCGGGCAGGGGACCGCCCGGATTCTGGCCAAGCTCGAGTGGTTCAACCCGGGCGGGAGCGTCAAAGACCGCGTCGCGCTCGCGATGCTGGACGACGCGGAGCGGCGCGGGTTGCTCCGCCCCGGCGGGACGATCGTCGAGCCGACGTCGGGAAACACGGGCGTCGCGCTCGCGATGCTCGCCGCGTTGCGCGGCTACCGCTGCCTCGTCGTCATGCCGGAGGGATACGGGCACGTCAAGGCGCGCCTCATGGAAGGATTTGGAGCGGAGGTCATGCGCACGCCCGCGAAGAACCTGATGAGCGGCGCGATCCAACGCGCACGCGACATCGTCGCGCAGACTCCCGGCGCCTGGTTGCCCAACCAGTTCGCGAATCCCGTCAATCCAAGAGTCCACTACGAGACCACCGGCCCCGAAATCTGGGAGGCCGCGGGAGGGCGCGTCGACGCGTGGGTCACCGGCGTCGGGACGACCGGCACGTTCACCGGCGTCGGCCGCTTCCTCCTCGAGCGCAACCCGCGGATCTTGAAGGTCGCGGTCGAGCCGCAGGGCTCCATCCTCGGTGGCGGAAAACAGGGCTCCCACGCCGTCGAAGGCGTCGGGCTCTCCTTTTTTCCGGAGATCCTCGACCGCGGCCTGATCGACGAAGTCGTCACGATCGACGACGCGACGGCGTTCGAAGCGGCGCGCCGCCTCGCCCGGGAAGAGGGGCTTCTGGCGGGAGGCTCGTCCGGCCTTTCCGCCGCGGGAGCCCTGAAGATCGCGAAACGCCTGGGGCCCGGCAAGACAGTCGTGACTCTCTTCCCCGACGGCGCGGAGCGGTATCCGGGACAGGGGATTTTCGCCACGCACGAGTCTTGATCCTCCGACTGCTGACCTCTTAGCGTCTCTCGAATCAGAACGGGAGTTGATGAATGGGTTTCTCCACCGATTGCATCCACGCCGGGAACCTCCCCGATCCCTCCACGGGGGCCGTCGCCGTTCCGATCTACCAGACCTCCACCTACGTGCAGGAGGCGCTCGGCAAGAACAAGGGTTACGAATACGCGCGCACGCAGAACCCGACCCGGCACGCGCTCGAAGAGAACATGGCGGTCCTCGAGGGAGGCGCGGGCGCGCGCGCGTTCGCGTCCGGCATGGCCGCGGCGACCTCCATCGCGACCTTCGTCAAGGGCGGCGAGCACATCGTGTGCTCGAACATGACCTACGGCGGCACCTACCGGTACTACACGAAGATCCAGGCGCGGTACGGAGTCGAGCACACGTTCGTCGACACCGCGAACCCGGACGAGGTGCGCGCCGCCTTCCGGCCGAACACGAAGCTTCTCCACCTCGAGAGCCCCACGAACCCGACGATGCGTCTGTGCGACATCACGCTGCTCTCGCAGATGGCGCACGAGCGGGGCGCGATCGTCGTCGTCGACAACACGTTCGCCTCGCCGTACCTCCAGCGCCCGCTGACGCTCGGCGCCGACATCGTCTACCACTCGACGACGAAGTTCTTGAACGGGCACTCGGACTCGATCGGCGGCATCGCGGTCGCGAAGAGTCCCGAGCACGTCGAATGGCTTTCGTTCGTTCAGAACAGCTCGGGCGCGATCCTCTCGCCGATGGACTCCTGGCTCGTGCTGCGAGGCATCAAGACGCTCGTCGTTCGGATGGACCGGCACGAGCAGAACGGGCGCGCGGTCGCGGAGTTTCTCTCGACGCACCCGCGGGTGAAAAAGGTCAACTACCCGGGGCTGCCCTCCCACCCCGACCACGAGCTCGCGAAGCGGCAGATGCGCGGCTTCGGCGCGATGATCTCCTTCGAGCTCGGCTCGTTCGAGAACGCCGCGGCGTTTCTCGCGCGCGTGACGCTCTGCTCGCTCGGCGAAAGCCTCGGCGGCGTCGAGACCCTGATCTCCCATCCCGCGACCATGACCCACGCGAGCATCCCCGAGCCGGAGCGCAGCCGGCTCGGCGTCACTCCCGGCCTCGTGCGGATCTCCGTCGGGATCGAAGACGTCGAGGACCTGATCGAGGACCTCCGCCTGGCGCTCACGGCCGTCGCCGACCGCTAGGGACGCGGCGTTGGCGCTGATCCTGGCCACGCTTTGGTGGGCGGCCGCGGCGGTGGCCGTTCCCGACGATCCCGCCGGGCCGGTGTCCGGTGGGACCCGCGCCGCTCTCGTCGAGCGCATCAACGAGGTGCGCAAGGCGCACTCGCGGCCACCGCTCGTCGTGAACCGGGTTCTGACGTCCGTGGCGGACGCGCGCGCGGCCCGCGGCGCGGAGCCTCCGCCGGATCCGGACGTCACCACGCCGCAGGACCGGGACGCGGCCCTCCGTTCCGGTTATGAGGCGCAGATCTTTTCGGAGGCGTTCCTGCGCGCGGGCGGCGACGCCGACGACGTTCTCGCCGCGGCGGCGGACGCCCCCGACTTCGGCGACGAGCTCGTCGCCGCCGAGGCGAAGGACATCGGCGTCGGCGTCTCCCGCGAGAAGCCTCCGCTCTACGTGCTCATCTTCGCGCGCTCCATGCCGGACTTCTTCGCGGAGAAGACGGCGGCGCTCACAGACCTTGGAGGGGTCCGCTCCGCGATCCTCTCCCGCGTCAACCGTGCCCGCGCGGAGGCTCACCTCCTCCCGCTGCGGAGCAATCCGCTGCTCGACGAGACCGCGTTGCGGCACGCGCGCGACATGCTCGCCCGCTCCTACTACGGCCACGACAGCCCGGAGGGCACCGACGTTTTCCAGCGGAGCAAGGCCGCCGGTTACCGGCCCCGGTTTGCGGGTGAGAACATCGCCCGGGGCCAGTACTCCGCCGACGAAGTGATGGACGGGTGGCTCGCGAGCAAGCAGCACCGCGACCACATCCTCGCGAAGAACTTCGTGGACACGGGCTGCGCCGTCGTCTTTGGAAAAAACGCGAGCGGCTGGCAGGTGCTCTGGGTGCAGGCATTCGGAAGGCCGTAGAGGGACCCGCCGTCTCCCTTCTCAGCGCGCCAGCGACACCCCGCGTCCCTTGAGCGCCTCCGAAAGCTCGACCTGCTGCGGCAGGTATTTGCCTTCCACCCACACGACGGCCTGCGACTCGAGCTCCCGGCGCAGGCGCTCGACGGCGATCCGCAGCTTGCCCGTGTTCGAGACGTCCTCGGCCGGGCCCCACGGATCCGACTTCCCGGGCGCGGGTGGGTCGAAGCTCCAGACGTACAGGGGCACGCGGACCCGATCGAGGTACGCGCGGACCATCGCGGGCGTGTAGCGGCTGACGTCGGGCGTCTTGCGTCCGAGCACGAGAAGGACCGCGCGCCGCGTGCAGCTCTCGAGCGCGTGGAGCCCGGCCACGGCCGCCGCGTCGGCGAACCTCGGGGCCGGCCCCGGCGCTCCGGGATGCGAGACACGCGTCAGGAGCCAGTGGATCCCCTGGTCGCGCCCCGTGAAGAACCGCGAGCCCGCGAAGAGCTCCTTCTGCCCTTCGGGAGACGAAAACGTCTGCGAGATCGGCCAGAGAAAGCTCAGGCGGTCAGAGTCGCCCACGCGCATGTCGAGGCGGAGCGCCTCGGGATCGTACGGCGGCATCGTCCCGCGCCGGTTCTGGTCGAAGAGCGCGCGGCCTCCCCGGCCGAGATGCTGGATGGCCTCCGAGTTCGAGAGGGAACGGATGATCAGGACCTCCGCGGGGCCGCGCTCGAGGGCGATTGGCCGAACGGGCACGCCGCCGCGGAGAATTCCTCCCTCGAAGGCGGACGCTTCCGTGAAGCCGCCCTTGTCCGGAAGACGCACGGCGATCGCCGTCAGCTCGCTCGCCGCCTCCGACGCCGTCCTGCCGCCGATCACGGTGTCCGCGCGCCCGCGCAGATCCTTGGGAAATTCGGCCGCGGCGGAGAGGAGGTGGGTGGTCAGAGGATCGTACGCGGGAAGCGCGAAGATCTCGTTTCCCTTCACGTCGAGAGTCCGCCCATCGAACGTCACGGACAGGATTTTCGGCGGCTCCGAAAAGACGCTTTCCCAGGAAACGCGCGCCCCGGTCGCGACGCCCTTCTCGCTCTTCTGGAGCAGGATCTGGACCT
Organism: Acidobacteriota bacterium; assembly: GCA_030948185.1. GTDB lineage: Bacteria > Acidobacteriota > Thermoanaerobaculia > UBA5066 > Gp7-AA6 > JALYUA01. The sequence goes on from JALZAT010000019.1 coordinate 28,533, forward strand.
CCGCGGCGGGCCTCGGCAGGTTGACCCACTGCCGCGCACGGGACACCTCGTGCCCCTCCGCGTCGAACGCGCGGGCGACGAGCTCGTGCGGCGCGAGCTCGGACCCGAAGTCCACGGACACCGTCCAGGGCGCGGACCGGGCTTGGCCGGCGCGATTCCCGTCGAGCTCGATCTCCACGGAGGCGACGGGTCCCGTCACCGACACCGCGACCGGATGCACGCCGGCAATCAGGCCCAGGAAGAGGGTGAGGAAGGCGATCACGCGCCCCCGGGGGTCCTACCTCGAGGAAGACGAGGCGCGACGCCGAATCGGAATGGGGGCTGGCGGCTTTGCCGATGCGGTGGAGGAACCCTTGACCTTGTTCCGAAGCTTCTTCTTCGGCCGCTCGGTCGTCCGGCTGATCCAGGCCGCGAACGCCGGAGATGCTTCGTCGACGCGGTACGCGAGGATCTCCGGGAGCTCGTACGTGTTGATCTTCTGGATCGTGTCGCAGACCGCCGTGAACTCCCGAGCCCGCGTCTTGATGAGCAGGAGGAACTCTCCGTCGTCGCAGACACGCCCCTTCCAGCGGTAGATCGAGTGCACGTTCGGGAGCAGGTTGACGCAGGCGGCCTGCCGGTTTCGGACCAGCGCATGCGCGATGTCGAGGGCCTGCTCTTCGGATCCGACCGAGGTCACGACGACGATGAGATCGCTGCGGCGCATGTAGAGAGCGCCATTCCATTCCTCTCGCCGGCCGGTGTCAAGCCGGGATCCGCCGACCGGGCGAACGAGTTACTTCGACGGACTGACCGATGGAATGCGAATCTACGCCGCGCTGCCGTCTTTCGCGAGGTCGATGACGACTCTTGTCCCCACGATCACGTCCGTATCTTTCGCGGCGGTATTGCCCTGGCTGCCTCGGAAATACTTCGTTCCCGACTTTCTGGGCACCGTCACCATTTTTCCTTCCTTCGTTCGAACCTGCAGGCGAGTGGCTTCCTCCCTTTCTCCCATCACGCGCCCGGAGCGCCCTGAAAACCGTGCGAACCGTCCCCCGATCAGGACGCGAACGCGGACGTCTGCCCCGCAAAACTCGTCGAATCAAGGCTCTTCGTTCTGGACCGGTCCTTGCTGATCCGGGGGTCTGGGAGGCTGAACCATGAACCGAAAACCGCACATCTTCACCCTGCTGACGGCAGCGTTCGCCCTAACTCTCGGGTTGACGGGAACGGCCGTCGCTCACGGGCCGAACACCCTGTCGGACCGTGGCTACGACCAGATGAGTCAGCTCGCGCACGAACTTGACGAGCAAGCCCAGCACGCGAACGACCAGGCGCAGCATCAAGGCGTTTGGTTCTACGCACACGACGCGCGATTCATCCGGGCGATCGCCAACTTCGCCGACAGAGCCAGCCGCTTTCACGAACGGATGGACACCTACCGCTCGGCCCCGTGGCAGGTTGACGACGAGTTGCGTCTCCTTCTCCGCGATGGGCAGGCGGTCCAATACCGGCTCCGACGCTCCCGGAATGCCGATCGACACACGGTCGACGATTGGAACCGGACGGTCGCGCTGCTCAACCAGATGATCCGCGTCTACCAGAGAGACATCGACCTCAACCAGGACGAGGATTCAGGGTATTACCCGGACAATCGGTCCTCGGACCGGTATGAGGCCGGACGTCCGACCGGACGCGTCGTTGATTCGAGCCAGCTCGCGCCCCTCGCGCATGAGCTGGCGGAAAGGTCGGCGCGGCTGGCGGACCTGACGCGGCAGTTCGGCGACCGTTATCGGAACGACGACCGCAGGAACACGTCGATCGACGCGATCCAGCACTTCGCTCAACAGGCGGACGCGTTCCATGAACGTTTCGAGCGGGGCTTGAGCTCGGACGATCTGCGGGGCAACATCGATCATCTGTGGCAGGACGGACGAGAGGCCGACAGGCAATTCCAGCAGGCGAACGTCCCCGAGCTCAGGAACGAGTGGACGGGGATGATGCAGCTGCTGTCACGAATTCGGGCGGCAGGGGGCTTCTAGTCGAGAACTGTCGAAAAACGCTCGTCTGCTCTGATGCGGGCGCGGCTCCGCGCCCGCATCAGACGACGGCGGACCGCCTCCGCAACATCAGCAGGGAGCCGACGAGCGCCACGACCATGACCGTCAGCAATCCGAGCTCGAACATCGCGTGGCGAAAGACTGCCTCGTCGGTGGTCTTCTCGACGAACACGGCGAGCTGAGCGGTCACGATCAGGATCCGCCGCGTGGCCGCGATGAGACCGACGACCAAAAAGGGCTCCGGGACCAGGGCGTGCTCCTGGAAAGAGACCTTCACCGTGTAGAGGAGCTCGATGATCATGAGAACGAGAAGGATGCGGTCGAGCACGACCACGATCTCGACGGGAGTCGCGCCGGATCGGAGGCTCTGAACGAATGCCGCCGCGCCGCTGACGACGAGCGCGCCCGCGCTGACGGCCAGGAGAAGACCCAGGCTGACGTAGACGAGGTCCTCGGCGATCGTGAACCCGCGCGCGATGCCCAGCCGGAGCGCGCCCGCCGGTTTCTCGACGTGGGTCGTCCCGCTCTCCGGATCCCGGCGGGTCGTCATCGTTCCTCCTCGGCTGGGCGCATTCTAGGCGAGCGGGCGGTCCCGGAATGGCTCACGCGGCCTCGGTGTTATGGTTTTTCCAGATCTTTGAGCCCGGCGAACGGGCTCCCGGCTTTTACGGGGGCGAAACGGCTTCGACGGGGACGAGCACGCGAAAGGTTGCATGCCGAGGCCTCACCTACCTCGTTAAAAGGTGAAAAATGATAGCTGCCAATAACAGCAATCTCGCTCTCGCTGCGTAATTAACGCGCAGTGACGATGTCGCAGGAGCGCACTCGACGCGCCTGCGCCGTCGACGCCAAATTCGGGTGTAGCCGGTCCGGACCCCCGGACGGACCGGCGAAATCAATCCGGGGTTGTCTTGCCGCTGTTTTGCCTCTTCTTGAGGCGGCCGGACGAGAACCAAGAAGGGGCTGAGCATGGAGTGGCCTCTCCCGTGACGCTTCCGGACGCGGGTTCAACTCCCGCCGCCTCCACCAAATCCAAGAACGCCCGGGCGCCGCGATATCGTCGGAATCCGCGATGAACTACGCCGGCCTCCTTCGCGGCAGCCTGGTCGCACTGCTGCGGAACAAGCTCCGAAGCGTCCTGACCGTCCTTGGCATCATGATCGGGATCGCCGCGGTCATCTGCGTCGTCGCCATCGGGAAGGCCGGGCAATCCCGCGTCGAGCAGCAGCTCCAGAATCTCGGCGACAACTTCGTCTGGATCGAGGCGGGCGGGCGAGCGGTCAACGGCGTTCGGACCGGCCCCCACGACACGAAGACGCTCACGATGGCCGACGCTCAGGCGATCCAGAGGCAGATCTCGCTGATCCGCGCGGTTTCTCCCAACGTGGACGATCCCATTCAGGTGATCTACGCCAACCAGAACTGGCACACCTCCTACCGCGGAATTTCCCCGGAGTACTTCGACATCAAACGCTGGGTGATCGACCAGGGCGCGGCGTTTTCCCAGGACGACGTCGAGCGCGCCGCCAGCGTGTGCGTCATCGGGCGGTCCGTGCGCCAGCAGCTCTTCGGAGCGGAAGACGCGGTGGGGAAGGTGATCCGGATCAACACCCAACCGTTCACCGTGGTCGCGACGCTCCAGCCGAAGGGCCTCTCCCTGTCGGGCCAGGACCAGGACGACACGGTCTTGATGCCGTACACGACGGCGCAGAAGAAGATCAAGGGCGTGACGTGGCTCGACGACATCCTGTGCTCGGCCACTTCGCCGGACGCCGTCAAGGTCGCGGGCCAGGAGGCGGCCGCCATCCTTCGAGACCGCCACCATCTCCGCCCCGACGAAGAGGACGACTTCAACATCCGCAATCCGGAGGACGTCGTGAAGGCGCAGCTCGAAGCGAGCAAAACTCTCACGATCCTCCTGATCGCGATCGCCTCCATATCGCTCCTGGTCGGGGGAATCGGGATCATGAACGTCATGCTCGTTTCGGTCACGGAACGAACCCGCGAGATCGGCGTCCGCATCTCGGTCGGCGCGACGGAGGAGGCGATCCAGCTGCAGTTCCTGGGAGAGTCCGTGATGCTGAGCCTCGTGGGAGGCACGGCCGGCGTCCTCCTGGGCGTCGGCGCCTCGTACGTCGTGGGCCAGACGCTCAGCTGGCCGCTCGAGATGTCGCCGGAATCCGTGGTGCTCGCCGCCCTCTTCTCGGTCGCGGTCGGCGTGTTCTTCGGCTACTACCCGGCTCGAAAGGCCTCGCGCCTCGACCCCATCGAGGCACTGCGGTATGAGTGAGCCCGTGACCGCGCTGTTTCGGTCGAGGAAGAATCGCGGCTGGCTCGCCGCCGGAGCGGTCGTGGTCGCCGCCGGGATCCTCGCGGCCATGGGACTCGGACACGGCTCGAAGCCGCAGCACTTCACCGCCGCCGTCGAGCGCGGCGACATCCACGACGTCGTGCAGGCGACCGGTACGATCAACGCGGTCGTGACCGTTCAGGTGGGGTCTCAGGTCTCCGGGTCGATCGCCAGATTGAACGCCGACTTCAACGCCCGGGTGCGCAAGGGGGACGTCATCGCCCTCATCGACCCGGCGCTCTTCGAAGGCGCGGTTTCGCAGGCGGCCGCGGACCTCGACAACGCGCAAGCGAACGTGACCGCCGCTCGAGCGAACCTGGAAAAGGAAAAGGCCGCCGCCATCCAGGCGCGAAACGAGCACAAGCGGACCGTCGAGCTGGTTCGCGGAAACCTCGCCAGCCAGCAGCAGCTCGACATCGCCAGGGCAAACGCGGATTCCGCGGCCGCCGGCGTGGGCGCCGCCGCGGCGAACGTCGAACAGGCCTTGGCTCAGGTGAAACAGAAGGCGGCCACGCTGTCGATCGCCCGCACGAACCTGAACTACACCGTCATCCGATCGCCGATCGACGGGACGGTCGTCGCGCGAAACGTCGAGCTGGGCCAGACCGTCGCGGCGTCCCTTCAGGCCCCGACGATCTTCACGATCGCGCAGGACCTGACCAAGATGCTCGTGTACACGAAGACGGACGAGTCGGACGTGGGGCAGATCCGGCCCGGCAAGTCCGTCACCTTCAAGGTCGACGCGTTTCCCAAAGAGACGTTCGAGGGAGTCGTCGACCAGGTGCGCATGAACCCGACCACGGTCCAGAACGTCGTCACGTACGACACGATCATCTCGTTCGTCAACCGGGACATGAAGCTCTTCCCCGGCATGACGGCGTACGTGACGATCCCCGTCGCCACGGTCCGCAACGTCGAGAAGATCCCGAATACGGCGCTGCGCTACAAGCCGCCGTATTCGCCGGAGGAGATCCGCGCGACCCTCCGGTCTCGCGGAATCCCGGTCGAGGAAGCGCGCAAGGCTCCCGCCGTGCGTGCGGAGCCCGGCGCTCCGGAAGCCGGCGCCTCGACCCGGGGCCCGGGCGGGGAGTCCGCCGTGGTCTGGAAGCTTCTCCCGACCGGCCGCCTCGATCCCGTGGAGGTGTCGCTCGGGATCACCGACCATTCCTACACGGAGCTGACGCGCGTTGCCCGCGGGGAGCTCAAACCCGGTGACGAGCTCGTGATCCGATCCGTCCTGCCGAAGTCTCAAGTCCCCGGCGGAATCCGGCGCTAGGCCGGCGTCTTGGCGGCGCGCGGATCCGACGCCGGCGGTCCCGATGCCGTCATCCGCGTCGAGGACATCCACAAGTACTACGATCTCGGGGAGACGCGGGTTCACGCGCTTCGCGGGGTGACCGTGGAAATCCACCGGAGAGAGTTCGTCGCCATCATGGGCGCGAGCGGCGGCGGCAAATCCACTTTCATGAACATACTGGGCTGCCTCGACCGGCCCAGCGCGGGACGCTACCTCCTCGAGGGCGTCGATGTCTCGACCCACGACAAGAGAGCGCTCGCCGCGATTCGGAACCAGAAGATCGGGTTCGTCTTCCAGGGTTTCAACCTTCTCGCCCGGACGACCGCCCTGGAGAACGCGGAGCTGCCGACGCTCTACACGAAGATCGCCCCGGAGGAGCGCCGCCGGCGGGCCACGGAGGCCCTGGAGCTGGTGGGGCTGGCCGACCGGTCACGGCATTTCCCCTCGCAGCTGTCCGGCGGGCAGCAGCAACGGGTCTCGATCGCCCGCGCGCTCGTCAATTCCCCGTCGATCCTCCTCGCGGACGAGCCCACGGGGAACCTCGACAGCCGGACGTCGGTCGAGATCCTCGAGATCTTCCAGCGGTTGAACGACGAGGGCCTGACGATCGTCCTCGTCACCCACGAGACCGACATCGCCCAGTTCGCCCGGCGCATTCTGGGGTTCAAAGACGGCAGGATTCGAAAGGATCAGCCCGTCGTGAACCGGCCGGCTGCGTCGGAGGTGCTGAAGACCCTGCCGACGCTGGAAGACTGACGGGCGAGCCTCCGTCGGATCCCTTCGCGTGGCCCGTCGCCGCGGCCAACCTCTCGGGTTGACTCTGGTCTTGAGTCGAGGGTTTAGGCTCCCCACCATGAGCGCGACACGAGAAGGGCCGTTTCGAATCGGAGTGGTTTCGCGGCGGGCGGGTTTGAGCATCGACGCCATACGTTTTTACGAACGGCGCCGGCTCCTTCGAAGCCCTGCCCGTTCCGCGGGCGGCTACCGTCTGTTCCGCGAAGAAGACGTCGATACCCTGCTCTTCATCGAGCGGGCGCAGGAGCTGGGGTTTTCCCTCGATGAAATCCGCGAGCTGCTCTCCCTGCGGTCGAACAACGGCAAGGCCTATCCCCGCGTCCAGAGGCTTCTCGACGTGAAGCTCACCGTCGTCGCGCGAAAGATCGCCGATCTTCAGGAGCTCGAGAAGGAGCTCGCCTCCGCCCTGGACGAGTGCAACGCCGCCCTCGAGAAGACGGAGCCCGAGGCGTGCCCCGTGCTCAAAGGGATTGCGGCGAAACCTTCCCGGCGGCGATGAGAGTCCAGCTCCTCTACATACCGGGCTGCCCGAATCACCGGCCCGCGGCGGAACGCCTCGGCAGGCTTCTCGCCGAGCAGGGCGTGGTCCGCGCGATCGAGGAGGTCGAGGTCTCGAACGCCTCAGTGGCGCGCGAGCTCGCCTTTGCCGGTTCTCCGACGATACGCATCGACGGCGACGACGTGGAACCGCTCGGTGCGGGCACGGTGATCGCGGCGTTGTCCTGTCGAACGTACGAGGACCACGGCAGCCTTTCCGGTCTGCCTTCGGAGGCGTCGATCTCCTCCGCGATCCGGCGCGCTCGCGGGAGAGACCGCGCGTGAAGCACACGGAGCGCATCCCGCCGCTGGCCGCGATCGGAAGCGCCGTCCTCTCGATCGCCTGCTGCCTTCCGTTTGCTCTGCCCGCCGCGCTCGGGCTCGCCGGCCTCGGCGCCGTCGTGAGCGACTTGCGGCCCTGGCTCAGCGTCGCCTCCCTCGCTCTGCTCGCCGTCGGGATCTTCCAGCTCCGGCGGCAGAGGGCGTGCGGGCGCACGAGCCGTGCGAGCGTCGTCCTGCTCGCCGTTGCCACGATCGTGGTGGTGGCGTTCCTGTTCCTTCCGCAAGTCGTGGCGAGTCTCATCGCGGATCTGGGATGAGACCGGCCCGCGGCCCCCGGTTCGGATCGAGACTCGGACTTGGAATCGCCCTGCTCGCCGGAATGGCGATCTCGCTTCTCGAGTGCGGCGCCGCGGGGAGTCCGGCGAGCTCAGCGCTCACGATCGTCGAGAAGGCGTCGGCGCCGGAGTTCAAAGCCGAGTTCAATCGGGCCGGTGCCGCGGCGCGACTCGTCCTTCTCCTCTCCCCAACGTGACCGACGTGTCTGCGGGGGGCCTCCGCGGTCGAGGAAGTTCTGAATCGTCATCCCCGGGCAAACGTCCGGGTGATGGCGGTCTGGGAACCGATCCTCATTACGGACATGTCAAAGCCCGGGTCGATCGTTCTCCGGCGGCTCAGAGATCCTCGCGTGCGTCACTTCTGGGACCACGACCACCGGATTGCGGATCAGCTTCGGCGGCAAGCCGATCCCTCCCAGGGAGAACCGGAATGCTGCAGCCACCGGGGCACCCTCTGGGATCTTGCGGCGCTCTACCCGGCCCGGGATTGGACAGAGCGCCTGCCGCGCGCCGGGATCTTCGACGGCCCGGTCGTGGCGGTCATTCCGAGACTCGACGAGGAGATCCAGCGCCTCGAAAGCGGTGGCGCGAAGTAGCTCGGTTACGGTCACGGCGGGGAGATTTCCGCCGATGCGGGTTCTCTTCCGACGCTTTCGGACGCGGCTTCAACTCCCGCCGCCCCGTATGGACGTCGGACGTGCAGACCGCGCCGCGGTTGTTCGAACGAGCGCGTCGGCGGGACCGACCTTCCCGCGTCGACGCGGGAGGCCGTCCTCGAGTGCCCGCCGGACAGATGAGCCGCTCAGATCGCTCCCCGCGGGATGGATGGCGAGGTGGCCGCGGGCAGGTCGCTCGCGGATACAAGACGAACGACTCGGCGACGACCGGGCTGTTAAACTACGGGCCCGGCTAGTTCTTCCTGGCGGCCAACGATCGAAGCTGCAGGGCTCGCGTGGGCAATGTGAAGGCCACTTACCACTCTTGGATCGTGAAGGATATCTGATGAACCGACGCAATTCTCAGCTGGCGGGGTCGTCTTTTGACTGTTTTGGGCGGGCTGGATCATGATCTCCTCGACGTCGACGGCCACGCTCCCGATCCAGAAGAGGCCAAAGCGCGGGAATTCCTGCCGAGAACTGCCTCTACTGCCACGCTGAGAAGCTTCCCAAGAAAGACGCAGTGACGCACAACGACCGCGGCAACCGGCTCATCGCCGAGAAAACCAGGCGGGGAGTGAAGGAAGTCGACCCGGCGTTGGCTCAAGGATTATCCCGGCGACAAGAAGTGAACCGGGCGAGGATCTTCGCGCTCGCGCTCCGGTCTTACATCGTGAGGTGCTAGCCTCATCCCGTGTCCATGGGAAGAACTCGTTTCCCGGCCCGCTGAGTTCTGTGAGGCTTCGCTCTGCGCATGGATTCGTCAGCCCGGAAACACGTGGACGAATATCGGCTTCATCCTCTGCGGCCTCGTAATTCTTCGAGCCGCACGGCGGGATCACCGCGAGCATCTCCGCGGGCTCGCCTGGATTGCTCTGACGACTGGCGTGGGCTCAGCCTTCTTTCACGCGTCGGAGACATTTCTGGGAAGGCTCTTCGACTACGGTGGGATGTACCTGGGCGCCTCGTACATGCTCGCGGCCAACATGCGCCGCTGGCTTGCGATGGGTCGTCCCACGATCCGGGTGATCTTCTGGGCGAGCACCGCCGCCCCCCTTTTGTTCATGTTCGTCAGCGACAGCTACGCCGCATCGATCTACTTTTTCGAGGGACTGTTCTGTTGCGGACTGATCGAGGCGCTCCTCTACGTTCGCCAGCGTCGCACCCGGTCCGTGAGATACAAAGGGCTTCTCGGCTATTGGCTTGTCTTCCTCATCGCGTATGCCTTCTGGTGGCTGGATAAGACGAAAACGTTGTGTAATCCTGATAATCACTGGATCTCGGGTCACGGCGTCTGGCATCTTCTCGATGCCCTGGCCCTCTATCTCGTTTACCTCTTCTATCGCCAGTTCGATGTGCTTCGCTTCCGGGGTGGACCCGCGCCGGCGGTGCCCGTCTAGATCACCGAATACGGAGTGTCCAACTTGACCAGTCTTCCCGGCGACAAACGCGGAGCGATTCCGCTTCGAGACCCCGTCTGCGGGATGTCGGTTTCAGAAGCGAGCTCCCACAGGGAGACGTGGAACGGCAACGACCTCTTCTTCTGCAGCGCCGGGTGTCTGGCGAAGTTCCAAAAGGCACCCGATCATTACGCTGCTGGACCCGCAGAGACGCATCGCGCAGCGGCGACCGTGGCATCGCCCGTCCCGGCCGCTCCGGAAGAGGGCTTCACCTGCCCCATGCACCCCGAGGTCAGAAGCCAGAATCCCGGCCCTTGTCCGAAGTGCGGCATGGCCCTCGAACGGCTGACGCCGAAGCCGTCCGCGACGGCGCTGCAGTGGACCTGTCCGATGCATCCCGAGATCGTGCGAGATGGACCGGGCAGCTGTCCGATCTGCGGAATGGCGCTCGAGCCGCGGACGATTTCCGCCAGCGACGAGGAGAGTCCGGAGCTCGTTGATATGCGGCGGCGGTTCCGGGCTTCGGCGGTCCTGTCAGTCCCGCTGCTGATCATCGCGATGCGCGACCTCCTTCCCGGGTCCAGGTCCATGGGTGCCTCCATGACCCTCTCCTGGATCGAGCTGGCGCTGGCAAGCCCCGTCGTTCTGTGGGGCGGATGGCCTTTCTTCGTCCGATTCGCGCAATCGATCCGCAATCGCAGCTTGAACATGTTCACGCTCATCGGCCTCGGTGTCGCCGTCGCGTACCTGTACAGTCTGGCGGCCATCTTCTTCCCCGGCCTCTTCCCCGCGTCTTTCCGCGACGCCTCGGGACATGTCGGCCTCTATTTCGAGGCGGCTGCGATCATCGTCACGCTCGTCCTGCTCGGTCAGGTGCTCGAGCTGAAGGCCCGAAGTCAAACGGGCGCCGCAATCCGCGCCCTCCTGGATCTGGCTCCGAAAACGGCCCGGCGGGTCGCGGCTGATGGCTCCGAAACCGACGTCGCCCTCGATCAGGTCCAGGTCGGCGACCGGCTTCGCGTGCGCCCCGGCGAGAAGATCCCGGTCGACGGCAGCGTCGTGGACGGTCGCACGGCCGTTGACGAGTCAATGATCACCGGGGAGCCCATTCCCGTCGAAAAGAATCCCGGCGACCGACTCATCGGGTCTACCGTCAATGGAACTGGATCCGTCATTCTAAAAGCGGAGCGGGTCGGCGCCGAGACGATGCTGTCCCAGATCGTCCGGCTGGTCGGGGAAGCACAGCGCACTCGGGCTCCGATCCAAAGGCTTGCCGACGTGGTCGCCGGCTATTTCGTCCCGATCGTCATCGCCGTGGCCGCGATCACTTTTGGTGTCTGGGCGATTGCGGGCCCGGACCCGAAGATGGCTCATGGGCTCGTGAACGCGGTCGCCGTGCTCATCATCGCCTGCCCCTGTGCCCTCGGGCTCGCGACACCGATGTCCATCATGGTGGCAACGGGGAAGGCGGCAGGCGCGGGCGTGCTATTTCGCAACGCGGAGGCGATCGAATCGATGCGAAAGGTGGACACCCTCGTGATGGACAAGACGGGAACGATCACCGAAGGGAAACCGCGGGTCGCAAAGATCCTGACTCGACCGGGTTTCGAAGAGGCGGAGGTGCTCCGGCTCGCGGCCAGCCTCGAGCGAGGGAGTGAGCACCCGCTGGCAGCGTCGATCGTCGCAGCGGCCGACGAGAAAGAGCTTCGCGGGGAGCCCGTCCAGGATTTCGAGTCCCGGACCGGCCGGGGGGTGTCGGGCCGAGTTGGAGCTCATGCGGTCTCACTCGGAAATCGGACTCTCCTGGAGGGGCTCGGGATAGATCCCGGTGAGCTTGCAGCAAACGCCGAAGAGATGCGCTCGCAGGCCTACACAGCAGTCTTCCTGGCCGTGGACGGAAAAGTGGCGGGCATTCTCGGCATCGCGGATCCCATCAAGAAGACGAGCGCGCAAGCCATCGGACTCCTTCGGAAGGAGGGAATCCGCGTCGTCATGCTTACCGGCGACAGCAAGACCACGGCGAACGCGGTGGCGGCACAACTCGGAATCGAGGACGTCGTCGCAGAGGTGCTCCCCGAGGACAAGGTCAACGTCGTCAAACGGTACCAGGCCGAAGGACGATTCGTGGCCATGGCGGGCGACGGAATCAATGACGCTCCGGCCCTTGCGCAGGCACAGGTCGGAATCGCGATGGGAACCGGGACCGACGTGGCGATGGAAAGCGCCGGGGTCACGTTGCTTCGGGGAGACCTTCTCGGAATCGTGCGGGCCCGCGCTCTGAGCCGCGCGACCATGCGGAACATCAAGCAGAATCTCTTCTTCGCTTTCGTTTACAACGTACTCGGAATCCCGGTTGCGGCGGGAGTTCTTTACCCGTTCTTCGGTCTTCTCCTGAGCCCCATGATCGCCGCTGCAGCCATGAGCTTCAGTTCGGTCTCTGTGATTAGAAATTCCCTGAGACTCGGTCGGGCGAAGATTTGAATGGGGGCAACGGCTCTCGTGGCGCGCGGGGAACCGAGTCCTGCGAGCGCTCGCGCAGCGCGGCCCGCTTCAGAAACTCAGCAGCATCCGCCGGACTTCGCCAGAGCCTTTGCCCGTCTGGCGTCCTCCTTGATCTCGGGAACGTCCGCAAAACACTCACCGAGGCACCGAAACAGCCTCTCGTGGAGGGCGCCACGACGGGGGGCGAGCGCGTAGAACCTCCACTGGCCTTCACTCCTCGTCACGGTCAGGGCCGCATGCCGAAGGTAGCGAAGGTGCCGCGATGCCGTCGGCTGCGGAACTCGAAGGATCTTGACCAGGTCGCCGACGCACATCTCCCGCTGCCTCAGGAGATGGAGGATCCGCAAACGGGTTCGGTCGGCGAATGCCTTGAACATGCGGTCGGGAGCGGGTCTGGACATATATTCGCCTAAGCGATTATAGTCACGGGTGGAGGTTGTCGGCCGATGCGAGTCCTCTTCCTCTGCACCGGAAACTCGGCGCGGTCTCAGATCGCCGAGGCTCTGCTCCGGCAGATCACCGACGGACGCGTCGAGGTTCACAGCGCCGGCGGCCAGCCGAAGCCGAAGATCCACCCGATGGCCCGGGACGCGGTCCGAAAAATGTTCAACATCGACATGACGGGGCAATCTCCGAAGTCCCTGGACGGGTTCCTGGGCCAGGAGTTCGACTACGTCATTTCTGTCTGCGACCGCGCGGACGCGGCGTGCCCGATTTTTCCCGGCGACACGGAGCGCATCCACTGGAGCCTCGAGGACCCGGCTGCGGTCGAGGGGACGGACGACGAGAAGCGGCGCGCGTTCGAGACGACGGCGACCGACCTCATGCGCCGGATTCGTCTCTGGACTTCCCTTCCGAAGGTCGCCGAAAAGGCAGTGCTTCCAGCCGTTGGCCTCACCCTCTAGACAGTTTCCGGACGGCCTCGACGCTCCGGCGAACTCCGATTCCGTCGAGGCGCGGCGGTCGCTCCGGCGGCGTGCCGTCCAGGACGGGATCGGAACGGCCTTCCTCCTTGCAGCGGTCGTGGGCTCCGGAATCATGGGAGAACGCCTCGCAAACGGAAACGCCGGATTGGCGCTTCTGTCAAATAGTCTTGCGACGGGCGCCGCGCTGGCGGCGCTGATCCTGGCATTCGGAGCGACACACCTCAATCCGGCCGTGACCCTTTCCGAGGCCTGGCGAGGCGCGTTCCCGTGGCGCGAGGTGCCAGCGTATATCGTCGCCCAGGTCATCGGCGCCTTCGCAGGAGTGGCGGTGGCGCACCTGATGTTCGGGCACCCGATCTTCGTCGTCTCACAACACGCGAGGACCGGAGCCGAGCAGCTCTTCAGCGAATTCGTCGCGACCTTCGGACTAATACTCGTCATCCGACGCGCTGCGAGAGCACAGGCCGCGGCGGTCGCGTGCTACATCGCCGCGGCATACTGGTTCACCGCCTCGACCTCATTTGCGAACCCGGCGGTGACTCTCGCAAGGGCCGCCACCGATACCTTTACCGGTATCCGGCCTGTCGATTCGGTCGGCTTCGTGGTCGCACAGCTCGTGGGGGCGGCGGCTGCCACGCTCCTGATTCGATGGCTCGATAGGCCGAAGGTCTTGTAGGTATCATTGGGATCGACTGAGAGGTATCTCATGAGACTCGTTCTCCGTACCCTCTGCATCTCGATCGTGCTCATTGCCGCGGCAAATGGAGCCTTCGCAGAAGGCAAACCGCAGCGCGTCGCGCTCACGATCAACGGAATGCACTGTAAAAGCTGCGCGACCGGAATCACCGCCATGTTGAAACGCACGGATGGGGTTTTCACCGGCGCCGTCAGCTACGAAAAGCGCGAGGCGCTCGTGGAGTACGACGCCCAGAAGATCTCCCCGGAGAAGATCGCCGAGGTCATTGAGAATCTGGGCTACAAGGCGACCATCAAGAAGTGACCAGGACGTAGGCGAGCCACACGAAGTAGCCGCCGATCCCAACCAGGGCGAGACCGCTCACGAGCTCAGCCGCTCTTCTCAAACTTTCGATTCGCGCCAGCCACGCACCCACTACGCCGGCGAACAACCCCAGGAGCAAGAACGGGAGTCCACGGCCGACGCCGTACGCGAGAGATAGGACAGCGCCATAGACCGGGCGACCGATCGCGGCGGTTATCGTCAGAAGCAAGAACAGTGGCCCGGCGCCCGTAGTCACGGTCGCCAGCGAATACGCCAGCCCATAGGCGAATGCACCTACCGCGCCACTCCCCTTCGGAACATGCGGCGCAGGAAAGCGGCGTCTCAGCTGCGGTGCGAAGAGTGCCGCGCCACCCGCGACGAGCGAGAAAAGTGCTGCCAGGATGGCAAACGGAACACTCCAGCCCGCGAGAAGGCGACCGAGATACGCAGCGGCGATCCCGAGCGCGACCAGGCTGATCACGACGCCCGCGAAGAATGCCAGCGAAAGGAGAACACCTCGCTTGCGGCGGCGAAGCTCGGGCGCAGCGTCGATCCGGGATCCGACGTAGCCCACGACCCCGACACCTGCCGGGATGGTGCATGGTCACGTGCTGGTCGAAAGCACTCCGCCAATCAACGCCACCAGGAGCGCGGCGAGAGGGTATTGCGCAATCGCACCCGTGGCGCGTTCGATGTACTCGAAGGGATTCATGGACTCAGGGCTCGGACGCCCCGGCTCCGATTCGAGTCTCATAGCCAACCTGGCCGATCCGCTCTGCGATCGCGCCGGGATCGAGGACTGCGGTGTCGAACAACACGTCAATTCGTTGGTTGCGTGCATGCGCGCGCACCTGACTGATGCCGGGCACCGGTTTGAGGGCGCGCTCCACGCGATGTTCGCAGCTCTCACAGTGGAGCTTCTGATCGCCGATGACTTCGAAACTGACGGACTTGAGCATGAAGATGTCCCCTTTTTCTAGGCCGGTTCCGGGGCCGCGGCTGCGGCCGGTGCCGCCCGGTTCCCCACCGTCTCGATCGCCTGGAAGAAGTAGGCGCCGCGGCCCCATAGAGAATTGATGAAGATGGCCGTGACGCTCGCCGCCATCGCGACCATTCCCCAGATCGGATAGACCAAACCCGCCGCGGCGGCCGGGATCCCCAGACCGTTGAACACGAAGGCGAGAGAGACGTTTTGCAAGATCTTGCGGTAGCTGTACCGGCTGGTCCCGTAAGCGTCGAGCACCGCGCCCAGTCGCTGGCCCAAAATGATCACGTCGGCGGACTCGATCGCGATGTCGGCACCGCTGCCGAAGGCGATTCCGACGTCCGCCTGCATCAACGCCGGCGCGTCGTTGATCCCGTCGCCGACCATCGCCACCCGAGCGTTCCCTTGCAGCTTTCGGATCAGCGCCGCCTTCTCGGCCGGCAAGACGCGCGCGTGGACGTCTTCGATGCCCGCAGCTCGTGCGAAGTAGCTCGCCGCCTGCTCGTTGTCCCCCGTGATGAGGCTGGTGCGGATGCCGAGCCCGTGGAGGCGCCGCACCGTTTCCGCGGCGTCCGGCCGCAACGCGTCGCCGAGCGCCAGCAGGCCGAGGAGGGTATTTCCCCGCGCCACGCCGATGACCGTCAGTCCCCGCCCCTCGAGCTCCCCAATCGCGCCGTCCTGACTCCCCAGACTTACGCCTTCCACAGCGAGAAAAGCCGGGCTGCCCACCATCAACCTCTCGTCTCCGAGTCGCGCCAGGACGCCTCGACCCGGGACGGCCCCGAAGCCCTGCAGGTCTGTGAGCGAAATGCCGCGTTGGAACGCCTCTTCCACGACGGCCCTGGCGAGCGGATGTTCGGAAGATGCCTCCACGGAAGCCGCGAGCGCGAGCAGTTCCTTCTCCGGAACCGCCACGGCGACGACCTCGCGCAGGCCGGGATGGCCCTCAGTCAGCGTGCCTGTCTTGTCGAAGGCAACACGTTGCACACGGCGCAGGACTTGAAAGGCTTCTCCTGTCCGCATCAGCACGCCGCGCTCGGCGGCTTCGCCCGCGCCACGCACGATGGACAAAGGTGCCGAGATCCCAACCGCGCATGGATATCCCATGACGAGCACGCTCAACCCGGCGAACATCGCCCGTTGGAGATCGGGCGATCCTCCGCCGGCGAGTGGAAACAAGAGCCAGAACAGCGTGGCCGCAGCCGCGGTTGCCAGCACGAGCGGCGTGTAGATGCGCAGAACGCGATCCACCAGGTGCAGCACACCGGGTTTCAGCGCCCGGGCGTCTTCCACGCTTCGGATCACCTGCCGCAAGAAGCTCTCTTCCCCGACCACGGTTGCGCGAACGAGCAGCGTCCCGTGGCCGTTCAGCGAGCCGCTGATGGTCTTGTCTCCCGCTCGCTTCTCGACGAGTCGGGGCTCCCCGGTGACGAGTGACTCATCGACGTCCGACTCCCCGGAGACGACCTCGCCGTCCACCGGCACGCGAGAGCCCGGGCGGATGCGCACCAGGTCGCCGACGCGGACACTCTCGAGCGGCACTTCCGCTTCTTTTCCGTCCCGGACGACATGCGCGACGTCCGGCTCTAGGTCCAGGAGCTTCTTGACCGCCTGGGAGCTGCGGGTCTTGACGATCAGCGACAGCCATTCCGAGAAGATGTGGTACGTGAGGACCATCACCGCCACTGAAAAGAAGGCGGTCGTCGGATAGCCGGACGGGTGGAACGCGAGCCCGATCCCGCCGCCGGTGATACCCGCGAAGGCGCCGAACTCGACGAGGACGTGCTGATTGAGGATGCCGCGCCGCAGAGCCATGTAGGCCATGCGCACGATGTGCCGGCCGATGCCGAAGATGAGGAGAAGGGCGAGACCGCCGGCGAGCCAGGGAGTCGCGGCGCCGAACGCGTCTTGCAGCTGGAGTGCGTAGACGCCAGCCCCGAGCGCCGCAAGAACGGCCGAGCCGGCGACGGCCCAGCGCAGGCCAAATCCGCGCAGGACTACGAAGGAGAACGCGACGAGGCTCGCGATGGAGAACACGCACAACCAGAACCACGCGCTGTTCACGGGATAACCGGCCAACCCCATCGCGGCAATGCTCATGATGAGCGCGGTCAGGAAACGCCGGCGCTCCCGCACCAGCGCGCGCTCTTCTTCGTCGAACGGGCGCAGCTTGCGCGGATCCGAGACGGTGTAGCCGATGTCCTTGAGCGTCTGCAGCAGATCCTCGGCTCGGGTCACGCTCGGGTCGTACTCGATGAGCGCCTGCTCATGGGTCAGGCTGACCGCGACCTTGTCGAACCCGGGTTTCTTGCCCAGCGCCTTTTCGATGGTCCCGGTGCAGAGTGAGCAGTGCAAGCCGCCGATTCGCGCCCGGATCCGCCGCCGGCTCGGCGAGCTGGAGGGCTCTTCGCTCCAGTAGAGCGGTGCAGCCTGATCCGCGCTCCGGGTGCTCATCGGACCATCCGGTAGATGATCTCCAGGAGCTCGTCGTAGACTTCTTCCGTTCGGCCCGCCTTGATCCCCTCGGTTGCGCACTTCTCGATGTAGCTTCGGACCATCAGCTTTCCGGCCGCGCGAAGCGCCTCCTGGGCGGCGGCGATCTGCTGGAGGACCTCGGCGCAGGGGCGATTTTCGTCGAGCATTCGCTCGATGCCGTCCACCTGCCCGCGGGCGCGTCCCAAGCGCGACCGAACGGCCTGCTTTCGCTCGTCCGGGACGAAAGTCTTCCCGACGACGGGCAGAACGTGTTTGACCGGCATATCTCCTCCCCGGAGGAACGGTACAGGGGGGGAGTATATTCCACCCGCTCGTCGGAAGTCGATCGAAGGCGAGGCCGGGCGAAATAACCCTTCCCGTAGTAGCGTTCGGGGTGCCATGCGGGTTCGCGTCTGGTTGCTCGTCGGTGCCGCGGCTCTCCGTCTGGCCGCGGGACCGGCCGCGCCCGCTTGCGTGAGTTGTTGCCCCGGGTCCTCCAGTTTCCAGGCGGCGTTCACTTCGCTCGAGTGTTGCGGCCGAGGTTGCGGCGGAGAGATCGTCCGCGGAGACGACCGGACCTGCCTCGCCTCCGTTCCACGCTCGGCGGCACTCGAGGTCGCCCAGGCCCTTCCACCGCGACCGGCCGACTTCGCGGGCGCCATGCAGACGCCTTTTGTCGAGCTTGCCGGAATCTTTCCGGAGTCTCCTCCGACCGCGCGAATCCGACCCCTTCGACTCTGACACTTCCTTTGTACCGCTGAACGAGCGCCGATCCGGATTCCTCCGGATCGTACAGAGGAGTTCCTTCCATGCTTCTGCTTCTGGCAGGGGTTCAATTCGCTCTGATTTCCACGCCTCCCCCGGACCCCGGCGGCTGGCAGCCGCGGCTGGAGGCCGCAATCCGCCGCGCTGTCTCCGGCAACCCCGAGCTTTCCGCCATGGAAGGCCGGATAGACGCTTCGCGGCAGCGCGCCGCCCAGGCCGACGCCTTTCCGGACCCGGAGCTGGAGGTCGGGATCAAAGACATCCCCGTGTCGAGCCCGTCGCTCACGCGCGACAACTTCACGATGGAGATGGTCACCGCGCGGCAGAGCCTCCCCGGCCGTGGAAAGCTTGCGACTCGTCGCGCTTCCGCGGAGGCGGCCGCGGTGAATTCGGAAGCGCAACACACGGCGCACGCCGTGACCATCGCCGCGGACGTCGCCGACGCGTTCTTCGGGATCGCGGAGATCGACAGGAGAATGGAGATCCTGGAGCGTTCCCGCGAGAGGCTGAAGCGAACCTCGGCATCCGCGACGGAGCGCTACCGGGTCGGCAAGGGCGCCCAGAGCGACGTGCTGCGCGCCAACCTGGAGGGGACGGCGCTCGAAGACCGTCTCCTGAGATTGAAGAGCCGGCGCCGAGAGCTCGCCGCGAGGTTGAACGCTCTCCAGGGGTTAGCCGCCCGGACGCCCGTTCCGGCGATCGGGCCCATCGAGCCGCTCCCTTCCCTTCCGGATCCGGCGGCCGTCGGGCGGCAGGCGGAAGAAAGAAGCCCGGCCGTCGCCGGGGGGCTCGCCGCCGTGCGGCGCGCCGAACACGAGCTCCGTCTGGCAGGCCTCGAGCGCCGGCCCGACTGGATGGTTTCGACCTACTACGGCCGCCGCGAGAGGTTCGAGGATCTGGCGGGCGCGTTCGTCTCCTTCAACCTGCCGTTTGCGCATCCTCGACGCCTCGAGGCCAAACGCGCGGAGATGGAGGCAGAGCTCTCTTCGGCGCGAGCCGATCTGGAAGCCGTCCGAAATCAGATCCGCCGAGACGTCGAGACCGCGGCGGCGGAACTGGAGCAGAACGTCGAACAGGAACGACTCTATCGAACCTCGATTCTGCCTCAGGCCGAGATCAACTTCCGTGCCGCGCAGGAGTCGTACGCCGTCGGACAGATCGACTTCGAGACGTACGTGCGCGCCGCGCTCGATCTGGACACCTACGAGAGCGAGATCGCGACGCGTTCCGCCGGCATTGGCCGGGCGCTCGCCGCGCTTCAGAGAGCTTCCGGCCTCCCCTTGATCCCTGGGACGCCGGGAACAGGAGACATTCATGCGAAGAATTGAAGCCCTCGCGGTTTTGGCGGCCGGAAGCCTCGTCCTCCTCACGCCTGTGGCGTGCGGCAAGAAGACCTCTGAACCCGGCAAAGCGAGCGATTCGTCCGCAGCGCCGACGAAGGCCGAAAAGAAAGTCGCCTACTGGTACGACCCGATGAAGCCGGAGGTCCATTTCGACCATCCCGGCAAGTCGCCCTTCATGGACATGCAGCTCGTGGCGAAGTATGCGGAGGAGGCAGCGGCACCGGCGGCCGCCCCGGCCGAGAGAAAGATTCTCTACTGGTACGACCCGATGCACCCGCAGTACCGGTCGGACCGACCCGCCAAATCGCCGGACTGCGGCATGGACATGGTGCCGAAGTACGCGGAGCCCGAGCCTGTCTCCCCCGCCGGCGGCGTTGTCCCCGCCGGTCTCTCCGTCGTCCGCATCCCCCTCGAACGGCGACAGCAGATCGGCGTCACGACCGCGAAGGTCGCGCGCCGTCCGATCGGAGCCGCCTTCGAGACCAACGGCGCCGTCGCCGGAGACGAAGGCCGCGTTTATTCGGTCAACGCGAAATTCTCGGGCTACATCGAGAAGCTGCTGGTCGATCGAACGGGACAGCCCGTCCGGCGCGGCCAGCCCCTCCTGACCGTGTACAGCCCCGAGCTCGTCGCCACACAGCAGGAGCTGCTTCTGGCGGTCGAGAACGCGCGCCGCCTGCGGGGCGCGTCGAGCCCGGGCGCCTCGTCGGACGCCGGATCGCTTCTGGCGGCAACTCGCCAGCGCCTGCGGTTCTGGGACATCTCCGAAGCTCAGATTCGTCAAATCGAGACGCGCGGCGAGATCTCGAAAATCCTCACTCTCTACTCGCCCGCCTCCGGCATCGTCCTGAAGAAGGACGCCGTCGCGGGCATGGCGATCACTCCGGGAATGCCCCTCTACTCGATCGCGGACCTTTCAACGGTGTGGGTCCTCGCCGACGTCTATCAGTCCGAGCTGGCCTCGACCTCGACCGGAAACAAAGCGGAGATATCCGCGTCCTTTCTCACGGGCGAGAACTTCGCGGGGCGCGTCGACTTCGTCTATCCGACGCTTTCGGAGGAGACGCGGACGGTGAAGGTCAGAATCGTCGTGCCTAACCCCCGGGGACTCCTGAAGCCGGGAATGTTCGTCCGGGTCTCCCTTCAGGGAAAGCGCCGCGATTCTCTGACCGTGCCCCGCTCCGCGGTCCTCCCGACCGGCGAGCGCCAGGTTGCCTTCGTCGAGCAGTCGCCCGGGGTGTACGCGCCTCGAGAAGTGAAAACGGGGGCTACCGCCGGGGATTTCGTCGAGGTGCTCTCGGGGCTTGCCGACGGCGAGGTCGTCGTCACGTCCGCCAACTTCCTGATCGACTCCGAGTCGCGTATCGGCGGTCTCGGAGCCCCTCCCGCGGGCTCCGCGGGACAGCCCTCCCAGTCCATCGTCAAGAAGCCGGGCGGTTCGCAATGATCGGTAAGCTCATCGCCATCTGTGTCCGGAACAGGTTTCTGACGCTTCTTTTCGTCGCGGGATCCTTCGCCGCCGGCCTGTGGGCGCTGCGCCGGACTCCGCTCGATGCGCTTCCCGACCTGTCCGACGTCCAGGTCATCGTGTATACGAACTGGGAGGGGCAGAGCCCCAACCTCATCGAGGACCAGGTGACGTACCCGATCGTGTCCGCGCTCGTATCGGCGCCGCGCGTCAAGACCGTGCGCGGTTATTCGTTCTTCGGCTACTCCTACGTGTACGCGATCTTCCAGGACGGGACGAACCTCTATTGGGCGCGCAGCCGCGTTCTCGAGTACCTGAACGGCCTGAAGGGACAGCTTCCCGCGGCCGTCAATCCCAACCTGGGGCCGGACGCGACGGGAGTGGGATGGGGGTTCGAGTACGTCCTGACCGACAAGACGGGTCGAAACTCACTGGCCGACCTGCGGACGTTCCAGGACTGGGACCTCTCCTACTGGTTACGGGCGGTGCCCGGCGTGGCCGAAGTCTCGTCGGTCGGGGGGTTCCAAAAGCAATACCAGATCGAGGTCGATCCGGTGCGGCTGGCCTCCTACGGCATCGGGATCCATGACGTCCTGAGCGCGGTCCAGGAGAGCAACGGCGACGTCGGCGGCCGGGTCGTCGAATGGTCGGGACGCGAGTACATGGTCCGCGGGCGGGGCTACATTCAGAGTCTCGAAGACCTCCGCCGGATCCCGATCCGTTCGAAAGTCTCGACGGGGACGCCCGTTTACCTCTCGGACGTGGCGTCGATCCATTTCGGCCCCGAGATGCGGCGCGGCGTCACGGACTGGAATGGCGAGGGCGAGGCCGTCGGCGGCGTCGTGATCGTCCGCTCCGGCGAGAACGTCCTGACGGTCGTCGAGGCCGTCAAGAAGAAGATCGCCGAGCTCTCCTCGTCGTTCCCGCCGGGGGTGAAGCTCGAGGTCGCCTACGACCGGACGGACCTGATCCGGCGGGCGATCGACACGCTCCGCCACACCCTGATCGAGGAAATGATCGTCGTGGCGCTCGTCATCGTCCTGTTCCTCTTCCACTTCCGATCGGCGCTCGTTCCGATCACGGTGCTGCCGATCGCACTCGCGATCTCGTTTCTTCCCATGTATCTGCTCGGAGTGTCGTCGAACATCATGTCCCTCGGCGGACTCGCTCTGGCGATCGGGGTCCTGGTCGACGCCTCCATCGTCATGGTCGAAAACGCCCACCGCCACCTCGCGGCAGTGGATCCCGCGGCGGGACCGGCGAATCGGGCGTCCGCGATCGTCGTGGCATCCCAGCAGGTCGGCCGGCCGATCTTCTTCTCACTCATCATCATCGTGGTCTCCTTCCTGCCGGTCTTCCTCTTGACCGGCGAAGAGGGCAGGCTTTTTCATCCGCTCGCCTTCACGAAGACGTTCGCGATCGCCGCCGCTTCCCTCCTCTCGGTCACGCTGGTCCCGATTCTGATGCTCGTCTGGATGCGCGGCCGCATCCGGCCCGAGGAGGAAAACCCGGTCGCGATGTTCTTCCGCCGCCTGTATGCCCCCGTCCTGAACCGCGCGCTCCGTTTCCCAAAGACGACTCTGGTCGTGAATTTCCTGCTCGTCCCGGCGGTCATCCCGCTCGCGCTCTCGCTCGGCTCCGAGTTCATGCCGCCGCTTCGGGAGGGCTCCGTGATGTACATGCCGACCGGTCTGCCGATGATGGCGGTCGAGCAGGCGCGAGACGTTCTGGTCCGGACCGACGGGATCATCCGCACTTTCCCCGAGGTCCAGTCCGTGCTCGGCAAGGCCGGAAAAGTCGAGAGCTCGACGGATCCCGCGCCGATGGAAATGTTCGAGACGACGATCGTTCTCAAGCCCCGAGGGGAGTGGCCAAAGGCCCATCATCCCCGCTGGTACTCGGGCTGGCCCGGCTGGATCCAGCCCGTCTTCCGGCCGGTCTGGCCGGACATGCGCTCCGCCACTCAGGACGAGCTCGTCACCGCCATGAACGAGAAGCTCCAGGTCCCTGGTATGCCGGTCGCGTGGACCCAGCCGATCCGCAACCGCCTCGACATGCTCGCGACGGGAGTCAGGACTCCGGTGGGTGTGAAGGTCTTCGGCGCCGACTACCCCGCCATCGAGAAGGTGAGCCTGGAGGTCGAGAACGCTCTGAAGGGCCTCCCCGGCGCCCGAAGCGTCTACGCGGAGAGGACGACCGGCGGGTCCTACCTCGACTTCACCATCGACCGGGACGCGGCGGCGCGTTACGGGCTCTCGGTGATGCAGATCGAGAACGCTCTCGAAGCCGCCACGGGCGGAAAAATGGTGACGACCACCGTCGAGGGCCGGCGCCGGTTCACGGTCCTCGTCCGGTATCCGAGAGACTTCCGGAGCGATCTGGACTCCCTGCGGCGCGTGCTCGTCATGACGCCGTCCGGCGCCCAGGTCCCGATCGGCCAGCTCGCGGCGCTCCACGTCGTCACCGGCCCGCCGATGTACAAAGACGAGAACGGACGCCTCTCGGGGATCGTCTACGTGGACACCACGACATCCGACCTCGTCGGATTCGTCCACGCCGCGCAGCGCCGCGTCGCCGAGCGCGTCAAGCTGCCGGCCGGAGTCACCCTCGACTGGACCGGACAGTTCGAGTTCCAGGTGCACGCCCGCAAGACGCTGCAGGTCGTCGTCCCGATCGTCTTCGCGATGATCTTCGTTCTTCTGACGATGACGTTCCGCTCCGCGTCCGAGGCCTCGATCGTCATGCTTTCCGTGGTCTACGCGATGACGGGAGGCGTCATCCTCCAGTGGCTGCTCGGCTACAACTTCTCCGTCGCGGTCTGGATCGGGTACATCGCCCTCTACGGCGTCGCCGTCGAGACGGGCGTGATCATGGTGATCTACGTCCACGAGGCGCTGGACAAGCGTCTCGAAAAGGGAGAGCTGACCCGCGAGGACATCCTCGAGGCGACGCGCGAAGGTTCGGTTCTGCGCCTGCGACCGAAGCTCATGACCGTCGCGGCCGCGACCCTCTCCCTCGTTCCGATCTTCTGGTCCACGGGCACGGGTTCCGAAGTGATGCGGCCGATCGCGACACCGATCGTCGGAGGAATGATTACCTCGACGATTCACGTCCTTTTGGTCACCCCGGTTATTTTCCTTTTGATGAAAGAGCGAGCGCGCAAGAAGGGGAAGCTCCGCGCCTCAGGGATGGAGCTACATCAGCCCCTCCCCGCCGGTGAACGCGTCGGGCGCGAGCACACTCCGGGGGCGGGCGCCTATGACGGGGCGGGCGAAACGGGGGCGGCAGGAAGAGAGACTTGAGATGAGCGGCCCGGCGCCCGCGCGCCAGAAGCCTGGAGGAGCGATGAAAGAGATCAAGGCATACGTTCGCGAAGAGCGACTCCCGTCGATCGCGCAGGCGCTGCGAACGGCCGGCGCCCACGAGATCACGACTGTCCGTGTGCTACCTGTCGAAACCGAGGGGGGGCCGAGTTTCGTGGACATTTCGCTGGCCAGGCCCATCGCGCATTTCCGCCCGATGGTGAAGTTAGAGCTCGTCTGCTCGGACGCCGCGGCCGGGAAATATGTGGATCTGATCCAGGAGAGCGCCCGAACCGGCCAGCCGGGTGACGGGATCATCTTTGTTTCCTCGATAGAGGAAGCCGTACACATTCGAAGTGGTAATCGCGGAGACAACGCGCTGTGAATCGAATGAAGTGATGGTCTTGAACCGAAAGGAGAGTGTCATGCGACGAATTCATTTGACGTTCTTATTGGCGGGAGCGGTTCTTCTACTTGGGATGGCGGCACTGGCCCTGGGAGGCGAAAAAGCCAAGAAGGGCCAGACGATGCCCATGGACGACATGATGAAAGGCTGCCGGGAGCATCACGCTTCCGAGATGAAGGCTCATGACGAGGCCGCCTCGGCTCTCACCCTGGCCAAGCAGGCGAGCAGCATGGACGAAATGCGTAAGGGGATCGAGCAGGCCGAGAAGTCGCTCAACGAGATGAAGAACCACATGTCGATGTGTATGGGCATGATGGACAAAATGGGCGATATGCACGGCGGGATGACCGGCAAAGGGATGATGGGCGGCGGGATGATGGGGAGCGCGTCGGGGGAGAAGAAAGCTTCCAAGAAGGTCACCGACCCGGTCTGCGGAATGGAGGTCGATCCGAAGACCGCGCCGTCCGCCCAATATGAGGGAAAGACCTACTACTTCTGCTCCGCCGAAGATAAGGCCAAGTTCGAGAAGAACCCGGAGACTTACGTCAAGAAGAACCCGGCCTGATCCAATCAGGCAGTTCCGGCTGTCAGAGTAGAGGGATCCGTGCGGGCAAGCGCTTGGACCGCTGGTCGCATCGGGGGGTTGGCGGTCGTTTTCTGGATCGCCGCCGGGGCAGTCGCTTGTTCACGGACGGAGAGCCCAACGGGACCTCCCTCCTCGGCTACGCCGACGCCCACGCCGCCGGCTGTCGTGATCATCACGATCAATACGAAGGCCTGGGACTTCAGCCCCGGCGGGCCCGTCTCCCCCCCATTGACTCTCACCGTCGGCGTGACCTACAGGCTGGTCTTTCACAACGTGGACAGTCAATTCACGGCGACCCCGAAGCATGGGTTCACGGGAATCTCCGATCTCGGTCTTTCGGGTACCGACAATATTGCGCTCGGGAGTCCCGACTTCGTGATTCCCCAGTTCACGCCGCAACCCTATCAACGGGGCACGTATCCGTTCGCCTGCACGCAGCTGACACCTCCGTGCGGCGGGGATCTCGAATCTCACCTGGGAATGCAGGGTCTTCTGGTCATCCAGTAGAAGTCGTCCGAAATCCAAAGGAGAGGGCAAGGAGGCGAGTATGTCGAACGGGAGTCGGTCAGATCTCGCTCTTTGCGCGTCACCCGGAAGCGGCGGATCGTGAGAGCCGAGAGCACGAAGGAAACAGTCCTGGTCACCGGCAGCAGCGGGCTGATCGGCCGCGCGGTCGCGGAGCGCTTCTCGGGTCACGTAGACGTCGTCGGCTTCGACCGGGAAGGTCCGCCGCCGCATCCCGTGACCGTGGAATGCGTGTGTGTGGATGTCACCTCGGAGGAGAGCGTGCGCATGGGCCTCGAACGCGTGCGCTACGCCTACGGCACGCGGATCGCCTCCGTCATCCATCTGGCCGCCTATTACGACTTTTCCGGCGAGCCGAGCCCGAAGTACGAAGAGGTCACCGTCCGCGGGATGCAGCGGCTTCTGCGCGGATTGAAGGACTTCGAGGTCGGCCAGTTCGTCTTCTCGAGCACGATGCTCGTCCACGCCCCCTGCGAGCCGGGGCAAAAGATCAACGAGGAGTGGCCGCTCGATCCGAAGTGGGATTACCCTAAATCGAAGGTTCAAACCGAAGAGCTGATTCGCGCGGAACGAGGTGACATCCCAGTGGTCATCCTCCGGATCGCGGGCGTTTACGACGACCGGTGCCACTCGATCCCGTTCGCTCACCAGATCCAGCGCATCTTCGAGCGCACGCTGACGAGCCACGTCTTTCCGGGAGACGTCTCCCGCGGCCAAGCATTCCTGCATCTGGAGGTCCTCATCGAGGCCTTTCTCATCCTCCCCGGAAGACGAGATCTCCTCCCGCCGGAGCTGACCGTGCTCTTGGGCGAGCCGGAGACCCTGAGCTACGGGGAGCTCCAGCGGGACTTCGGCCGGCTGATCCATGGCGAGGTGTGGGAGACGCGAGAGATCCCGAAGGCGCTCGCGAAGGCGGGCGCGTGGCTGGAGGGCGCGATCCCCGGCGAGAAGCCGTTCATCAAGCCCTGGATGATCGACCTGGCTGGGACCCCCTTTTTGGGGACGGCACCAAACGCGTTTTGACCTCGGACGTATCGCGCGCGTGGCCGATCTCCGACGCGGGCCTGGGCGCGCTCTCCTACATGCTGGGAAGTGCTCTCGGGCTACATGGGCGGCAAAGACCGCTGGCGCACGATGCCCTGGATGTCGTTCGGCAGGGGAGAGGTTCGCTGGTGACGCAATGGGATCCGATGGGCTTCACCTGAGGGATCTGCCTCGACATCGCGGGGATCGCGATGCAGCGCTCGAAAGAGCATGTTTCTCTGAAACGAATTCGCCGGGAGATCGAGGACAAGTATGTCCCGCAATATAGACGGGGAACACCGACTCCCGAACCACCGGGACACATGAGCTCTTCCGAGCATGAGCCGACATGTCCACGAGAACCCGCATAGCAGGCTGAAACCGTGAAGACGAGCTATGGATTCTGGCAGCTCGCTATTTTCATGATCGTCGTCGCCTCCTGGGCCCCCTACCACACGATCAGCACGGCCTCACTCATGCTGCTCTTCCTCCTGGCTCTCTTCGTCTGGCCGGGCGTGATGCTGTGGGCCGTCCTAGTTTTTTTCGTCGCCGAAGTACACAGTGACCTTCCTCTGGACGACCTGACGCCGCTGACGCCGGGCCGGCGTTCGCTCGGGTATGCGACATTCGTTCTGCTTGATCCTGGTTCCGCTGCCCCACGCCGCATGGTCCACCGCCGGTATCCAGTGCCCGTATGCCTGATCGCCGCCTGAGCCACTCACGATGATCGACTACCGGCGACACGGAGCGCCTTCGTTCGACGTCGTGATCGTCGGCGGCGGCCCGGCGGGCTTGAGCGCCGGGTTGGTCCTCGGCCGCTGCCGCAGGCGCGTTCTCATCTGCGACGCGGGGCGGCCGCGGAACGCGGTCTCGCACGGGCTGCACGGTTTTTTGACCCGCGACGGAATCGAGCCTTCAGAGCTCACGCGCATCGGCCGCGAGCAGTTGCGCAAATACGAGACCGTCCAATTCCGGGAGCTCGAAGTCGTGGACGCCGTCCGCGAGGGGAATGGATTTACGATCACGATCGGGAATGGGATGACGCTGTTTTGCGGAAAGCTCCTGCTCGCGACGGGGGTGGTGGACCGCCTGCCGGAGATCCAGGGATTTGAGCTGTTCTATGGCAGAAGTGCCTTTCACTGCCCTTACTGCGACGGCTGGGAGATGCGCGACCAGCCGATCGCGGTGTACGGGCCAGGCCGGCACGGGTTTGGGCTTGCGCTCGAGCTAGAGGCGTGGAGCGAGGATGTCGTTCTCTGCACCGATGACCCTTCGCAACTCAACACGGAAGACTTGGCGCGCCTCTCGCGTTTACGCATTCCCCTGCGAGAGGAACTTCTCGTCCGTTTGGAGGGAAGAGACGGCATGCTCGAGCGGCTGGTCTTCGAGGGAGGCCCGCCGCTGGATCGGCGGGCGCTCTTCTTCAACGTCGGGGAACGCCAGGCTTCCGGACTTCCTCAAAAGCTCGGGTGCGAATTTACGGAGAAGGGGGCTGTCGCCACCGGAACCTACGAGACGACCAACATCCCGGGTCTTTATGTCGCGGGAGACGCATCCCGCGCCGTTCAGCTCGCAATTGTTGCGGCAGCCGAGGGTGCCGAGGCCGCGTTTGCGATCAACAGCGCTCTGATCAAAGAGGACCTCGCCGCGGATGAAGGTCGTTCCGAGACCGAGGTGCCATAATGACCGGTGTCGTCGAGGGCCTCGAGCTGCTCTTTACCCAGACTGCGATTCGAGCGGGAGGACGGGATGAGACGCCAGGCACGAGCCGAATCTCTAGAGAATTCTTTCACTTCTCCGCGGCATTTTCGTCACGATTCTGGTCGTCTTTCAGTTGCCGGGCAGAATTTTCCCCGGCGAAACCCGTCCTTCGTCACCCACGGCATTCGCCGGGGAAGGACCCAAGAGCGTTATCGAAGGATGCGACCCATAGGTCCCATGCGGCGCACCGCCGCGCATTCGGGCACGCGGCTCGCTGGGGCTCGTATTCGTGAAATCAGGGCGCGTCGCCGTCATCTGCCCCACACACCGCGACCGCAGAGAGCTCGCGCGGCTGGCGGCGAACCGGAAGTTGGACTTCGTCTTCCACGAATACGCGAGCGAAACGCTCGAGGACCTCGTCGCGCCCACCCCCGGCGCGGGATCGATTCAAGATCCCGACGAGGAGGTCGGCACGATACTCGCCGTCTGCGAACGCGCTCCCATAGACGCGGTCGTCAGCACCGACGACTACCCCGGAAGCGCGCTCGCCGCCATCCTCGCGGAGCGGCTCGGCCTCCCCGGCCCTCCCGCGGCGGCCAGCCTGATCTCCCAGCACAAGTATTACGCGCGTCTGGCGCAGTGGGAGGTCGTTCCGGAGGCTGTTCCCGCGTTCGAGCTGATGGATCGGGAAAGCGACTCTCTGCCGGCGCTCTTTCGAGATTCGCCCGTCTTCGTCAAACCGTGCAAGTCGTTCTTCTCGGTCGGGGCGTACCCGGCTCGAACCGCCGGAGAGTGGAGGGCGGCCCGGCAGCTTGCAACGTTACCGGAAGCGTTTTTCGAGCCTTTCGACCGGCTTGCCCGGCGCCACGCGGGCCTGTCGATCTCGGCGAAACATCTCCTGGTCGAGTCGCTGATCTCCGGGCGGCAGGCGACGCTCGAGGGCTTTTGCAGTGGAGACGACGTCTACGTCCTCGGAGTCGTGGATTCACTGATGCACCCCGGAACGATCTCCTTCGAGCGCTTCGAGTATCCATCCGAGCTTCCCGGATCCGTGCAAGAGCGCATGCAGGACGTTTCGCAGCGTTTGATGAAACGTCTGGGATACCGCGACGGTTTCTTCAACATCGAATTCTTCTACGATGAGGGGTCAGACTCTCTGGCGATCGTCGAGGTCAACCCGCGGATGAGCTCGCAGTTTGCCGATCTGTTCGAGAAGGTCGATGGAGTCAATTCTTATTCTGTCCTGCTCGATCTCGCTCTCGGGCGCGAGCCGCGTCTCCTCCGCCGGGCAGGACGGCACAGGGTCGCCGCGAGCTGCGTCCTGCGGACGTTCGAGAACCTCCGCGTCGTCCGCTGCCCGAGCGAACGCCATGTCGTAGGCATTCTTCTTCGGCATCCCGATGCGCGTGTCGAGATCCTGGCAACCGAGGGACGAATGCTCTCCCAGGAACTTCAGGACGGAAGGAGTTTCCGGTATGGCGTGATCAACATCGGCGGCCGCGATCGGCGGGAAATAATTGGCACCCTCGAAGAATGCCGACGCCTTCTGCCCTATGAATTCGACGAGGCTGCTCCGGAGTCTCCGTTGAGAGCTCCGACGGTCGAGGATCTCGTCGCGGAATGATCGGGTCGGCCGGATCTTTTTGAAGGAGGTTCGTTGATCCTCTCTTCCTATGCGGTCGTCGGGCTGATCGCTCTCCTGCTGGGAGGCGGGTTCCTGCTCGCGTCGGCGATCTTTCATTTTCCGCGCCGTCGCATCGAAGCCTCGCCATCCTGGAAGCAGTACACCTTCGGGTTCGCCACCTATTCGCTGATATTTCTCGCGTTCGACATGGAAATGATCTTCATGTATCCATGGGCGGTCGTCTTCGCCGGGCTCGGGTTGGTCGCCTTTCTCGACATGCTCATCTTCATTGCCCTGCTTTCGGCGTCGCTCGCGTATGCGTGGCGGATGGGTGCGCTCGAGTGGGAGTAGTCGCCGCGGCGCTCTGGTCGGTGGGTGCTCTCGCGGCCGGCGCGGCGGCGACCGTCTGGCTGGAGCGGAGGGCGGGCTCGGGCGCTCCTGAGCCGGGCCCGGCTCTGGCGCTGGATCTGCGTCACGAGCCCCGGCTCACGGCAAGGGACGCCTGGCTCTACGCGGCGGCCCCCTTCGTGGCCATCCTCGGAGTCTGCTTCGCTATCGTGACGATCCCTTTCGGTCCATCCCTCCTCGGACGGGACTTACAGATCGGGCTCTTCTATCTTCTCGTCGTCGTGGATTTCGTCGTCCTCGGTGTGGCGCTCGGGGGATGGGGGGCGAACACTCCGGACTCGGTCGAGGCCTGCTATCGGATCGTGGCGCAACTCGTGGCGTACGTCGTCCCCCTGGGACTTGCCGTCATCGGGCCGGCGATGATGGCGCGGTCGCTTTCCCTTCAAAGCATCGTGGAGGCGCAGTCCCGCTCCGGCCACTGGTATGTCGTCTCGCAGCCGCTGGGATTCCTCCTCTACCTGACCACGGCGCTCATGCAGAGCTACCGCTCCCCCTTCTGTGCTCCCTTTGCCAGAGAGATCGGCGGCGGAGTCCTGGCAGCTTACGGGGCCTGGAAGGCCGTCTGCTGGCGGATCGCGCTCTCGGGACTCCTCTTCGTGGTCGCGGCGGCGGGGGCCGTGCTCTTTCTCGGAGGCGGGCAGGGACCGTTCCTGCCCGGACCGGTCTGGATGCTCCTGAAAACCTTCGCTCTTCTGTTTTTCATGGTGTGGGCGGGAGCCCGCCTTCGCCCGGCGAGCACGGCGGAGACGCTCGCCCTGGGATGGAAGGTTCTGATTCCCGCGGGGCTCGTCAACGTGCTCGTCGTCGGCGCGCTCATCCTGCTGGGCGTCGGGCAGACCCCTTTTGCGGGAGCGCCGCGTTGACGCTGGGGCCCGCCGCGCAGATCCTCGCCTTCACGGCTTTCGCGTCGATCGCCGTTGCCGGAGCGCTCGGCATGACGACGACCATGAGCATGTTTCGCAGCGGCGTTTTCCTGATGTCTTCCTTCGTCGGCGTCGCCGGCCTCTTCGTCCTGCTTCTTGCGGATCTCCTGGGACTCCTTCAAGTGATGATGTACGTCGGCGGGATGCTCGTGATGATCCTGTTCATGGTTCTCTTCATGCACGATCCCGGAGGCGCGATGATGGCGGGAATGGACCTGCCGCCGCTCGAGCGCTTCTTCAGCCTGGGCCTGCGTCCAAGACCCGGATCAGAGACCGGGGGACCCGACAAGAAAGCGAACCGTCCCCCGGGCAGGGGCACCCGGCGGGGTGGGCACCCCCGAGAGCAAGGCGGCTCCATGGACATGAGCGACATGTCGATGACGACCCCGATCAAGAGCCTGGCCGTGTATCTGGCCGCGGGCGTCGGATTCGGGCTCGCGTTGCTCGTTCTCCTGCGCCCGGCCTGGAGACTCGTTGACGTCCTTCCGGACGAGCGGTCCGCCGAGCGCATCGGCCATCTCCTGATGGGAAAGTACATGATGGCCTTCGAGGGAGCCGGCCTGCTGATTCTTCTGGGCGTCTTCGGATCGGTCCTCGTCTCCCGCCCGCGCCGCTCCCGCGCTCCCGGAGATCGAAAGTCTCCGCGCGCCGCCGTCGACGCCCGGCCCACGCCCGTCGCCGAGGAAGGCGTGCCCTCGGATGCGCTCACGAAAAGAGAGTCGGAGGGAGCGCCGTGATCGTTATTCCCCTGACCGCGTTTCTCCTGGCGGGGGTGGTCCTCTTTGCCATCGGGCTTTACACGATTCTCGCGCAACGTTCGGCCGTCATGGTGCTGATGGGAATCGAGCTCGTCCTGAACGCGGTGGGCCTCAACGCGGTGGCGTTCTGGCGTTTCGTCGCGCCGCGAGACTACTCGGGCCAGATCTTCGCGATCCTTATCGTCACCGTGGGCGCAATCGAAATGGCGGTCGGATTGGGAATCGCGATGCTGCTCTATCGGCGCCGCCAGACGGTCCGGGTGGACGATTACGAGCAGCTGAAGGGATGACCGCCCTTCTTCTCGCCATCCCACTGGCGCCTCTCTCCGCCGCGGCGCTGGCAGGCTCGCTTCGGGGACGCTGGAGGTCGGCGAGCGGTTGGATCGCCCTGGCGGGGATCACGTCTTCCGTCGTCATGCTGGCGCTGACGGCGGGCTCGGCGATCTCCATCCGAATCCTGTGGCTGCGAATCGCGGATTTCCGGCTGGACGCCTCTCTCCGACTCGACGGTCTCTCGACCGTGGTCGGTCTTCTGGTCTCGGGAATCTCGTCGCTCGTGACCCTCTACTCGATCCGTTTCATGCGCCGCGAAGAGGGACAAGGACGCTTCTTCGCCCTTCTCTCCTTTTTCGCCGCCGCGATGCTCGCCCTGGTGATGGCGAACTCGATGTTGCTTCTCTTCGCATCCTGGGAGGCCGTGGGCCTGGCGTCCTTCGCGCTCATTGGGTTCTGGCACCGGCGGGAGGAGCCTCGACGGGCCGCGAGAAAGGCGTTCCTGATGACACGGGCAGGCGACATGGGTCTGCTCCTCGCCTGGCTCCTCGGGCTCGTCACGCTCGGAACGACCGATATCCCGACGTTTCTGACGGCCGCCGCCAGCGGGCGTCTTCCGGCGGCGACCGCGACGTGGATGGCGCTTCTTCTCTTCGCCGCCGCGGCGGGTAAGAGCGCGCAGCTCCCGCTCACCTCCTGGCTGCCGGACGCGATGGCGGGGCCGACGCCGGTCTCGGCGCTGATCCACTCCGCGACGATGGTGGCAGCCGGCGTCTACCTGGTGCTCCGCTTTTTCCCGGTCTTCGAGGCGGCTCCGATCGCCCTCTCGGTCGTTCTCTGGGTCGGAAGCGCGACCGCGGTCTTAGCCGCTCTCGCGGCGACCGCACAGCGCGACATCAAGCGCATCCTCGCGTGGTCCACCGCCTCCCAGCTCGGCGAAATGATGCTCGCGCTCGGTCTGGGCGCGCCCGCGGCGGCCGCTCTCCATCTGACGGCGCACGGCGCGTTCAAGTCGAGTCTTTTTCTCGCGGCGGGCGCGGTCGACCGCCAGGCGGGAAGCCGCGACATTCGCCGCCTCGGAGGCCTCGCCTCGAAGATGCCGCTGACGGCGGCTCTCTTCACGCTTTCCGCCCTCGCGCTCGCGGGTACGCCCCCGTTTTCGGGATGGAAGAGCGAAGAGCGCATCCTCTCGAAGGCCGCCGGTGCGGGTGCCGGATGGGGAGCTTTTCTCCTGGCGCTCATTTTCCTTTCGGGCGTTTATATCGGCCGGGCGGGAATGTCGATCTTCGGCCGATGGCGCGGATCCGCGGACCCCGCGGGCCGCGACCCGGGTCCGCTCATGATCGTGCCGCTCGCGGTCCTCGCCGCCGCGGCGGCGAGTCTCGGACTGCTTTTCGACGGCCCGATCAGCGCCATCCTCGGGTTCGGCTCCCGATCCCAGTCGCTGACCGAGGGCTGGCGGCTCGCGGCCCCCATCGCGAGCCTGCTCGGCCTCGCCACCGGGGTGCTTCGCGTCCGCCGCGCCGGGCCGGTGCCGGCGCTCGGGATCCCGGATGTCTTCACGGACACCCTCGAGATGGTCCCCCGGTTTACTGCGCGCGGGGCGGAGATGTTATCGGCCGCAATCGACCGCGTCGAGCGCGCTCTGGACTCCTTCGCCCAACGGACCGTCCTGACGGCGCGCCTCGTTGCTGCCGCCGACGAAAGGATGGAGCAGGGACTGGACCGATCCACTCGGTGGCTCGCCGGCGTCGCTTTTTCCGGAGCGATCGGGATCGACCTCGCCGAAAGACGCGGAT
Source organism: Acidobacteriota bacterium (assembly GCA_030948185.1). Classification (GTDB taxonomy): domain Bacteria; phylum Acidobacteriota; class Thermoanaerobaculia; order UBA5066; family Gp7-AA6; genus JALYUA01. The sequence goes on from JALZAT010000019.1 coordinate 63,019, forward strand.
TTGCTGACGAGGCGGATCGATTTGCGAGGCTCGTCCTTCTTGCCGGGGCGGGGACGAGCCGGCTGCAAACCGGCAAGCTCTACGTTTATACGGCGATCGTCTTTGGCTGGCTCCTGTTAGGCGGCCTCGTGGCGGTCGTCCTGTGGCGATGAACGACTGGCTTGAAGCGGCTTTCGGGTCCGGCCGGTGCTGACTGTCACGATCTTTCTTCCGCTGGTCACGGGTTTCCTCATCCTCGCGCTGCCGGGCTCTCGGCCGCGCGTGGCGCGTTGGACCGCCCTCGCCGGCTCCCTGGCTACGCTGGCCGCCGCTCTCACGCTCTGGGCCGGCTACGATCCTTCAGGGCCCGCGCTCCAGTCCCGCGCGACGGCTCGTTGGATTCCCGGACTGGGGGCCTCCTACGACGTCGCCGTGGACGGCTTGTCTCTTCCTCTGATCCTCTTGACCGCGGTCCTCCTCGTCGCGGTATCGCTCTATTCCATTCCTGGTCGCGATCGCGCGAGAGAGCACGCTTTTCTTTTTCTTCTCCTCTCGACCGGTTTGATCGGCGTCTTCTCGGCCCAGGACCTGCTCCTCTTCTACGTCTTCTTCGAGGTGGCGCTCGTTCCGATGTACTTCCTCATCGGCGTCTGGGGACACGACGGCCGCCGGTATGCGGCGATGAAGTTCTTTCTGTACACGCGCGCTGGAAGTCTGGCGATGCTTCTGGCGTTTCTGGGGCTGTCGCTCGCGATGGCGCCCCACACGTTCTCGTTGCCGGCAATCGCCGCCGCGCATCCGTTGGACGGGAGCCCGGGCGGCGGTCTCGTCCTGCTCGGACTCCTGCTCGGCTTCGGCGTCAAGCTGCCCGTCGTCCCCCTGCACAACTGGCTGCCGGACGCCCATGTCCAGGCGCCCACCGAAGCCAGCGTTGTACTGGCCGGATTGCAGCTGAAGATGGGGGGCTACGGGCTTCTCCGCATCCTGCTTCCATCGCTGCCCGAGACCGCGCGTCGTTATGCATGGATTCTGCTCGTCGTCGCGATTGTTTCGATCCTCTACGGCGTTCTCGCCGCGCTCGCCCAGCGCGATCTGAAGAGGCTGATTGCGTACACGTCGGTCAACCACATGGGCTTCGTGCTCTTGGCAGTGGCGGCCTTTTCTCTCTCCTCGAATGTCGGCGTGCGGCGGCTCGCATTCGATGGCGCCGGATATCAGATGGTCAGTCATGGCCTTCTGACGGGGGGAATGTTCTTCCTGGTCGGCATCCTGGAAAGCAGAACCGGCACGCGAGAGCTGGGTCGGTTCGGCGGGCTCTTTCGCCTCGCGCCCCTCCTGGGGACCGCTTTGTTGCTGCTCTCGCTGGGATCCCTCGGCTTGCCGGGGTTCTCCGGGTTTGCCGCCGAGCTCCAGGTGCTCGGTGCGACGGTTTCGGTGAGTCTCGCGGCGGCGTCCGCGGCGGTGCTCGGCGTTGTCGTGACGACCGGGCTCTATTTGAAAGTGCTCTCGGGGCTTCTCCTGGGAGATGCCCCCAAAGACATGCCCAGGGTCTCGGATCTCGATGTTCGCGAGGTTCTTGCGGTGGGTTCGCTCGTGACGCTCTCCCTGACTCTGGGCCTTTTCCCGGGACTGTTGGAGCGCGTCTTGGAGGGCGCCAGTCGGTTCGTGGCGCCGCTTCCGCATTGACCCCGTGGGAAACAGGAGCGAGAACGATTCGGGGACGCCGCCGTGAAGCTCTGGGCGATACTGCCGGAGCTGGTCGTCGCGACGCTGTGTCTGGCGCTCGTTCCGATTTCGGCGTTCACCCGGAATCGATTCCCATCGCTGACCGGCTGGGTGGCGATCGTCGGAATCGCCGCTTGCATCCCATTGACGGGGAGGATGCTGGCCTTTCCTCCCACCTCTGCTTTCGCGGGAACCTACGCCCTGGACGGCCTGGCCGCCGTGTTCAAACTTCTCATCCTGTCCGGCTCTCTCTTGAGTCTGTTGCTCTTCCAGGCCTACTTCGGGAGAAGTCCCCTCGCGGCCGATGCCGCCGTGGCCTTGCTCTTCGCCACTCTGGGGGCCCTCGGTGTGGCGTCGAGCTCGGACCTCGGGTTGATCGTGCTGTTCTTCCAGATGATGAGTATTTCGGGCTACGTGCTCGCGGCTCTGGTACGCGGGCGGGATTCGGCGCTCGAGGCCGCGCTCAAGTATCTGATCTATGGGGGAGCGGCGCTGGCCGTGATGGCTTTCGGGTTGACGTTTCTCTACGGTCTGACCGGCAGCCTGGATTTGGCGGCGATCGGGCGGGGACTCGCGCACGGCGACCGCGTCTGGATCGGCGTGGCGCTCTCCTTCGTGCTGGCTGGCTACGGCTTCGAGACGACGATGGTGCCGTTTCACTCGTGGGCCCCCGATGTTTACGAGGGATCGACCGCGCCCGCTGCAGGATTTCTTTCCGTCGTTCCGAAGGCGGCGGGATTTGCCGCGCTGCTGCGTTTCCTGATCGAAGCACTCCCGGACGAAATGGTCTCGTGGCCCGTCGTGATCGCGGTTCTCGCGGCAGCCACGATGACTTTGGGAAACCTGGCGGCCCTGCGCCAGAAGAACCTCAAGCGACTTCTGGCCTACTCGAGCATTGCGCAGGCGGGGTACGTGCTGATGGCGGTCGCGCAGGCCTCACGCGTTCCTGAGGCGGTCGGATCGGCAGCCTATTACCTGGCAGCGTACCTGTTCATGAATCTGGGGGCCTTCGCCGTCGCCGCCCGCCTCGAGCGCTCGCTCGAGACCGACTCTCTCGAGTCCGTCCGCGGCCTCGGAACCAGGGATCCGGCTTCCGCGCTCGTCCTGACCCTGTCTCTTCTCTCTCTCGCCGGCATCCCGCCTCTCGCGGGATTCGCGGGGAAGGTCTTGCTGCTCGAGGCCAGCATCGCCGGCCGGATGACGTGGCTCGCCGTCGTGGCCGCCGCCAACATGATCGTCGCTCTCTTCTATTACGTCTCAATAGTGGCCGCCATGTTTCTCGGGAAATCGGAAGCCGGAGCTTCGAAACCCGGTTGGCAATACGCGCCTCCGTTCGCCGTGAGCCTGACGGGAACCCTGGTGCTCGGATTGTTTCCAGGTCCGGCGTTGGGGCTCATGCAGATGGGCGCGCGGATATTCATGGGCGGACGGTCGTAGATCGTGGCGGAGTTCCCCGGCCTCGATGACGTTCAGTTCATTCTGTCCACATCTTCGGCAGATCCGCGGGCGATCTACGATGCGGCGGCGCCCCGCTACGAGCACTTCCGGGAATTGTGGATGAAGCTCGCCGGCGGCGACGCGGAAAGGAAGATGCGGACGATCCTGGGCGAAATCCTGTCGCCCGGCCAGCGAGTGCTCGACGCCGGGGGCGGAACGGGCGCCGTCTCGCGGGAAATTCTCCAGCTCGAGCCGGCGGCTCGGATCACGCTGCTGGATCGGTCGTTGCCAATGCTTCGTCAGGCCAGCGACGTTCGAGGCAACCGCGTGGCGGGCGACGTGATGAAGGTTCCGTGGCGCGACGATCGGTTCGACCTGGTCGTCAGCGCCTGGGTGATCGAGACGGTCAGCGACCCTGTGAGGGCGGTTGCCGAGTACCTTCGTGTGCTATCCGGGACCGGCTACTTGCTTTACAGCTTCTGTTCGCTGCCGGAGGGATGGTTCTCCCGCGCCGGGTCGCTGCTTCTCCGGAAAGCGGTCGAGCACGGGTTTGCCGGGAAGTTTCTCGCCGCGGAAGAAATCCCGTGGCACGACTGTGAGCGCTCCCGGCGCTGGAGCTTCCATGGCGGCCTGACGACCCTGGTGCTCCTCCGCAAGTGCTGTACCGTCGGCCCCGGCGTGCTGCCGGCGCGCATGGAAGACGTGCCGCCGACGACCTCATGACTCGGCCGATCAACAGCATCTGGAGAGTTCTCGGCACGGTCTTCGTGGTCGCGGCGGTGTTGAACTATCCCTGGGAAATGCTCCAGGCGCCTCTCTATGTCATGGATACGGCCGGGATGCCTATGTGGCTCCACTGTTTCAATTCGAGCCTCGGGGACGGGTCGATCTTGCTGCTTCTCCTGGGGCTCGGTTGGGCAGTGTTCGGGCGGGTGAACTGGTTCGTTCGTGCCGGCGCCCGCCACTACGCCCTGATGCTCGGCGCAGGCCTTCTCATCGGCATTGGCCTCGAGTGGATCTTCGTCCGAGTGCTCGAGAAGTGGAGCTATTCGCCGAGGATGCCCCGGCTCCCGCTGACGCGCGTGGGGGCCATTCCGGTGCTGCAGATGCTTCTGCTGCCGCCTCTGATCTTCTGGCTGGCGGCGGCCTGGCTGTCGCGAGGCCGCTCGTCGGAGAAAAAAGCAAGTGCCGCGAAGACGGATGGGCAATCTGGGTGCCGTGTTTCACCGGCGAAACCGAGTCGCGGTCACGAAGGATACTGATCCTCTCCGTCTGGACAGCAGCTTCGCGTCCAGGCGCAAAATCGGTAAGACGCCCGATCAAAGACGGGGCGCCGCCCGGAGGCCGGCGGTTTCGAACCGGCGCCTGCCCGCGGTGAAACGCTGATGTATCCCACCCTGATCCGCATTGGCGGCTTCGAGATCTCGAGCTTCGGCGTGATGATGGCGGCCGCGTTTCTGGCCGGCGGGTTCGTCTTGTCTCGCGAATTCCGGCGGTACGGGATGCGTCCCGATCTGGCGACTCCTCTCGTCGTCTCCTGCGCGCTTGGAGGTCTCGCCGGCGCAAAAATCTACTACGCCATCCTCTACCAGGACTGGCATCTGCTCTTCGCTCGAGCCGGCCTCGTCTGGTACGGCGGCTTTGCCGGAGGGTTCATTGCGGCGCTCTTCTTCATCCGGAGGACCCGGATTCCTCTGGCCCGCACTTGCGACTCCGCGGCCCCCGCGCTCGCGCTCGGCTACGGAATCGGGCGCATCGGCTGTTTCCTCGTCGGCGACGACTATGGGCGGCCGACCAGGAGCTTCCTGGGAATTGCGTTCCCCCACGGCCTGCCGCCTACCACCGCGGCCAGCCTCAGAGAATTCGGGGCCCGCGTTCCATCAGACGTCTCGCCGGATGCGCTTCTTCGAGTCCACCCGACGCAGCTCTATGAGGCGGCGGCCGGCGTCCTCATCTTCTGGACGCTTTTGAGGATCTCGAGAAACAATCGGCGGCCGGGAACGGTGTTTGCCTGGTTTCTGGTCTTCGCGGGATTCGAACGCTTTCTGGTCGAGATCCTCCGTGCCAAGGACGATCGCTTTTTCGACCCGTTCACCCTCGCCCAGGCCATCAGCGCGGGTCTCCTGTGCGTTGGGGGCGTCTTGCTCGCAAAGACCAGAGGTAGACGGTCAGAGATATGAGAAAGACCCCGTACCAGGTCCAGTTGCGGCCCGGAATGAAGTGGGTCGAAAGATGGCCCAGAAAGACATCCATCCATCGCCGGTGCGCGATTCCCGCCTCGAAGAGAAAGTCCGGAAACATAGCGATCAGATGGCCGAGGATCACCCAGAGCACCGGATAGGGCGCCGGTCGTCCGGTGCGAAGGGCAACGACCCGCATCGCGAAGAGCGCAACCGCGCCGCCGACGAAGAAGTGCGTAAACCAGTGAAAGTGGGCTTCGTGGGCGAAATAGAAAACGTAAAGAAGAACCTCGAATGCCGTGGCGATGAAGCACGGTATTCGTTCTTCGGGTACTTGCCTGGACCCAACCGATCCGCAACCGCCTCGACATGCTCGCGACCGGCGTTAGGACTCCCGTGGGGGTCAAGGTATACGGCCCGGACTACGCGGCGATCGAGAAGGTGAGCCTGGACGTGGAGAACGCCCTCAAAGACCTTCCGGACGCGCGCAGCGTGTACGCGGAGCGAACGACCGGAGGCTCCTATCTCGATTTCGTCGTGGACCGCGATGCGGCGGCGCGCTACGGGCTCTCCGTGATGCAGATCGAGAACACGCTGGAGGCGGCGACCGGCGGAAAGATGGTGACCACGACCGTCGAAGGCCGGCGCAGGTTCACGGTCCTCGTCAGGTATCTGAGAGATTTCCGAAGCGACCTCGAGGCGCTGCGGCGGGTACTGGTCATGACGCCATCCGGCGCGCAAATCCCCATCGGCCAGCTCGCGCGGATACAAGTCGTCTCGGGACCTTCCATGTACAGGGACGAAAACGGCCGGCTATCCGGCATCGTCTACGTCGACACCACGACCTCCGACCTCGTAGGGTTCGTGCGGGCCGCGCAGCGGCTCGTCGCCGAGCGCGTCAAGCTGCCTGCCGGCGTCACCCTGGACTGGACCGGCCAGTTCGAGTTCCAGGTTCACGCCCGCAAGACCCTCCAGGTCGTGCTCCCGATCGTGTTCGCCGTCATCTTCGTCCTCCTGACGATGACGTTTCGCTCGATGTCGGAAGCGATGATCGTGATGCTCTCCGTCGTCTACGCGATGACGGGCGGAGTCATACTTCAGTGGCTGCTCGGCTACAACTTCTCCGTCGCCGTCTGGATCGGCTACATCGCGCTCTACGGGATCGCGGTGGAGACGGGTGTCGTGATGGTCATTTACCTCCACGAGGCCCTCGACAAGCGGATCGGTAACGGCGAGCTCACCCGCGAAGACATCGTGGAAGCCACACGCGAAGGTTCCGTGCTGCGTCTTCGCCCCAAGCTCATGACCGTGGCGGCCGCGATTCTGTCGCTCCTGCCCATCTTCTGGTCCACGGGAACTGGTTCCGAAGTGATGCGCCCGATCGCGATGCCCATAGTGGGCGGAATGATCACGTCGACGATCCACGTGCTCCTCGTCACGCCGGTCATCTTCCTGCTGATGAAGGAACGTGCCCGCAAGAAGGGAACCCTTCGCGCTTCAGGCATGGACCGGGCTTCGGGAGTCGCGGCCGCGAAACTGCAGATGGGTCGGGGAGGAGAACCGGTTCTTGCACGGCTCGAAGGAGCAGAGCCCGAAGAAAGAAACACTTGAACGAGGAGTCGCCAACTCCATTCCCAGGAGAAGAATTATGAAACCAGGGATTCTTATGTCGACGGTCTTTGCACTCTCGCTTTCGGTTTCCGGCTTGTCCGCCCCGGCCCCGGCCGCCACGCCGCCGGCTCCGAATCAGAGGAAATTAGGGCAGAAGAACAACGGAAAGACGATCGATCCCGTCTGCGGCATGGAGGTCGAAACGAAAACGGCGCTCTCGACGTCCTACAAGGGAAAGACTTATTACTTCTGCTCACCGGAAGATCGGGCGAAGTTTCTCAAGAGCCCCGATTCCTGGGTCGGCAAGAAAAAGTGATCCCCGGGTTGCTCGGTGTGGGGATCTGGCCCGGTCGAGCCAGCGTACCTCTTGCCCGGCACCACTTCGAGGAGGTCCGTAAATGATGGGGCATATGACCTGGTACATGGTGGTCGTTCCGGCTCTCGTTCTGGCCCTTCTGGTCGTAATCGTCGTCCTGTTGCTTCGCAGAAGACCCGGGGCCTAACTCGCCCTCGCCACGAGCTTCGAAGCTCGGGTGTTCCAGAGGTACGCTCCGAGGGAGAGGACGAAGACGGCGTACCACGTCCAGTTCCGTCCCGGGATGAAGTGCGTGGAAAGGTGACCCAGAAAAACGTCCATCCATCTGCGATGGGCGATCCCGGCCTCGAAGAGGAAATCCGGAAACATGGCGACGAGGTGTCCCAGAATCACCCAGACCAACGGAAACGGAACGGGGCGCCGAAGCCGGCGAGCGACAACCGCCACCAGAATCAGCGCGACGGAACCGCCAACGTAGAAGTGGGTGAACCAATGAAACCGCGCTTCGTGCGCGAAGTAGTTGAGGTAGAGGAAAGCTTCGACGCCAACGGCCAGGAGGATTCGCAACACGGTGGAACCGGAGGCTCGCGGGCGATTCACGGAGTCGCATTCCAAATCGTCTGAACTTCCTTCAAGTGTTTCCAGACCGTGGGGTCGAGAGTTCGGTATCGAACGGAGCCTGAGCTGTCGACGATCGCATACCCCACGGGCGGACCACCGTCCCGCGGCCGCCGCATTTGATAGCCGTTTGCGATCTGGCCCGCGGTATCGGGGATCAGCGGAGCAGATGTCGCTTGATGGTCCGGTTTTAGGCCGGCGTACACGATAGAGAAAGGAACGGCTTCGAAGCGACGCACTCCGTTCATGAGAGCGTCCTGAAGAGGACCGGCCTGTTCGTTTCTGACGAAGAACAGGATGGAGCGCTGGCCGGTTCTCGGGAAATTGGGGCTGAGTCGAGGCGCGGGAAAGGGCCGGCCGTGCGCATCGAGAAAACCCGGTCGCTGAAAGACCAGGTCTGGATCGTCGAGAGGCCGCTGATCCTGGCTTGCGAGGAATTGCGCGGCCGCGAGAAGAATCGCGCAGGCCACCGATATCAGAATGCTCGTCGAGGATTTTCCTGTCACTCTTCCGTTTCGTTCCACAGATTGTGCCATGTTGATCCTGTGCTTTGGCGAGGGAGGTCTGGACTCGGGCGTCGGGCTCGTGCAGCCGGAGAGGGCAGGATCGGGCACGCCCGATGCATGCCGTGGCCTGCACAGTGATCAACGACCCCGGCCTCAAGAGAGTCGACGTCCTCTTCGTGGAGGATGACGAGTCATTGCGTACCGCCGCCTGTGAGCTTCTGAGAGACGAGGGTTTCCGTGTGGCAGAAGCCGAAGACGGCGCCCGGGCGCTCGAGTATCTGAATCGCCGCGCCAGCCCATCGCTCGTAGTTCTCGATCTCCTCATGCCAGGACTCGACGGCTTCCAGTTCATCAGGCGGGTGCGAAATACCCCGAAACTCCGAGACATACGGATATTGGTCCTGAGCGGCGCCACGAAGACCGGTCTTCTCGCCGGCCTCCAGAATGTCGTCGCCCATCTCGCCAAACCATTCAGCGCCGAGGAGCTCGTCGCCTGCGTTCGGAAGTTCGCCGCGTCGCCTCGCGGCTGATACGGCGCGGTGACCTGATCCCGCCGCAGCGGGGCGGCCAGCAAGGGTACGATCCGGGGCAGAGAGGTGCTCCATGGCGGTGAAGGTCGTCGGCCTGGGCGGGTCGCTCGCGCAGCAGTCGACCAGCCTCGCCGCCCTGCGCGTCGCGCTCGAAGGGGCTGTAAACGCGGGGGCCGATGTGGAGCTTTTCGACCTGCGGACGCTCGGTTTTCCGATGTATTCGCCGGAAGTTGCCCCGCCGGCGAACGTCCTGCGCTTCTGCGACTCCGTCCATCGCTGCCAGGGAATGCTGTGGAGCAGCCCTCTCTACAATGGGACGATCAGCGGTTCTTTCAAGAACGCGCTCGACTGGCTCCATCTCCTGGGTGACCGGAAGCCCGCTTACCTGACGGACAAGTCATCGGGATGATCAGCACGGCGGGAGGAACGCAGGGGCTTCAGGCGTTGAACACCATGGAGTTCATCGTCCGCGCCCTCCGCGGTTGGGCGGTTCCTCTCGTCATTCCGATCCCGCAGGCCTGGCGCGCAATTCAGAAAGGCAAAGTGCTCGAGCAGGCCATGTCCGATCAGCTCCGCGCGCTCGGCGCGGAAGTCGCGCGAGCGGCGAAGACGTTCGGAACGGGCCAGATCACCACTCCCGAGGCGGCCACGGCGGAGGCGGCCCTTCAGCCGGCGAGCGACGCTGAGGCGAGGCGGAGCAGGGAGTGAATCTTCCCGCCCGCGGCAGGGGAACGCACGGCTGGGCGGAAATCGACGAGGCGCGCAAGAGCGCGATCATCGACGCCATCGAGCACGGGGGCGCGACGGCCGGACCCTCGCACCTGGAGCTCGACCTCACGGACCGGTGCAACGTCGCCTGCTACTTCTGCAACCAGCAGGACGTGCGGACGACCGACCAGCTCCCGCTCGAGCACGTCCGCGCTCTCATCGACGAGCTCGCTGGCACCGGACTGCGCTCGGTGCGGTTGAGCGGCGGGGGCGATCCCCTCGCGCACCGCGAGATCGGCAGCGTGCTCGACCACCTCGCGCTGCGGGGCGTCGTCGTCGACAACCTGACCACCAACGCCGCGCTCCTCGGGCCCGAGGTCGCCCGCCGCCTCGTCGCCGGCCACGCGCGCGAGGTCCTCGTGTCCTTGAACGCCGCCAACCGCGAGGACTACGCGCGGATGATGCAGGCGCGGCCCGCCGTGTTCGACATGGTCGTCGAGAACGTCCGGACGCTCGTGGCTCTCCGCGGAGACGCCGCCACGCCCTCGATCGCCGTCCAGTTCCTGCTCGACCGGCGCAACGTCGGCGACCTTCCGGCGATGTACGCGCTCGGGCGCGCGATGGAGGCGGACCGCGTCCCCATCAGCATCGTCCTGAACATCCCCAACCAGCGGATCGACCCCACGATCCTCCTGCACCCCGACGACATCGAGACGCTCCGTCCGGGCCTGACCGCCGTCCTCGCCGCCGACCGGGACGAGCAACGGCTCCAGATCCATTTCCCCGTCCCCGCGTGGAACGAGATGGTCGCCTCGATCAAGCGCGATCTCGGCTTTCCGCCGGAGCGGACGCTCTTCCCGACCGCGGCGAGCTTCGTAAGCGAGAACGGGCACTGCTTCTTCGGGTGGTACACGGCGACGGTCCGGGGCAACGGCGATCTCTACCCGTGCTGCCTGCTGATGTCGCCGGATTACCCGCCGCTCGGCCGCGCGAATCAGGGCAGTTTCTCCCGCCACTGGAACGGACCCGGCTTCACGAGGCTTCGCAGCGAGATGCGCGGCGTGTTCCTCGAGGGGAAGGCCGCGAAGTTCGATCCGGCGGAGCACAAGATCCTCCGCCCGCAGTGCGTCACCGACGGAGCCTGCTGGCTCAAGAACATGTATTTCCGCGCCGACGAGGACTTCTACCGGCGGCTCGGAGAGGCCCTCGTCCGCGCCCGCCGTCGAACCCGTTTCCGGCGCGGGATCCGAAAACTTCTCTCAGGGGTCAGGCGCGCAAAAGCGACAGATCCCTAGCGGCCGCGGAGCCGCCGCGCCGCCTCCGAGCGCATCCGCTGCATCGCGTCGGTCTCCTGGTCGGAGTAGCGCTCCTCCTTCCACGGATCGGCGCGAAGGTGGTAGCCGTTGACCTCCCAGAAGCCGGGGGCGTTCACGTCGAGGAATTCGAATCCCTCGATCCACTTCGCGCTCTTCCAGAAGTAGAGCTTCGGCACGACGAGACGGACCGGACCCCCGTGCTCGGCGGGAAGTTCGCCGCCGTCGTGGCGGAAGGCGAGGAGAACGTCGTCGCCCCCGAGGTCGCCTAAGAGGATGTTCGTCGTGTAACACCCCGTGCTGTGCGCCATGACCGCGCTCGCGGACGGCTCGAGCTTCAGCCGGCCGAGGATCTCCGAGACCGCCACCCCCTCCCACAGGTTGTCGTAGCGGCTCCAGCGCGTCACGCAGTGGATGTCGGATTTCACCTGCACGCGCGGGAGGGCGAGGAATTCCTTCCACGTCCACGTCACCTCGGATTCGACGAGCCCGAAGCAGCGGAACGTCCACCGCTCCGGATCGACGCGCGGCGTCTCGCCGTACGTCAGGACCGGCCACTTGATGGTCAGCACCTGGCCCGGCGGCAAGCGGGACGTGTCGGGCATGCGTTCCTCCGGTCCGGTCGGGACTCTAGGGCGCAAGGACCGCCGCCGTTTTCGGCACGTCCGGCCGGTCGATCCTCGGGCCTCCGTCGCGGCCCGCCCAGTCCGCGCGCTGCCGGAGGAAGGGCATCGCGAGCAGCTTGCCCAGCGTCACGTCCTCCGTGCAGCGGTACGCCGGGACGCCGATTTCGATCTGCGACTGCGGGATCGACAGGACGGCGGTGCGATGGAGGTAATCCCAGAGGGAGAGCAGGCTCGACCAGTTGCTGTCCGTCTCGTTCCTCCAGTCGGAGTGGTGGATCCCGTGCATGCGGGGCGTCACGATGAAGCGGACGAGGATCCTCTCGAGCCCGAGCGGCAGCCGCGTGTTGGAGTGATGGAAGAGCACCGACGCAACGAGAAGCGCCTGATAGATCCAGATCGCTTGCGCGGGCGGGCCGATCAGCACGATCTGCACGGCGCGCCATCCTACGGAGAGCGCCATCTCTCCGAAGTGGAATCGCACTCCCGTCGTCGCGTCCATGTCGCGGTCGACGTGGTGGACGAGGTGGAACCGCCAGAAGAAGGGAACGCGGTGGTTGATGCGGTGCCAGTGCCACAGCGTGTAGTCGAGGAGGAGGATCCCGACCAGGGTCGCGGCGGGGCGCGGCAGGTGAACCGCGTTCAGGATCCCGAAGCCTTCCCGAGCCGTCCAGGCCGCGATCGGGGCGAGCAGAGGGGTCTGGAGCAGCGTCACGACCGCCAGGGAAATCCCGCCGGTCGTGAAGTTGCGCGCGGCGCGGCGCAGACGCGGCTCGACCCGGCGGCGGAGGGGCCGCAGCGTCTCGGCGAGCGTGCCGGCGGCGAGCGACGCCAGAAAAACGGCCGCGAGGATCGCCACGGGCGGGTAGGACACGGCCAAAGAATAGCGAACCGGAGGAGGGTCCGGCGGAAGGGGGCTTGCGGGCCCCCCGAACGAGCCCGGGCTCAGTCGTCGGCGGTGGGATCCGGAACGTCCTCGAGCCGAACGGCTTCGAGCGGTTCGCGCGACGAGGCGTAACCCGCGGCGACCCATCCGATGCGGGTCAGGAGCGAGCCGGCGACCGCGGCCCACGCCGCGAGCATGCGAATTCGCCGGCGCCGGCCCGCGAATGTCCGCAGGATCAGCGTGACGGGCCCCGAGAGAACGCCGCCGGCGCGCACGATCGCGCCGGGGAAGCCCGTCTTCAAAGGCTCGAGCGACCGGCGAGTCCGCCGCTCGAGCTCCCAGCCGATCGCCGTCTCGACGGCGGCTGCCCCGATCCCGAGCCCATTCAACGCCGGGTGGTCGTTGCCGAGAAGGTCCAGGACGGCAACGGCCGATGCCAGCCCGGACGCCGCGAAATGGATCGGCAGCCGCGTCGCGTTCTCCGACCATGCCGGGATCGCCGTCGTTCCGACGAGCACGCCCGTGTAAGTCGCCATGACGAGCCCCGTCGCCGCGGCGAGGGCTCCCGCGGCGTCCGCGACGACGCGCACGGGCACCGCCCCCCCGAGCCGATGGTCGAGCGTGTCCGCGAACGCGGCGGCGCCCGCCGCGCTGGAGAAAGCGACGAGGGTCCAGGCGCCCATCGACATGGCGCTTCGCGGTTTGAAAACACGGAGCATGTTCAGGAAGCGCTCGGGCCGGCCGAGGTCCGCAATGAGGAGCGGCGGGGACAGCGCCGCTCCCGCCGCGGCGACCCAGCGCGCCTGCGA
>JALZAT010000133.1 GCA_030948185.1 Acidobacteriota bacterium
GCCGCGGCCAGCCCCGCGTGCGCCAGCAGCCCGAGGGCGAAGCTCCACGCGAAGGCTTCGGGTCCGCGCAGCCGGCCTGGAACGAGCCGGAGGAAGAAGAAGCCGGCGAGGGTGGAAGAGGCAAGGGCGGCCAGCGCGGCGGCCGCGCTCATCGGAGGTACAGCAGCCCGTGCCCCATCTGCCGGGCCGGCCGTCCCGGCAGCGGCGGGACGGCGACGCCTCCGTACACGCCGATGGCCGATGCCGCCGGATCGTCCGTCCGGAAGATCACCCGCCGGGGTGCCAGCCGGTACGCGGCCTCGTACACGTAGAGCTCCCCGCGGGGAACCGCGAGGGCCACGGTCGAGTCGGGCGGCGTCGCGCTCGCCACTTCCCGCAGAAACGCGCGGTAGCCGGGGTCGGCCGGAGTGTCCGCGGGACCGCCGGTCTCCAGGGCCAGGGAGCTGCGGGCGGCGAATTCGCGGAGCGGGAACGCGGACAAGAGCGCCGCGAAGAGAACGGCGATCGCGGCGCTCGAAACACCGGCGCGAGCGCGGACCGGGATCATCCGCCGGCCTTCGTCCCCGCGACGCGGTTGCGAAGGACGCCGACGCCCTCGATCTCGACTTCGACGACGTCTCCCGGCGCGAGCGGCCCGACGCCCGCGGGAGTGCCCGTCAGGATCAGGTCACCGGGCTCGAGTGTCATCATCCGCGAGATGTAGCCGACGAGAAAAGACGGCGCAAACACCATCTCCGAGGTCCGGGAGGACTGCTTCGCCACGCCGTTGACGCGCGTCTCGATCGCGAGGTCCGACGGGTCGAGGCCCGCGACGATCTCCGGACCGAGGGGGCAGAACGTGTCGAAGGACTTCGCCCGTGCCCACTGTCCATCCTTCTTCTGGAGATCGCGCGCCGTCACGTCGTTGGCGCAGCACACGCCGGCGAGCGCCTCGAGCCACCGCTCCGGCGGCCAGGACTTGATCTTGCGTCCGATGACGAGCGCGAGCTCGCCCTCGTAGTCGACGCGCTCCGATTCCGGAGGCAGGACGATCTCGCCGCCCCCGATCACGAGCGTCGACGGCGCCTTCAGGAACAGCAGGGGCGCCTCGTCCGGCGCGACGTTGCCGAGCTCCTTCGCGTGCTCCCGGTAGTTGCGCCCGACGGCGACGATCTTGGAAGGCCTCGGCGGAGCTTCCGCCGATCCGAAAGTGATCCGCCGGGGGGCGTTCATGGCTGCCATGCTTCCTCCGTCAACTCTGCGGTGAAGATCTCCCGCGCGTCGCCGCGAAGCACCGCTCCGGAGATTCCCCCGCCCTGATCCACGAAATCGACGACGAACGCGGCGCCGCTCTTCGTCTCGCAGACGACGGGCGCCGTGACGACGCCGGAGCGCGCCGCGACCACGGCGGAGGCGACCGTTCCCGAACCGCACGCGAGCGTCTCGCCCTCGACGCCCCGTTCGAACGTGCGCACGGCGATCCGGTCGGGTCCGGCGACGCGGACGAAGTTCACGTTCGCTCCCTCCGGCAGGAGGGGATGCCGCCGCAGCGGCGGGCCGAGCGCCGCGACGTCGAGCGCCGACAGATCGCCGCCGGCGTCCATCAGCACGACGAGGTGCGGCACGCCGACGTGCATCGGGGTTCCCGTCGCGGGAAGCCCCGCTCCCGAAATGGCGATCGGATCGCCGGGCAGGGGCAAAGGCGGCAGCGCGAGCGAGACGGTCTCTTCGTCGACGAGTGCCGCGATCACGCCCCAGCCCGTCTCGAGCACGACGTCGTTTCCCGAGACGAGCCGCCGCGCCACCGCGTAGCGGGCGGCGCACCGCGTTCCGTTCGCGCAGAACGAGGCCAGCCCTCCGTCGGCGTTGAAGTAGTCGAGGTGGATGCGCGAGCTCTCGCCGCCGGAGAGAAAGAGCGCTCCGTCGGCGCCGACGGAGAGCCCGCGGCGGCACAGCCGCGAGAGTCGCTCGCGGTCGGCGTCCGAGAGGGAGCGGCCGTCCGCCTCGAAGACGAGGAAGTCATTTCCGCCGCCGGACATCTTGACGAAGCGATGCGGGATGGGCACGCGGGAAGTCTAAGACGAACTCTTCGGGGCGATCAGACGCGCGCGTCTACGCGCGCCTATCCGGTCATCGTCGGCAGATCTCGCCATCTGGTCATCTAACCATCTCACCATCGGGTGTCCGCTTCGCGAAGCCGGTGCCTCTCCGTTGGGAGAGGGCACGCCCCCCCACCCTGCCTCTCCCCCGCGCGCGGGGGAGAGGTTTAAGCCTCCTTCTCTTATCCGTTCGCCGCGTTAGGAGTCTCCCGACCGAAGGGAGGGAGGAGCCTGACGCGGCGGG
>JALZAT010000134.1 GCA_030948185.1 Acidobacteriota bacterium
CCCCTCACCCAACCTCTCCCCCGCGCCCGGGGGAGAGGAGTAATACGCCTCACTCGCTCATCCGCTCGCCGCGTTAGGAGTCTCCCGACCGAAGGGAGGGAGGAGCCTGACGCGGCGGGAGCCGCAACGCAGCGAAGCGAAGTGCAGGCGACGTGTAGCGCAGGCGACGGATGAGTTCGGACCGTTGGCCCGTTGCTTGCGAAACACCCCGGCGAATGGTTTTGAAGAAGACCCGAACGACGGCCGCCCCCAGGAGGCCGAGAAAGACCCGGACCGCCTCGTCGCCCGGCGCTCGGGCCGCTCGGATCGTCTGGATCGGCCTCGCGGTCGTCGCCGGCCTCGCAATCCTCCTCGCCGTCGCCGGATCGATCGCCCTGCACTGGATCCTCGCCTCCGGCAAGGTCAAGCAGTGGGTGAATACGGAACCCGAAAAGCTCCGCATCGAGTACACCGCCGCCTCCGGATGGAATCCCTGGGCGGTCCACGTCCAGGGACTCGAGCTCCGGAACCGCGATCCGAACGTGGAGTTCTGGTTCCGCATCGAAGACGCGCGGTTCTCCTTCTCGCCGCTGCAGATCCTTTCCCACCGGTTCCACGTGGGCCGCCTCACGGGCAGGGGCCTCACGTACCGGCTGCGGATCCGCTCCGATCCGAAAACGACGCAGGCACCGCACTTCGCCGCGCAGCCACCGATCCCCGGCTTCGGCCCGCGACCCCTTCCGCCCGCCGAGCCGATCCCGGGGGAGGCCCGAACCGCGCCGCAGGCGCAGGGCGGCGCGGCCTCGGACCATCCCTTCGCGATCGAGATCGACGATCTTCGAATCGATTCCGTGCGGGAGGTCTGGATCGAGCTCTATCGGCATCACGGAGGGACGGGGACCCTCGCCGGCTCCTTTTCTCTCACTCCGCACCGCCGTGCGCAGGTCGGCCCCGCGCGCCTGGCGCTTTCGGGCGGCGAGCTGGCGCTGGGCAGGCACACGCTGCTGCGGCCCGCATCTTTCGAGACGAACACGACGATCCAGGCCTTCGACCCGCGGCTCGTGAAAGGCGATGCGGTCTGGCCGTTCATCTCCGGGAATCTGCGCCTCGAGGGCCCGCTCGCGGGACTCGGCTTCCTGAACTATTTCCTGGACGGTGAGCCGCGCCTCGAGGGAGGCGCGGGAACGGGCCGCGCGAGCGTCGACATCGAGAAGGGGCGCGGGAAGGGCAACATCTCCCTCGGATCGCGGGGCCTCACCGCCGCGTATCGGAAAGCCAACCTCCGCGGAAACCTGACCGCCCGAATCCGTCTCGACGACTGGGATTTCGAGCACGACGCGATCGACTTCTCGGGGTCTCGCATCGAGCTCACCGACATCGACGCGCGCGAGCCCGGTCCCGATTCCACGAGCTGGTCGGGCCGCTTCGACCTGAAGACGGCGAAGCTCCGTTCCGGGGTGACGCCTCCGCTCGATACGCAGCTGTTCGTGCACTGCCGCGACGCGCGCCCCCTCTTCACGCTCTTCAACGTCGGGCTGCCCGGCTGGGTACGCGGGCTCCTGAAGCTCGAGGGCTTCGACGCGCACGCGCGTGTCGGCCTCGGTCCCAAGTACACCCGCATTCAAGGGCTCGAGGGGACCGGAGGCTCTTTTCGGATCCGCGGGCGTTATCTGGAACGGCGGGACGACGAAGACGGCGCGTTCTTAATCGAGTCGGGCGCGCTCTCCGTCGGCGTCGGGATCGAGCACGGAATGCCGTCCCTCAAGCTGATCGGGGCGCAGAAATGGTTCGAGGCGGAAGCGGGAAAGGAGGGGTCAGGAGCCGGGAGTCGGTAGTCGGTAGTCGGCACGACCCCTTCGGCTATTTCGCGGCCTCCACGATCACCGCCGTTCCGTACGCCAGAACCTCCGCCACGCCCTGGGCGATCTCGTTGGCGTCGTAACGCATGCCGATCACCGCGTTGGCGCCGAGCTGATCGGCGTGCTGGGCGAGCAGCTCGAAGGCCTCGCCGCGGGCGTGCTCGCAGAGCTCCGACCAGAGGGTGATGTTCCCGCCGATCAGGCTCTGGAGGCCCGCGCCGATGGTCCCGACGAGGCTTCGGGAGCGGACCGTGACGCCCCGGACGATTCCCAGGCTGCGGACGACCCGGTAACCCGGAAGCTCGAAAGCGGTGGTGATGAACGCGTGATTCAGCATGCCGCGAAGTATATGAACGTCGGCCGGGCTTTGCCCGGACGTGTTTAGCGAGAGGGCGATAGCATTGCCGAACCACATGCTCTCCCGGAGGCGTTGGGGGCTCTTTGCCCTGCTTCTCGTAACCGTCGGGTGTGCGTCGGTTCGCG
>JALZAT010000102.1 GCA_030948185.1 Acidobacteriota bacterium
ATGACGAACTACGAGGAGTACGACGAAGCGCTTACGGCGCTCCACCCGGACGGGCATCTGCAGAAGCCGATCCGGCCCGACGAGTTGCGCGGCGTCGTAGCGCGCTTCCGCTGAGCCGTCGCCGGGAACCCGGAGTCGAACCCATGCGTGAGGTCCTCGTCGTCGAAGACGATCCGGACCTTCTTGCGGCATTGTCGGGCGCTCTCGAGGATGAGGGCTTCGGAGTCAGCCGCGCGCGGCACGGTCTCGACGCGCTGGGAAAGCTCCGGGCAGGGTGTCGCCCCTGCGTCATCCTGCTCGACCTCATGATGCCGATCATGAACGGATGGCAGTTCCGACACGAGCAGCGGCAGGACTCCGAGCTTTCGAAGATTCCCGTCGTGGTCGTGTCCGCGAAGACCGACAGCGCCCAGCATGCCGCGTGGCTCGAGGCCGACGCGTACCTCGAGAAACCGCTGTCGCTCGCCAAGCTCGTCGAGATCGTGAATCGATTCTGTACGTCCGCGGCCGGCTGAGCCGAGGATTCGTCGAAATCGGGCCGACGGATCAGGGAGTGCGGCGAGTAGGGCTCAACGCCGAACGGGCGGCGATCGCGAGGCGAAGCGCTTCACCGGGCTGTTCTGCGAGCGCCGTGATGTGGCCCATCTTCCTGCCCGGCCGCGCTTCGCTTTTCCCGTAGATGTGCAGCTTCGCCTCCGGAAACGCGCACGCAGCGGCCCAGTCGGGCTCTCGGGCGCTCCAGAGGTCGCCAAGCAGGTTCGTCATCGCGGCGGCGCTCAACGCCCGTGTCGAGCCGAGCGGCAGGCCGCACACCGCCCGCAGCTGCTGCTCGAACTGGCTCGTCGCGCAGGCGTCGATGGTCAGGTGCCCGGAGTTGTGCGGTCGGGGCGCGAGCTCGTTGACGAGAAGGGCGCCGTCCGGCATGACGAAGAGCTCGACGCAGAGAAGGCCCACGAGTCCGAGCCGTTCCGCGATGGCGCGCGCGATCTCGATGGCTTTCCGGCGCGCGGGGTGCGCCAGGTCGAAGACGGTGTGGTCGAGGATGTGCCGCGAGTGCGCGTTTCGCAGGAGGGCATATTCGGCCGTCCGCCCGTCGATTCCGCGCGCGACGATGATCGACGCTTCGTGGTCGAACCCGACGAACTGCTCGAGGACCGCCTCCTCGCGTCCGATCGAGGCCCACGCGGCCGTCGCCTCCTCCACCGTCCCGACCCGCGCCTGCCCCTTCCCGTCGTAGCTGAACCCGGCCCGCTTCAAGACCGCCGCGCCGCCGAGCTCGCGGATGCCGCGCGCGAGATCGTCTTCGGAACGGACGACCCGGTAGGGCGCCACCGGAAACCCGCCGGCCGAGAGAAAGGCCTTTTCGCGGACGCGGTGCTGGCAGACGAAGAGCACGCCTCCGTCGGGTCGAACGACGGCGTGCTCGGCGGCGGCGGCGGCCGCGGCGGCGGACACGTTCTCGAACTCGAAGGTGACGACATCGACGCGTTTGGCGAAATCCCGCACGCGATCGAGATCGTCGTAAGGCGCCGTCACATCGACGTCCGCGACCTGGCCCGTGGGCGTGTCGTAGTCGGGCGAGAACGTGTGGACCCGGTAGCCCATTCGCCGGGCGGCGATCGCGAACATGCGGCCGAGCTGGCCGCTCCCGAGCACGCCGATCGTGGCGCCCGGGAGCGCCGTCGGCGTCAAGGGACGGAATCCTCGAGCACGCGGTTCGTCTGGTCCTCCCGATAACGCGCAAGCGCCGCGCGTATCGCGGCGTCCGTCCGAGCCAGCATCGCGGCTGCGAAGAGAGCGGCGTTGATCGCTCCGGCCTTTCCGATCGCGAAGGTCGCGACGGGGATCCCTCCTGGCATCTGCACGATCGAGAGGAGCGAGTCGAGGCCCGACAACGCCTGGCCCGATACGGGCACGCCCAGAACGGGAACGGTCGTTTGGGCCGCCACCATTCCGGGCAGGTGCGCGGCGCCGCCCGCGCCCGCGATGATCGCCGCAAGTCCCCGTTCCTCCGCTTCCGCGGCGAACTTCGCCATCCAGGCGGGCGTGCGGTGCGCGGAGACGACGCGTGTCTCCGCGGCGATCCCGAGAGACTCGAGCGTCTCCGCGGCGTGGCGCATCGTCTCCCAGTCGGACTTGCTGCCCATGATGACGGCGACGCGAGGCTTGTCCGGCATGCGCGGGGATTGTAGTAGGGGCGGGGCTTGTCCCCGCCCGCCCGGTGAAATCCTTCGACGCGCTCACGGGCGGGCGGCCACAAGGGCCGCCCCGACACGGCTCACGCCGTGGGGGCGAACCGCCGCCTAATGCTCCAGGTCCCTCGGCAGCTCGTTCAGCTCCAGCCAGTAGACGGGCAGCATCCGCAGACGCTTGAACATCAGCTCGGGTGTTTCCGACTTCGAGACAAAGGAGTTCGCTCCGTACTGGTAGGCGGTCTGGATGTCCTCGCGGTCCTGCGAGCTCGTCAGGACGACGACGGGAAGCCCGCGCGTGACGGGGTTCTCGCGGATGCGCTTCAAGACGTCGATGCCGCTCATCCCGGGCAGCCCCAGGTCGAGCAGCATGAGATCGATCGAGGGCTTTCGCTCGGCGCGCTCGAGCGCGCGCTCGCCGGTTTCGGCATCCTCGACCGTGATTTCGTCGCCGAACGCGCTCTCGAGGATCCGCCGCATCACCCAGCGGTGATTCGAATCGTCTTCCACCAGAAGGATGCGTCGCGCGCCGACGAGCAAGTCGATTTCCTTTCGAGAAGTCTGGATGAAGGGCCCGATGCACCCTCCTCTCAGCAAAAGCAATACCGGGTTGGAGCGTGTCCTCGAATCAGGACGGACCCCCCGGGCGCAGATCGGGAGTAAAATGCGGCTTTTCCGGCGAAAAGGATGAAAAAGGGAATCTGGCTCGCGGTCGCCCTCGCCATCGGGGTGGCAGGTGCCTGGGGGTATGGGGCGCTCGTCCGCCAGGAAAACGACGACGGCCGAAAGGTCCGCCTGCTGGCGCTCGCCGAGGAGCAGCGCCTCGACGTATCGTTTTCCCGCAACGGCCGGCTGACGACCCGTGTCCCCGAAGAAGGCGAGACCGTCCGCGCCGGTGAGATCGTCGCCCGCCTCGAGGAGCCCGGCCTCGCGGAGGATGCCGCAGACCTCGAGCGCCAGGGTGGCCAGATCATCGCGCGCGAGAACGCGAGGCAGCAGGAAGTCGCGCGACTCCAGGCGCAGCTCGCGCAGACACGTAGCGAGACGCGGCGGCTCGCTCGTCTCGTCGGCGAGGGGATCTCACCCGCCGCCGACCTCGAGGTGCTGCAGCATCGCCTGGAGGAGTACACCGCCGGGATCCGCGCGCAGGAAGCCCAGAAGGGCGAGCTCGAGGCGGAGTCGTCCGTGCTGCGCTCCCGCATCGAAAAGGTTCGCAGGTTCGAGAAGGAGGGCGCGCTCGCGTCCCCCGCGACGGGAACCGTGCTGAGTCGTCATCACCGGCAGGGCGAGTTCGTCGCTGCCGGGGATCCGATCCTGACGCTGCAGGTCGACGCGCCGTATCTGCGCGTCGAAGTTCCGGAGGAAAGGCTGTCCGTTTTTCCGATCGGCGGCACGGTGCGCGTGTGGCCGCAGGCGCGAGGCGGCTCGCCCTTCCCAGCCCGGGTCCTCTCGATCAAGCCGCGGTCGGAGTTCGCCACGCGCCGCAACTGGGGGCTCCAGAGCCGGGATTTGAAGACGTTCTCCGTGCGCTTGAAGCCGGAGGGGGGCGTCGCCGTCGCGGGGCAGACGTTCGTGGTGGAGGCCGGCTCCTGACCGTGCAGCCCGACGACCACGACGAACCGCTTCCCTTTCTCGACGACTCGTTCTTCCCGGGGCCGGCGGAAGCCTTCGAAGCGGCGCCGCCCGCCGCCCGATTCGGCCCCGGCGTCGCGTCGATCGAGGCGAGGCGCCTGACGCGCCGGTTCGGAGATTTCGTCGCGGTCGACGCCGTCACGTTCTCGGTCCCACCGGGAGAGACCTACGGCCTCCTGGGGCCGAACGGCGCGGGCAAAACGACCCTGGTCCGCATGCTCACGACTCTCCTCCCTCCGAGCGCGGGAACGGCGCGGGTCCGCGACCATGACATCGCGAAGGACAAGGGGGCCGTCCGCCGGTCGATCGGCACCGTCTCGCAGGCGATCACGACGGACGAGAACCTGACCGTCCGCGAGAATCTCTCCGTCCAGGGAAAGATGTACGGCCTCTGGGGCCGGGAGCTCTCACGGAGGATCGAGTGGCGCCTGGCGCAGGTCGGGCTGACCGAGAAGCGCAAAGCGATCGCGAAGACGCTGTCGGGGGGGATGCGGCGAAGGCTCGAGATCGCGCGCGGCGTTCTCCACAGCCCGCGCGTGCTCTTCCTCGACGAGCCGACGACCGGCCTCGATCCGCAGAGCCGCCGGGCAATCTGGGACTTGCTGGGCGAGATGAAGGAGACGGATCCCGAGCTCGCGATCGTTCTCTCGACCCATGCGATGGACGAGGCGGATTTCCTCTGCGACCGCGTCGCGATCATGGACGCCGGAAAGATCCTGGAGGAGGGCGAGCCCGAACGCCTGAAGCGCAAGCTCGAGACCGGTGAGCGCGTCGTGATCGAAACCGACGCGCCCATCGATGACGAGCTTCGGGAAGTGATCCTCTCGATGGGCGGGTCGAACTGGCGGATTCCCGTGCCCGGCCACGCCGAGTTCCAGTGCCGCCTCGGCGAAGGCGTCGGACGGCGCGC
Organism: Acidobacteriota bacterium; assembly: GCA_030948185.1. GTDB lineage: Bacteria > Acidobacteriota > Thermoanaerobaculia > UBA5066 > Gp7-AA6 > JALYUA01. The sequence continues at coordinate 4,735 of JALZAT010000102.1, forward strand.
CGCGCAGCTCGTCGAGGAGCGCGGCTACGCGATCCGCCATTTCACGGTCGCGCCCGTCACGCTCGAGGACGTCTTCTTTTCCTACACCGGCCGGGGGCTGCGCGAGTGAGCGTCGAAGCGCTTCCCGGCGCGCTGCGCCGCCCGCGGACCGCCGTCCGCGTCGCGCGCGGCCCCTTCCTGGCCGCGCTCGGGATTCTCGCCGTCTGCCAGCGCGCCTACGCGACCCTCTGGCGGCAGCCCGTTCTCATGGTCTCGACCATGGTGTTCCCTCTCGTCTATCTCCTGCTGCTCGGCAACTCGCTGAATCGTCCTTTGCGCTTCGTCCCGCTCGCGATTGTCGACGAAGCGGGAAATTCTCTGGCGGCCGACTGTCTTCGCGGCGTTGCGTCGCTCGAGAGCGGGAGGCAGCTCGTCCGCCTCCAGCTGCTCGACAACCGGGGAGATGCCGAGGAGGGCCTGCGCCGCGGGCGGTACCGCGGGATCTGGATCCTCCCGCAGGGACTGTCGCGCACCGGTCCCGTTCCCTCCTTCGTCGGCGACAATACGGACCGCGCTTCCTTCGAAACGCTCGAGGGAGCCCTGAACGAGATCTGGCTCGAAGTCGCGGCCGCGCGCAACGCCGCCGCCGTCGTTCCCGCGGTGCGGCTCGAGGCGTTTCCGTACCTCGACTACCTGACGTACCTCGCGCCCGCCGTCGTGTGCCTCGCCATCTTCATGGGCTCGATGGTTTCCGGCGGGCTCCAGGTCCTGGAGGACCGGATGTTCGGGTACCACGAGGGATACCTCGTGACGCCGATTTCGACGGGATCGCTCGTCACGGGACACATCCTGGCGGGCTCGATCATCGCCTCGATCGCCGGAGCGACCGTTCTCGTGGCCGTGCTTCTCTTCGCGCCGCTTCCCCTCGCGACGGGAAGCTCCGTCGCGGGGTCCTTCCTGACTGTTTTCCTGACGGCTCTCGCGATCGCATCCATCTGGTCGCTGCTCTTCTCGCGCGCCCGGCACGCGAGCATCCTCCGAGGGATGTTCGGAATCATCAACGCGGCGCTCTTCTTTCCATCCGGCGCGCTCTACCCGGTCGAGAGTTATCCGCCCTGGCTGCACTGGGTCTCCCTGATCGACCCGCTGACACACGGGCTGCGCGCTCTGCGGGACCTTCTCATGAAGGGCGCTCCGATCTCCGCCTGCTACGCGCCCTGGACGTTTCTCCTGACGTTCACGCTCGTGTGCGGCGTGCTGACGAGGGTCTTCTTCCGCAGAGAAATTTAGTCGGGTCGGTAGTTCTAGGCGAAGCGAATGCCCGCGGCCGAAGGCCTAGCCCACCAGGTGCCAGTCGCTGTGAGGCGCCCGGTTCTCGACGAACCAGCCGTGCAGGAGCTTTCCGTATCCGACGGGCTCCCAGGCGATCGACTCGAAGAAAGGCCGCAGCGCAAAATGGAGGCGGCGGAGGTTGTAGAACGGAACGCCCGTGAAGTAGTGGTGTTCCAGGTGGTACTCCGAGTACAGGTACCAGAAGTCCCACCAGCGCGACGGCTTGACGAGGGTTCCCCACTTCGCCGGGTCCGCCGGGTCGATCGCGTAGTGCTGGCCCAGGCGATTCAAGGCGAAGGCGATCGGGAAGACGAGGAAATACGGGACCAGGTAGACCCGCGCGAGCACCCCCGCGCCGCCGAACGCATAGAGCGCGGCCATCGCGGCGAAGTGGAAGAGGACCGTGGAAGCGCGCTCTCGCGCGATCCGCCGCCGCAACGTCTTCGGATAACTCGCGGTCTCGCGGGCCGCGGCGCGGAAATAGATCGGGAAGAGGACCGGCGTGAAGTAGAGCGCCTTGTACCAGCGGCGGTTCCACTTCGGCGAAAGGTAGTGGCGCTTCGGGTCCGCTTCCGCGTCCCCGAGCTCCGCGTGGTGCGTCAAGTGCCATCGCGTGAACTGGAGCGCGGAGATCCCCGATGGGATCGCGTAGAGAATCGCGAGGACGCGTTCCGCCCGCGGTCGGGGCGCGTTGAAAACCGCGCGATGAACGACCTCGTGAAGAAGGACGGTGAAGTTGAACGCGGTCCAGCCGGCGACGAGCGCGCTCGGAATCCAGATCCAGGGGACGGGGAAGAGCCACGAAGCCGCCGATGCGGCGGCGAGCATCGCGAACTGCCGGACGGCCACCGCCGCGTGGCGGCCGGGGCTCTTGCGGTGGAGCTCCTTCAGGACGTCGTGGGGCACGGCGCGGAGGAGGCGGGCCTTGAGCTCCCGAGAGGATTTCGCCCAGCAGTGTTCTCCGCCCGCGGGCGGGTATTCCTCGGGTCTGGGAAGGAAGGGCAGGGGATTGGCGCTCATGGGGTCCGGGCTGAAAAACCTCCGTACGACCTTCGCTATTCTACCGAGACTTTCGGCCGCGGCGTTCGCTTCGCGAACAGGCGGCCGAGAGAGCGCTTCGCTCCGAACGGAACCAGGAGCCCGGGCCACCAGACGCGCCCAAAAAGAGAGCCCCGCGCGCCCAAAAAAGAGAGCCCCGCGAAGCGGGGCTCTGGAGACGAGAGACTCGAGAATACGAGCTAGGTGCCGGCGTCCATGTTGGCGACGGTGATCGACTTCTTTTCCTTGTTCATCGATCCCTTGATGGTGACCCTCTTGCCGGCCATCGCAGCCATCTTCGCCATCATGGCGTCGTCGCCGGAAAGCACGAACTGGCTCTTGTCCTCGGGGTTGTACAGCGCCCAGCTGGCGCCCTTTTCCTTGACGCACTTGACCGCGCAGTCGGCGTGCTCGGCCTTGGCCCCCGCCGCGCCGCAGTGAGTCTCGGTGACGAAACCGGTCCAGCTGCCGTCGGCCTTCTTGTCTTCGGCCCGGGCGAGCGAGACGAATACAAAGCTGAAAGCGATCGCGGCGAGCGTCGCCCGCGTGAATGTCCGTTTCATGCCCCTCACCTCCTGTTGTAAACCGGAGAATCCGGCTTTCGGAATCATATACGTTAGAAAGAGGAAGCCGGATGGATCGCAACAGGGCGTTGCTCGAAAAGCTCTATCGTGCCGCACTCTCGGGCGCGGACCCCCGCCGGGCCGTCGTCCGGGCTCTTGATGATCGCGCCGTCGTGCGGCGGGTCGAAGGGGCCCGGCGGGTGGGGGTCTTCGCCGTCGGCAAGGCGGCGGCCGCCATGGCGGCCGCCGTTCCCCGCCGCCTTTTCGACGAAGCGCTCGTGATCGTGCCGCGCGAGGAGGCAACTCGGGCCGCACGCCTCCCTCGGGCCGACAGAAACGTCGAGGTCCTCGAAGCTTCCCACCCGGAGCCGGACTCTTCGAGCGTCGCGGCGGCCCGGCGGGCGGTGCGGTTCTTCGAGGCGTTCGGCCCCCGCGATCTGATCCTCTGTCTCGTTTCGGGAGGAACGTCGTCGCTCCTCTGCCTTCCGAAGCCCGGTCTGACCCTGTCCACGAAGCGGCGGCGCATCCGCGAGGCGGTCCTGCGGGGAGCTCCGATCGCCGAGCTCAACCGCCTGCGAACCTCGCTTTCCGCCGTGAAGGGAGGCCGCCTCGGCCGCCGGACGCGCGCCTCGCTCGTCACGCTCGTCCTGTCGGACGTCGCCGGCGACCGGCCGAAGACCGTCGGCTCCGGGCCGACCATCCGGGACCGCCGGGGGGACCTCGTCCGCGTCGTAGGTTCCAACGGTTCCGGCCTCATCGCGGCGCGGGAACGCGCTCTCGCGCTCGGGCATCGGGTCGTGGTGCGCCCGCGGCGGCTGTCGGGCGAGGCGGGAGAGGAGGGTGTGCGGCTCGGCCGCGAGGCCGCCCGGCTAGGCCCCGGCTCCGTGCTGCTCGCCGGGGGCGAGACGACCGTACGGCTCCCGCGCCGCCACGGGAAGGGCGGACGGGCGCTCGAGCTCGCCGTCGCGGCCGCCTCGCCCCTCGAGGGCTCGGCGGCGACCCTGCTTTCCGCCGGCTCGGACGGCCGGGACGGGAG
>JALZAT010000020.1 GCA_030948185.1 Acidobacteriota bacterium
GGGCGGCGGGCACGTACGGATCTGGCCGTTCGGGGCGACGATGCCGCTCGTGTCGACGATCAACTTCGATCCGGGTGAGCCGGCGATCGCCAACGGAGCGATCGTGCCGCTGTCGAGCGACCCGAGCCTGAGCATCTCGACGTTTCTGGGAGCTTCGGCGGGCAACACCGCCCACCTCGTCATCGACGTCACCGGCTACTTCCAGTAGGCGGGCGCGCTTTCTGCCGGAAACGAAGGGCCGGCGCCCCACGGCACCGGCCCTTTTTCTTTCCCTGCGGAGTTGCGAAGTGCCTAGACGAACCCGAGATTCGGAGTCGTGAACCGGCCGATCAGCGGAAAAACCAGCGACAGGTCGGCCGAAGGCAGACCGAACCACGTCGCGAGGGTCGCCGCGTATTGCTCGACGGCGGCGGTCGGGATCCACCGGCCCCGGTTGTCCGTGTCGTCCGGACCGTTCAACTGCAGGGTCGGGAACACCGTGCCGTTCGCGCCGGTCACGCCGTAGAAGTTTCCTCCGAGCACCGCTCCCCCCATGACGAACTGGTGGTTGCCCCAACCGTGATCCGTTCCGACGGCGGAACCGGTGCCGGAAGGCTGAAGCGTCCGTCCGAAGTCGGACAGCGTGAAGGTCGTCACGGCGTTGCTGATTCCAAGCTCGACGGTGGCGTTGTAGAACGCGTTCATCGCCTGCGAGAGCTGGCTGAACAGGTTGCCCTGATTGATCACCTGGTCCTGATGCGTGTCGAAACCGCCCAACTGGCAGAAGAAAATCTGCCTGTTCAAGCTCAGCGCCGGGGAAATCTGGTTGAGCTTCATGATCTTGGCTACCTGCTTCAGCTGGTTTCCGAGGCCCGTGTTCGGAAACACGGTGGCGATCGTGGGGTCGATCTGCATCGCCGCGCTGATGTCGACGGCCTGCTGCGTCGAGTCGCTCGTGGACGCGATCATCGTCGCCGTCCGGTCGATCGTGCGGAGAAAATCCATGGAGTTCTTCCGGGCGACCGCATCGGCGCTGGTGCTGAATCCGTTCAGAACGAGGAGCTGGTTCAAGGGGGTCGGCGCCGGACTGACGCCGAGGGGCCGCGTGGCGAGGCCCTGCGCGAACACGGTCGCGCCGGCAACCGACGTGATCATCGGGAACCCGGAACCCCCGTTGAACGAGAACGTCCGGTCCGCCACCCGTCCTCCCCACCCGACCTGAGTGCGGGTGTCGGAACGCGATGTCGACCATTGCGTCACCTGGTCGGAGTGCGAGAACAGCTGGTAGGGCGCCGAGGCGCCGCTCCGGTACTGCGTCCGGGTGAGGGGCTGGACGAGCGGGCCCACGTTGGTCACGACGGCGACCTTCTGCTGGTTCCAGAGACCCTGGAGCTCGACGAGGTTGGGGTGCAGTCCGAAAGCCGTGCCGATCGACGGAGGCGTGATCGTGAGGAGGTTTCCCTGGGCGATCGCGAGGGCCGTCGCGCCGCGCGCGGCGGCGTACGCGCCGTAACCCGTGCCGTCGGCCGGAATCACCATGTTGTTCCCGTCATTTCCGCCGCTCAAAAAGATGCAAACGAGGGCCCGGTAGTTCGTCGGCGCCGACGCTTCCTGTGCGAGGGCGCTGATGAGGCCGAATCGCTCGAGGCCGGCGGACATGATGCTCGCGCCAAGAGCGGCGCACCCCGTCCGAAGGAAGAAGTCCCTGCGGGTCTGTTTCATTTAGCGCTCCACCTGAAATTGGGACGAGGTTGCGACGAGGTACAGAGCCTGACGTGCGCGAAGGAGCGGGTTGGTGGCGGGAATTGCATTGACGGCCTGCACGATGCTGTTCTGCATCGACGCCGACATCATTCCGTTCATGAGAACCCGGCTGCACTCCAGGACGAGGAGCGTCGGATCCGCCGAATGGGCGGCGAGGTTGGTCAAGTCGAGAGACGTACCAAGGGGCTGGTTCCCGCCCACAGGGAGGTTGCTGAAGACCATCGTGTTCACAAAATTCGCGCGGCGGAACGCCGTAGTCGCCGACAGGATGCCGAACTCAGGCCCGAGGACGGTTGAGCTTCCCGGCAACAGGTAATCCGCGGGGTAGTAGCTGAAGACCGTGTTGGGGCGGAAGACGTCCTCACCCATGTTGGCCGTCTGCGGGTTGATCACGCCGTCGCTGTAGGTCGAGCCGTTGGCCGACTTCGCGTTGAATGCGCGAAGCAGGCTCGTCGCGAGGAGCACCGGTTCCTGCAATTTCCCGTACACGGGATCGACCGGCACGTCGCGCCGGGCTTCGTTGTCGAGCAGGATCGCGCGTACGACCGAGCCCAGGTCGCCTCGGATTCCCGAGCCGTTGTTGTTGAACACGGCCGCGACGCGGCCGACGTACGCGGGCGACGGGTTGCTCGTGACGAGCTGCCGGATGAGATAGGAGGAAACGAACGGACCCACGTTGGGGTGGAAGAAAATGTTGTCGATCGCGGCATTCAAGTCTTGAACGGCCGTCTGGCCGGCGGGAAGAGTCACCCCGCCCAGGAGATCCTTGGTGCCCGTGTCGTGGTTGCTCGGGATGATCTGCATGGGGTTCGCGTAGTTCGTCACACCCGGTGAAGGCGGCGCGGCGAACGTCCAGCCCGTAAAGACTTTCGCGAAGCCCGTGACGACGCTCTGATCGTACGTGGGAAGCGGCTCCCCGAGCGCATCGAGCTGCGGCGTGCCGTCCTGGTTCAGGAGCACCACCCCTACTGAGAAGAGCTGAAGGATTTCGCGGGCGTAGTTCTCGTTGGGATTCGTCCGCGTGCTGGAAGCCATGTCGAGGAAGACGCCCATCGCCGGATTGAGGGTGATCTCGTAAAGAAGCTGGCGATAATTCCCGAACGCGTTGTTGTCGATGATCTGCAGATAGGGCGTCAACCGCGACGGGATCGTGACGTCCTGTCCGGACACGACGAGCAGCTTGTGGAGCGCCCAGGAGACCCGCTGCCGGAGCTGGTCGTCCCCGTAGAGCGCGTTTTGAAAGAAACGATTCTGCAGCGGATACATGCTGTAGCTGTCGCGCTGGCACGTCGCGTTGCAGCCCGCCGGAACGGTGCCGGGTACCTGCGCGAGGGTCGGATAGCTCGAGGCGGGCGCGTTCAGCTGCTCTTCGAGGTATCCGATCACGCCGACCTGAGCGACGTGGCTCGCCACCGGGTCGCTCGGCCCGAATGTGGCCTGCTGGAGGAATCGATTGATCGACCCGGGAGGGTTGACGGTGATGGTGACGTCCGAGGAGGCGGAGAGCTGGGAGTCGGACGCCGTGAGCCGGAGCACGTACAGTCCGATCGAGCCGAACGTCGCGGTCGTCGCGGGGAGCGACGGATTTCCGAACACGACGGTACCCGGCCCGCTCACCTTGGCCCACGTGATCGTCAGCGAGGCGGACGGTTTCCCGTCGTCCGTCGCCGTGCCCGTCAGATTGGCCACTGCCGGAAAGAAGATGTTCTGGATCGGTCCGGCGTTCACGCTGGGCGGCTGGTTGTGCGACGAATCGTCAAAGTACCCGTTGATGTCGAAGATGAAATCCGTCGTACCGGTGGCCTGCCCCGAATAGACGGCCATCGTTCCGGCCGCGCCGAGACCGACCACGGAGTTGTTCGCTCGGGTCGCGCCGGCGGCGTAGTTGATGCTGGAAACCAGGGGCACGGCGGTGCCGCCCGGATAGATGCGGAGATGGCCCGCGGACGTCGCGTTGGTGACGACGATGTTGATCGAGACGGCCGCTGCCGTCGGAGGGAGCCCGCATTGGCCCGCGACGTTGAAGGTCCGTATTGCGCCGGCGGCCAATGCCGGCGCGCCGTAGGGGCCGAACGGATTGCGGGTGTCCGCGACGCGACAGGGAGGAACGGTATAGAAGCCGGTCGTCGCCGATGCGGTTCCCGAAGCAGCGGCGAGCACGGCGAGGCCGATCCAGAAGAGACTCCACCGCACCGACGACTTCTCGAGGGGCCGCACGGCGCCGATCGCTCGGACCTTCGCGCGAGCCACCTGCTTCTGCTTCGTCATGTTGCACTCCACGCGGTTGTCGAAAAACAGAAGGCGAGCGAGCGGCCCAACAGAGGACGGTTTCGCGCCGCCGCGAAGTATGGGGAGCCCGCCGCTCGCAAAGCGGAGTCGAGTTGCGCGGGGTGGTTCCGAGGAGAAAGGAGCCCCGCAGTTCGCCTGCGAAGCTCTTTTCTCCCCGTCCACTTCCTTGTGGCGAGGCATTCGTTGCGCCGAGAATAGGCGCCGCTGCAGAAGGCCGTCAATCTTCTCCGGGGGCAGGTGGACCAAATCTGTCCCAACGGACAGGCCGGAAGTTGTTTGCCAATTCGCGGGCCGGGGCTTACGATCCCGAGAACGATGTACATCCCGCTTGCCGGCGGGAAGGAACGAGCGCCGGGCAGCCGGCGCTCTTTCGTTTCCACCGAGCCCCCGACGCTGGCGCGAACTTTGCCCGGTCTTCTGCCGGAGATGCAGGTTTCGGCGCTCTCGATCACGCGAAACTTTTTCCCAACCGCGCTTTGTTCTGAGAAGGAGCGACGATGAAGAACTTGAAGAGGTCGGTTTGGCTCGCGCTGGCGGCGGCGGGACTCTTCTCCGGGGCGGCGCGCGCCGCGGGGCCGTTTCAGTTTTTTTCGGTGACGCCGTGCCGGATCGTGGACACGCGCAACCCCAACGGTGTGACGGGTGGCCCGGCGCTGGCGGGACAGGCGACGCGGTCGTTTCCGGTGGCGGGACTGTGCGGTGTGCCGTCGACGGCGCAGGCGGCGGTGTTGAACGTGACGGTGGTGGCGCCGACGGGCGGCGGGCACGTACGGATCTGGCCGTTCGGGGCGACGATGCCGCTCGTGTCGACGATCAACTTCGATCCGGGTGAGCCGGCGATCGCCAACGGAGCGATCGTGCCGCTGTCGAGCGACCCATCGCTCTCGATCTCGACGTTTCTGGGAGCTTCGGCGGGCAACACCGCCCACCTCGTCATCGACGTCACCGGCTACTTCCAGTAGGGCCGGGCCGCCACTCGCTCCTGCCCCGGATGGTTCTACGGCACGTCGCCTTCGCGATCGGCCTCTGCGCCGCGGGAGGTGCCGCGTCGGCGGCCACGTACTCGGCGCCCGGATTCTCCGAGACCGTCGTCGCGACAGGTCTCTCTGCCCCGACGGCCTTCGCCTGGACCCCCGACGGACGGATGCTCGTGCTGGAAAAGGCGGGAAAGGTGCGGGTCGTGACGGGGAGCGGCCTGCAGGCCGCGGCCGCTCTCGACATCACGACGCGAGTGGACTCCGGAGTCGAAAAGGGGCTGCTCGGCATTTGCCTCCATCCCTCTTTCGCCTCGAACGGGTTCGTTTACCTCTACTACACGACGCTCGTCCCGAAGAACCGCATCTCGCGGTTCACGATGGCGGGCAACGTCCTGGATCCGGCGAGCGAATCGATCGTCCTCGACGGGATCGACGCGACGAACGGGAACCACAACGGGGGAACGATCACGATCGGTCCGGACGGCAAGCTCTGGGCGGCCCCCGGAGACTCCGGAACGGGCGGCGCGAAATCCCAGGATCTTTCCGTCGGGAGCCTGAACGGCAAGGTCCTTCGGATGGAGCTCGACGGTTCGCCGGCCGCCGGCAACCCCTTCCTGGGGGACGCGACGAAGGAGCCGCGGATCTACGCCTACGGATTCCGGAATCCGTTTCGCTTCGCCTTCCGTCCCTCGAACGGAGCTCTTTTCGTCAACGACGTCGGGCAGAGCTCCCGGGAGGAGATCGACGTCGTGACGCCCGGCGGAAACTACGGCTGGCCCGCGGCGGAGGGCTTCCTCGGCAGTTGCACCGGTTGCATTCCGCCGGTCTTCGACTACGACCGCACGGTCGGCGGCAGCACGATCGGCGGCACGTTCGTCACGGGACCGGTCTATCCCACCTTCCTTCGGGGAAAGTATCTCTTCGCCGACTACGTCTCGAACTGGATCCGATGGCTCGACTTCGACGCCTCGACCAACGCCCTCGTCGGCACGCTTCAGAATTTCGCCTCCAGCGTGGAGGGGGCCGTCTACCTCGCCGTGGGGCCCGACGGTTACGTGTATTACGCGGCGTTGAACGCCGGCCGGATCTATCGCATCCAGCCTCCGGGGATCGCGTTCTACTCGGTCGCGCCCTGCCGCCTGATCGACACACGCAACCCCACCGGCCCCTTCGGAGGGCCATCTCTGCCAGCTGGCGGCGAGCGGGCGTTCGCCGCCGCCGGCCAGTGCGGGATCCCGTCCACCGCCCGCTCGATCAGCGTCAACGTCACCGTGACGCAGGCCGGCGCGGGCGGGTTCGTCTCTCTCTATCCGGACGGGACGGCTCTCCCGCCCACGAGCGCGGTCAACTTCAGCGCCGGCCAGACGCGGGCCGGCAACGCGATCCTGACGCTGTCGCCCGCGGGATCGATCCGTGCGCATTGCGGCGGCGCATCCGGCACGGTCGATCTCGTCGTCGACGTGAATGGGTATTTCCAGTGACCTCGCCGGCGTGCGCCGGCGGCTCGCGTTCGCGCTCACGGCAGTTGCCGGGCTGACCTTCCTCTCGGGTCGCCTCGGCGGCGCCGCGGACACTGTACGTCGGGCCCGCCGGGAACGACTTGAACCCCGGCAAAAAAAGGCCGCGGATTTCTCCGCGGCCTCGAAGTTCGAGACGAGTCCTTACTGCTGCTGTCCGGGCCCGGGAGCCACCTTCGCAGCGTTGCCGGCACGAATCGCTTCGTCCCAGGCTTTGTCCCACTGCAGGGCCTTCGCCGTCTCCATGTTGACGGTGCCGTCCGGGCGGTAGGTGCCGTTGGACACCAGGCTGGCCTTCTGGGCTTCGCTGAGGCCGGCCGGCATTTTCGCGTCGGGTCTCTCCGGTGTGTAGATTCCAGACTCGACGACCGGTTGGAAGGTCTGGTAGCCGTGGCGGACGCCATTGACCTGATAGTGGAAAGAGACATCCTTGTTGGATCGCACGACGATCGTGTTCAGGTCCTGAGACTCGATGTACAAATTCGCGGCCGCGCCGATGGCGGTCAGCTGCACCGTGACGCCGTCGTCTGCGGTGACCATGCGGAACGTCTCGGGAACCTCGATCACCGCGCGGCCGTGCTGGGCACGTGCCGTGCCGCGGAAATACGTTCCCGCCTCCGGCCCTTCGAGGGCGATATACCGGATGACCTTGGTCGCGTCGGTGGGATGAGGCTCGATGAAATACTTGGCGCCCGTGCCGCCGTAGTCACCGAACGTGAAGGCGCCGAAATAGTTCGTTCCGTCGTAGTATCCGAGAAAACCGGCGGCCTGTTGACCCGTGCCGGTGGTACCGAGAACGATGCCTCCCGTCGCGCGGGTCCGCGAGATTCCGAGAACGCCATAGGCCGTGCTGGTTGAGGTGGCGCCGTTGACGCCCCGAACGCCGCTATTGAAGCAGGACCCGCAGTCGATGGTGTCCCCCAGCGGATCACCAATGCCGCCGATTCCCTTGATGCCGGCGGCGTCGAGGCCGGTGCTGTTGGTCACTCCCTTGATCCCGAAGGTGTACGCCGAACCGCCGCCGCCGTTCGACGCAAAGAGAGCGGTGCCCCCGTTTGTCGCGGCGTTCGTGGTCGCCTGGACTCCGATGCCCGTACCGCTCTGGCCGTATACGCCGAGGCCTGCCCCGCCCACGAAGCCGTACACGCCCCAACCCGTTCCATCCTGTTGGCCCCACACCCCGATTCCCCCGAACCCCGTGCCGAGGGCGTGGCCGAAGAGACCCGTGCTGTTGGTACCGGCGTTGGCATTGTTTCCGTAGATGACCGAGCCGCCGTTGAAGTTTCCGTTGATCGTGAACGAATTCCCAGCCACCATCGATACGGGTCCCGCCAGGTAATAGCCATTGACGTCGACGATGATGTCGAGCGTCCCGCCGCCCTGCGCCGCCTGGACGACGATCGCTCCGCCGGCGCTCAACGGAACGGCGCCCGCGTTCGCGCGCTGCGTCTCCGTCGCGGGGTAGTTGATCCACGACGTGGTCGGAGCCGCCGCGGTTCCGAGCTTCAGCGTGCCGTTGCCTCCGGCCCCCGTGATGTTGAAGACCGTGATGTTCATCGAGACGGCAAGGATCCCCGCCGGGATCAGGCAGGGCGCGCCCGTCACCTGAATGGTCCGGTCGACGCCGGACGCGAGCTGGGTGGTGCTTCGCGAGTCATATTGACGGCATGGAGTGATGGGATAGAAGGGCGTGGGCCCGGTACCAATCTCCCCGGCCATGATGTGTTTCCCGCTGGGCGTGTAGGTCGGCGGTGCGGTCCAGTTGACGAGGGGCGGGCCCGCGTCGACCGCGACGGCGAGAGTCGAGATAGCGAAGAGAGCCACTGCCACGATGCCGAGTCTTTTCAGGGAAGGAACCATCGAAGAACCTCCTTGTCGAAAGCGGACCGATTCAGAGATGGACCCGGGACGACCGAGGAATCGAGGTTTGGAAGGGACGCCGAGCGAGGAGAGTGGGACCGTCCTCCTTCCCGTCGAGCGCTCCCCGCGATGTCGGTACGAAGTCGAAATCCCTGGGACCGCTCGACTCTCTTGTGCGAATTCCCGCCTTTGGGAGATTAGGAGAGATTAAATCCCGGCGCGCGGCCGCGTGCAACCGAATTCTGCGTTTGACCTGCGGTGGCCTTTCTGACACGTTGCCCGCGTTGAAATTCCGGCAAGTCCCTCCCAAGCGGCGGGTTTCGGCGTGAAGCTGAACGTCTCGCTCGGCGCTCTGGCCGCCGCGAACCTCTTCGCGGCGCTGGCGATTCAGTGGTACGTCGTGACCCGGCTGGGGGTCGGGATCGCGACGGACGCGCTCTTCGCGGGGATGGCCGTCCCCCAGCTCGTCCTCGAGGTCGTCAGCGGTTCGCTCATGCACGTCCTCGTTCCTCTCCTCGCGACGGAAGACCGCGAACGGTTCGCGCGGACGGCGTGGGGGCTGTTTCTGGCAATCGGAGCGCTCTTTTCGGCGCTCGCCGTGGTGCTCTCTCTCTCGGCTCCCTTCTGGCTGCGGTGGCTGCTGCCCGGCTTCACGCCGGACGCCCTGCGCTTGACCGTCTCGCTGACCCGGATCCAGCTCATCGGGATGGTGTTCACGGCCCTTCTCTCCGTTCTCTGGTCGACCTACCACGCGCGGAGCCGGTTTCTCTGGGCTGAGCTCACGCCCGTTCTCGGGAGCGTCGCCGGTTTCGGGCTGCTGGTGTTGACCCTTCCGCGGTTCGGGGTCCAGACGGCGGCGTGGACCGCGGTCCTCCGAAGCGGCCTCGCGGCGGCGTTCCTGCTGCCCGGCCTGGGTCCCTGGCGGCGTCCTGACTGGCGCTCGCCCGAGCTCGTGATGACGTGGCGCCGGCTTCGCCCTTTGATCGTGGGGACGAGCTACTACAAGGCGGACCCGCTGGTCGACCGGTTCCTCGCGTCCATGGCGCCGGCCGGCGGACTCTCCCTGCTCTACATCGGACGCCAGATCTGGGGGGCCGCGGTCCAGATCGTCAACCGCGCGGTCGCGAGCCCCATGGTCCCGCTGCTCGCCACGCGGGCGAAAGCGCAGGACTGGACGGACTTCCGAAGGATCTTCCGCCGGCGGCTCCTGTGGATGGGCGGTCTGACGGGCGCGGGCTTCCTGGCGTTTCTCGCCGTTGGGCGTCCGTGCCTCGAGCTCGTCATCGGGCACGGCGGCGTGACGTCGTCGAACGTCGCCGACCTGTGGCGCATCATGGTGGCCCTCGTGGGCATTCTCGTGGCCGGTGCCATGGGCCAGGTCACCTCCGTCAGCTTCTACGCGTTCGGGGACACGAAAACTCCAACCCGCCTCGGGATGCTGACCTTCACGGCCTACGTTCCGGCGAAGATCGCGGCGTTTTTCTGGTTCGGACTGATGGGACTCGCCGTGGCCACCAGCCTCTACTATTTCGCCAGTCTGTTTCTCCAGGTGTGGGCGCTCCACCGCGCGGTCGACCGGCTCGACTCCGCAGCGAGGGGTGCCGCGTGAGCGCGCCGCCGGGCGTCGAGCTCGAGCGCGCGGCGTGCCCGCTCGGGTGCCCGCCGGACGACGAGCCGGTCCTCGTGGGGCGGGACCGCCTGCAGAACCTGCCCGGCGAGTTTTCGATCGTGCGCTGCCGCCGGTGCGGCATTCTGCGCACGGATCCCCGTCCGACGCCCGCTTCCATCGGCTTCTACTATCCGGACGGGTACGGTCCCTACGAGAGCACCGGCGTGGCCGCTCCCGGCCCGGGGGCCGCCCGCCGGCCTGCCTGGCGCCGCGCGGTCTCCGCGGCCGTGCAGCGGCTCACCGAATCGAAGGCGGAGCAGATCCCCCGCCTCGCGCCCGGCCGGATGCTCGAGATCGGCTGCGCGGCGGGCTCCTTTCTCGATCGCATGGCGGGCATCGGATGGGACGTCCAGGGCATCGAGTTCTCGTCCACGGCGGCCGAGCGCGCCCGCCGCGCTGGATACCAGGTTCACGCGGGGTCCGTCGAGAGCGCTCCGGAGCCTTCGGAGCTCTACGATCTGGTCGTCGGGTGGATGGTCCTCGAGCATCTGCACGACCCGGTCGCCGCCCTGAAGAAGCTCCGCGGATGGACCCGGCCGGGAGGATGGCTCGCGGTTTCGGTTCCGGACGCGAGCTCGATGCAGTTTCGTCTCTTCGGCGCGGCGTGGTACGCGTTGCATCTCCCCAATCACCTGTGGCATCCCACCCGCCGGACGATCCGGAAAGTGCTCGAGCGAGCCGGTTGGAAGGTGGCTCGGGTGACGGATCAGCGGGACGTCCGGAACCTGATGGGGAGCGTCGGGTACCGCCTGCGGGATCTCGGCCGGTTTCCCCGCATCGCGCGGTGGTTCTCCGAGTTCCCCGAGCGGGGCGGCCGGATTTATTACGCGCTGCACCCGCTCGCCCTTCTGCTCGCCGCGACCCGCCAGTCGGGGCGAATCACGGTCTGGGCGCGGCGGAATGACTGATTCGCGGGGTCTGGGCCCGGGCCCCGGCCGCGAGCTGCGCGTCGCCGCGCTCATCTCCGGCCCGGACGTCCCTTCCTCGCGCTTTCGCGTGCGCCAGTTCGTCGCGCCGCTCCGGTCGTTCGGAGTCGCCGTGAGTGTCCACGCGTCGCCGATCTGGAAGTACGCGCCACCTCCCAAAGGAATTCCCGGGAAGTTGTGGACCGCGGGCAAGCTCGCGGGGCGAATCGGAGGATTCTGGCGCGCGGCCGGCGCGGACGTCGTCTGGCTGGAGCGAGAGCTCCTCGGCGGAAGGTCCACGCTCGAGCGTTTCCTCCCCGGGGCAAAGACGGTGCTCGACCTGGACGACGCGCTGTGGCTCACAGGGAAACCGGGCTTCTCCGAACGGATCGCGGGGCGCTCTGCCGGCGTCATCGCCGGCAACGGGTTTCTGGCGGAGCACTACCGGCCGTTCGCGCGGCGCCTGTGGGTCGTGCCGACGTCGATCGACACCCAGAGGTGGGCGCCGGCCTCCGGCGTGCAGGCTTCGGCACCTTCGGAGAGATTCACCGTAGGATGGACGGGCACGGGAGGCAACCTCGCGTACCTCGAGGCGATCGAGGAGCCGCTCGCGCACTTTCTTTCGACACATCCGAACTCCCGATTGCTCGTTGTCTCGGACCGGCGCCCCGAGCTCCGGTCCCTGCCGCCCGAGACGTGGACCTTCGAGTCCTGGTCTCCGGACGCGGAGGTGGACCAGCTGCGCCGGATGGACGTCGGCCTCATGCCGCTCCCGGACGACGACTGGGCCCGGGGAAAATGCTCCGCGAAGATGCTTCTCTCGATGGCCGTCGCCCGGCCGGTCGTCGTCAGCCCGGTGGGAACGAACGCCGAGATCCTCCGCGAAGCGCCGGTCGGCCTCGCCGCGGCGAGCGGAAACGACTGGTCGGGCGCGCTCGACCGGCTCCACCGGGACGCGCCGTTCCGGGCCGCCTGCGGCTCCGCCGGGAGGGCGCTCGCGGTCGAGCGGTACTCCGTCGCGGCGACGGCACCGAAGCTCGCGGCGATCTTCCGGGAGATCGCCCGGGCGGCGGAGTCCTCAGACCGGGTGCAGAAGGCGGAAGGACCAGTAGGCGGCGGCGAGTCCGAGGACGATCACCGCCTGCGCTGAGAGGAGAATCCGCCTCTGGCGAGCCGTCGTCGTATTCCAGCCCGCAACGGCTGCGATCGAGAGCAGGGGAAGAAGGTTGGAGGTGCGCTGCCGGTGCGTCACGCTGAAGACGATGAGCGCCACGACCAGCGCCGCTCCGGAGCTCGCGAGAAACCACGCGTCCCACCTTTCCCGGCGCGCGAGCGACCACAGCCCGAGGATCCCGAACGGAAAGAGCGCGTACCAAAGGGGAGCCTCGAGCCATGCGCTCCAGTTTCCGATCAGGAACTCGAAGCCCGCGTTTCCCCCGGGGGGCGCCCACACGAAAGGACCGTAGAACCTTCGCAGAAGTTCGAACGCGAAGTGGCGAAGGGAGAACTTGTCGCGGCCCTCCCGTTTCTCCTCAACCTTCACGAATCCGGGCTCCTCTTCCAGCATTGCCTCGAGCCTTCCACGCGGCCCGAAGAAAGCCGATCGGGCGGAGGGAAGCTTCAACCAGCCCGCCATCGAGCCCATCTCCACGGCGACCAGCGGCTCGCCGGCGGCCACGAGGAGGATGCCTTCCGCTCCCACCAGGATCCCGAGAACGAGAACGGCCCGGCGCGCCCAGCGGCGTGCTCCGTACCGCTCCACGCTGCGGCGCCGCGCACGCCACCATACGAGCATCGGCCATCCGACGAGCCCGATCTCGAGGAGGGCGCCCGCGTAGACCCGGATGAGGCGGGTGAGGACGAACCCGCAGAAGAGCATGACGAGGGAGGCGGGATCCACGGATCGCGCGGCGTAAATCCGTTGCGCGGCGAAGATCGCGAGGAGAAACGAGAACGTGAGCAGGCTGTCTTTCATGAGGTCCGCGGAAGCGAGGAAGACCGCGTTCGGCGCGAGCGCCAGGACCAGGCCGCACCAGAGAGCCGATGATCCGAGGAGGGGCCGGGCGATCCGGTACGCGAGGTAGGCCGTTCCCGTCCCGGCGACCGCCACGAGCGTCTGCGCCGCGAGCAGGCTTCCGCCCGGGAGCCAGAGGACGAAGGCGAGAAAGTATTGAAACCCCACGTCGTACGTTCCCGCGAGGTCGTACGGGCGGATGTCGAGGAGGACCGGGAGCCTTTCGGCGATCTCTTCCGCCCAGAGGATGAAGCTGCGGACGTCCACGTTGTAGCTCACGACACCGCGCGCTTCCTTGAACGCGAACGTCGCGAGCAGGGCGCCTCCCCGAAGGAAGAACGCGAGGGGAAGCAACGCCCGCTCGAGGTCGCTCCACGGGGGCCGCTTTTCGCGGCGCGGCATGCGCGAGACGCCGATCCATGCGCAGAGGACGACGACGCCGACGAGGAAGGAGCCGTTCCATGCGAAGTCCAGGAGCGCGAGGCACGCTCCGACCACGACCGCGGCGGCGGAAGCGACGGCCCGGAGGCCGGAAGCGGCGCTGAGCAGTCGAGATTGCCCGCGTGCCACGGGCGCGCCGCTCTGTCGGAGGTCGATGGACATCAGGAGACGGTTTCGGATCGTACTCCATCGAGCCCGGCGGCTTGCTTTCGGGCGGAGCGGCGGGCTACTCTCGCCGTTCGCCGATGGTGTCGCTCCCCGTCTCCCGGAAGGCGCGGCCCTCCGCACCGCATGGGATCGTTCTTCTGATCGGGGATCTCGAAGGAGGGGGGGCCGAGCGCCAGTGCTACCTGCTGGCCCGTGGTCTCCGCGAGGCGCACGAGGACGTGACCGTCGTCACGGAAAATCCCGCCGGAAGGATGCTCGCCGAGTACTCGGCCCTGGGAGTCCCCGTCGAAGTCCTGGGTTCCGCGAATGGGGGCGTCGCGGGGAAGCTCTCCCGCGCCGCGCGATTCGTCTCGAAAGTCGCCGCCGTCGTCGAACGCGTGGGTCCCTCGGTCCTCCAGGCGTTTCTGCCACGGAGCAACTGCGCCGCGTCGCTCATCCGGAAAACCGACGGGCCGGTCGTGATCGCCTCGCACCGGTACGCCGGACGAGCCACCTGGAGCTACGATTTCGGCCAGGCCCTGGAGGCGATCGCCTGCCGGCGCGCCGACGTCAATCTCGCCAACTCGGAGGGAGTCGCCGACCATCTTCGCCGGCGCCTGCGCCTGCCCGCGAGATCCATCCACGTCGTTCCGAACGGAGTCGAGCCGCTCTCCGATGCGTCCTGTTTCTCCGACCGCGGACGGATCCGTCGGGAGCTCGGACTGGAGGAACAGGAGGTCGCTCTCGTCAAGGTGGCAAACCTGTGGCCGTACAAGGGATACCAGGACCTGGTCGCGGCGCTCGCCCGGGTCCGGTCGGCGGGGGTCTTGGTTCGATCGTTCTTCGTGGGAGGCGATCGGGGATTCGGAAGCGAGCTCGAACGCCGGGTGATCGTGAACGGCCTCTCCGACCGGGTGCAGTTCCTCGGAGAGCGGAACGACGTCTGCCGCCTGCTCCCCGCCTTCGACCTGTACGTGTCCGCATCGCGCGGCGAAGGCATGTCGAACGCGATCATGGAGGCGATGCAGCATGGGCTGGCGGTCATCGGAAGCCGCGTCGCGGGAACTCCGGATCTTCTCGCCGACGGAGCCGCGGGGATCCTCTATGAGCCCGGGGACGTCGAGGACCTCGCGAAATCCATCCTCGAGCTCACCGGCGATCCGATGCGCCGGCGGAAGATCGGGGTTCTCGCCCGGCAGCGCGTCGGAGAGGAGTTCGGCGATCGGATGATGGTGGCGCGGACACTCCGCGTCTATTCGGCGGCGAGCCGCGAGCGCGGAAGGGCTGAGCTTGCCGCCGGGTTCGACGCGGCGGCCCGCCGGATTCAAGCCGCGACCGAATCTTCGCCGGCGGCGGAGGCGCCCTCGTGACGGCATCTCGCGGTGGAGAAGCGGTCGAGCGAGGCGACGCCGTTGCCGGCGAGGCGCGGTTCGCCTTCGGCAAGAACTGGGCGCGATTCCTCTCCGTCTTGAACGACGAGCGAATCGCGGAGGCCGAACGGTCGCTTCGCGAAATGCTGGAGGTCACCGACCTCTCCGGCCGGCGCTTCCTGGACATCGGGTCCGGCAGCGGCCTGTTCAGCCTCGCGGCGATGCGTCTCGGGGCAAGAGTCCACTCGTTCGACTACGACCCGGACTCCGTCGCTTGCACTCTCGAGCTCAAACGCCGCTACTTCCCCGGCGATGAGAGGTGGACCGTCGAGCGAGGCTCCGCGCTCGACCGGGAGTACGTCCGCGGTCTCGGTCAATTCGACGTCGTCTATTCATGGGGCGTGCTGCACCATACGGGCGACATGTGGGCGGCCCTGGCGAACGCCGCGCTCCCCGTCGGGCCCGCCGGCACGCTCTTCATCTCCATCTACAACGACCAGGGTTTGCCGAGCCGCTTCTGGACGGTCGTCAAGAAGACGTACAACCGGCTCCCGCGGGTCCTCCGCGCGCCGTTTGCCGGCGCGATCCTCGTACCGCGCGAGGCCGCGCGCCTCGCCTACCGCCTTTCGACTTTCCAGCTCGGGGGGTACATCCGCTCCTGGACGGAATACCAGCGCAGCCGCGGAATGAGCCGCTGGCACGACAACCTCGACTGGATCGGGGGCTATCCCTTCGAGGTCGCCAGGCCGGAAGGAATCTTCGAATTCTTCCGCGCGCGCGGCTTTCTCCTCCAACGGCTGAAGACCTGCGGCGGCCTGCACGGTTGCAATGAGTTCGTGCTGGTGCGCGACGCGGGCTCCGCGGCGCCTCGCTGATGTGCGGCCTTACCGGGTTTCTGCAGACCGGCGGCGGCTCCGAAGCCGACATGAGCTCGACCGTCGCGAGAATGTCCGGCAGCCTGCGCCACCGCGGCCCGGACGACGAAGGTGTCTGGAGCGACGGCGCGGCCGGAATCGCCCTGGGATTTCGTCGGCTCGCGATCATCGATTTGACGCCCGCCGGACATCAGCCGATGGCGTCGAGCGACGGGCGATGGGTGCTGATGTTGAACGGGGAGATCTACAACTTCCTCGAGCTCCGCGCGGAGCTCGAAGCGTCCGGATCTCGTTTCCGGGGGCGTTCCGACACGGAGGTCATTCTCGAAGGGTTGGTCCGGTGGGGGCTCGAGCGAACGGTCGAGAACCTCAACGGAATGTTCGCGATCGCGCTCTGGGACCGCCGCGATCGCGTCCTGCATCTCGCCCGGGATCGTTTCGGAGAAAAGCCGCTCTACTACGGCTGGATGGGAAACGTCTTTCTCTTCGGTTCCGAGATCAAGGCGCTCCGTGCACATCCCGCCTTTCGAGCGGAAGTGGACCGGAATGCGCTCGCGCTCTACTCCCGGTTCGGTTACGTTCCGGCTCCGCACTCGATCTTTCAGGGAGTTTCGAAGCTCCCCGCTGCCGCGCGCATCGAGGTTACGGCGGCATCCCGCGAGCCACGGATGGTGCGGTACTGGTCGCCGCTCGAGGTCGCGCTGGCGGGGCTCGGCAATCGATTCGCCGGGTCTCTCGCCGAAGGGATCGAGGAAATCGACGCCCGCCTTCGTCGCGCGGTCGGGCTCCGCATGGTCTCCGACGTCCCGCTGGGCGCGTTCCTGTCGGGGGGAATCGATTCCTCACTCGTGGTCGCGCAGATGCAGGCCCAGAGCGCCGTTCCGGTCCGCACCTTTTCGATCGGTTTTCAGGAACCGGAGTATGACGAGGCCCCCGAGGCGGCTGCCGTCGCGCGCCACCTGGGCACCGACCACACGGAGGCGTACGTTTCGCCCGCGGACACGATTGCGGTCATCCCCCGGCTGCCCGCGATGTACGACGAGCCGCTGGCGGACCCTTCTCAGATCCCGACGTATCTCGTTTCCGCGATCGCTCGTCGAAACGTCACGGTCAGCCTGTCCGGCGACGGCGGCGACGAGATCTTCGGCGGCTACGGGCGCTACGCGCTCGGGCGCGCGCTCTGGAGGGGCATGAGCTGGGCGCCCCATCCCGCGCGCACCGCGGCGGCGGCGGCGCTGCGGGGCGTCGCGACGGCGGGAGGAGGCAGGGTCGCGGCCTCATTGCGGGTGCGCAGGGCTTCCGACAAGCTTCAGAAGCTGGCGGAAATCCTGTCGACCGAGAAGCAGGAGGGTCTGTATCTCCGGCTGATGTCGCTCGAGAAGTCGCCGGAATCGCTCGTGCCGTCGAGCGTCGAGCCGCCGACCCCGATGACGAGCTGGCAGAGGCTGTCACCCATGCGAGTTCTCGACCGGATGATGTATCTGGACACCGTGTCGTACCTGCCGGAAGACATCCTGGTGAAAGTCGACCGGGCGAGCATGGCGGTGAGTCTCGAATCGCGCGCTCCGTTTCTGGATCCCGAGTTGTTCGCGTTTGCGTGGCGTTTACCGCTCGACTGGAAGTTCCGCGGCGGCAAGGGCAAGTGGATCCTCAGGAAGGTTCTGCAGAAATATGTTCCCGTCGAGTTGTTCGATCGGCCGAAGATGGGCTTCGGCGTTCCGATCGACTCCTGGTTGCGCGGTCCTCTTCGCGACTGGGCCGAGAACCTGCTTTCCGAAGATCGGCTACGCAGGGAGGGTTTCTTCGAACCCGCGCGCGTGCGGTCGAAGTGGAACGAGCACGCTTCCGGGGCGCGAAACTGGCACTTCTTCCTCTGGGACATCCTCATGTTTCAGGCGTGGCTCGACGATCAGTCGAAGCAGGGAGCAGCTCTCGCCCAGAGGACTGCTTGAGCTCGAGCGCCGGCTATTACTCGAAACACGTCGCCACGCTTCAAGACCTCTTCGGAACGTCGGACGTACAGGTCTTCGATGCCGAGCTGAAGGTCGGGGACCGCCGCTTTCCGATCCGAGATGACGTGATCATCCTGGAAGCGCCCGCCGGAGGAGATCCGGCGGAGGAAGCGGCGGCCGAGGGAGTCCGGTTCACGTTCGGACAACAGTGGCGGAGCTTCGACCGGATCCTTCCGGAGCATGAGCGGGAGTGGGGCCAGTACTTCGATCTGTTCTCGGAATCCGAGCTGCGGGGGATCCGCGCATGCGACCTGGGATGCGGGATCGGCCGATGGAGCTACTTCCTCGCAGAGAGGTGCCGGGAAATCGTTCTGGTGGATTTCTCCGACGCGATCTTCGTCGCTCGCCGCAACCTGCGGAATTCCGACCGGTGCCTCTTTTTCCAGGCGGACATCCGCTCGCTGCCGTTTCGTCGAGACTTTGCCGACCTCATTTTCTCGCTCGGAGTGCTGCACCACCTTCCGGTCGATGCGCTCGCACAGGTCCGCCGCCTTGCGCGCTTCGCGCCCTGCCTGCTCATCTACCTTTATTACGCGCTCGACAATCGCCCGTGGCACTTTCGCGCCATCTTTCGGGGAGCGGACGCGGCGCGGCGCCTGTTGTCGAGAGTCCGGGGAACTCGGCTGCGCTCGGCGATCAGCTGGGGATTGACGGCCGGGGTGTATGCGCCGTTCCTGCTCGCCGGACGAGTCCTTGCGCCCCTCGGTCTGTCGAGCCGGGTTCCGCTCTACGAATACTACGGGGGCATGAGCTGGAGCCGGATCCGGCAGGACGCATATGACCGCTTCTTCACTCCCGTCGAGCACCGCTACACGCGCCGGCAGATCTCGACGCTCTACGATACGTTTTCGAAGGTGGGGATTTCGGAGGGCTTGCCCTACTGGCATTTCCGGTGCGACCGGTGAGACCCCGGCTTCCATGGGCCTGAAATCGCTCGTGCCCTGGCGGGCAAAGCTCGCCGCCAAGATCGCCCTGTCGCGCCTGCCGGTTCCTTACCGTTTCTGGAGAGCCCTCTCCTGTTTCGACCTCGGCCCGATGGAGAAGCCCGAATACGCGTACGCCGTTTTTCGCGAACACTTCGACCGGGCGGCGCCTCCAGCGCCCGAGGACGGATTCGTCTGCCTGGAGCTCGGACCCGGGAACACGCTTTTCACCGCCCTCATTGGGCGCGCGTTCGGAGCGAAGAAAACCTACCTGGTCGACGAGGGCGCGTTCGCGGATGGGGCGCGCCGGCCCTATTTCCGGATGGCGGAGTACCTTCAAAGGGCGGGGCTCGTCCCGCCTCCCCTCGCGGGGTGTGCGACGCTCGACGAAATCCTCGTGCGCAGCGGCGCCGAGTACCACACGGGCGGCCTCGCTTCGCTCGCGGCCATCCCGGCCGGTTCGGTGCATTTCCTGTTCTCCCACGCCGTTCTCGAGCACGTCCGCCGGGCGGACTTTCCGGCGACCATGCGGGAAATGAAGAGGGTGCTCCACCCCGATGGCGTCGCCTCCCACCGGGTCGATTTCACCGACCACCTGAACGGCCGCCTGGACAGCCTTCGCTTCTCCATGCGCCGGTGGGAGTCGCGCCTCTTCGCCGCGTCCGGTTTTTACACGAACCGGCTGCGCTATTCGGAGATCGTCGAGGCGTGCGCGAAGGCCGGGATGATCGTCGAAACGCCGAAGGTGGAACGATGGCCGGAGCTGCCCACGGCCCGGGAAAAACTCGCCGCTCCGTTCCGTGACCTTTCCGAATCAGACCTCCAGGTCTTCGCCTGCGACCTGCTCCTGAGACCGGCCGTCCGGTGAGTCCCCCCGAGCCCACTCGGATCCTTCGCATCATCACGCGGCTGAACGCGGGCGGTCCGTCGCGCCACGTCGTCTGGCTCGCGAAGGGCCTCGGCGGCCGCGGATACGAGACGCGGCTTCTCGCGGGGAGCCTCGCTCCGGGAGAAGACGACCTGTCCGGTTTCGCGGCGGAGAACGGGGTGGAGGTCATCTCGATCCCTTCCCTCAGGAGAGACCCGGGGCTCGCCGAGGACCCGGCCGCATACCGCGCGATCCTGAACGAAGTTCGGCGGTTTCGCCCTCACCTGATTCACACCCATCACTCGAAGGCGGGCTTTCTCGGGAGACTGGCTGGCGGGCGGGTAAACCGCGAGCTCGCTCGACGACGAGCCCCGAGGATCCGTACGGTTCACACCTTTCATGGAAACATGATCTCGCGCAATCTCGCGCCGTGGAGGGCGCGGATTCTCGGCAGCGCGGAGCGTTGGATCTCGCACAATCGGCTGACGGACGCCGCGGTTCTTCTCTCAGAAGAGCAGCGGCGCGAGATGGTGGAAGAGTTCCGCTTCGTCCCTGCCGAGAAGGTGTTCCTCGTCCCGAACTCGGTCGACCTGGCCTCGTACCAGGCGCTGCCGGAGCGCACGGAGTTTCGAGAGGAGATCGCCGCGACTCAGGACGATCTCGTGATCGGGATGGTGGGGCGGGTTGCTCCTCAGAAGAACTACGAGATGTTCGTCCGACTTGCGCGGACGGTCGCCCCGGAACTGCCCCGTTCCATCTTCGTCGTCGTCGGCGGAGGAGAAGGCCTTCCCGACTTGAGGCGGCTCGCCGCCGAGCTCGGCGTCACAGGGAGGATGCGTTTTCCCGGCGTGCGGACCGACCTGCCTCGGGTTTACGCGGGACTCGACATCGTCGCGCTCACCAGCCGCAACGAAGGAACGCCACTTTCGATCATCGAAGCGATGGCCGCCGGAAGACCGATCGCCGCGACCGACGTGGGCGGCGTCCGCGACCTTCTCACGCGGGAGTTGCGAGGTCCCGTGGAGTCGCGCCGCCTGGCCGTTTCCGAGGAGGAACGAGGATTTTTGTGCGAACGGGACGACGAGTCGGATTTTGCGCGTGCTCTCATTCGGCTCGGTCGCGACCCCGCGCTCCGCGAGCGCCTCGGGGACGCGGGGCGGCGGTACGCCTCCGCCTTCCACGGCCTGCCTCGTCTCTTCGATGACCTCGATTCGCTCTACTCCCGGTTGCTCCGAAAGGAGAGCGCCGTTCCCGGTAATCCGTAAGCCGTCGACACTCGTCGCCCGATTACTCGATCGAGGCGCGCCTCACCGTCAGCCCCCGCTCCTCGCAGATTGAGCGGATCTCCTTCTGGCGCCCGTCTTCCAGCCGCGACGACGCGATCACCACCTCGTCGATGCTGTCGCGCATCAGGACCTCCTCGAGCCGCCCGATCGGGCCGTCCACCGTGATGCCGTGCAGGCTCCGGCCGATCTTCAGCGGGTCGTCGTCGAGGTACGCGACGATTTTCCGGTGAATCGCGGGGTCGCGGCGCAGGAGGCGCGCCGCCGCGGAGCCGAGGTCCCCCGCTCCGACGATGAGGGTACGCGTCGTTCCCCGCGCACCGCCGCGAAACATCTCGGAAAAGAGGGACAGCGAGGCGTGTCCGGTGACGACGAGTCCGAACGTGAGAGCCCCGTCGATGATCATCACAGCCCGGGAGAACCCGTCGAACTTGTAGGCGATGACGAGAAACGTGACCGTCACGAGGGAACTCGTCAATACGGCTTTCCCGATGGCAATCACGTCCGGGGTCGCGAAGTGTCCCGTCGCGCGCCGATAGAGGCCGAAGAACTGGAAGGTCAGGAGCCGGGCAGCGAGGACGATGGGCAGGGATCGCGCCACGCAGGTCAGGTTCGGACCGTCGATTCTTCCCTCGAATCTCAGCAGGTACGCCCCGACGTGGGCGACCAGGACGATTGCGAAATCCGCCAGCAGATCGAGAAGCGGCCACTTGTAGGGGATGAACGCGTTGAAGATTGCGATCTTGCGAGTGCGGGCATCCTCGATCGCCTGGGGCGTCCGCGCGTAGATCGGGACGCGGCTCAGAAACGTCCCGAAGTAATAGAGCGCGAGCAGGAGCGAGATCGCCGAAACGAGCACGAGAAACAGGGAAACTCGCGGCCCGATCAGCGAGACCAGCCCGGTGCCGAGAGACACCGCGTACAACACGACCGCCGTCTGGCGCTCCGTCAACCCGAGTGAAACGAGCCGGTGGCTGCTGTGATCCGCGGCGCCTGCGGTAACCGGCCTCCCGCTCGAGAAACGGTTGAGCGCGACGAGAGCCGTGTCGAATATCGGCACGAGGAGGACGAGAGCGGGTCCGATCAACGCCGGCAGCAGAGTCGTACCGGGATTCGGTTTGGCGACGTCGAGCAGCGTCAACGCCGCGAGTGTGTAGCCGAGAAAATGGCTTCCCGTGTCGCCCATGAAGATCGAGGAGGGAGGGAAGTTGAAGATCAGGAACGCGAGGCAGCTGCCCACGAGCGCCGCGGCGCCGAGCACGATCGGCGCGTTCTGGTTCTGGAGGCCATGGATGACCAGGAAGAAAGCGGCGATCGCGGAGACACCCGCCGCCAGACCATCCATGTTGTCGAGGAGGTTGACGGCGTTGACGATGATCAGGATCCACGCGATGGCGAGAAGCTGGCTGAGGACGGGGTGGAGGCCGCGGATTTTCAAACCGATTACGATCGGAACGAGGGAGGCAACGAGCTGAAAAATGACCTTCGTAGCCGGCCGGAACTCGATCAGATCGTCGACGAATCCGATCAAGGCGAAAGCGATGTTCCCGGCGAGCAGAATCTTCCAGCCCCACAGGGACAGCCCGTGGCCGGTCACGATGAGGCCGACCCAGAATCCCGCGAGGATCGCGATGCCTCCGAAGAGCGCCTTGGGCGATTTCTCGCGGTTCCACCTGTCGGGACGTGGCTGGTGGGCGAAGCCGAAGGCGAACGAGACCTTCTTGACCAGCGGGCAGAGGAGGGCAGTCGTCGCGAACGCGAGCCCTGCCGCGAGGAGAAGGTAGGTCGTTTCGAGCTCTTTCAAGCCGCGCTCTTCCGACGAGGTTTCGTTCGGCCCCCTTCTCCTGGATTTGCCTCGAAGCGTATCGCGGCCGGGCCCGGCGCAGCCTGTTCATTGTTTGGGGAAAAGCCAGGTGTGACCGGGTCATGGCGAGGAAGTCGCCGCGCCTCGCCTGCCGCAACCGCGATCGCCGCTCAGCGCAGCGAGCGGAGGATCATGACCAGGGAGGCGAGCGCGAGCGCGACGGCGAGAAACGCGAGTCCCCCCTTGTCGAGCGTCGGGATCGCGCCCGAGGGCGGAATTCCGCCTCCCAGGGACGTCGGGCTCGGCGGCGGAAGCGCGGTCACGGAAGGCGTCGGGGGGACGGTGGGGCGGACCGTCGGGGTGACCGTCGGCACGACGACCTGGACGACCCCGTTCATGGCCGTCCCGCCGGGCACGCTGTGCACCTGACAGTAGTACGGGAACGATCCCGGAGTCGTGAAGACATGGGAGAACGACGCCCCGAACGGTTGAACTCCGGAATCCCACACCTCGGGTCCGGTGGCCGTGTCGGTCGTGGTGGAGTGCCCGCCCGCGGCCCACGTCCACGTGACGCGTTCACCCGGGGCGATCGTCACGCTGGAAGGATTGAAGGAAATCCCCGGTCCGATCGTCACCGTCTGGTCTGCGCGCGCGGCGCGGGCAGGCAGGACCGTCGCCAGGAGGGCGAGCGCGAGTCCCGCGAGAAATGTTGCGGGAGTCGCCTTCGCGGTTCGCGGGTCACGCGCGGTCATGTGTCGCTGTCTGTCTCTCCGGCCGTTCAGGGTGTCGAAATCCTAGACGTGCGGGCCGCCGCCCTGGGGGCCCTCATCCCACGCTAAGGAACTCTCGAGTCCGATACCCGCGCCGCGAGGGCGGTGATGTTGTCTTCGCCTCCGCGCTCGTTGGCGAGGTCGATCAGCCCCCGGACCGCAACTTCGAGATCGGCCTCTTCGAACGCCCGTGCGAGCTCCGGCGGCTTGACCTTCTCCGAGAGTCCGTCGGTGCAGAGAAGGAGGCCGTCGCCGTCCTCGAGCTCGATGGCGTCCAGCGCGACTTCGACCTGTTTCTTGCGGCCGATCGCCTGCAGGATCACGTTGCGGTAGGGCGAGTCCCTGGCTTCCTCCTCGCTCAAGGCTCCCGACGCGACGAGCGACTGGACGAAAGACTGGTCCCGCGTGACCTGGCGGATCACGCCCCGCCGCAGGACGTAGGCCCGTGAGTCACCCACGTGCGCGAGGACCGCGCGGTTGCGGCAGACGATCGCCGCGGTCAATGTGGTCGCCATGCCCTCGAACTTCGGATCCTCCTGCGCCTTCTCCCACACGGTCTGGTTGACGCGCTCGACCGCCGCTCCGAAAACCGCCCGCCTCGGGCAGGTCTTCGCCTGCTCTTCCATTTCTTCGGCCAGCCGCGCGAGCGCGAAGGAGCTCGCGACCTCTCCCGCCCGCCGGCCGCCCACTCCATCGCAAACGGCGAGGAGGACTCCGCCGTCGTTCACCGGCATGTCCTTGACCGCGACCCCTTCGACGTTCGTTCCGGTCGAAAGATCGACGATCGCGAGGTCGTCTTCGTTCTTCGCCCTTCTCCTGCCGCGGTCCGTCAGACCGAACGCGGTGAGCTTCATGGGCGGACTGTAACCCGTGGACGTCGCCCCCGATAAGGCACCTCCTTGCCCCGATCCGGCACCTGACTTGCATGTCTGACGGGCGCGTCGATGTTCATGAACAACATTCAAACCGGAAAAGACCCGGGAAGGAAATGGGCATGAAGTCCTTCCGCCGTGCGCTCGGCTCCGTCGCGTTCCTGGCGTTCGCTTTGCCGGCCGGTGCCCAGATACCGGGCTCAATCCAGACGCTCGGCTCCGGCGGCTCGGCCCGCCAGGTGTTCGCGCATCGCTCCGACGTGTACCTCGGCGGAGGCTCGGCGGCGGCGCCCTGCCAGTCGTACGACTTCCTGGCCGATGGGACCTACTACTTCCAGGTTACGGATCTCTCCGGAAACCGGCTCCTTTCGACGGATCCGGTGGCGCAAAGGAGATTCTCCGTCTCGCACGGAGTCATCGTCACCGACCCCGCGCCCCCTCACGCGCACGGAGCCGCGACGCCGTGCGGCTCAGGGTCCATTTCTCTCGCTCCGTTCTCCGATGCGGGAACGGGCCAGGCCGCCTACCTCGTCTGGGTGACGCCCGCGTCGAGTTTTGACGGCGATCCAAACGTCATCGATCCGGTGTGCGGCGGCGGCTGCTTTCACGGGTTCCGCTCCGAGCTCTCGCGCGTGCTCGCTTTCCGCGTTGAGGACAAGCGCAACTGCCAGCCGACGTTTTGCGCCTCGGGCATCAAGTTCGCCGACGCGAACGGAAACGGCGTCCGCGACTCCGGCGAGGCGGGACTCTCCGGCGTGGAGATCGACTTCGATCCGGGGACGGGCGTCGTCCTCTCGGGTTTGACGGGCTCCGACGGCTCCTTCCGAGTCTGCGGGCTGACCCAGGACGCCACCTACCGGGTAACGGAGCGCCCGCCGCTCGGATATTCGCAGACGGGCCCTCTCGACGGCCGCGTGTCCCGCCGCGTCGTCGCGCGCGACCTCGGCTATTTCATCGAGTTCTGCGATTCGGACGTCTCCGGCCTCGATTTCGGCAACCGGCTGCTCGCAAACGCCGTGGGAGGCGTGAAGTTCGAGGACCTGAACGCGAACGGCGTGCGGGATCCCGGAGAGCCGCCGATGGCCGGCGTTTCGATCAATCTCTTTTCCGGGACCCCCGCGAACCCGGGTCCGAGCCGGACGGCCGTCACGGACGCCTCGGGCAATTTCCTTTTCACCAACGTGACTCCAGGGGCGTCGGGGGCGTTCTTCCTGGTCGAGGCGGTACCGGCGGGGTTCACGCAGACGACGCCCGCGAGCGGGGTGATCTCGGGCACGCTCGCGCCGGGAGGCAGCTTCCTGACGGCGGTGTTCGGGAACTTCCGCGGCGTTCTGACGGGCACCGTCTCGGGCTTGAAGTTCCTGGACACAAACGGGAACGGCGTGCAGGATCCCGGGGAGGGGCCGCAGCCCGGCGTGACGTTCACGATCTCCGGGCCGGCGGGCTTTACGCCGCGCACGGCCGTTTCCGGGGCGGACGGGCGGTTCACCTTCCAGAACGTCCCCTTCGGGACTTACACGGTGACGGAGACGGTGCCCTCGGGCTTCCGCCAGACCGCCCCCCCGGCGCCGGGCACGGCGACTGTGACGCTGAACGTGGGCACCCAGACGGTTTCGAGCCTGCTGTTTGGAAACCAGGCGCTCGTTACCCCGGCGTCGATCTCGGGGACGAAGTTTCTCGACGCGAACGGCAACGGCGTCCGCGATCCGGGCGAGACGGGGTCGGCGGGGGTGACGATCCGCCTTCAGGGGACCACGCCCGGTACGGGAACCGGCGTCCAGACGGTGACCGGCGCCGACGGGTCGTTCACGTTCACGGGACTCGTCGCGGGCACCTACGTCGTGTCGGAAGTCGTGCCCCCCGGTTTCGTGCAGACGCTGCCGGGAGGAAACGGGAACGTCACCGTCACCGTCGCTGCCGGCGAGAACCGGGGCGGTATTCTGTTCGGGAACCGGGTGGCACCGGTCGGCGTGACCCCGGGATCCATCTCGGGACTCAAGATCCTGGACTTCAACACGAACGGGATCATCGACGGAATCGACCGTCCGCTCGAGGGAATCGTTTTCGTGCTGACCGCTGGGGACGGCTCGAGCGTGCAGGCGACCTCGGGGGCTGATGGCACGTTCCGTTTCTCCAACGTTGCCCCCGGGACCTACGTGCTGTCCGAGATCCTGCCTTCGGGATTCGCGCAGACGTTCCCCGGAACACCCGACGCACCCAAGACCTACACGATCGTTCTCGGGTCCGGGCAGAACCTGACGGGATTCCTCTTCTTGAACAAGTGTTGACCGATGGAGCGCGCACGCGCGGAGGCCTGACGATGTCGAAATCGGGATGGGGTGTTCTCGGGTTGGCCGGCATGCTGTCGCTCGGCGCGGCCGCGCTCGAGGCGCAGCCGGCGACCGAAGTGAGCGACCGAGTTCCTCAGCCCGCCGCTCTCAAGGGGGAGTTCTACATCGGACCGCACGTCGGGATGACTTTCTTCGGTCACAAAGACGTGTACTGCCGCTGCGACGTCGACCAGAACGACTTCGTCTTCCTCGGCGGGCGGATGGGCTACATGCTCACGAACAACCTGGCCGTCGAGGCGACGGGCCAGTTCACGCGCCCCGACCGCGTGCCGAGCTATTGGGAGCTCACGGGAGGCGTGCTGTGGGACTTCACTCCCCGCAATCCCGGCTGGAACACGTACGTGGCCGCCGGCGGCGGAGCGAGCCGCCCCCGGCCCTACTTCCGCGGCAAGGGAGTCGCGATCGCCTACCTCGCCTTCGGTTCCGAGTACCGGTTCAGCAAGCTGGTGGGAATGCGGCTCGAGATGAAGGGCCAGTACAACTTCCGGTCGACGCTGTCCGACCGGTTCGGTCCGTTCGAGCAGGCCGGCCGTCTCGACCTGCAGCCGAACATCGGCGTGCTGTTCCGCTTCGGCGGGAGCGCGCAACGTGCGGTGATCACGCCCGCTCCCGCGCCGGCGCCGGTTCCTCCGCCACCTCCCGCTCCGCCCGAGAGGCCTGTCGCGCCCGAGCGGCCCGCGCCCGTCGCTCCGCCCCCCGTGACGCCTCCGCCGCCGCCCCAGCCGACGACGGACACGATTCAATTCGACCACGGAAAGTCGCGGCTCACGAACATCGCCAAGGCGAAGCTCGACGCGGTCGCGCTCCGGCTGCGGGACAACCCGCGCGCGACGTGCGAGGTCACCGGGTACCCGGACGAGACGGGCGGGGTCCGCGGCGAGTCGCTTGCCCGGCAGCGCGCCGAGAACGCCCGGCAGTACCTGATCGATCGCCATGGCATCGACGCTGCGAGGGTCACGACGCGCACGGACCTTTCCGATCGCAGCAAGCGCGGGCTGGCGGAGATCACGGTCACCTTCCGGAATCCGTAGGTCCCCCCAACCGTGAGGTGGCAGGGGCGGGGCTCGTCCCCGCCCGCCCGGTCCGATGGTTCGACGTGGCGCGCGGCCGCAAGGGCCGCCCCGACACGCCTCACACCGTGGGGCCCACGTCGAGTGCGGGTCTGGGTTCGGACTGACCGGTCGGTCATAGAATGTACTCTTTCCCCAGCTATCAAAAGGGTTTACAGTGCTTCTCACTGTGTCCTCATCGCTTGAAATCTCGAGCAAAGCGATCCTCTCCTTCCATTTGAACGGCGAGCCCGTCCAGGCTTCCTTCGCGCCGCACAAGACGCTGCTCGAGGTTCTTCGCGAAGACCTCCAGCTCACGGGGACCAAGCACGGTTGCGAGCTCGGCGAGTGCGGGGCCTGTGCGGTCCTGGTCGACGGGAAGCCCGTGCTCTCGTGCCTCGTGCTCGGGCTCGAGTGCGCGGGCCGTTCGATCGAGACCGTGGAAGGAATGGCCGGGCCCGCGGGGCTCCACCCCCTCCAGAAGGCCTTCGCGGACCTCGGCGCGGCGCAATGCGGTTACTGCACGCCGGGGTTCCTGCTGACGGCGCGGGCCCTCCTCGACTCGAGCCCCTCGCCGACTCTGCTTCAGATCCGCGAAGCGCTCGCAGGCAACATCTGCCGCTGCACGGGCTACGTGAAGATCTTCGAGGCCGTCGAGCTCGCCGCGGCATGGATGCGCGGCGAGGAGGCGGCGCCGCGGAGGGAGACCCTCTACGGGACCGACTTCGACGAAAGCGGGCTCCTGCCGGTGAATCAGACCGAGTCGGCCCGCCGCCCGACGCCCGGCGGCGAAGCGCGTGATGGGGTGAAGGGATGACCCGCGCGAAGACGCGCGTCGTCGGCCGCCCGTATCCGAAGGTGGACGCGGCCGCCAAGGTGACGGGGCAGACCCGCTTCGCCGACGACCTCTTCCTGCCGCGGATGCTCCAGTGCAAGCTCCTGCGATCGCGCCGCGCGCACGCGAAGCTCGTCCGGGTGGACGCTTCGAAAGCGCTCGCGATGCCGGGCGTCCTCGCGGTCGCAACCGGGCGCGACCTGCCGATCACCTTCGGGATCCTCCCCGTCTCGCAGGACGAGCACGCGCTCTGCCTCGACCGTGTCCGGTTCGTGGGAGATCCCATCGCGGCGGTCGCAGCGGTCGACGAGGACGCCGCAAACGATGCCCTCGCGGCGATCGAAGTCGAGTACGAGGACCTTCCGACGATCGGCTCGATCGAGGAGGCCGTCGCGACGCACGAACCGCGGATCCACGACTACGGGGACCGCGACAATTTTCACAAGCTCGTCTCGATGGAGTTCGGGGAGCTCGACGAGGGCTTCGCGCGGGCCGACGTGGTCCGGGACGACCTCTTCTTCTACGAGGGCAACACCCACCTTCCTCTCGAGCAGCACGCCGCGGTCGCCGACTTCGGGCCCGACGGAAAGCTCACGCTCTGGAGCGCGACCCAGACGCCGCACTACGTCCATCGGGCGCTCGCGAAGGTCCTCGAGATGCCCCCGGCCCGGATCCGAGTGATCGCGACGCCGAACGGCGGCGGATTCGGCGGCAAATCGGATCCGTTCAACCACGAGATCGTCGTCGCGCACCTGTCGCGCTTGACGAAACGGCCGGTCAAGATCTGCCTGACGCGGGAGGAGGTCTTCTACTGCCACCGCGGCAGGCATCCGACGCTGATGCGCGTCCGCACGGGGGTGACGAAGGACGGCGCAATCACCGCGATGCATTTCCAGACGGCGCTCGACGGCGGCGGATACGGCTCGTACGGCGTGGCGTCCACCTATTACACGGGGGCGCTGCAGACCGTCACCTACAAGGTCCCCGCGTACCGTTTCGACGGCGCCCGGGTGTTCACGAACAAGCCTCCCTGCGGACCCAAGCGCGGGCACGGCACGCCCCAGCCGCGGTTCGCCCTCGAGGTCCAGCTCGACAAGATCGCCGTGGACCTCGGCCTCGATCCCGCGGACATGCGGCTGGCGCACCTCCAGCCGCCGCATTCCCTGACCGCGAACTTCCTCCGGGTCGGCTCGATGGGCCTGGGTCCCTGCATCGAGAAGGTCGTCGCGGCGTCCCGGTGGCGCGAGAGGCGCGGCAAGCTGCCTCCCGGCCGGGGTCTCGGGATCGCCTGCTCCTCCTACATCTGCGGCGCGGGTCTCCCGATCTACTGGAATTCGATGCCCCAGTCGGGGGTGCAGCTGAAGCTCGATCGCAGCGGGGGCGTCGCGGTGTTCTGCGGTTCGACCGACATCGGCCAGGGGAGCGACTCCATCCTCGCGTACATCGTCGCGGAGGTGCTCGGGATCGATCCGTTCGACATCCGCGTCGTGACCGCGGACACGGACCTGACGCCGGTGGACCTCGGCTCCTATTCGTCGCGGGTGACCCTCATGACCGGCAATGCCGCGCTCCAGGCCGCCGAGCGCGCGCGGGAGCTCCTCGTCGCCGCGGTCTCGGAAAAGCTCGGCGTGCCGGGCACGAGGATCGCCTTCGCGGAAGGTCGCGTCTTCGACGTGGAGGCGCCCGAGAACGGATTCGCTTTCGCGGACACCGTCGCGCTCGCCGAGTCGAAGTTCGGGACGCTGGGGACCGTGGGCTCGTACACCCCGCCGCCGTCCGCGGGCCGATATCGCGGCGCCGGCGTGGGCCCGTCTCCCGCGTACTCGTACTCCGCGGCGGTCGTCGAGACGGCGGTGGACGCCGAAACGGGCATCTACACCGTCGAGAAGGTCTGGATCGCGCACGACGTCGGCAAGTGCATCAACCCCGTCCTGGTCGTCGGCCAGGTGGAGGGCTCCGTCTACATGGGTCTCGGCGAGGCCATGATGGAGGAGATGGCGTATCGGTCCGGCGTGAACGGAAACGTCGTGCACAAGTTCCCGTCGATGCTCGAGTACAAGAGTCCCACGACGATGGAAATGCCCGAGGTGGTGACCTTCCTGGTCGAGGACCCGGACCCCAACGGGCCGTTTGGGGCGAAGGAGGTCGGGCAGGGTCCGCTTCTCCCCATCCCTCCGGCGGTGGCGAACGCCGTCTTCGACGCCGTCGGCGTGCGCGTCGACGAGGTTCCCGTCACACCCGAGAAGATCCGGAAGGCGCTGCGCGCGCGAGAACAGGGCAAGGCCGCGCGATACGGCCCGGAAGTCTTTCCCTCGATCCCGTTTCCCGAGCCTGTCCGCATCCCCACTCCGGCGGAGGGGGGCGACGGCCGCGCGCGCGACCGCGCCGCGACGGGCGCCGGAGGAGTGCGCGGCGCGGTGCTCCAGAGCCGCTAGGGGAGACGACGAGATGCTCCGACTCCCGCGCTTCCGCTACCTTTCGCCGGCGAGCCTCGCCGAAGCCGTGCGGATGAAGTCCGACGCCGGGCCCGACTCGTCCTTCGTCGCGGGGGGAACGGATCTCTACCCGAACATGAAGCGGCGGCAGCAGACTCCCGGCGTGGTGATCGGCCTCTCGCGGATCGCCGGCCTCCGTGAGGCCCGATTCGAGCCCGGCGGGGCGTGGCTCGGCGCCGGTGCGATCCTGTCGGACATCGAGAATGATCCGCGCGTTCGCGGCGCGTGGCCCGGGCTCGCGCACGCGATCGCGGAGATCTCGACGCCGCCCCTGCGCAACATGGGAACGATCGGGGGGAACCTCCTGCTCGACACGCGCTGCAACTATTACGACCAGAATCTCGAGTGGCGGCAGGCGATCGACTTCTGCATGAAGAAGGATGGGGAGATCTGCTGGGTGGCGCCGGGCTCCCCGCGCTGCCTCGCCGTCCAGTCCGCGGACTCGGTTCCCGTGCTGATCGCCATGGGTGCCCGGGCGCGGCTCGCCTCCGCCGCGGGCGAGCGGGAGATCCCCGTCGAGGAGCTGTATCGCAACGACGGCATCCACTATCTGACCAAGTCGCCGGACGAGCTCCTGACCGCCGTCTTCGTCCCCGCGCTGAACGGCGGGCGTGCCGTCTACAAGAAGCTTCGCCGCCGCGGGGCGTTCGACTTCCCCGTGCTCTCCGTCGGCGCGGCCGTCCGCTTCGACGGAGATCGCGTGCGCGAGGCCCGCCTCGTTCTGGGAGGGGTCGCGTCGGCGCCGCTGCGCCTGGCGCGCTCGGAGGACATCCTGCGGGGAAGGCGGCTCGACGAGGCCTCGATCCTCGAAGCCGCGCAAGCTGCCGCAGGTCCCTCCCGGCCGATGGACAACACCGACTTCTCCTTCCTCTGGCGCAAGGAAATGACCAAGAAGTACGTGGAGCGCGCGCTCCGGGAGATCGCCTCCTCGTAAACGCCGGTGACACCAATTCAGGACACCCCGCCGCGGGTCGGGCGGACGGCTCTCGCTCCCTCTTGCCACCGGACGCGGGTTTTTGCTATATTGTGCCCCTTCTCGTATCGCTCGCCTTTCTCGCACGCATCGCGCGCCGCAGAAGTCCGACGAATCCCACGGGAAGTCGGATGCGTTGAGCGGCGCGGCGAAATCCGAAAAAACGTGACGCCGGAACAGGACTCTGTCTCGATGAAACTGTACGTCGGCAACCTGCCCTACAACACCACCGAAGACGACCTTCGGACCCTCTTTTCCCAGTACGGGAACGTCGACTCCGTCGCCGTCATCACCGATCGCGACACGGGCCGCTCGAAGGGTTTCGGATTCGTCGAATTCGGCGACGACAACGAAGCGAAGAACGCCATCTCGGCCCTTTCGGGCCAGCAGTATGGCGGGCGCGCGCTGACCGTGAACGAAGCTCGTCCCAAGACGGGCGGCGGTGGCGGTGGCGGCGGGCGTGGCGGATACGGCGGCGGAGGCGGCCGCGACCGCTACTGAGGCTTCCTACAAACTCGGTTCTTACCGAGGGGGATTTTTCGCCCCCCTCATTTTTTGCAGCTCACGCTCAGAAGGGATCTCCGTCTCATGAAGCTCTACGTTGGCAACCTGACCTACAACACCACGGAAGACGATCTCCGCACTCTTTTCGCCCAGTACGGCAATGTCGATTCCGTGGCCGTCATCACGGACCGCGACTCCGGCCAGTCGAAGGGGTTCGGGTTCGTCGAGTTCAACAATGACACCGAAGCCAAGAACGCGATGTCGGCTCTCTCGGGCCAGCAGTACGGCGGCCGCGCGCTGACCGTCAACGAGGCGCGTCCCAAGACTGCCGGCGGCGGCGGCGGCGGCGGTGGACGCGGCGGGTTCGGCGGCGGAGGCCGCGACCGCTACTAAACTCCGGGAACGCGTTTTCTCGAAGGGGGGCGAAAGCCCCCTTTTTTTGTGTCCGGGAGCGGTTGCCTGCGCCGGATCCCTCTGATTTGATGGGCATGGGAGAGAGGTGGGAAAAATGGGAAACAACCCGAAGCCGAACCCGAAACCCGGACCGGGCGCGCTGTCGCCGGGAGCGGGGGCGTTCGTGACGGACATCCAGGAGCTGCGGCGGCGCGCGCGGCAGCACATCGAGAATGGCGCCGTGACCGATTCCTACACGGCCGACCGGCCGACGGTAATCAAAATCTTGAATGAAGCGCTCGCGACAGAGATCGTGTGCATCCTCCGCTACAAGCGTCACTACTTCATGGCCACGGGCATCCACGCGAGCGCGGTCGCCGCCGAGTTCCAGGAGCATGCCGCCGAGGAACAGGTTCACGCCGACCGGATCGCGGAACGGATCACGCAGCTCGATGGCGAGCCGAACTTCGACCCGGACGGGCTGACGTCCCGAAGCCACGCGCAATACGTCGAGGGGAACTCGCTCGTCGACATGATCAAGGAAGATCTCGTCGCGGAGCGGATCGCGATCGAGTCCTATTCCGAGATCATCCGATACCTCGGCGATCGGGACATCACGACGCGCCGAATGATGGAAGAGATCCTCCAGAACGAGGAAGAGCACGCCGACGACCTGAGGGACCTTCTCGCGACGGTCGACCCCGCGAAGCCCGGGGCGTGACTCCGCGCCTCGAGACCTGGACGGAGGAGGACGGTCCTATGACCGAGAAGCGCGTCATGGGACTTCTCGAGCGGGAGGGCTACGAGGTCGTCGTCTATGCCTACCGGGAGGGCACCGTCTTCGAGGAGCATGCGCACCTCGAGGACAAGTGCGACGCGGTCATCGAGGGTTTCTTCCGGATCCGAGCCGGGGCCGAGGTCTTCGAGATGAAGCCCGGCGATCGGCTCTACATCCCGGCGGGAACGCGGCACTCCGCGGAGGTGATCGGCCGCCATACGGTCCTCTCCCTGGACGCCACCCGGTTTTGACGGAGTAAGATCGGGGCCACACACCGACAAACCGGAGGGAATCAGGATGGCCTTGACGGCGGCGCAGCGGGAGGACCTGATCCGGCGCTATGAGGAGGGCCCGAGGATCCTGCGCGATGCGTTCGCGAAGGTGCCGCGGGAAGCCTGGAAGTGGCGGCCGGGCGAGGGCAGATGGTCGGCCCAGGAGGTCGTCTGCCACTGCGCGGACTCGGAGTTGAACGCCGCCGCGCGGATCCGCTTCCTGATCGCCGAGGAGAACCCGGCAATCTCGGGCTATGACCAGGCGCACTGGGCTCGGGTCTTCGACTACCACCGCGCCCGCGTCGAGCTGGCTCTCGCGACGGTCGATGTCATGCGGGCCCACACGGTCAACCTCCTGAAGCAGCTTCCGGAGTCGGCCTGGTCGAGGAGCGGAACGCACAGTGAACGCGGTCGCTACACCGCCGAGGACTGGCTGGAAACCTATGCGGAGCACCTCGAAAAGCACGCGGGCCAGATCGAGAGAAACCTGGAGGCGTGGAGGGCGGAAGAAACGAGACCTCAGAAAGGCAAACGCGAAACCGTGGAGCCCTTTCCATGATCAAAGAATTCAAGGAGTTCCTCCTCAAGCAGAACGCGATCGCGCTCGCCATCGGCGTGATCATCGGCGCGGCGATCGGCAAGGTCGTTTCCTCCCTCGTCGAGAACGTGTTGAATCCGATCATCAGTCTCCTCCTTCCCCCCGGCGACTGGCGTTCCAACGGGTGGGTGCTCCGCGAAGGGGTGGATGCCGCCGGAAAGCCGTTCGTGACCAAGATCACCTACGGCCAGGTCATCGGGGCGCTCGTCGACTTCCTGATCATCGGCCTGGTGGTTTTCCTGATCACCAAAGCGCTGCTGCCGAAACCGACACCCGCCGCCCCGACCAAAGAATGCCCGCAGTGCCGCGACATCATTCCGAAGGACGCGACCCGCTGCAAATCGTGTACGCAACTCGTCGCCTAACGTCGCCTCCGCTGCGCTGACGCTCCGCTCCGGCTCCCGCCGCGTCAGGCCCCTCCCTCCCTTCGGTCGGGAGACTCCTAACGCGGCGAGCGGATGAACGAGCGAGGCTTTTTCCTCTCCCCCGCGCGCGGGGGAGAGGGTGGGTGAGGGGGGCTCTCGCGAGCACGCGCGCGTCAGATCTTTGAAGCCTCCTCGCCCCCGATCCTTGCCGCTTCATCGAGCAGAAACGTCAGGTCCTCCTCTTGCGTCCGGAAATTCACGATGCACACCCTCAGCGCCGTCCTTCCCTTCAGGACCGTCGGCGCGAGGAAGAACGAGCCGTCCCCCACGAGCCGGTTGACGATTCGCCGGTTGACCGTGTCGAGCGCCGCGTCCGGGAGAGCGCGCCCGGCCGGCTTGTAGCGGAAGTTCGAGATCGAGAGGACCGTCTCCGCCAGGCGCTCGAAATCCGGCCTCCGATCGACCTCGTCCGACAGGAAGCGGGCGAGCCGGACGTCGTTCTCGATGGCCTGCGCGTATCCGCGAGTCCCGTGCGTCTTCCAGCCCATCCAGACCTTGAGCGCCTTGAAGCCCCGGGAGAGCTCGACGCCGCGCTCCGCAAACCAGGCCGGCCCGGGAAAGGGACTCTCCGCGTCCGAGGCGAGGTACTCCGGGAATTTTCGGAACGTCGCTCCGAGGCGGCCGGGCGCGCGCACGAGCGTGGCGCCCGCCTCGTACGGAACGTAGAGCCACTTGTGCGGGTCGGCCGCGACGGAATCCGCCCGCTCGATTCCCGTGAAGAGAGGCTTGAGCTCCGGGGAGAGCGTCGCGAGCGCTCCGTATGCGCCGTCGACGTGGAACCAGAGGTCTTCCCGCGCGCACAGATCCGCGAGCTCTCCGAGCGGGTCGATCGCTCCCGTGTTCACGGTGCCCGCGTTGCCGACGACGATCGAAGGCGTGAACCCCGCCGCCCGGTCCTCCGCGACGGCGCGCGCCACGTCCGCCGCGCGGACGCGGAACCGCTCGTCCGAAGGCAGCTTTCGCAGCTGCGCCGTTCCGATCCCGAGGAGGTCGACCGCCTTGTCCACGCACGCGTGCGTCTGGTCGCTCGCGTAGACCGTGAGCCGCGGCCGGCCGGGCCCCGCGAGACCGTCTTCGCGTACGTTTCCGGGCGTGCGGGCGCGCCGCGCGGCCGCGAGGGCCGTGAAATTCGCCATCGAGCCTCCGGAGACGAGGATGCCTTCCGTCTCGGGGGGGAGTCCGATTGCATCGGCGAGCCAGCCGATGACCTGCTTCTCGACGTGAATCGCCGCGTGATCGCCCCCCCAGCAGTTGGGGTTCATGGCGGCGGCGAGCCCGTCGGCCATCACTCCGATCGGGTCCGCGGTCGCGTTGATGAATCCGAAGAACCGCGGGTGCGAGTTGCCCATCGGAAAGGGCAGAACGTTCTCGCGGACGAAAGCGAGGGTCTCCTCGATCGGCGCTCCCTCTTCCGGCGCCGGGCCCTGGAAGAGGGAAGCTCCGCCGCCCACCTTGCCGAAGACGGGCCGCGATTCGAGGAGGGATCGATGTCCGGCGGCGGCGTCGGCGGCCATGTATCCGAGCCGCCGGATCTCC
Organism: Acidobacteriota bacterium; assembly: GCA_030948185.1. Lineage (GTDB taxonomy): Bacteria > Acidobacteriota > Thermoanaerobaculia > UBA5066 > Gp7-AA6 > JALYUA01. The sequence goes on from JALZAT010000020.1 coordinate 36,549, forward strand.
TCGGGCGGGAGGTCGAACGGCGATCTCACGCCGCCCCCGGCAGCGCGCCTTCGAGCGCGAGAAGCTCTTTCTTCCAGCGCAGCCCGGTCCCCTCCCGGCCTCCCGAGTAGCCGCCGAGCCGTCCGCCCGCCGCGATTACGCGGTGGCAAGGCACGACGATCGGGACGGGGTTCGCGGCCAGCGCGCCGCCGACGGCCCGCGCGGCGGCCGGGCTGCCGACGGCCTCCGCGATCTCGCCGTAAGTGCGGACGCGGCCGAACGGGATCGCGCAGGTCGCATCGAGGAGCACCCGGCGCAGAAACGGCGTCCGGTAGGCCGCCGGATCCACGCGCACGTCGAAGCGCCGCCGTCCGCCTCCGAGGTATTCGCGCAACTCCTTTTCGGCGCGCCGGAGCATCGGGGTGTCGCCGGGGAGCGCCTCGGGAAGTTCCTCGTGGAGGCGGTCCTCGAGCGATGCGCGGGAACGCCCGAAAGAGAGCCTCCACAGCCCCTCGTCACTGGCGGCGAGAAGCACGGGCCCCAGCCGGGGCAGCTCCGGAATGGCATAGAAGACGGACGGCGACGGAGCGCGCCGCTTCGATTCCTTCGAGGGCCTCTGCTCGAGGCTCGCAAAGTCCGCCATGGGAACGAGCGCCGCCACGTTGCGCCCATGCCTCTCGAGCACGATGCGCTCGCCTCCGAACGCGACGCGATTCAAGATCTCCGAAAATCCCGCACGAGCTTCACTGGCAGGCAACACGGTCATTCCGGCCTCCTCCGATTTGTACATTTTGTACGTTAACACGGCGGAGTCGGGTTTGGTTGCAGCCTGGCGAGGAGACGACCGGAAACTCCGCGAGAGCGGACACCAAATGGTCAGATGGTGAGATGACCCGATGACCCGATCTGCCGACGATGACCCGATAGAACGCGCGCCCCGCGGGGCGCGCGTTCAGATCTCCTTGCCTACTGAACCACTCCGCAGGCCAGTCGGCCTCCGGCATTTCCGGTGGGCTGAGTCGTCAGGTCGTCGAGCTTCTCGTGAAATATGACGGCGCGCCCGATCACCGAGTTGGGCCCGGGCTTGATGGTTAGAAGATCCGTCCGGACGTCCAGGTCGCCCTGGCCGTTCGCGCCGATCTCGATGTTTCCGAGGTCGCCGGCATGGCGGCTCGCGGTCATGGGCCCGGCGTGCGGCATCCCGCCCGGGTTGAAGTGGCCGCCGGCGGACTTGGCCTCCGGATCGGAGCAGTCCCCCTTCTCGTGGACATGGAGGCCGTGCGTCCCCGGAGGAGCGTTCTCGACGTGAACCTGAACGCGGACCCCGGAGGGCAGCTCCGTGAAGGTCGCTGCGCCCCGCACCGTCGAGCCGCTCCTCGGTTCGAGAGTCGCCTTCGCCGACGCCGGCGCCGCGGCCGCTGCGGAGGCGGAGGTGCCGCCGGACGTGGACGTCCTGCCCGAAGCGCAGCTCAAAACGAGGGCGCCCGCCGCGCCGAGGATGACCGAGGAGAGGATCCTGAATTTCATTCTTTCCTCCTTGCTCTTTCGTTGAGAGACAATACATCGGCGCGGCGATTCCGGTGACTCGATGAAATACATCCCCCCAGTCGAAATGTCCCGGCTCGTTCTCCTCGGTCTCGTCGCCGCCGGAGTCATCGTCATGATCACCAGCTCGGGGCGCCTCGCCGACTTTGCGGGCGGCTTCGCCGCGGGAGCGGGGGCGGTGCTCGTCATCTCCCGTGCCCGGCGGCCCGCCGACGACCGGCCCGAAGGAGACGGAGGCGCCGGGTGAAGGTCCTCGTCGTCGAGGATGAAGAGAAGATCGCGCAGTTCCTGCGCAAGGGTCTCACCGAGAAGGGCTATTCGGTCGAGGCGGTAAAAGACACGGACGCCGCGCTCGACCGCCTGAGCGCCGGATCCTACGACCTCATCATCCTCGACCTGCTCCTTCCCGGTTCCCGCGACGGCCTGGAGCTCTGCCGCGAGCTGCGGACGCGCGGCGTGCGGTCGAAGATCCTCATGCTCACGGCGCGCGACACGATCGAGAACAAGATCGAGGGGCTCGACGCCGGCGCGGACGACTATCTCGTCAAGCCCTTCTCGTTCCGGGAGCTGCTCGCCCGGCTGCGGGCGCTGCTCCGGCGGACCGAGATCGAAGAACCCGGGCCCATCGCGTTCGGCGACGTCACCTACGACCCGGAGTCGCGGGAGATCGCGCGGGAAGGCGAGCGGATCCGGCTTACGGCCCGGGAGGGAGCGCTCTTCGAGCTTCTCTTGAGACGCCGCGGGAAGGTCGTCTCACGTTCCGAGATTCAGGCGCGCATCTGGGAGGACTCCTTCGACCTCTCGACGAACATCATCGACGTCTACATAAACGCGCTCCGGAAGAAGATCGACGCGGGCGAGCGCGAAAAGATGATTCAGACGGTTCGCGGGGTCGGATACCGGCTCCGGGCGTCCGGAGCGGAGGAGTAGCGTGGGACTGTTTTCATTCGGCGGCCCCTCGGACCCGGCGGCCGTCAAGAACGGGAAGGACTCGAAGGAGGACGCGCTCGCGACCTTGAGCCGCCGGCTCGCGGAGACCGAGCAGCATCCGTTGAAACGCATTCCTTCCTCGGACCTCGAGGGCGAAGCGCGCGAGATCGCGGAACGGCTGAACACGCGCCTGGACGGCCTCGCGTCGGCCGAGAAGGAGCAGCAGCAATTCATCGCGGACGTCTCGCACGAGCTGCGAACCCCTCTCACGGTATTGCGGGGGACGCTCGAGGTCGTGCTCGAAGAAGATCGTCCGGCCGAGGAGTATCGCGAGGCGATCGGGAACGCCCTCCTGGAGACCCGGCATCTGGCCCGCCTCTCGCAGAACCTTCTGTTCCTCGCGCGCGGCCAGGCGGGCCGCATCACGCTTTCGTTCGCCAACGTGGATTTGGTGAAGTTCGTATCCGACGTCACGCGCGACCTTCAGCCCGCGGCGTCCGACCGCGAGATCGACCTCGCTGCGGAGGTTCCCGACGCTCCCGTCCGTGCGTTCATCGACGCCGACCGGATGCAGCAGGTCCTTCACAACCTCCTCGAGAACGCGATCCGCTACACGGAGCCGCAGGGCCGCGTCCGCGTGAAGCTTTTTACTCACCCGTCGGAAGCCTCGATCGAGGTCGAGGACACGGGGATCGGGATCCCGCTCCGCGACCAGCCGCACGTCTTCGAGCGGTTCTTCCGCAGCGACCGCGCGCGCCGGGCGTATCCCGGCGGGTCCGGCCTCGGGCTCTCGATCGCCCGCTGGATCGTCGAGGCCCACAAGGGCATCGTCGACGTCAAGAGCACACCCGCAGAGGGAACGACGTTTCGCGTGCGGCTGCCGCTCATCACCTAGGTGGTAGGACGTAGGTGGTAGGACGTAGGGGCTGAGGGAATATTTCGACGAGTAACCACCTACCACCTACCGCCTACCCAATGAAGCCCGTGTACGTCCTCTCCGCCGCGCGCACCCCGATCGGAAAATTCGGGGGCTCCTTCGCGTCGCTCTCCGCGGCGGACCTCGGGACCGTCGCGGCAAAGGCGGCGATCGACCGGTCGGGGCTCCCGCCGGCGGCCATCGACGAAACGATCTTCGGGCACGCGCGCCAGGCCGGCGGGGGCCCGAACACCGCGCGGCAGGTCTCGCACCGCGCGGGCGTGCCCGACTCGGTCCCCGCCTACACGGTCAACAAGGCGTGCGCCTCGTCGCTCAAGGCGCTGACGCTCGGAGCGCTCTCGATCGCCGCGGGCGAGAACGAGGTCGTCCTCGCGGGGGGCACCGAGTGCATGTCCGCGACCCCGTATCTGCTGCCGCGGGCTCGCTTCGGACAGCGGATGGGGCACGGGGAGATCGTCGACGGCATGTACCGCGACGGGTTTCTGTGCCCTCTGTGCGGACAGCTCATGGGGGAAACCGCGGAGAACCTGGTCCGCGAGTACGGAATCCTGAGGCCGGAGCAGGACGCCTTCTCCGTCGAATCGCAGCGCCGCGCGAAGGAAGCGTCGGACTCCGGGCGATTCGACGGAGAAATCGTTCCCGTCGAGGTCGCGGGAAAGAAGGGCCCCGTCACCGTCTCGCGCGACGAGCACCCGCGGGGCGACACGACCCTCGAATCTCTCGCGAGGCTTCCTCCGGTGTTCGACGCCGAGTCGGGAACGGTCCACGCGGGCAACTCCTCGGGTATCACGGACGGCGCGGCGGCGCTCGTGCTCGCGTCGGAGAACGCGGCCCGAAAGGCGGGCGGGGAGCCGCTCGGGAGAATCGTGGCGTGGACGTCGGCCGGCGTCGAGCCGGAGCGGATGGGCGTCGGGCCGGTGCCCGCGATCCGAGCGCTGCTCGTGAAGACCGGCCGCGCGCTCGGCGACATCGACCTGATCGAGCTGAACGAGGCGTTCGCCGCGCAGGTGATCGCCTGCGCGAGAGAGCTTTCCCTCGACCTCTCCCGCGTGAACGTCAACGGCGGCGCGATCGCGCTGGGGCACCCGATCGGGGCCACGGGAGCGCGCATTGCCACCACGCTCCTCCACGAGATGAAGCGCCGCGACGCGAAGACGGGAATCGCGACGCTGTGCGTCTCGGGGGGGATGGGGATGGCGGCCTTGTTCGAGAGATGAATCGAAAGTTCCCATCTCTTCGCTGCGCGGCGTTGCAGCTTGCTCGCCCCATGTCCGTTACAATTTGCTCGTGCGTATAGCGTTGACCCTCGACCGCGACGCCGTCGGCCGCGAGCGGAACGACTACGTCACCTCGCTTCTCGGAGCGGGGTTCGGCAGGGAGGAGATCGAGGTCCTGGGCCCCGGAGCAAAGCCGTCCGGGCCGCTCGACGGGCTCGTCCTCGGCGGCGGCTGCGACGTCGAGCCCGCGCTCTACGGCGAGATCATCCGGGGAGACGCGGGCGTCGAGACGGATCCGGAACGGGACGCGCTCGACTTCTCGCTCTTCGAGGAGGCGCGGCGCGAGGGCGTTCCCGTTCTGGCGATCTGCCGGGGCCTCCAGGTCGTCAACGTCGCGATGGGCGGCACGCTGATCCAGGACGTCCCGAGCCAGCGGGCCTCCGCGATCGCGCACGACGTCCCGCAGGCGGCGAAGACCCGCCTCGAGCACGCCGTCTCCGTGGCGGCCGGCACGCGACTGGCGGCCGTCTCCGCCGGATCCGACCTGCCCGTGAACAGCCGCCACCACCAGGCGATCGCCCGGCCCGCGGCCGGGCTCGTCGTGTCGGCGGTCGCGCCCGACGGCGTCGTCGAGGCGGCGGAGACGAAGCAGGGCCCATGGCTCATGGGCGTGCAGTGGCATCCCGAGAACCTGGCAGCCGACGGGGAAGCCGCCTCCCGGCGGCTCTTCGCCGAGTTCGCCCGGGCCGTGCGCGAGCATGCCGCGGCGAGCCGCAACGAGGAGGCGGGCCAGGCGCCCGCCGCCCGATCCCAGTAGAGTCCTTCCCCTCCGCATTCTCGGAAAAACAGTCAGAGGAGCTCTCGACGATGACCATGACGAGGATTCGCATCGCCCTTCTCGCCGTCGCGCTGGCTTCCATTCCGGCGCTCGCCGCCGCGCAACCGAAGATGAACGTCGTCAAGCTCGCCGAGGGCGTGTGGGCGGCGGAAATGGACGGGGGGGCGAACGTCGGATGGTTCCTCGCGTCCGACGGGGTCGTCGTCGTCGACTCGGGCAATGACGCCGCCACGGCCAGGGCGGTTCTTGAAAAAATCGCCGAGACGGCGGGAAAACCGGTGCGGTACCTCGTCCTGACCCACGCGCACGGAGATCATGCCGGAGGAATCTCGACGTTCGCCGCGGCCGGCGCGCGGATCCTCTGCCACGAGAACGCCGCTCCCGCCGCCGCGTCGCTGCTCCAGGCGCCCGCCGGCAAGACGTCGGAGGGCGTCATCGCGATCTCCGACCGGATGGTTTTCTTCGGCGGCGCCCGGCGCGCGGCCGTTTATTTTCTCGGCGCCGGCCATACGAACGGGGACCTCGTCGTTCTGCTGCCCGAGGAGAAGATCCTGTTCGCGGGGGACCTCGTGATGCACGGCAAGCTGCCCTATCTGCAATCCGCCGACGCCGACCCGCGCGGTTGGGAGCAGATTCTCACGCGGCTGGCCGGACTCGACGTCGCGAAGGTAGTTCCGGGCCACGGAACGGTGAGCGAGCGCCAGGCGGTCGGGGACACGCTTGCCTACGTCCGGAAGGTGAATCAGCTGGCGACGGACTTCATCCGCACGTCCGTCCCGGAACCGCTCTACGAGATGAAGCTGCGCGAACCGGACAATCGCATCGAGAACGTCGTCGTCGGCGCGGACCACGTCGCCAACGTGCGCGCCGCCGTGAAGCTCGAGCGGGCGAGACTCGAGAAGCAGGCGGAGAAGCCGAAGCCTGTTTCGACGCCCGCTCCCACGAAGCCGCCGCCGCCCCGGAAGAGCTGAGAGGCTCCAGGAGAAACGTGCCCCTGCCGGCGAACGCGCTCGCGATCCGGGCGGAGAGCTCCCGGGACGGTCTCGTCCGGATCCGCATGGACCGGCCGCCCGTCAACGTCCTGGGCGCGGACGACCTCCGGGCTCTCGCGACGGCGGTCACCGCCGTGGGTGCTTCCCGAGCCCGGGTGATTCTTCTGGCGGGCTTGCCGCGCGCGTTCTCCGCCGGTGTGTCGATTCCGGAGCACGCTCCCGACCCGGCCATGATCGAGAGGATGCTCGGAGCGATGCGCGCCGCGCTCTCGTCGCTCCTCGAAACGACCGCCGTCACGATCGCGGCGGTGTCGGGCGCCTGCCTCGGGGGCGGCGCGGAGCTCGCGTCGGCGTGCGACGTCGTCCTTGCCGCTGAGGACGCTCGGATCGGGTTTCCGGAGGTCCGGATCGCGTGCTTTCCACCCGGGGCGGTCGCCTTTCTGCCGCTTCGCGTCGGCGCGGCGCGCGCCGCGGACTGGATCCTGTCGGGCCGCACGGTCTCGGGCCGCGAGGCGGCCGACGCGGGCTTCGCGTCGCGCGCGGTGCCTTCCGGGGAGGTCGAGCGCGAGGCGGAAAAGCTCGCGCGCGAATTGCTCTCCCGGGCGCCCGCCGCCCTCGCCGCGGCCGCGCGGCTGCTGCGGACCGAACGCCGCCGCGCGCTCGAGGACACCATGACCCGTGCGGAGGAGGCGTACCGGGGCCTCGCGGGGGATCCCGACCTGGCGCGCGCGGTCAGAGAGTGGAAGAAGTGAGCGTCCTCCCATGATCGTCTACTTGAACGGTGCCTTCGTTCCGCGGGAACAGGCTTTCATCTCGCCGGACGACCGCGGCTTCCAGTTCGCCGACGCGATCTACGAGGTCGTCCGGTTTTATCGCGGGCGCGGCTACCACATGGCGGAGCACCTCGAGCGCATGGGCGAAGGCCTGCGCACGCTGCGCATCGACGCGAGCCCGGGGTTCTATCCCGAGGTGGCGCGGCGGCTGCTCGAGGAGAACGGCCTGATCGAGGAAGATGCGACCGTCTATGCGCAGGTGTCCCGCGGCGCGGCGCCCCGGACGCACGCGTTCCCTCCGCCCGGAACGCCGCCCACCGTGTATGGGTTCGCGCGGCGGTCCGATCCCCCTGCGCCCGTTTCCGGAGGCCGGGCGGTGCTCGCCGCCGACGAGCGCTGGTCGCGTTGCGACATCAAGAGCGTGATGCTCCTGCCGAACACCCTTGCGTACCAGAGGGCGAGAGAGGCGGGAGCGATGGACGCGATCTTCGTCCGCGACGGCTTCGCGCTCGAGGGCACGAAGGCGAACCTCTTCATCGCCGCGGGCGGCCGCCTTCGAACCGCGCCGAACGGGCCGCGCATCCTGCCCGGGGTCACGCGCGGAGCCGCGATCGAGGCGGCGCGCGGATTCGGCATCGAGGTCGAGGAGCGCGCATTCACGCCGGAGGAGATGTTCGAAGCGGACGAGGTCTTCTTCGCCTCGACGACGCTCTGGACGTATCCGGTCGTCGAGGTGGAGGGGAGGCCGATCGCCGGAGGCCGTCCCGGACCGATCGCGGCGCGGCTGCGCGAGGCGCTCTACTCCGAGTTCACCGGCGGATAACGCGCCTCGATCGTCGAGGAGATGCCTCCCCGCGAAGAGAACGTGCCGGTGATCCTCATCCGCTTCGGGCGGCACGCCGCGACGCAGTCCTCGAGGATCCGGTTCACCGCGTTCTCGTAGAAGATCCCGACGTTTCTGTACGCGACGATGTAGAGCTTCAGGGACTTGAGCTCCAGGCAGAGCAGGTCCGGCACGTACCGGATCGTCAGGTGGCCGAAGTCCGGGAGCCCCGTTTTCGGACAGATCGCGTTGTATTCGGGGATCTCGACGGCGATCTCGTAATCCGCGTACTGGTTGGGCCAGGTCTCGATCTCGGGAAGGGGAGCGTCGATCCCGGCGCGGGCGTGCTCGTCCGTGTACTCCATGGGAGGCGGATCGTAGCAGGCGCGCTAAGATGCGCCGGCCCATGGAGTACTTCAAGCAGCTCTTCCACGCTCTGACGGACGTCGAGACGCTCGTCCGCGTCGGCGGTCTGACGGCGATGACGATCATCGTGTTCGCCGAGACCGGGCTCATGATCGGTTTCTTTCTCCCCGGCGACTCGCTCCTCGTGACGGCGGGCGTCTTCGCGGCGCGCGGCAACCTGAGCATCTGGGCGCTCAACGGGCTGCTGATCGCGGCGGCGATCGTCGGCGACACCGTGGGCTACTGGATCGGCCGCCGCGCCGGTGAGGCGCTCTTCACGCGGCCCAAGTCGATGCTGTTCAACCCGCAGCACCTCCGCCGCGCCCACGACTTCTACGAGAAGCACGGCGGAAAAACGATCATCCTCGCGCGATTCATGCCGATCGTCCGGACCTTCGCGCCCGTCGTGGCCGGAATGGCGCGGATGGAGTACCGCCGCTTCGTGCTTTTCAACGTGATCGGCGGCGCGGGGTGGGTCCTGTCGATGACCCTGATCGGTTACTTCCTCGGTCAGTTCGAGTGGGTGCGCAAGAACATCGAGATCGTGATCCTGATCGTCGTGTTCGCATCGATCCTTCCCGGGATCGTGGCCTTTGGGAGGGAGTGGCTGAAGAAAAAAGGTGAGAGGTGAGAGGTCAGAGGGAGAGGTGAGACGGGCCTCTTACCTCTCTCCTCTTTCCTCTCTCCTCAATCTCACGCCCACGCCGACACCGAGCGCGGCCCCATGTCGGCGGGCGGACAGTCCGATCCGGAGAGCTCTTCGATCAGCCTCGCGATGTCGGCGATGTGGGAACGGTCGTGCTCGGCCATCATCCGGGGAAGGTCGGCGAGGGTCAGGGTTCCGATGCCGTCCTGCACCCCGGCGCGCTTCCACTCCTCGGCCGAACGATGCCGCAGCGCTTCCACGTTCCGCCGTCTGGCGTTCGCGAACGCGCTGAGCCCCGCGGCAACGTCGCGGTCCTGGTAGCGGCGCTCGCGCGCGATCCGATCGCCGTCGAAATTCGAGAGCATCGGCTCGTCCTCGGAAACGATCCTCTGGATGCGGACGCCGTACGCCTCGCGCTCGAGGTCGGCGAGGTGCCATACGTTTTCGATAAACGAGAATCCGCCGTCCGCGGGCTTGCGTGACGCCTCCGAGGGACAGATGGTTCCGGCCGCGCGCGCGAGCAGCGCGGGTGTGGATTCGAGCGTCAAGAGCAGGGTTTCGAGGTTGCGCCGGTTCATGTCTTCTCCTGCCTTCCCATACGCTCGTCCCCGGGGAAAGTTTCCGGATTTCGGCCCGAAACGGCCCTTTGCGCGCGCTCCGGAACGCTCTAGTCTTGTACCGTGGGCATCGAAGCGCTGCGCGCGTTCTTCTCCTCTCCGGGCAGATCCTCTCCGGATTCCGGCGGCGAGGGACCCGACCCGGTCGTGGTCGCGGCGTGCGCGCTGCTCCTCGAGATCGCGCACGCGGATGACGTCTTCCGGCCCGAGGAGCGCGAGCGCATCGTGCGCCACATCCGCAGCGAGATGGGAGTCGCGGACTCGGACATTCAGGACGTCCTGGCGCTCGCCGAGACGCAGCGTCGCGACAGCGTCGATCTGTACCACTTCACGCGGTTGGTCGCGGAGAACCTCTCGAGGGAGGAGCGCTTGAAGCTCGTCGAGGCGATCTGGGGCGTGGTGTACGCCGACGGGTCGCTGTCGGAAGTCGAGAGCCATCTCGCCCGACGCATCGCCGAGCTCCTCGGTTTCCAGCACCCCGAGGTGCAGGCGGCGAAAGAGACCGTCGCGGCGCGCGGACGCTAGAAGGTCTTCTCTTCCCCCGTTCTTTGCCGGCCCCGACGCGACCGGTGCCGCGCCCGACCTTCGCACTTCGAATCCGGCGGCGCCTATTTTTTCGCTTGCTCTTCCTCGCGCTTGTCCGCGGGGATCTTTTCGAACGCGGGTTCGACGGAGGCGGTGACCCAGGCGAACGCGGCGGCCGCCGCGGCGTTCCCGTCCATCCCCGCGCGGTCGATCTTGTCGGCCGTGTCGTTGGCGGTGTGGTGCCAGTCGAAGTAGAGCGACGCGTCCTGCCGCAGCGCGAACTGGGGCACGCCGTCGGCGCGGAGCGGCGAGATGTCCGCGCCTCCCGACCCGCCTTCCAGGAGCGAACGGGCGCCGAGCGGTTCTAAGATTTCCGTGATCTCGCGAAGGGCTGGCTCGGCCGACGCGCCCGCGAGCCACTGCAGCGCGAACGGCCGGCCCGAACCGTTGTCGGATTCGAACGCGGCAGCGTGCAGAGGAAGCTCCGCCTTGTGCGCCTCCCTGTAGGCCTTGCCCCCCTCGATCCCGTGCTCCTCGTTCGCGTACAGCACGACGCGGATCGTGCGCGCCGGGCTCCGCGGAAGCTCGCCGATCAGGCGCGCCGCCTCGAGGACGATTCCGCAACCCGCGCCGTCATCGTTGGCGCCCGTGCCGAGGTCCCACGAATCGAGGTGCGCGCCGAGCAACACGATCTCCTTCGGTCTCGTCGTGCCGGGGATTTCTCCGACGACGTTCGCCGACTCGGCGTCGGGAGAATCGTGACAGCCGAGCGTGACGCGGATCCGCACGCGGGCGCCGCCGCGGAGCATTCTTTCGAGGAGCTCGGCGTCGGGGATCGACAGCGCGGCCGCCGGGATCTTCGGAGCGTCCGCCTCGTACGTCATGCTCCCGGTGTGGGGAAAGCGTTCGTGATCGGTGCCGATCGAGCGGATCACGACGGCGATCGCGCCGAGCTTCGCAGCCGCCGACGGGCCCTTGCCGCGGACGTCGACGGCCTTACCGTATCCGGCGCCGTCGGCGCGCCGCTCCATCTTCTTGTCGAAGAAGACGATCTTTCCGCGGGCGCCGGCCCCGCGCGCCTCGAGGTCCTCGAGGGACGCCGCCTCGAAGACCGCGCCCTCGATTCCGGCGGGGGGCGTCGCGACGCTCCCGCCCAGGGCGGTCAGGAAGAGCTTCTGCCGGTGGGGGGAGAGGATCTCCCCCGTCTCGACCCCGCGGGTCCAGACGGTGACCTTGACCCGCTCCGCGCGCACGTTCGAGAGCCCGATCGACTTCATCTTGGCGACGGCCCAGGCGACGGCCGCCCGGTCTCCGTCCGACCCCGCCGGCCTCGGCCCGACCTCATCCGCGAGCGACCGCGCCCATTCGCTGGCGCGGGTGCCGGAGAACGCCTTCTCCCTCAGCAGGACGGCGGTCTGCCGGACCTCCGGGGCAAGAACCGGCTCGGCCGCGGACAGCGGCATGCAGGCCGATATCAGGATCGAGGCGAGGAAAGGTCGGATCAAGGGTCGGGATCGTAGCAGTTAAAATCCCTTCCCTCATGGCCACGCGCACCCCCGACCGCGACTTGTCCGAAGCGCTCGTCGCCGAGTTCGGCGAGAACGCGGCCTACGTGGCGGAGCTCCTCGCGCGCTACCGGACGAACCCCGAAGCGGTCGATGCCGACTGGCGGGAGTTCTTCCGCGCGCGGATGGGCGAGCCGCGGCCCGTGCAGGCGCAGGCCCCGGCGCCGGAGGCGCCCCTTCCCGCCGCGAAGACGTCTGCCGCTCCCGCGCCGGCCGCCCCCGCTCCTCGCGAGGGCGAGGAGCGCTCTCCGATCCTCGGGGTAGCGTTGAAGATCGCCGAGAACATGGAGGCGAGCCTCCGCGTCCCGACGGCAACTTCGCAGCGCCAGATTCCCATCAAGCTGCTCGACGAGAATCGGCGGCTCGTCAACGAATACCGGTCGGGCAACGACCAGGGCAAGATCTCGTTCACTCACCTCGTCGCGTGGGCGATCGTGACCGCGCTGAAGGCCTTCCCGCGCTTGAACGACGCGTTCTCGCAGGCAGACGGCGTCCCCGCGCGGGTCCGGCGCGACCGGGTCGGCTTCGGCCTGGCCGTAGACGTCGAGAAATCGGGCGGCACGCGGAGCCTGCTCGTTCCGAGCATCAAGGGCGCGGACGCCATGACGTTCACGCAGTTCGTGACGGCGGCCGACGACCTCGTCGCGCGAGCCCGCGGCGGAAAGCTCCAGATCCCGGACTTCGAGGGAACGACGATCTCGCTGACCAATCCCGGCACGCTCGGCACGACGGCGTCCGTCCCGCGGCTCATGCCCGGCCAGGGCCTCATCGTCGCGACGGGCGCGATCGAGTACCCCGCCGAGTTTTCCGCGATGTCCGCCGAGGCACTCTCGTGGCTCGCGATCAGCAAGGTGCTGACGTTCACGTCGACCTACGACCACCGCATCATCCAGGGCGCCGAGTCCGGGCTCTTTCTCGCGCGCATCGAAGAGCTCCTGCTCGGCAAGCACGATTTCTACGAGGCGGTGTTCTCCGACGTGGGCGTCCCCTTCAAGCCGTACCACTGGGCGGTCGACCGGAGCCCCGCGCTCTTTTCCGACTCGCGGATCGCCGACATCGAGAAACAGGCGCGGGTGCTCGAGCTCATCAACGCCTATCGCGTCCGCGGCCACTTGATCGCGGACATCGATCCCCTGAAGCTGATGCCGGTTCAGAGCCATCCCGAGCTCGATCTCGAAACGTACGGGCTCACGATCTGGGACCTCGACCGCTCTTTCTGGACGGGAGGTCTTTCCGGCCGCGAACAGATGCCGCTGCGCGAGATCATCGCGCTCATGCGCCGCGTCTACTGCGGCAAAGTCGGCACGGAGTACCGGTTCATCTCGAACCCCGTCGAGAAGGAGTGGATCCGCCGCCGCGTCGGCGCTCCCCCCGAACCGCTCCCGGCGGACCTGCGAAAGACAATCCTCGCCAAGCTCGTCGCCGCGGAGACTTTCGAGCGATTCCTGGGCACTCGTTTTCTGGGACAGCGCCGCTACTCGATCGAAGGCTCGGAAACCGCGATCGCGTTTCTCGACCAGATGATCGAAGGGGCGGCCGCGCGCGGCGTCGACGAGGTCTCGATGGGGCTCACGCATAGGGGCCGGTTGAACATTCTCGCCAACGTGGTGGGCAACGCCGCCGAGCGCATCTTCTCGGGGTTCGAGGGGACCGTGCACCCGGACTTTCCGGCGGACGAAGGGGACGTGAAATACCACCAGGGCGCTCGCTCCCGCCGGCAGACCGCGAGCGGGAACGAGATCGCGATCTCCGTTCCCTCGAACCCGTCCCACCTGGAAGCGGTCGATCCGATCGTCGAGGGGCTCGTCCGCGCGAAGCAGGACCGGACCCGGCTGCCCCGCGAGGAGGCGTGGTCCAGAGTCCTGCCCGTCCTCCTCCACGGCGATGCTGCTTTCGCCGGCCAGGGCGTCGTGGCCGAGGTCTTCAACCTCGCCCAGCTTCGCGGCTACCGGACGGGGGGCACCCTCCACCTCGTCGTCAACAACCAGATCGGCTTCACGACGAACCCGGCGTCCGGAAGGTCGTCGCTCTATTCGACGGACGTCGCGAAGATCAACCAGGTCCCGATCTTCCACGTCAACGGGGACGATCCCGAAGCGGCGTGGCGCGTGCTCCAGATCGCGCTCGACTACCGGCAGGAGTTCCACAAGGACGTCGTCGTCGATCTGATCGGGTTCCGGCTGCACGGCCACAACGAAGGGGACGAGCCGACCTACACGCAACCGATCATGTACCGGCGCATCCAGGAGCACCCGGGAGTGCGCACGGTCTATGCGCGCCGTCTCGTTCGCGAAGGCGTGCTGACGGAAGCGGAGGTTTCGGACCTGGAGGCGCGGCAGATCGCGTCCTACGAAGCGGCGCTGCTGGGCGCAAAGGAAGCGGCCAAGCGGACCGGGCTTCCCTCGCCGCCGCATCACGCGGGCGAGACGGGGCGCGTCGAAGAGGTGCCGACGGGAGTCGAGCGGGACACACTCACCCGGATCGGACGGGTGCTCACGACGGTGCCCTCGGGATTCAACCTCAACCCCAAGATGGTCCAGCAGCTCGCGCGCCGCGCGCGCATGGCGGAGGGGTTCCTGCCGATGGACTGGGCGACGGCGGAAGGTCTCGCCTTCGGCTCGATCCTGCTCGAAGGAACTCTCATCCGGATGTCCGGGCAGGACACGGCGCGCGGGACGTTCTCGCAGCGGCACGTGGTGTTCACCGACACGCAGACCGACGCGGACTGGACGCCGCTCTGCCAGCTCGCGGAAGGTCACGCGCAGTTTTCCATCTTCAACAGCCCGCTCTCGGAGTTCGGCGTGCTCGGGTTCGAGTACGGCTACAGCGTCGAACGTCCGGATGCGCTCGTCATCTGGGAGGCGCAGTACGGCGACTTTGCCAACGGAGCGCAGGTCATCATCGACCAGTTCATCTCCTCCGCAGAAGACAAGTGGCGGGAGACCTCCCGCCTGACGCTGCTTCTTCCGCACGGATACGAGGGGCAGGGGCCCGAGCACTCGAGCGCGCGCATCGAGCGATACCTCCAGCTCTGCGCGGACGAGAACATCCAGGTCTGCAACGTGACGACGCCAGCGCAGTACTTCCACGTGCTCCGCCGACAGGTCCGCCAGGGGCGCGCGAAGCCCCTCGTGCTCTTCACGCCGAAGAGCTTGCTGCGGCTGCCCGCGTCGTTCTCCACGATCGAGGAGCTGACGGGCGGCGCGTTCCGCCCGGTGCTCGAGGACACGGAGGCGGCCGACCGGCGGGAGGTCGAGCGCGTCATATTCTGCAGCGGCAAAGTTTTCTACGACCTGAAGGCCGCGCGGACCGAGCGGAAGGACTCGCGGACCGCGATCGTCCGCGTCGAACAGCTCTATCCCTTCCCGGCCGACGAATTGCGCAGGCTCGTGACTTCCTATTCGTCGGCGCGCGACTTCGTGTGGGCGCAGGAGGAGGCGCAGAACATGGGCGCCTGGACGTTCGTCCTGCCGCGGCTTCTGACGCTGCTGCCGGAGGGAGTCCGGCTCCGCTACGCGGGCCGCGTTCCTTCCGCGTCTCCCGCGACGGGAAACGCCAACGTCCACAAGCGAGAGCTCGCCGATCTCCTCGGAGAAACGTTCAGGAGTCCCGAACGCGGCGAGGTCCCGAACACGCTCGTCACGCCGCGGGTGGGGGACGCGGATTGAGAGGCCGGACTATCTCTTTCTCATCCCCGCCAACGCCGCTTTGAACGCCTCGCGGGGCACCTTCCGGTAGTCCGAAAACTCACCCGCCCCGGCGAGCCACTCGCCGCCGTCCATCGTCACGCAGTCGCCCGTCTGGTAGGGGCAGAGGTCCGACAGGAGGAACGTCGCGAGGTTTGCGATCTCGTCTTTCGTTCCGAAGCGTGCCAGGGGGATCCGGCCGAGCGCGTTCTTTTCCGCCTCCGGGCTCGCCATCAGGCGGGAGAAGGCGCCCTCCGTGGGGATCGGGCCCGGGGCGATCGCGTTCAACCGGATTCCGGCGTGCCCCCACTCGACGGCGAGCGAGCGCGTCATCGCGAGCACCCCCGCCTTCGCGCACGCGGAGGGAAGCGCGAAGGCCGTGCCCGTCCACGCGTAGGTCGTCACGATCGAGACGATGGCGCCCGGCGCCTTGCGCTCGAGGAGGTGGCGGCCGACCGCGAGCGAGCAGAAGACGGAGCCGTGCAGCACCGTCCGCACGACCGCGTCGAAGCCGTTGGGAGTCAGCTCTTCGGCGGGGACGAGGAAATTGCCGGCCGCGTTGTTGACCAGCCCGTCGACCTTCCCGAACCGCTCGACGGCCGCGGCGACGAGGCTCCGCACCTGCTCGGCATCGCGCACGTCGGCGGGAAACTCCGCGACCTCGCCGCCGTCGCGCGCCGCAGTTCGGATTTCCGCCGCGGCCCCGGCGAGCCGCTCGCTGCTGCGCCCGGCGATCGAGACCTTCGCCCCGTACGACGCGAACGCCTTTGCCATGGCGAGCCCAAGCCCGGAACCGCCCCCGGTGACGAGGATCGAGCGGTCCTTCAGGAGTTCCGAGGCGAAGGCCGGTTCCATCCAGTCTCCTTCCGCTTCCCGACTACCGACTACCGACTACCGACTACCGACTACCGACCACGGACCCCACCCCACCCATGTGCTTGTCGAACCACTCGACGATCCGCCGGTTCATATCCAGCAGATGCTTCGGGTCGTCGATCCGGTGCCCCTCGTTTTCGTAGATGACGAGCGACGTCGGGACTCCGAGGGTCTTCAGGGCATGCCAGAACTCGTACCCCTGCGGCGTCGGAACTTCCGAGTCGCGGTCGCCGTGGAGGACGAGCGTGGGAGTCTTCACCTTCTTGATGTACGTGATTGGCGAGGAGCGCGCGTACACCTCGGGGTCGTCGTACACGGAGGCGCCGAAGAAGGGGAGAAGCCACTGGTCGATCCGGTTCTGGCCGTAGTAGCTCTGCCAGCTCACGATGCCGGCTCCCGCCACGGCGGCGGCGAACCGGTTGGTCTGCGTGACCGCCCACATCGCCATGTATCCGCCGTAGCTCCAGCCGCAGATCCCAAGCCGCTTTGGATCGACGGGCTCGGTCTTCAACACCTGATCGATGCCGCGTTCGATGTCGCGGAGGTCGCCGTGGCCGAAATCCTTGACGTTGCCGAGCGTGAACGCCTCTCCCTGCCCGTAGCTTCCCCGAGGGTTCGGAAGGAAGACGTAGTAACCCTGCGACGGCAGCACGGCGGTCCATCTCGAGGGCCAGTTGGAGAGAGCCACCGAGGAAGGCCCGCCGTGGACCACGACGACCATCGGCGCCTTCGCGGCGGGATCGGCCCCGGCCGGGGCGAGCAGCCAGCCCTGCACGCTGGCGCCGTCGCTCTCCCAGCGGACGCTCTTCGCCTCGCCCCACCGCGGCTGGAACGCCGCGTTGACCCTCGTCACCGCCTTCCACTCTCCGATCGGACCGGCGAAGATCTCGAAGGGCTCGCGGAGGGTCGAGTGCATCGCCGCGGACGCCGTGCCGCGCCGCGCGACCGAGAAATATTTGAGGGTGGCCGGGCCGCGCCACAGGGTCGAGATTTTGCCGCCGGAGTCCAGAGACCCGACCGCCTCGTCACCCTCGACGTACTCGGTGAAGAGGATCTCTCCGGAGTCGCGCCAGAAAAGCGCGGAGGCGCTCGCCTTCATCTCGGGCGTGCGGTTCTTCGCTTCACCCCCCGCCGCCGGAACCGTCCAGATGTCGCCGCCCGTGTTCCCCTCGTCGCTCATGATTCCGTGGATCACCGCGATTTCCCTGCCGTCCGGCGACCACCGGGGACAGGCGATCTGGAGAGGAGGCTTCCAGACCATCCGCGTGCGCGTCTCGCCGGAGCGGGCCGGTATCACGTAGAGACGCGCGATCCAGTAGTTGTTCGTTCCGGATCCCTCGGCGGCCTCGGCGGCGAACGACTTGCCGTCCGGCGACCAGTCGTAGTCGTACACGTAGAGGTTCGCCGGGGAAACGATCCGGAGCTTCCCCGTCGCGACGTCCACGACGGCGATCCGCTGCTCCTCGACGGTCTCGGAGACGACCCCCGAGTCCGGCTTGTAGGCGGTCAGGGCGCCCTGCTCCTGGCTCGAGCCCTCGACGAAGAGAAACGAGATCGCCCGCCCGTCGGGCGACCACCGCGGGTCCTCGAGCTGGCCCTTGACGGAGGTCAAACGCCGGGCGGCGCCCCCGTCGGACGGAGCGAGCCAGAGCTGCGACTGGCGGTCCTTCGCCGCATCGGAGAGGAACGCGATGCGCTTCCCGTCGGGAGACCAGACGGGACTCTTCTCGTCGCGCGCGCGGCCGTCCGCGGCGCCCGAGAGTCGCCTGGCGGGCGAGTCGGATCCAAGCGTGGCGACCTCGACGGCGCCGAGCTTCCAGGCTCCCCGCCGGTCCCGGATCTTCTTCGCGTAGGCCACCCGCTTGCCGTCGGGCGAGATCGCGACGCTGCGGAACTCCTGCACGTCGGCGAGCTCCGAGAGGACCTGATCGATCGGGATCTTCCTGGGTGGAACGGCGAGGACGGCTGTCGAGCAGACGAGGAGCGTGAGAGAGGCGAGACGGATCTTCATGGGCAGAAGAATACGACGGGGCGGGCGGCCACAAGGGCCGCCCCTACACGCTCACGCGTGGGAGCCGCCAACGACATGATCTGCATGGGACCCCACCGGAGGTGTAGGGGCGGGGCTTGGCCCCGCCCGCCGGTCGGGCCCTAGGTCAGATCAACCCAGATGCTCTTCACTTCCGTGTACGCCTCGAGGGCGTACTGGCCTCTCTCCCTTCCGAAGCCCGACTGTTTGTACCCGCCGAAGGGGAGACCCGGGTCATAGAAGTTGTACGTGTTGATCCACACGGTGCCCGCTTTCAGCGCCTTCGCGGTCCGCAGGGCCTTCTTGATGTCGCGGGACCAGACGGCCGCGGCGAGGCCGTAGATCGTGCCGTTGCCGACGGACACGGCGTCCGCCTCGTCCTTGAAGGTCAGGGTGGCGAGCACCGGGCCGAAAATCTCTTCGCGCGCGACCGTCATCTCCGGCGTGACGCCGTCGAACACCGTCGCCTCGAAGAAGGCGCCCTTTCCGGAAACGGCGGCGCGGTTGCCTCCGGCGACGAGCTTCGCGCCCTCGGACTTGCCCGCCTCGACGTAGCGGGCGACGTTGTCACGCTGCTTCTCCGAGACGAGCGAGCCGAGCCGCGTCTTCGGATCGAGCGGGTCCGCGGGCGCCATCTTGCGCGCGCGTTCCACGACCTTTTCGACGAGGGCGTCGTGCGCCGACTCCTCGACGAGGAGGCGCGAGCCCGCGGAGCAGAGCTCGCCCTTTCCGTAGAAGATCGCGTTGATCGCCCCGCGCGCCGCGGCGTCGAGGTCGGCGTCGGCGAAGACGACGTTCGGGGACTTGCCGCCGAGCTCCATCGAGACGCGCTTCAAGGTTCCGGCGGCCGCGCGGAGGATCGACTTGCCCGTTTCCGTCTCGCCCGTGAAGGAGATCTTGTCGATACCCGGATGCTCCGCCATCGCGGCGCCGACGGACGACCCCGGCCCGGGCACCACGTTGAACGCCCCCGGCGGCAGCCCCGCTTCCGCGAGCAGCTCCGCGAACATCAACGCGGTGAGAGGCGTGACCGACGCCGGCTTCAGAACGACCGTGTTGCCGAGCGCGAGCGCGGGCGCGATCTTCCACATCGCCTGGAGGAGGGGGAAGTTCCAGGGCGTGATCGCGCCCACGACGCCGATGGGCTCGCGCAGCGTCATGAGCAGGGCATCGTTGCGCGACGGGAACGTATCCCCGTAGAGCTTGTCCGCCGACTCCCCGAAATATGCGAGACACTCCGCCGCGGCGGGCATGTCGATCTTCGCGGACTCGAAGATCGGCTTGCCGTTGTCGAGAGTCTCGACGCGTCCGAACGCGTCGGCGCGGGAAGACAGGAGCTCCGCCGCGCGAAGGAGGATGCGCCCGCGCTGGCGGGGCTTCATGGCGGCCCACGGCCCCGATTCGAACGCCTTGCGCGCCGCCGCGACCGCGCGATCGAGGTCCTCGCGCCCGGCCTCGGCCACCTGCGCGAGCGACTCGCCCGTGGCCGGATTCGTGGTCTCGAACGTCCGGCCCGACGCCGACGGGACAAATTTCCCGTCGATGAAGAGGTCGGTTTTCAGCTGCAATTCGGTGGTCGTCGACATCGCTGAAGCGGCCCGCCTACTTCGCCTTGAACTTCGGAACCCGCTTTTCCTGGTTCGCGGCGATGCCTTCCTTCGCATCCTCGCTCTGGAAGAGCAGCTGCTGGAGCTCGCGCTCGATCGCGAGCGCGGACTCGAGGGGCAGGTCCCACCCGCTCTGTACGGACCGCTTGATCCGGCCCACGGCCTTCGAAGCCTTGTTCGGCGGAACGAACTGGCGCGCGTAGTCGAGGATCTGCTCCCACCACTCGTCGGGAGTCGCGTCGATGACCTGGTTGACGATCCCGAGCTCGAGCGCCTCCTCGAAGGAGAAGGTGTTGCCGACGACCATCAGCTCGATCGCCTTCGACTTGCCCACCATCTTTGCGAGCCGCGCGGTGCCGCCGGTCCCCGGAAGGACGCCGAGCGTGACCTCGGGGAGGCCGATCTTCCCCGCGTCCTTGCGCGCGAGGCGCAGGTCCGCGGCCATCGCGATCTCGAGACCGCCGCCGACGGTGTGGCCGTTCAGCGCGGCGATCACGAGCTTCGGCGTGTGCTCGAGCCGCAGCAGGGTCTCGTTGGCGTGCAGGCAGAAGAAGTACTTGAAGCCGGGCGTGACGGCGTTCAGCATCCCGATGTTGGCGCCCGCCGAGAAGAAGCGGTCACCCTTGCCCCGCAGCACGATCACGTGGACGTCGTCGTCGAAACGGGCCTTCAGCACCGCTTCGTCGAGCTGGCGCATCATCGCGTAGGTGTAGGTGTTCGCCGGCGGGTCGTCCATCTCGATGATGGCGATCCCGTTGTCGGCGCGGTAGTTGACGACGGGGCGATCGAGCTCGGCGCTCGTCCAGTCGCGGGCTTTTGCCTGGGTACTCATAAGAGAAGTCCCTCCTGATCCGGACCCGCAACTCTAACAGGTGAGAGGAGAGAGGTCAGAGGTGAGAGGCCGCTCTCACCTCTCACCCCTCACCTCTGACCTAGAGGGACAGGATGCTTCTCGCGATCATGAAGTAGATGAAGAGTCCGGTCGCGTCCACGAGGGTCGCGATCAGGGGCGCCGACATGATGGTGGGGTCGATCTTGAGCGCCGTCGCAATCATCGGGATCGTCGCGCCGACGGTGTTCGCCCACGTGATGATCACGAGAATGCTCACGCCCACCGTGATGGCCAGCGGCATGTTCGGGCTCCAGAGCAGGGCCCGGCCGAATCCGATCAATCCCAGGAGGACACCGAGCGCGAGCCCGCTTCCCGCCTCCCGGAGGACGACGCGCCAGAAGTCGCGCAGGCGGATCTCGCCGACGGCGAGTCCCCGAACGATCGTCGTCACCGTCTGCGACCCGGAGTTGCCGCCCGTGCCGATCAAGAGCGGGATGAAGAACGCGAGCGCAACGACCTTCGCGAGCTCGCTCTCGAAATGGCGGAGCACGGTGCCGGTCAGGGTCTCGGTCACGAAGAGGAGCAGCAGCCAGTTGAATCGCGCCCGCACGTTGCGCCACGGCTTGCTGGCGAAGTAGCTGTCCGTGGCCTCGTCGGTCACGGGCGCGCCGGCCAAGTGCAGCATGTCTTCCGTCTGTTCTTCGATGAGCACGTCGATGACGTCGTCGACGGTCACGATGCCGAGCGGACGGTTCTGATCGTCCACGACCGGGATCGCGTGGACGTCGTACTTGGATACGAGGCGCGCGACCTCTTCCTGCTGCGTGTCCGTGTGGACCGTCTTCACCGTACGTTCCATGAGCTCCGAGATGCGCTTCCCGGGCGCCGCCGGGAGGAGGCGGCGCAGGGATACGTAACCGACGAGGTGGTCGTGGTCGTCGACGACGTAGAGGCTCTGAACGGTCTCGACCTCCGGGTCGATCTTTCGCAGGTGCTCGAGGGTTTCGGCGGCCGTCCACTCGCTTCGGATCTTCGGGAACTTTTCCGACATGAGACGTCCGGCGGTGCGCGGCGCGTAGCGGAGGAGGCGTTGCGCCTCGGCGGCGTCGCGCGGCGACATCTTCGCGAGGAGCGCCTCCCGCTGGCGCTGCGTCAGGTGCTCGAGCAGGAAGGTGACTTCGTCGGCGGGGAGGCGGTCGAGCTCCGGTCCGAGCTTCTCCGGCGTCGCCTCGTGCAGGATCAGGCGGAGCGTATCTCCCTTGAGCTCCGAGAGCACGGCCGATCCCTGATCCGGCGGCAGCGCTTCGAACAGGAGCACGCGGTCCTCCCGGGGCAGGTCCTCGAGGAGCTCCGCGAGGTCGGCCGGGTGGAGGTCCGCCACGGCGGCGGCGAGCTCCTTCGGGCTCTCGCGGATCAGCTCCTCGATGTCGGGGCCGATGAGCTTGGCGACGGACATTTTGGGGAAAAGCTATCAGCTGTCAGCGGCCGGCCGGCGCCTGTCAGCCGGGCGGCTTCGTCGGGTCCACCCACTCCGAGGTTCCGTCGGGATGAAACTCCTTCTTCCAGATCGGCACGGTGCTCTTGATCCGGTCGATGGCCGCGCGGCAGGCGGCGAACGCGTCGGCGCGGTGCGGCGCCGAGGCGACGATGGCGATCGACGCTTCCCCGACCTGGAGGGTCCCGATCCGGTGCCGCAGCCGGAGCTGAACACCCGGCCATTCGAGCTCGACGTCCCGGGCGACCCGCGCGAGCTCCGTTTCCGCCATGGGCCCGTAGGCGTCGTACTCGATCCGTGTGGTCGGACGCCCGGCGTTCTCGTTGCGGACGACCCCCAGAAAGAGGCAGACGCCCCCATCGGAAGGCCGCACGGAGGCAAGGAGCGCCGCGACGTCGATCGGATCGCGGGTCAGGTTCATGTCCCGTCCGAGGTTCAGCCGCCCGCGACGGGGGGGAGGAAGGCGACCTCGTCTCCTTCGGAGAGGCGCGTCTCTCCGCCCGTGTACTCCCGGTTCACGGCGGCGGGCGGCATCGAGCCCGTGCGGGCGAGGCCGGGCATCTCGCCGACGAGCTCGCCCCAGAGGTCGGCGACCCTCGCTCCCTCCGCCAGCTGGCGGTCCTCGCGGTCCCGGCCGGCGACGTCCCGAAACGTGGCGAAGTAGAGGAGGTGAACCCGCATCGCGCAAACTTACCAGCTCGGGGACCGCTCGGCCTTGCGTTCTGACCGGCCGGTCAGTAAGGTCTTTCGCGTGCCCCGGATCGCCCCCGCCAGCGAGGCCGAACGCCGGCGGGCGCTCGTAAAGGCCGCATTCCGCGAGGTGGCGGAGCGCGGGTTCTCGAGCGTCACCCTGGACGACATCGCGGCGCGCGCCGGGGTGTCGAAAGGGGTCACGCTCTATCACTTCGACTCGAAGGAACACCTCTTTCGCGAGCTCTTCTCCTGGATGATCGACTCGATCCACCAGCGGATGCGCGACGCCGTCGCATCCGCCGACGACCCGGTCGAGAAGGTGCGCGCGCTGGTCTCCCTGATCTTTCCATCCCCCTCGAAGAACCGCGCGTTCTTCCGCGCGTACGTGGATTTCTGCGGACTTGCCGCGCGGAAGGAATCCTTCCGGCAGATCGACGAGCGCTTCTATGCCGGTTGCGCCGAGATCGACAGGGGGATCGTCGAGGAGGGGATGCGGCGGGGAGCCTTCCGCGCCGGCGACCCGGCCGAAACCGCTTCGACCGTGCGCGCGATCTTCGACGGCCTGATGCTGCAGTGGCTCGCGGAGAAGGATCCCGAGGCCACGTTTGCGAAATACCGCGACCGCTGCGAACGGGAGCTCCTTCGCTACCTGGTTTCGCCGGCCGCCGCGCCGGCTTCCCTCTCCGCGCGGCGTGCGGCGGGGAGAGGACGGTAGAATTCCCCGCAGATGATCCGCCGACTGGCCTCCTCCCGATGACGCCGGCGCGGCGGCTCGAGGGGAAAGTCGCGTTCGTGACGGGCGCGTCGCGCGGCATCGGGGAAGCGATCGCGCGGCGCCTGGGCGCCGAGGGGGCAAGGGTCGCCCTCGCCGCGCGGGACGCGTCTGACGGGTCGTCCGGGCGCCGCGCCGCGTCCGAAATCGGGAAAGCCGGCGGGGAAGCGTTCGCCGTCGCCTGCGACGTCACCCGGCCGGATTCGGTCGCGGGGGCGATCGCGGAGACCGTCGGCCGCTTTGGGAGGATCGACGTTCTCGTCAACAACGCCGGCCTCGGCGGTCCGACGCCGCTCGACGACCCCGACGACTCGCGCTGGGACGCGATCGTCGCCACGAATCTGACGGCCGTGTTCCGGGTGACCCGCGCCGCGCTCCCGTTTCTTCCCGACGGCGGGCGAATCCTGAACATGTCGTCGGTGGTCGGGCGGTTCGGGGTCGCGGGCCTCTCCGCCTACTCCGCCACGAAGCACGCCGTGATCGGGCTCACCCGGACCATGGCCCTGGAGCTCGCGCCGCGCCAGATCACGGTGAACGCCATCTGTCCCGGCTGGGTGGACACCGACATGGGGCGGGAGGGATGGGAGTCGCTGCGCCGGACCGGGTCGAAGGGGCCGATGGACGGGCGCCAGGTCGCGGCGCGCATGGCCCCGCTCGGGCGCGTGCTCGATCCGGAGGAGGTCGCGGGCCTCGCGGCTTATCTCGCGTCCGACGACGCCCGCTCCGTGACCGGCCAGGCGATCGTGATCGACGGCGGACAGGTGATGCCCTGACCGCCGAGGTCTTGCACCCTCTCCCCCCGGGAGAGGGAAGGGTGAGGGAGAGGCTTTCAGTCATGATCTCGGGCGCTCTCCTCGCGCTGCTCGTCGCCGTCGCCTTCTGGCCCGTCGTCTCCGGCCGCCGCTCGTTCTTTCACCTCGACCTGCGCTACGAGCACCTTCCCGTCTGGAGCGTGACCGCGCGCTCGCTCGCGGCGGGTGAGTCCCCCTTCTGGATCGACGGCGAGCACTGCGGGCAGCCGGCTCTCTTCGTCCAGGAGGCGCCTCTCTTCTACCCGGTGACGTATCCGCTCCTGCGCACCGGAAGGCCGGTCGAACGGCTGGCGGATCTCTTTTCGCTGTTCCACATCTGGCTCGCCGGCTTCACGGCGTTTCTCCTGCTCCGCGAGCTCGCCTTCGGGTCGTGGGGGCCCCTCTTCGGAGCCGTAGCCTGGATGCTGTCCGCGCGGATGGTTCAGAGCACGATCTGGCCGAACGCGGTCGCGGTCTGCTCGCTCCTCCCTCTGCTCCTGCTCGGGATTTTCCGCATCGGGCGGGGCGCCCGCCGGAGCGGGGTATTGATCGTGGCGATCGCGGGCGCGCTCATCCTCCTCGCGTCGCGGCCGCAGGCCGTGGTCGGCGCCGCGCCCATCGTGCTCGCCGCTTCCGTCGCCGCGCTCGGCTGGAGGAAACGCGGACTTGCCTGGGCGCACCTGGCGATCGGGCTCGTGGTCGCCGCGGCGCTCGCGGCGCCCTCCCTGCTGACGACGGCGGCGCTCTACCCGGAGACCTCGCGTGCCGGCGGCCTGACCCGAGTCGACCGCGATCTCCTGCCGATCTGGTTCGGGCAGAACCTCGACCAGGTATTCCTGCCCGTCGATGGACCGCCGCGCTGGCCCGAGGCCGCCGCGTACCCCGGCATCCTCGCGGGCGCCGGGTTTCTCCTCGGGCTCGTTGGACTCCTGCTTCCCGCGCGCTGGCGGGATCCCGCGTTCCCTCGCGCCGCCTTCGCAGGCCTGGCGATCGGAGGGGCCGTCGGCCTCCTCTTCGCGGTCGGCGAGCGCGGCCCGTATGCGCTTTTCGCCGGGCTCCCCGTTCTGCGCGGATTTCGGGTTCCGGCGAGGTTTCTGATCTCCTGGTCGCTCGCCGTCGCTCTCGGATCGGGACTCGCCGTCTCCACCTGGACCCGACGCGTGGCTCGCCCAGGAGCGGTCGCGGCAGCGCTTCTGATCATTCTGGCGGTCGATCTCTCCTGGCATGCGCTCTCCGCCGCGCCGACGGCGCCCCCGGCCGTCGCCGCGGCCGAGCCGCCGCTCGTGCAGGTGCTCCGCCCCATGCTCACGCCCGACGAGACCGGGATGCCGCGCCGCTTCTGGTCGCTGGCGCCGGTCCCCCGCGACGTCGTGTTTCCCGACGGGCGATCCGTCGAGATCTCCCGGCTGACGAACCCTCTGTCGGCGGCCACGGGGATGCGGTTCGGGCTCGAGAGCGTTCAGGGCGGAGGGCCGCCACTCGAGCGGATTCGCGATCTCTTCCGCCGCGCGAGCGACAAGAGCGCGGCGCTGGGGTCGGTCGGAGCCATCGTCCTTCCGGCTCCGGCGGGGCACAAGGGGCCGTATTCCGTCGCCCGGTACGAGGGTCTGCCGCGGCTTTTGCTCGCCGAAGAGGCGGTCGTCGTCCCCGAGACGGCGTCCGTGCCGGCGACCCTCGAGGCCCGGCTCGATCCCCGGAAGACGGCCGTGCTCGAGGAGGGCGATCCCATGCCCGCGCCGGAGCGCCCCGGAACGAGAAAGGCCCGCGCTCTCGAGCGACGGCCCGGTTACCTCCGGATAGCCACCGAAAGCCAGAACGACGCGGTGCTGGTGGTGCTGAATTCCTACGAACGAGGGTGGAGCGCGGTGGTCGACGGCGAGTCGGCTCCCGTGTTGCGCGCCGACGGAGCGTTCCAGGGCGTTCGTCTGTCCCCCGGGCGTCACGAGGTCCTGCTCCGATACGTTCCTCCGGGGCTCAAGGAGGGCATCGGGCTCGCGCTGGCAGGCGTCCTGGGGCTCGTGCTCGCGATGCGGCGGCTGCCCACGGGCGAGGTGCCGTGGTGATTGCTGGCGCGGCGGCTCCGGCTTCTTTCGCGTGATCCGGGCCGTCTTCTTCGACGCGGGCGCCACGCTCGTGCACCCGAGCCCGCCCGTCGAGGACATCTACGCGCGGGAGCTCGCCGCCGACGGAGCCGCCTTCACGCGCGGGCAGCTCGATACGGCGCTCACCCGTGCGTGGGAAGAGGTGCACGCCGAGACGGCGGCAGACCGGTACGGCGGTGTCCGGGGGGAGGCGGCGTTCTGGCAGGCCTTTCTAAACCGCGTCCGCGGAAGTCTCGACGGAGGCGTCGTGTCCGGCGAGTGCTTTGCCCGCCTCGCGCGGCACTTCCGTTCGCCCTCCGCCTGGGCCGTCTATTCCGACGTGTTCGAAACGCTGGCAGCGCTCGAGGAGCGCGGGCTCGCGCTCGCGATCGTCTCCAACTGGGACTCGCACCTGCCGGCGCTCCTCGAGGCGCTCGATCTCGCCCCGCGCTTTCGCGCCGTCGCCGTCTCCGCGATCGAGGCGACGGGCAAGCCGGACGCGGAGATCTTCCGGCGCGTCTGCGCGCGGCTCGACGTGCCCGCCCGTGACTGCCTCCACGTCGGCGATTCGCGCCGCGAGGACTACGAGGGTGCGCGGAGCGCCGGATTGAATGCCCTGCTGCTCGACCGCCAGGGCAGGCACACCGGCGTCGAAGACCGTATCGAGTCGCTGCTCGAGATTCCGGAACGCTTGAGCTCTTTCGCGAGGATGGCCGGCGGATAGCTGATCGCCGTCCGGTCCGCCTTTTGCACTCCGCTGGGGCATGAACACAGAAGTCCCTGGCCGCGTCGAGCCGGTGCGCGAGCCCGAAACCCCGGAAACCTCCCGGCCCCCGATCGAGGACCCTACGCCGTCGGCGCCGCCCGAGACCGAGCCGACGAGGGAGCCTCCCGCAAACGACCCGCCCGTGCCGGATCGGCCCACGTCCGAAAGGCTCTGAAAGGGCCGTCGGCCTTCGATCCCTCTGTTATCCTGCCCGCAACTTGAGCCTGATGAGGAAACTCGTCGAGCGGAAATCGCTCGACGCCCTGGTCGCGGAGACCTCCGAGCCAGGCCACACCCTGAAGCGGGCCCTCGGGCCCTGGAACGTCGTCGCCCTGGGCGTGGGCGCCATCATCGGCGCCGGGATCTTTGCCACGATCGGCACCGCGGCGGCGGGCGACGCTTCCCGGCCGGGCGCGGGGCCGGCGCTCACAATCTCCTTCATCCTCACGGCCGCGGTCTGCGGCTTCACGGCGCTCTGCTACGCGGAGTTCGCCTCGATGGTTCCCGTCGCCGGGTCCGCCTACACGTACTCCTACGGGACCCTCGGCGAGCTCGTCGCGTGGATCATCGGGTGGGACCTGATGATCGAGTACGCGATCGGCAACGTGGCCGTGGCGATCTCCTGGGCCAACTACATGAACACGTTCCTGGAGGGCTTCGGGATCCACCTGCCGCCCTGGCTCGCCGTCGACTATCAGACGGCGCTTTCGAAGATGCCGGCCGTCGTGGCCGGCGCCCCGCACGTTTTCGGGATACCGATCATCTTCAACGTCCTCGCCGTGGCGATCGTGACGCTCGTCACGATCGTGCTCGTGTGGGGAATCAAGGAGTCGGCGAACTTCAACTTCTGGATGGTCGTGATCAAGCTCCTCGTGCTCGGTTTCTTCGTCCTGGTGTGTTTCAAATACGTGAAGCCCGCGAACTGGCATCCCTTCGCGCCGAACGGGTTTCCGGGCATCGCGTCCGGGGCCGCGATCGTCTTTTTCGCCTACATCGGATTCGACGCGGTCTCGACGGTCGCCGAAGAGTGCCGGAATCCCAAGAAGGACATGCCCTTCGGGATCATCGGCTCCCTCGTCATCTGCACCGTCGTCTACGCTGTCATCGCGGCCGTTTTTACGGGGTTGATCCCCTATTCCGCCCTCGTGAAGACCCTTTCGACCGAGCAGGCGGAGCCGCTGACGCTCGCCATGAAGTACGTCGCCATGCCCAACTGGATGGTCGGCGTCGTGGCGTTCGGCTCCGTCATCGCCCACACGGCAGTCCTGCTCGTGTTCCAGATGGGGCAGCCGCGGATCTTCTTCGCGATGTCGCGGGACGGCCTGCTTCCGCCGTTTTTCGCCAGAGTCCATCCCCGCTTCAAGACGCCCCACGTCTCGACGATCATCACGGGGATCTTCGTCGGGGTCGCGTCGCTGTTCTCCTCGCTCGACGAGATGGTGAACCTGACGAACATCGGGACCCTGTTTGCCTTCTTTCTCGTCTGCATCGGCATCATCATCCTGCGGGTGCGGGAGCCCGGCCGCGAGCGCGGGTTCCGCGTGCCGGGAGGCGCCTGGTTTCTCCCGGTGCTCGGCGCGGGTTCGACCGTCTTTCTGGCGCGCTACCTCCCGAGGGAGTCGTGGTGGCGATTCGGGATCTGGCTCGCCGTCGGCATGGTCGTGTACTTCTTCTACGGGTACCGCCACAGCCGGCTGAGGACGCATCCGGAAGAGAGAGGCCGATGAAAACGGGAATCGAAAAAATTCCTCGATGGTTCCCGTTCCCGATTTCCCTCTGCTCCTGCTACCCTGCGAGGCGGAGGTAGTTCCATGACCATTCGGTTTCGAGCGCTTCTCTTTTCGATCCTCGTGGCGGGTCTCGCTTCTCCCGTTACCGCTGAACTGATCACCAGGAAATTTGACTGGCTGCCGGTCGGAGGGATCCAGAAGACCGACATGACGACGACGGACATGGCGGTCTCCGAGATCCGATTCGATCTGGGAGATACGCTTCCCCCGATCCGGCGCTCGACCGCGAAGGCGATCGTCCGGGTGGACAACAACTCGTCGATCGACCAGGAAGTCGGAGTGGCCGTGGCCGTCTTCGACGCCGACGGCAACCTGATCGCCGCCGGAAACGCGGGCAACAAGGTGGGCGAGCTCAACAAGGGCGAGCGCGCGGAGTTCACCGTCCCCTTCGCCTACGTCTATCGCAACTTGAAGAACGCCAAGACCTTCCTCGTGACCCTCGAGACCAAGCCGAAGGGGAAGGCGAAGTGGACGCCGAAGCCGACTCCTATCCCCTGAGCTAGCGGCCGGCGAAGCCGGGCATGTCCCGCTGGGCGTAGCCTGTCAGCTCGGCGTATGCCCGGCCGGTGATCGGCTTGCCCGAGCGGGTTCCCTGGACCCGGCACGCGCCCTCCCAGTAGGTGACGCCGGTCGAGCGTCCCGTCGAGAGCTCCTGGTCCGCCACGAGCGGCGTCAAGGTCGCCTCGAGGGACAAGCGCGGGACGGAGATCTTCCACCCGGACGGATACACGCCGCCCGACTTCGGCGAGCGCCAGCGCCCCGTGCTTTCCAGGCGGACCTCCTCCCAGCGCAGCGGAACCGGTGGGCCCGCCGGAGGCACGAACACTCCCGAGGAGAAGAGCGTCGCGCCCCCCTCCTTCGTTCGCATGCGGTAGAGCATGAGCTCGGAGCGGTCGTCGAGCTGGATCGCGAACCAGTCCCATCCGGCGGCCGCGGCGGGAAGGACCCCGGGGCCCCACTCATGGTCGAACCAGGCCGTGCCGGTCAGGGCCACGGTGCGGCCGCCTCCCGTCAGCGTTCCGCGCGCCGAGAGCCGCGGGATCGACACGTAATGGGAGTACTCCTTTTCCTCGGGGCCCTTTTTCGAGAACCCGCGGTTCCCCTGGAGGAGCGGCGGCTTGCCCGCGGTGAGCTCGAGCGAGATGGCGCGCTCGGGCGGTCCCATCCGAAGCCGGTGGACGCCGCCGCTTTCCGCCGCGGACCAGTCCTCGTTGGAGACGTCGAGACGGCCCTCCGCGAACTCGGCGATTCCCGGGAGGGTGAGGTGCGACTTCTCGGCGAAGGAGAATGTTCCGCGAGCGCCGTCGGTCCAGCCGAAATGGGCGAGAGCGAGCTCGCCGACCCGGAAGAACGTGAGCTGGAATCCGTAGGGATGACCGGCCGGGTCGGCCAGATGGCCGGTGTAGTACCACCACTCGACGGAAGCGTCGGGATGCGATCCATGGTCGCGCGGGAACTGGAGCGGCACGGGCCCCGGTGCCGCGCCGAGGATGATGAAACCGGGGATGATGAATCCGAGGATGATCGTGACGAGCCGAGCCCTTCTCCTCTCCCCCGCGGGCGGGGGAGAGGTTGGGTGAGGGGGTCGGCCAGTCATTCTTCTGCCAAAGCCGCCGCCGGATCCACGGCCGCCCCCACGACTCCCGGCAGAATGCCCGCGGCGACGGAAGCGGCCAGCACGAGCGCCGCCGCCCCGGCGAGCGCGCCAATCGGAACATCCAGCGAGACCGTCCAGCCGAAGGACTGCGGGTTGATCACGCCGAGCAGGATAAAGGCGAATGCCGCTCCCGCCAGGAGCGCGGCCGCCGTCGCCACGATCCCCGTG
Source organism: Acidobacteriota bacterium (assembly GCA_030948185.1). GTDB lineage: Bacteria > Acidobacteriota > Thermoanaerobaculia > UBA5066 > Gp7-AA6 > JALYUA01. The sequence goes on from JALZAT010000020.1 coordinate 67,584, forward strand.
AGCAGCGCCTCGACGAGAACGGCGCGGCGGATCTGCTCGCGGGAGCCTCCGATCGCCCGCAGAAGTCCGAAGGCGCGCCTCCGCTCGACGGCCGACGCGAGAAGTGCGTTCGCGATGCCGAGAATCGCCACCGCCACCGCGATCGCTTCGAGGCCCCGCGTGACCGCGAAGGTCCGGTCGAAGATGCGCAGGACCTCCCGGCGCAGGTCGCGGTTCGTCGTGATCGAAAGGGCATACCGTCCCCGTGAGCCGATCAGGATTCTCCGCCGCAGAGTCATCGGATCCACCCCCGCCGCGGCGACGACCGCCACGCTCGTCACTCGCCGGTCGTCGAAGAGCGACAGATACAGCTGCCGGTCGAGGAGCACCGTGCCGCGGTCGTTCGAGTAGTCGCGGTACACGCCCGCTACCGGAAAGCTCTTCGGGCCGCGCGGGGTCGCGAGCGTCAAGGTTCCGCCCGCGCGAGCGCCGAATCGCCGGGCGTACGGCTCGGACACGAGGACGGCTTCTTCACGACGGGCCCGCGCGGCCGTTTCCCGCGCGCTCTGGCCTCCGAGGAAGGGCAGCCCGCCGAGCCGCGCGACGACGCGGAAGTCGCCCGAAGCCAGGGTGAACGGCCGGCCCTCCCGGTCCGCCTCCCGCGCCCGGAACGGATCGATCGCCGCGACGCCGGGGAATCCCTCCAGGAAGCCGATGACGTCCTCGGGCATGTCGCCGACGATCCCCGAGGCGCCGCCGGCCGCCGCCTTGATCCAGAGGTCGGAGCGAAGCGTCGATTCCACCCAGACGCGGACGGTCTCGCGGATGGACGCGACCGTGACGATCATCGCGAGGGTCATCCCGAGCGCCATCGCGAGCGCGGTCACCGCGATCCCGTTGCGGGCGAGCGCGCCGCCGAAGAAGCGCGCCCCGAGTGGCCCCGGTGCGCCGAAGAGGGACTTCAGCGGCGGGCCGAGGGCGCGCGCGCCCGTCCGGACGAGGAGGGGAGCCACGAGCGCGAGCGCGATCACGACGAAGACCACCGCGGCGAATCCCGCGAGCGGGAAACCGTCGACGGGCGGGGCAAAGCACGCCGCGACGGCGGCGACGAGGGAGACGCACGCCGCCGCCGCTCTGCGGCCGAGGTGGCCCCGCCGCACCGCCTCGACGGAGCCGGGGCGCATCGCGGGGGAGGGCGACACCTTCGTCGCCTCGATCGCGGGAAGGATCGCGGCCGCCACCGACGCCGCCAGCCCGACGGCGCCGGCCAGCAGAGCGGGCGCGAAGTACCCGGACCCGGAGATGTGCGCGGCGGGGAGATAGACGTTCGACACGGTTCCCGAGACGGCGCGAAGGGCGGCGCGCGCGAGAAAGACGCCCGCGACCTCTCCGACGGCGGTCCCGAGGACCCCGACGGCGACTCCCTCGACGAGGAACACGGCAAAAACGAGCGTTTTCGAGGCGCCGACGGCCTTGAGAGTCGCGATCTCAGGCCGCCGGCGAAGAACGGAGATCGAGACGGCGTTGGCGATCAGGAAGACTCCCACGAGAAGCGTCAGCGAGCCGAGCGCATTCAGGTTGAACCGAAACGCGCGCACCATGCGGTCGGCCGAGGCCGCGGAACGGCCGGGCGGGTCGATGCGAAGCCCGGCGGGCAGCCGCGCGGCGAGGGCGCGGATCGCCGCGGCGCGGTCCTCGCCGGGCCGGAGCACGACGTCCACGCGATCGACGCGCCCGGGTTTTCCGAGAAGCCTCTGCGCGGTGAACACGTCGGTGATGAGCAGGTCCTCGCCCGCGGCGCGCGCGAGCCCGGACGTCGCGATGCGGCCGGCGACGCGCAGCGTGCGAGGCACTCCGCCGGCGACGACCCGCAGCGCGGAGCCGGGGAGGAGCCCATGGCGCCGCGCGAATCCCTCTGGGACGAAGACGGCGTCCCGGGAGCCCGCGCTCTCGATCGCCCCCCGCGCGTCGGACTCGAGGAGCGACCAGTCCCGAACCGAGGAGTCGCCGCCGATGTCCACCCCGAGCAGGTCCACGATCTCTCCGCTGCCGTCGGCCAGGACCGCCACGCCCGTGACGGCCGGCGCGAACGACCCGATTCGCCACAGGAACGCGAACGCTCGAAGCGATTCGATGGGCACGCCCGCGACTCCGGTGACCGTGAAGTCGCTCCTTCCCGCCACGGCGCTCGCGGCGTCGCGGAACGATTGGGTGACGCTGCGATTGGCATGGTGGATCGCGGCGACCGCCGCAACGCCGACCGCCACGCCGACGAGGGGAAGCAGGAGCCGAAGCGGATGCCGCCGCGCCGGCCCGCTCACGAGAGCGCGGAAGACGGGAGAGAATGCCTTCACTTTTCGAGATTGACACGCCGACGGGAGGGAACGCAAAGAGTTGGCGGAGAACTTTTTCCGCCGGGGACGACTCTCAACGTCCGTCCCAGGCGAAGCGCTCTCTCAGTCGCCTGTTCGCCGAGCGAACGCCGCGGCCGACCGTATACTGATCGCACACGTGTTTCCCTTCGAGCGGATCCTGATCGGGCACTGGGCCCTCCAGGCGCTCCGGCTCGCGTTCGTCGCCTTTCTTTTCGTCGCGCTCTGGATCGTCGGACGATTCGTCGGGCGCGCCTTCCGGCTCTCGCTCGCCGATGCCGCCTCCGAGCGGCTCGTCGAGCTCGCGCTCGGCTTCGCCGCGTTCTCCGTCGCCGTCCGCGCGCTCGGTTTCGTCGGGCTCGCTTCGCGGGGAGGCGTCCTGGCGCTCCTAATCGTGCCGCTCCTGCTCCTCCTCCAGGCGCGGCGGGCGGGCTCGCTTCCCCCCTTTCCGCGGCTCCCGCTCCCGCGGGGATGGTGCGCGGGGCTCGCGGTTCTCGCGTTGCTCCCGCTGCCGATGGCGCTCGCGCCTGCCGTCTCCTACGACGCGCTCGTTTACCAGCTGCGCTTTCCGGAGATGACTCTCTGGACGGGCCGCTGGGCCGTGGACCCGGCGAACAGTCCCTCGTTCTTCCCGGCCGCCACTGAGACCCTCTATACGGCGACGCTCGCGGTCGATCCATCGGGGATTTCGGCGCAGCTCGTCCACTGGGGGTTCTTCGTTCTCGTTCTCGCGTCGCTCGTCGTCCTCGGACGGGCGTTCGGCGGCCGGATCGCGGGCGAATGCGCCGCCGTTCTCTTCGCGTCGATTCCCGCCGCGGGAATCGTGGCGGGTTGGTCCTGGTCGGACATGCCCCTCTGCTTCGCGCTGCTCGCCTCCGCCGTCGCGCTCGGCGCAGGCGCCGTGGCTCCCGCCGTCGCGCTGCTCGGCCTCGCGGCGGCGTGTAAGTACAGCGGGCTGGCGCTCGCGCTTCCCCTCGGCGCGGCCTGCGTCGTCGCCGCAATCAAGCGTAGACGCCTGGCCGCGCTCGGGGGCGGCATCGCGGCGGCGGCGGCGATCGCCGCGCCCTGGTATGTCTTCAACTGGACGGCGACGGGCAACCCCGTCTACCCCCTCCTGGCGGGAATCTTCGGCGGGTCCCCGGAGACCGCTTCGCGCATCGTCAACTGGAGCGGGTCGCCCGAAGGAGGCTCCTGGGCGTCCTACGTGTTCCGGCCGGGAACACTCGATTCAGACGTGGGGGGAGTGGGGATGCTCATCGCCTTCGGAGCGTCGGCGTGGGTGCTGCGCTCGCGCCGGCCCGCGCTCGTCGCCCTCGCGGTCGTCCTCGGCGGCTTCGCGGTTCTCGCGCCGTTCGCGCCAGCCGCGCGGATCCTGCTCCCGCCGCTGGCGGGGGTGAGCCTTCTCGCCGGCCTCGCCGCTTCTCCCGCGGAGGGCGAGCCGGGGAGACTCTCGACGGCCGTTCGGGTTCTCATCGTCGTCCTGGCGGCGCGCGGCGCCGCGCTCGTCGCCGCGCACAACGCCCTCTTCTTCAATCCTCTGCCCGCGGCGGCGGGAGTGGAGGAGGCGGACGAATACCGCAGCCGGATCTTTCCGGCGGACGCGCTCTACCGCGGGCCCGCGCGCGAGCTGCCCGAGGACGCGCGCGTGCTCGTCTTCGGCGAGTCGCGGCTGTTCCGTTTCCCGCGCCCGACGCGCGCGTCGGCGAGGGTGGACCCGCCCGCCGTGCTCCCGTTCGTGCGGGGCGCCGACGGTCCCCCGGAGGTCCTCGCGCGCGCCGCGCGGGGAGGGTTCACCCACCTGCTCCTCTCGGTCGATGCGCTGCGGGGCGCGGGCGATGCGCGGGAATGGAGGCGAGGCCTCACGGAGGCCGAGGTCGCGATGCTCGCGGGAGCGGCGCAGCGGTGCCGGCCGGTCGGGCGGGCGGGCGGGCTCGCGCTTCTCGAGCTTCCGGGACAGAAGCCGAAGTAGCGGTCAGCCTCGCACGATCTTCCCGTCCTGGATTTCGATCCTGCGGTCCGCCCGTTTCGCCGCCGCCTCCGAGTGCGTCGCGAGCACGAGGGTGACTCCGCGCTCGCTCCGGATCTGCGTGAGCAGCGACAGGACCTGCTCGCCGTTGCGGGAGTCGAGGTTCCCGGTCGGCTCGTCGGCGAGCAGGAGACGGGCGCCGGTCACGAGCGCGCGCGCGATCGCGACCCGCTGCATCTCGCCGCCGGAGAGCTCGTAGGGATGGGCTGCCGCGCGGTGGCCGAGGCCGACCCGATCGAGCAGCTCCCGCGCGCGGCCGCGCGC
>JALZAT010000054.1 GCA_030948185.1 Acidobacteriota bacterium
GGAGAGGTTGGGTGAGGGGGATTCCGCGGCGCGGGAAGTCTCCCGAAGTAACCGAGGGAGGAGGCCCGCGCCGCGGGAGGCCGGGCGACACCCGGCCGACGTGTAGGCCCGCGCCGCGGGAGGCCGGGCGACGCCCGGCCGACGTTCAGATCTCCGCCTTGAACACGAGCGCGCCTTCGCGCGACAGCCGCGCGCGCCGTTCGTGGGCGTCCACCGTCACGTCGAAGTCGCCCGGTCCGGCGCCCGCCGAAGCGAGCGCGTCCGCCCAGACCTCGGCGCGGGTGCGCAGAAAATCTTCGGCGAGGGCCGGGAGCTCACGACCCTCGAAATCGGGCATGCGTTTCAGAACGGCCACGCTGTCCGGGTTCATCCGGAACCGGTAGCCCTGCCAGGAGGATGAATAGAGTTGCATCGGGGAATATTAGTCAAAAAGGGATGTTCTTTGGCGGCAATGAGATCTCGAAAAACGGAACGTCTCCCCGCCGCGGCCTGCGTGGCCGCCGCGTTCGCCGCGGGGCTGGCGCTTTTGAGCGGAGTTGCCTCCGCGGCCCCGGAGAAGAATCGCAACCACTTCGACTCGGACGCGCCGATGCGCGCGCCCGGGTTCTTCGACTTCCTCGTCCTCGGCGCGCCGGGAGAGGCACAGTGGCGGACGGTGACGGAGTTCAATCCGCCCTCCGCCCCGAACGGCGTCAGCCAGGTGTTCGAGCAGCGGCCCTCCCAGTCGATCGCGGCCGCCGTGCGGCGCAACGTGACGTTGAAGGACGGCACCGTGTCGCTCGGAATCAAGCGTGTGGCGGGGCAGGGAGGCGTGGTCGTGCGGCTGGTCGACGACAAGAACTTCGTCGCCCTCCTGATCGATCCGATCTCCGGCGAGGCGCGGCTGATGGACTACCGCCAAGGCCGCGCCTCCGAGCTCGCGCGCGGCAAGGGCGAGGGCAAGCGCGAATGGGGACAGCTCGTCGTGACGCTCGCCGGCCCGAAGATCGCCGCGAGCTGGGAGGGCAAGCCGCTTCTCGAGGGAACCGACCCGGCTCCCGCCGCGGGCCGCGCGGCCATCGCGACGGCCGGCCCGGGGATCATGACGTTCGACGAGTTCGTGCTGGATCCCAAAGACTAGCTACGGCTTCATTGCCGCCGCGAACGTGGGGCGCCCGTTGACCACCTTCAGGATCACCGGCAGCTTGACCGGGTTCCGATCCGCGTCCATGGTGATGTTTCCCGTGACGCCGGGAAAGTCCTTCGTGGATGCCAGCGCGTCGCGCACGCGCTTGCCTTCCGTCGAGCCCGCGCGCCGGATCGCGTCGGCGATGAGCCGGGCCGCGTCGTAGGAGAGTGCCGCGATGGAGTCGGGCTCGGCGCCGTAGGCCTTCTTGTAGGCGTCCACGAACTTGCGCACGGCGGGCGAGGGGTCGTCGACCGAGTAGTGGTTCGAGAAATAGGAGCCCTCGACGGCCGCGCCTCCGATCTCCGTGAGCTTCGGAGAGTCCCAGCCGTCAGCGCCGAGGAGGACGGACTGGAGGCCCAGCCCCCGCGCCTGACGCGCGATGAGACCCGCGTCCGTGTAGTAGCCCGGCACGAAGAGAACGTCCGGCTTCAACGCGGAGAGCGTCGTCAGCTGCGCGGAGAAGTCGCTGTCGCCCTCCGCGTACTTGACCCGCGAGACGACCTTGCCTCCCGCCGCCGTGAAACTGGCGTCGAAGGCGGCGGCCAGGCCGACGCTGTAGTCGCTCTTCGAGTCGATCAGGATCGCGGCCGTGGCGGCCTTGAGGTTCTGGCGCGCGAAGAGCGCGAGGGCCTTGCCCTGGCTCGGATCGATGAAACAGACGCGGAAAATGTAGTCGCCCTTCTTCGTGACTTCCACGTTCGTCGAGGAGGGCGACACCATCGGGACGCCGTAGTTCTGCGCGATGGGGGCGGCGGCGAGGGAGCGCGACGACGCGTTCTCGCCGATCAGGGCCACGACGTGGTTGCGCGTGATGAGCTTCGAGACGGCCGACGCCGCCTCGGAGGGCTCGTTGCGGTCGTCTTCGGCCAGAAGCGCGAGCTTCTTTCCGAGCACGCCGCCCCCCTGATTGATCTCGTCGATCGCGAGGCGCGCCCCGTTGCGGCCCGACAGCGCGAAGGTCGCCTGGGGTCCCGTGAGGGCGCCGTAGAAGCCGAGCTCGATCCCCTGGCCGGACGGGTTCCGTTCGCCGCCACACGAGAAGGCGAGGGCGGCGAGAAGCAGCGCGAGCGCGGTCTTTCGCATCCGGGCATTCTAGCCGGGAGAGGCCGGGTCTTTTCGATCGGATACCATCGCGGCCAATGGCCCGACTCACCCGCCTCGGTCGTTCGCAAGTCTCCGGCGCGGCCCGCGAGGCGTTTGAGCGGAAGATCGCCGAGCGCGGCAACATCCCCAACCAGTACCGCATTTTCGCGCACCGTCCCTGGATCCTGTCCACGATGGACGCGCACTTCGCGGCGGTGATGGGCTCCGGTACCGTCTCCCTGAAGCTGAAGGAACTGCTCGCGGTCCAGACGTCCCTCGCGAACGCTTGCCACTATTGAACGCGCTCTCACACCGCTCTGGCAGAGCGGCTGGGGGCGACGCGGGCGGAGATCGAGAGCCTCCTCGATTTCGAGAACGGCCCCTACGACGAGCGGGAGAAGGCGGCCTTGCGCTTCGGGCTCGCGATGACCCGCGACGCGCGGTCGATCCCGGACGAGGTTTTCGCGGAGCTGCGCCGGCATTTCGACGAGGGCGAGGTGGTGGAGATCGCGTGCGTCGTGGGTCTCTTCGCATACTTCAACCGGTTCAACGACGCGCTGCGGACGGAGCCGACCGGGCCAGGAGAAGGGGTAGACACGTAGGGATCCCGCTACATCCCCTCTGATAACCTCCGCCCCCGGTAAAGGACGATCCATGAACGAAGCGAAGACGTACGATCTTTCCATCATCGGCTCCGGTCCCGGCGGCTACGTCGCCGCGGTGCGCGCGGCGCAGCTCGGCATGGCGGTGCAGGTGATCGAGCTCGAACCGCGCCTCGGAGGAGTGTGCACCCTGCGCGGCTGCATCCCGACCAAGGCTCTTCTGCACACCGCGGACGTCCTCGAGGAGGCGCGCCACGGAGCCGACGTCGGCGTCCTCGCCCGCGAAGTCCGCCTGGAGCTCTCCGGCGCCCAGAAGCACAAGGAAAAAGTCGTCCGTCAGAGCTCGAACGGCGTGGCGTACCTCATGAAGAAGAACCGGGTGGACGTCACTCCCGGTTTCGGGCGGATCGCCGGCCCCGGCCGCGTCTCCGTGCGCGCGGCCGACGGCTCGGAGTCCGCGTACGGCGCCAAGAACATCCTGATCGCGACGGGCTCGGCGCCCCGTTCATTGCCGGGAATGGAAATCGACCACAAGACGATCCTCTCGTCCGACTCGATCCTCGAGCTGACGGAGGTCCCGAAGTCCCTTCTCGTGATCGGCTCGGGAGCCGTGGGCGTCGAGTTCGCCTCGATGTTTGCCCGGTTCGGCTCGAAGACCACCGTCATCGAGGTCCTCCCGCGGATCGTTCCCGTCGAAGACGAGGAAATCTCGCGCGAGCTCGCGGCTTCCTTCAAGAGGCAGGGCATCGCGGTGTATGTGGACACGAAAGTCGAAAAGGTGACGCGCACGGACGCGGGCGTCGAAGTGATCGCCCGAACCTCCGGCGGGAAGACCGAGACTTTCCGCGCGGAAAGGATGCTTCTCGCCGTGGGCCGCAAGCCTCTCTCGGAGAACATCGGGCTCGAGGAGACGGGCGTCAAGACGGATCGCGGCTACATCGCGATCGACGGGATGATGCGCACGAACGTGGCGGGAATCTACGCGATCGGCGATGTCGTGCCGACGGCCTGGCTCGCCCACGTCGCTTCCGCCGAGGGAATCGTCGCCGTGGAGCACATGGCGGGCAAGAACCCGCCCCCTTTGAATTACGACCAGGTGCCCGGCTGCACGTACTGCACGCCGGAGGTCGCCTCGATCGGATTGACGGAGACGAAGGCTCGCGAGCGCGGCTACGACGTCGCTGTCGGGAAATTCCCCTTCTCCGCCAACGGCAAGGCGAGGATTCTGAACGACACGACGGGGTTCGTGAAGATCGTCGCCGAGAAGAAGTACGACGAAGTGCTCGGCGTCCACATCATCGGCCCGAAGGCGACGGAGATCATCGCCGAAGCGTGCTCCGCGTTGAAGCTCGAGGCGACCGCGGAGGATCTCGTGCGGACGATCCACGCGCACCCGACGCTCTCCGAGGCCATGCACGAGGCCTCCGAAGCCGTCGGCGGGCACGCGATTCACATCTAGTTCGGCCCCTTCGGCACTTCTCCGCTCCCCGCGGGCATTCTCGGCGGCTCCCCGGGTGCCGTCTGCACGGCCGGGGCGGCGGGGTACGCGAACGTGCGCCCCTCCCGGTAGTCGTTCGGCGAGCTCGGGTAGGGGATGTTCAGGCCGGGCACCTGCTTGGAGTCGACGTCCGGCTGATACTTGCGGTCCGGATTCAGCAGAGCGGTTCCGTCTTTGCGCGCCCCGGGTCCGGCGGGCTCGCGCCCCGGCGATTTCCCGGCGGAGGGAGCGTCTTTTCGCGCGCCGCCGCCGGTGACGCCGATGTCCACGAAGGCGGAGCGCAGTCCTGCCCGGGGCTGCGTTGCCACGCGCCGCACGTCCGAGCGGCGGACGCTCAGGAGCGCCCCGCTCGGATACTCGTGAAAGAGGATGAGCTCGCCGCTCTGCACGGGCCGGTCTGCCGACCAGAGCACGCCGGATCCGCCGGTCTCGATGCGGTAGACGACGGCGGGCGCTGCGGCCGGCGCTTTCGAGGCTTGTCCGACGGGACCACCGGACTGCCCCATTGCAGCCAGGACACCGAAGAGAATGCCGGCCAGCATGGGTCATCGAGTATACGCGGCCGTTCGCCGATCGGAGCGGTCCGTTCGCCGAAATGGACGGCGGGCCGGGGATGGAGCCGTGTAGCGTCCCGCCATGGCCGACTTTCGGGGATGGACCGCATAAAATGGCCGACCTTCGAGCCATGAGTCACGAACGGGAACGTGCGGGGACGGACCTCTCCGCGTTGCGCATTCGCCGCGAACCGGAAAACAGGGGCGGCGGCGGACGGGCCTGGCTGCTCGTGGGAGCCGTCGTGGTCGTCCTGGCCGGCGCGGCGGCTTACTTCTTTGCCGGAAAGTCCATCCGGGCGAAGAAAGTCGAGACGGTCACGGCCTCGATCGTAACGGAAGGGCAGGCCACGACCGTGCTCACGGCGACGGGGTACATCGAAGCCGAGCGCAAGGCGGATCTCTCCCCGAAGATCACCTCCCGGATCACCGCGCTGAATGTCACGGAGGGGTCGCGGGTGCGCAAGGGCGACGTGATCGCGCGGCTGGATCATACGGACATCGACGCCCAGCTCGCCGACGCCCGCGCGAGCTGGGTGAACGCGCGGGCGGAGCTCGCCCGGCAGCAGTCCCTGCAGGCACAGGGGCTCGCGCCCCTGTCGTCTCTCGATTCGGCCGTTGCGCTCGAGTCCTCGACGCGAGCGAAGGTCGAGTATGCGCGCGCGGTCCTCGACTACACGGAGATCCGCGCGCCCTTTGCGGGCGTCATCACGGCCAAGAGGGCGTTCGTGGGCGAGGCGGTGTCGCCGTTCGGGTCCTCGCCCTCCGGCGGCGGATCCGGAGGCGCAATCGTGACGCTGGTGGAGTTCTCCTCGCTCTACGTCGGGGCCGACGTCAACGAGGCGAACCTCTCGCGGCTGCATCCTTCGCAGCCGGCGGAGATCACGCTCGACGCCGTGCCGGAGCGCACGTACCACGGCCACCTTCGTCAGATCGTGCCCGCCGCGGACCGCCAGAAGGCGACGGTGCGGGTGAAGGTCGCGTTCGACGACGCCGACGACAAGATTCTTCCCGATCTCTCGGCCCGCGTGTCGTTCACGTCCGAGGCCACGCAGCGCAAGACGAACCGCACCCGCATCCTCGTGCCGAAGAGCGCGGTCGCGAAGGTGGACGGTCGCACCGGAGTCTTCAGAATCGCGGATGGCCGGGCGCGCTTCGCCGCGGTGCAGACGGGCGGGGAGGTCCAGGGACAGATCGAGATCACGTCCGGATTGCAGGGCGGAGAGAAGCTCGTGGCGGCGCCCGCGTCCGTCGGCCTGCGCGAGGGAGACCGGGTCCGCATCGAAAGCGAAAAGGCGTCGTAGGCCGTCGGGGAGGGACCATGCAGGAAAAAGCCACGCTCATCGAGATCGATCACGTCGAGAAGGTCTACCGCCGGGACTCCTTCGAGATCCCGGTCTTGAACGACATCCACTTGAAGATCCCGGAGGGAGAGTTCGTGGCGCTGATGGGCCCGTCCGGCTCGGGAAAGACGACCCTCCTGAACCTGATCGCCGGGATCGACCAACCCACGCGCGGCCGGGTCATCGTCGGCGGAACGGACATCTCGAAGATCTCGCAGACGGAGCTCGCCAAATGGCGCTCCCGGACGGTGGGGTTCATTTTCCAGCTCTACAACCTTCTGCCGGTGCTGACCGCTTTCGAGAACGTCGAGCTGCCCCTCCTTCTGACGCCCCTCAAAAAGGGGGAGAGGCGGCGGCACGCGGAAACGGCCCTGAACATCGTCGGACTCGCCGACCGCACGGACCACTACCCCCGGCAGCTCTCGGGCGGCCAGGAGCAGCGCGTTGCGATCGCGCGGGCGATCGTCTCCGACCCTGCCATCCTCGTGGCCGACGAGCCGACGGGCGACCTGGACGCGAAGTCCGGCGACGAGATCCTGACCCTCTTGAATCGCCTGAACACCGAGTTCGGGAAGACGATCGTCATGGTCACGCACGACCCGAAGGCCGCTTCGCGAGCGCACCGCATGGTGCATCTGGACAAGGGCGTCCTGCACGCGGACGAGCTGACCGAGACGGGAACCATGAGGCGCGTATGAAGTACTTCCGGCTGATCTGGAAGAACGTCTTCCGCAAGAAGCTGCGGACGGGGCTCACGGCGAGCTCAATCGTCCTCGTCCTCGTCCTGATCGTGATTCTGAAGTCTCTGCTCCAGGCGATGGAGGCCGATCCGTCGGGCGGGAAGGGGTCCAACCGGCTCGTCGTCCAGCACGCGACGGGACTCGGCAACTTCCTTCCGCTGTCGCAACGGCAGCGCATCGAACAGGTGCCGGGGGTGGTGGCCGTCTCGCCGGAGATCTGGTTTGGGGGCGTCTACAAGGACGACCGGCCCGAGAACTGGATCGGCCAGCTCAGCGCCGATCCCGACATCTACTTCGACAAGATCTTCGACGACGCGACGATCTCCCGGGAAGTCAACGCCGAGTGGAAGGCGACGCGAAACGGGTTCGTCGCCGGCCAGAAGATCGCCGAGAAACACCACTGGAAGAAGGGCGACCACATCGTCCTGAAGGGCACGTACATTCCGCTGAACGCGGACCTCGTTTTCGTCGGCTCGTTCAACGCCGGCGACGAGTCGAACATCTTTTTCCACAACGAATACCTGAACCAGTCCAACTGGTTCGGCGCCAACAAATATACGGGCCTCTACTACCTGAAGGTCGACCGCGGGGGAAACGTGCCGCGAGTCGCCGCGGCGATCGACAAGATGTTCGAGAACAGCGACGCCCCGACGAAGACGCTCACCGAGAAGCAGTTCCAGCTCCAGTTCATGGAGATGATGGGCAACGTGAAGTTCCTGATCAACGGGATCTCCCTCATCATCCTCTTCGCGGTCACGCTGATCGTCGCCAACACCGTCGCGATGTCCGCGCGCGAGCGGGTGACCGAGATCGCCGTGATGCGGACGCTCGGCTTCGGGCGTGGGCACGTCCTCGCCTTCATCCTCTCGGAGTCGATCGTCATGGCGCTCCTCGGCGGCCTTCTCGGCGTGGCGCTCGCGAAATTCTTCTTCGTTCCCGCGCTCGTCGCGGCCGGCAACAAGACGTCCATTTCCATCTGGTTGATCAACTTCAAGGTGAGCGCGGACACGCTCGCGCTCGCATTCGCCGTCTCGGTCGGAGTGGGGATTCTCGCCGGCTTCGTGCCGGCGATCCGGTCGTCTCGGCTCAAGATCGTGGACGGTCTGAGACAGGTGGTCTGACATGGCGATCCCCGTCAAGTACAACTTTCGGAACCTGGTCGCGAGGCGGACTTCGACCGGAATGACGGCGTTTGTGATCGGACTCGTCGTGGCGGTCTTCCTTTGTGTGCTCGCTCTGGTGCAGGGCGTGACACGCACGCTCTCGGTGACCGCCTCGACCCGGAACGTCCTCGCGATGCGGGTCGGCTCGCAGGCGGAGATGCAGAGCGTCATCACGCGTGACCAGGCGGAACAGATCCGCGCGCTTCCCGGAACGGAGCGCGACGCAGCCGGCAAGCCCTACGTGTCGGCGGAGCTCATCAGCCTCATCAACGTCAAGCGCGCCGAGGGAGGGACCTTTTCGAACGTCCAGGTCCGCGGCATGTCGCCGATGGGCCTCGAGAGCCGCCCGGACGTCAAAATCATCGAGGGAAGGAGCTTCAACGTCGGCACGGACGAGGCGATCGTTTCGAAGAACCTCTCGAAACGCTATGCCGACATGAAGGTCGGCGACACCCTGAAGACCGGAAGCTACCGCTGGACCATCGTCGGACTCTTCGACGCCGCGGGCAGCGCCTACGAGTCCGAAATGTGGACCGACGCGGCGAACCTTCAGCAGCAGACCAAGCGCAACATTTTTTCGTCCGTCTTCGTGCGCCTGCCGGACCCCGACGCCGCCAGCCGGTTCATCGAGACAATCAAGGGCGACCAGCGCCTGAAGCTCGAGGGCAAGACCGAGCGCAAGTATTACGACGAGCAGATGATCACGGGCGACCCGATCAAGGCTCTCGCCTTCATCGTCGGCTTCTTCACGGCGATCGGTGCGGCCTTTGGCGCGATGAACACGATGTACGCGCAGGTATCGGCCCGGACGCGGGAGATCGGAACGCTGCGCGCGCTCGGGTTCTCCCGCCGCTCGATCCTCGTTTCCTTCGTGATCGAGGCCCTGATGCTGTGCCTCGCCGGAGGGATCCTGGGCGTGATCTTCACCTTCCTGGTGTTCAACGTGGTCCTGACGAAGCCCACGGGCACGATGAACTTCCGGACGTTCTCGGAGGTTCTCTTCAATTTCCGCCTGACGGCGCCGCTCATCATCGGCGGGCTGGTCTTCTCGTTGGCCATGGGCCTTCTGGGCGGGTTCTTCCCGGCCTGGAGAGCGGCGAGGCTGAAGATCGTCAACGCCCTACGAGAGGTTTAGTCCGTTACTCCTGGCTCTCGGGAACGACATGGACCCGCCGTTTCCCGTTGGGCTCGTCGACGATCGTCCCCCATGGGACGTCCGGGTCGTGCTCGAAGACGCAGAGCCATTCCTCCCGGACGGCGTCGGCGAGGAGCCGCCGTTTGTTCTCCAGGAGCTCGACGGGATAGAGGTCGTACGCCATGAGCCAGGGGAGTGGGACGTGCGCCGTCGTCGGGAGCGCGTCCGCGAAGTAGAAGGCGGTGCTTCCCTCGGAGTCGATGCGGACGGCCTGCATCCCCGTGTTGTGGCCGGGGAGCGGGATCACGCGGACGCCGGGGCGGATCTCCCGCTCGCCGTCGACCTTCTCGAGACGCCCCGCGGCCGCCCAGGGCTCCCAGTCTTCCGGCCGGTAAGAGGCCCGGTCCCTCTCGTGCGGGGAACGGGCGTGCGCGAGCTCCCGCTCCTGGACGTAGAGCGTCGCGTTCGGAAAGGTCGGCACCACCGCCCCGTTCTCGACCCGCGTGGCGCCTCCGGCGTGATCGAAGTGGAGGTGCGAGAGAACGAGCGCGTCTATGTCCGCGGGCCGGACGTCGAGCGCGGCGAGCGAGCGTTCGAGGCCCGGGTCCGGCTCGATCGAGTACATTTCGCGGGACCTCGAGTCCCACTTCTCGCCCAGGCCGGACTCGACGAGCAGTGTGAATCCGGGACCGCGAACGAGCAGACAGTTCGTCGCCAGCCGGATCCGGTTGTGCGCGTCGGCGGGAAACTTGCGTTCCCAGAGCGTCTTGGGGACCACGCCGAACATCGCGCCGCCGTCGAGACGGAAGAAGGAGTCCCGCACGATGTCGAGCCGCAGCGAGCCGAGCCGCATGGGGGGATGGTAGCCGACATGCTGTTGCGTTTCTTCGGCACGAAGGGCTACGTCAAAGCGAAATCGCGCTGCCACTCCGGACATTCCGCGTTCACCGTCGAGGCGGCGGGCTACCGCCTGCTCTGCGATTTCGGCGAGAACCGGCGCGGCCGGCTTTCGGCGATCGCCCCGGACGGGATCTTCCTTTCCCACGCGCATCCCGACCACGCTTGGGGGCTCGCGGAGGGAGCGAGCGCACCCGTTTTCGCATCGGCCGAGACCCACCGGCTGCTCGCCGAATTTCCGCTCGCGGACCGCGTCGTGCTGGAGCCGCGGCGACCCCTCACCGCCGGACCGTTCCGTCTCACCGCGTTTCCCGTCTTCCACTCCGTCCGGTGCCCCTGTGTGGCGGCACGGATCGAGACTCCCGACGGAGCGGTCGTGTACTCGGGCGACGTCGTCAGCTTCGAGACGCCCGAGTCGGCCGACGAGGCGCTCGCCGACGCGCGCGTCTACGTCGGGGACGGTTCGACGTTGACGGGCTCGCTCGTGCGGCGGCACCCGAGCGGAGCCCTCGTCGGCCACACGACGGTCCGCGCGCAGCTCGGATGGCTCTCGAAGGCGGCCGTCCCCCAGGCGATCTTCTCGCACTTCGGAGAGGACCCGATTTCGATGGGCTACCGCGCTCTCGGGAACGCGCTCAAGGAAATCGCCGCCGCTAAAGCGCCTGACTGCCGGGTCGAGGCCGCCCGCGACGGGAAAGAATTCGTCTTCGACTAGCGCCCCGGCGGCTCCTCTCCCCCGCGCGCGGGGGAGAGGTTGGGTGAGGGGGACGTTACTTCCGCGGCGCCGTGCTCGTCTGTCCGGGCTGCGCGGCTCCTGGCTGCGGGGCCGCGGTAGTGGTGGCGGGGAATCCGTTGGGCCCGATGGGGTTGGTCCCGCCCTGCGGCCCGTTCGTCGTGGTCGTGGGGAAGCCATTGGGGCCGATGGGATTCGTTCCGCTCTGCGGCCCGCTCGTCGTGGTCGTCGAGAAGCCATTGGGGCCGATGGGACTCGGCCCACTCTGCGCTCCCGTGGGCAGGACCGGCGTTGCGCCGTTGTTGGCGACGTTGGCCGTTCCGGTCAGCGTCGGATTGAGAACCGGCTGTCCGGCGCCGGCGCCGTAGACCCCTCCGGCCATGTTCGGCGAGCCGCCATTCGACGGCCCGACGGGTGTGGTCAGTTCGCCGGGAAACACCTGGGACTCGACGGCAGCCCGGGCGGCCGTAACCTGCGCCGCGTTGCTCGCCGGCGCTCCCATCTGCCCCGCGATCGACGGCGAGCCGGAGCCGGTCGGTCCGATCACCATCGCCTCGCCCGGCTCGAGCGGCCTCGCGGGCCGTGACGTGTCCGCCGAAACGAGGGCGGTGTCGTCTAACACCGCGGAGCGCACGCGCGACTGCGAAACGCGGATGTGGGATCCGGTCCCCGAGGCGCGGGGAGTCGCCGCGGCGGAGGCGCCCGCGGGCTCGATCCCGCCGATGAGCTCCCGCGGAACTCCCGTGAGTCTCCCGTCCGGGTGGCGGTGGAAAATGACGACGCTTCCACGCGTCACGGGCTGATCCTGGGCGATCATCGGCGCGGCGCCCCGGACGTCGATGCGGTAGAGCGCTCGCGCGCTCGAGAACGCGGAGATTCCAAGAACGAGGACGGCGATGGGAAGTGTTTTTGTAGCCATAATCCGTCCGGACCTGCAGGAATCATTCCGGAATCCCGAGGCGGCCCGGCGGTGCTCGGAATGTTTGAGCTCCGGGACGCTTGAGCCTTCTTTTCTAAGCGAAGCGCTCTCTAGGCCGCCTGTTCGCGCAGCGAACGCCGCGGCCTAAAGCCGCGAGCGCGTGTGGGCCGGGATCGGGGTACTTGCGGGCGGCACGGGCTCGCTCGAAGAGTTTGCAGGCGCGGAAGATTCGGCAAGGACCGCCTTGCGGGCTTCCCTGGCGCGCTTGAAAAGGGCGACCAGGGCGCCGGCCATCATCACGTAGAAGCCGCCCCAAACGAGCGAGATCAGGGGCTTCCGGGTGACGTCCACGGAGAGCGACTCGGTCGTGGCGGCCTGGTGCTCGTCGGCCGGGTTCTTCGAGACTCCGTGGAGCCGCAGCACGACGGCGCCGTCGTTGGGCGAAACCGAAAGAACCTGGACGCGGCCTCCGGGAACCCCGGGGATGTCCTGCGCGGGCGAATCGGCCTCCCCGCGGTCCATGTGGAACGTGTACCGGACCGTGACGTCGTGCTTCGAGCCGTCCGAGGGCGTGATCGTCAGGTCCGTCAGGACGAGGATGGTTTTCTCGCCCTTCATCATCGCGGAGCGGTCCGCGTTGAAGTCGCGGAAAGTGAAACCCGTGCCGTCGATGTTCGTCGTGGTCCCCTTCACGAGCCGGACCTCGCGCCCGTTCTGTTCCGGGGTCCCGGGGTCGTAGGACTGCGGCGCCACGTAGAAGTCGAAGAGGGGTGAGTTGCGGATGGCGGGGTTGGCCATCATCTGGTTCGTGCGGGAGTTCACGTACATCTTCGGATAGGCGTACGCGATCTTGCCGGCGGCGCTCCTGACCCGGACTTCCATCGCCTGCTTGGTCGTCGCGGTGCCGGGGATGACCCGTAGGAACGTCAGGGTCGAGTCGCCCACCTTCACGTCTTTTCCGACGGGGAGCAGCACGCGCGTGGAGACCGCGTATACGCCGGAGATCACGACGCCGGCGAGGAAGATTCCGACGCCCACGTGCGCGAGATACCCGCCTGCTCCGCCGAACCGGCCGTCGCGGGACTTCCGGATGACGGCGCGGAGGTTCATGTCCGCGGCAAAGAGGGCGAGGCCGACGAGGAGAAGCGAGAGGGGCTGACGCGCTCCGAAGAGGAGCGCGAGGGACACGCCGGCAGAGCCGACAATCAACGACCGCACGGAGCTCTTCAGGAGAGCGCGCCACGTCGCGCCCTTCCAGGAGACGAACGGCACGAGGCCGCAGAACAGCACGATGAGGGCGGCCGCGGGGGTCGTCGTCTTGTTGTAGAAGCCGGTCAGGACCTGCGACGGGTTGCCGGTCAGGCGCGTCAGAAGGGGAGCGGACGTGCCGAGGAGGATGACGAAGGAGAGCGCGCAGAACGCAGCGATGCCGAGGATGAAGAGCACGCCGCGCGACAGCATCGGCGGCTCCTCTTCGGTGACCGCCGGGATGGATCTCCAGCGCACCGCGATCATCAGGATCGACAGGCCGAGGAAGCCGAGCAGGATCCCGACGAGCCACGCCGTGATCCCCAGGTCGATGAACGAGTGGACGGAGAAATCGGCGAGGATCCCGGAGCGCGTCAGGAAGGTGCCGTAGAGGATCGCGATGAACGCGAGGCAGGCCAGAATCAGGTTGATCTTGCGGTGCCGTCTCTTCGAGCGTTGGAGATACATGCCGTGGACGAGCGCCGCCGTCAGGAGCCACGGAACGAGGCTCGTGTTCTCGACGGGGTCCCAGCCCCAGTACCCGCCCCAGCCGAGGGTCTTGTACGCCCAGTAGCCGCCCATCAAGATCGCCGTGCCGAGGGTGACGAAGGTGAAGAGCGCCCAGGGAATCGCGCGCACCACCCACCCGTCCCAGCGCTTCTTCCAGAGCGCCGCGATCGCGAACGAGAAGGGCACCGAAAGGGAGGCGAAGCCCGAGAACATCACCGGCGGGTGGATCACCATCCAGGGGTCCTGGAGGAGGGGGTTCAGGCCGACTCCGTCGTCCGGCGGCGCGCCCGGCAGGATCTTGAACGGGCTCTGCTTGCAGAGGATCGCGACGATCCCGAGGAAGGTTGCGAGATAGACGATCATCACCGGCGCTTCCATCTCCTTGGCGGTGCGCCAGACGACCAACCCGATCAGCGCGCCCCAGAAGCACCACAGGAGGAAGGATCCTTCCTGGCCGCCCCAGAAGGTCGAGATCAGGAAGTGCAGGGGGAGATCGCGGCTCGAGTAGGCGTTCACATAGGAGACGTCGAACCGGTGCTGGAGGAGCAGGGCGAGCAGCACGCCCGAGGCGGCGAGGATGCACGTCACGAAGGTTGCGTACGCGCTGCGGGCGGCGTGGAGGAGGTCCTTGCGGCCGCGATCCACGCGCACGTAGAGGACGACCGAGGCGAGGCCGGAGAGGAGGGCGCCCCAGATCGCGGCCACCCCGGGCCAGAAATAGGTCATCAGGAACGCGCCGCGGGGGGCTTCGGGGCGGCGCCGTACGCCTTCTCGACCTCGGCGCCCTGGTATTTGGACGGGCACTTGACGAGCAGCTTCTCGGCCTCGACGCGGCCTTCCCGATAGGGGCCGATCGCCACGATCGAGACGGCGTCCTTGAAGTTGCCGGGCTGGATTCCCCGGTAGACGACGGGCATCCGCTTGCCCTCGGCGTCCAGGATGGTGAACGAGAGCTCCTGCTTTGCCGTGTCGTAGCGGTCGCTCGCCTTGTCGAGGCTACCCATCACCTGCACGGTTCCCCGGGCCTTCCGGGCCTCATCGAACGACAGGTACGGAGTGAGCGTCTTCTGGAAAGCCGTCAGGCCCAGCACGACGAAGGCGGCGGCAAAGGCGGCGGCGACCCAATAACCTTTTCTCATCGTTCCCGCTCCCTTTCGGAGATTCGCCGGTCGAGACGCCAGAGGTACGCGAAAAGACCCGCCCAGATGACGAGGTTGACCGCGGCGAGGAAGGCGAGGCTGCTGCTCACGGACGACTCATTGTTCCCGCTCGGGTCCCGGAAATCAAATGATGCAAACGCACCAAGAGGGGTGCAATTTCCCGCCATGGGGGGCCCCGGCGCCCCGCCGAGGGTCATCGGACCGCGCGAACCCTTTCGAGCCGCGCGGAACGCGCGTCGAGGGAGAGAAGCCACAGGAAGAGCCCGGTGAAACACGCCAGGCCCGCGAAGAAGACGGTCTTTGTTGGACCGTCCATCAGGATTTTCCCCTGCGTGTTGATGACCGTCTGCGGGTGCAGGGACTGCGTCACGCGGGGGGCGACGAAGAAGAGAAACGGCATCAGCACCGCCGCGAAGAGCGCATACGCGGCGGCGATCCGGCCGCGCCGGGAGGGATCGTCGATGGCGGCGCGGAGGAAGAGGTAGGCGCCGTAGAGAAAGAGGAGCAGGAGGAAGGAGGACTCGCGCGGGTCCCAGTTCCAGTAGGAGCCCCACATGATTTTCGCGAAGAGAGAGCCCGTGACGAGCGCCAGCACCGCGAACAGGAGACCGACCCGCACGGCCCCCGCCGCGAGGTCGTCGTGCCACGGGTTGCCGCGGACGAGATACGCGAGCGAGTAGCCCGCCGCGACGAGGAACGCGAGGGCGGCCGTCCAGGCGCAGGGAACGTGGAAAAACACGATCCGCGACGATTCGCCGAGGAAGCCCTGCGCGGGTTCGGGCCAGAGAAAGGCGGCGACGACCGTTGTGCCCATTGCCACGAGGAGCAGGAGCTTGAGGGCTTTCATGGAGGGAAAGCTTACCGGACAGGACGAGCGCGGCAGATCACCCAGCACCCGATTCTTCCTCTCACTCTTCCCATGCCGCGCCAGCGAGCAGGTACGCGCCGCATGCCGCAGCGCCGTCGTAGGCGACGAGGACCCGCAGTGCCGTCCAGGGCACGTCGCCGAGCGACGCCGAGACGGTCGCGGCGATCGCCGGCAGGAGCAGCGGCGCCAGGAGGGGAAACGAGATCACGACGAAGAGCACGCTCTTCTGACTCGCGCGGGCGACCAGCGCGGAGAGAAAAGTCGAGACGATCGAAAGCCCGAGCCCTCCGAGAGCGAGGACGGCGGCGAAGGCGCCGATCGATCCGATGCGCCAGCCGAGGAGGAGGGCAAAGGCGGGCGCCGTGACCGCGGCGATCGCGGCGAAGAGCGCGAAATTGAAGAGCGTCTTTCCCGCGAGCACGGCGGTCGCGGGAGCCACGAGCCGCAAGGCGAGCGCGGTGCCGGACTCCTCCTCGCGCACGAACGCGCGGGGGAGTCCCGTCGCGGCCGAGAAGAACAGCAGGACCCACAGGAGCGCGGAGCAGACGCGCTCCCGGGCCTCGGGCGGAAGCCCGAACGGGCCGATGGCGAAGGACACCAGCGTGAGAGACGCCGCCGCGAAAAAGAGCACGGACGCGACCGCGATGCGCCGGCGGAGCTCCTGCAAAGCGTCCTTCCCGCATACGGCGAGGGAGCGGCGGAGAAACGAGGCCTGCGCCTGCGGGGACTTCATCGCGTCCACTCTCGCGTCTTGCCGTTTGCCGGAACCATCTCGACGAGGGCGTCGGCGCCCGCGAGGTCGCGGGGGTCGTTCGAGGCGAGAATGACCGCGCCCTCTTCCCGTCGCGCCGCCACGACCGCGGCGACCATCTCGCGGCCATCGGCATCCAGGCCGTTCATCGGCTCGTCGAGCAGGAGGATCGGCGCGTCGAAGAGGGTCGAGAAGGCGATGCGAAGCCTCTGCTTCATGCCGGTCGAGAACGCGCCGACGGAGAGGCGCGCCGCCTCCGCGAGGCCCACCTCCGCCAGCCGCCGGGCGACGGTCTGGGGGTCTGCCGTCCGGCCTGCGGCGCGGCGGAAGAAGTCCAGGTTCTCCTCGGCGGTCAACTCGTCGTAGAAGGAGAGGTCCGGGCCCGCCCAGCCCACGGCGAGCCGCCGCGCGTCCCCGAAGAGCTCGGCCCCGTCGCGCCGGACGCGCACCGACCCGGAGTCCGGCCGCAGGAGCGCGGCGAGGATCTTGAGCAAGGTCGTCTTGCCGCTTCCATTCGGGCCGGCGACCGCCACGAGCCCCCGGCTCGCCGAAATCGCGAGCCCGGAAAACACGCGGCGTCCGCCGTAGGACTTCGAGAGGTCCGCCGCCTCGAGCTCGACTTTCATGATTTTGCGCCGTTCAGTCTATCGGGCGAGATGAGGCGGACGGCCGGCTGCTCAATCTTGAAAGGCCGGGGAGCCTTCTATATGATCCGCGCGTCCTCGATGATCCATTCACTTCCAGGCGCCGGAGCTGCCGATTCGACGCTGACCGCGCCGGACGTTTTCGCCGGAAATGGACAATGCTAAGGAGAGGTCTGATGTTGAAGCGCGTTCTGCTTCTGCTTCTGGTTCCCGCGTTCGCCCTGACCCTGACCGCCTGCGGCGGCAAGGACGAGGACGCGGAAGAGGATACGGACACGACACCGGTGGCCAAGTCCGCGGCGGCGCCGGCGGCCGCGGCGCCGGCGGCGGGAAGCGCGACGATCACCGGCAAGGTGACTTTCGCCGGCGCCCCTCCCGCCAAAGAAACGATCAAGATGGACGCCGACGCGTTCTGCAAGACCGCTCACTCCGAGCCGGTGTACACGGAGGAGGCGGTCGTCAACGGCAATGGCACCCTCAACTGGGTGCTCGTCTACGTCAAGGAAGCGCCCGGCAAGTTCCCGGCTCCCGCCCAGCCGGTCACGCTCGATCAGCGCGGCTGCCAGTACCACCCGCACGTCTTCGGGATCATGGCCGGCCAGGACCTGAAGATCGTCAACAGCGATGGAACGCTCCACAACATCCACGCGCTCCCGAAGATCAACGCCGAGTTCAACATCGGCCAGCCGTTCCCGAAGATGGAGACCGTCAAGAAGTTCGACAAGCCCGAGCTTCCGGTCCGGTTCAAGTGCGACGTCCACAAGTGGATGGGCGCGTACTGCGGGGTCTTCAGCCATCCGTTCTTCGCGACCACGAACGACCAGGGCGCGTTCGAGATCAAGAACCTCCCGCCGGGCAACTACATCCTCGAGGCGTGGCACGAGAAGTACGGCACCCAGTCGCAGAACGTGACGGTCGCCGGGTCGGAGACGAAGACGGTCGATTTCGGCTTCAAGGGCTGAGCGGTGAGCGGGAGGCGGGGGGCGACGCTGTGAAAGCCGTCAAGAACAGAATCCCGTCCGGGTTTTCCGCTCTCGCGGCCGGCGCCGCGGCGTTCGCCGCCCTGGCCGCTCCCGCGTCCGCAGGGGCGCTTCCGATCTGGATGCACCTGCCCGAGGGGGTCTCGAGCTACGCGGGAACGATCGACGACATGTTCCGACTGATCCTCTGGATCACCGGAATCACCTTCGTGATCGTCGAGGGCTTCCTCCTGTTCTTCCTGTTCCGCTACCGGCACAAGGAGGGGCGGCGGGCCCATTACACGCACGGCAACAACCGGGTCGAGGTCGTCTGGACGATCATCCCCGCGGTCATCTGCGTCGTCCTCGCGCTGCTCTCCCGCCGCACCTGGGCGGACGTGAAGCAGCGCATGCCCGCCGAAGCCCTCCAGATCGACATCACGGGCGAGCAGTTTTCCTGGACGATCCGGTACGCCGGCGCCGACGGAAAGATGGGAACGCCGGACGACATCGTCTCCTTGAACCAGCTGCACTTTCCCGTCGGCAAACCCGTCGTGGCGACGCTGCGGTCGAAGGACGTCATCCACTCGTTCTTCCTTCCCGAGTTCCGCGTGAAGCAGGACGCCGTCCCCGGCATGACGACGAAGGTCTGGTTCGACGCGCTGCGAGCGGGGAACTGGGAAATCGCGTGCGCCGAGCTTTGCGGCCTCGGCCACTACCGGATGAAGGGATTCGTCACCGCGGAGACGCCCGAACAGTTCGACAAATGGATCGCGGAACAGACCGCCGAGCTGGCGCCGGCTTCGGCTCCGGCGGCCGTGTCCCCGACGCCCGAACCGCAGCCCGCGCCGAACGCGATGCCGCCCGCGGCCGGAAAGCCGGTCCCCGCGCCATTGCCCACGGCTAACCAGGAGGCGAAACCGAGGACATGAGCACCGTCGCCGTCGCACACGAACACGCTCCCGGGGTCCACGCGGCCCCGACTTCCTTCTGGCGCAAGTACATCTTCTCGCTCGACCACAAGGTCATCGGGAAGCAGTACATGTTCTACGCGCTCTTCATGCTCATCGTCGGCGGGCTGCTCGCGACGCTCGTTCGCTGGCAGCTGGCGTGGCCCGGTAAGGCGATCCCCTTCATGGGCAAGCTCGCCCCCGAGGGCATGCCCGGCGGACAAATGCTGCCGGAGTACTACAACTCGCTCTTCACGATGCACGCCACGATCATGATCTTTTTCGCGATCATGCCGCTCCTGATCGGAGCGTTCGGCAACTTCGTGGTGCCGATCCAGATCGGCGCGCGCGACATGGCGTTCCCCGTCCTGAACATGATGTCGTTCTGGACGGCGGTGCCGGGCGCGGTCCTCATCATCTGGTCCTTCTTCGTGACGGGAGGCGCCGCGGCGGGAGGGTGGACGTCCTACGCCCCGCTTTCCGTGATCCAGCCGAGGGGCCAGACCCTCTGGCTTCTCTCGCTGCTCGTGCTCGGCCTCTCCTCGCTTTTGACAGCCGTGAACTTCATCACCACGATCATCAACATGCGCGCGCCGGGAATGACGTTCTTCCGGATGCCTCTCACGACGTGGGCCCTCTTCATCACGGCGATTCTGCTCCTGCTCGCGCTTCCCGTCCTCTCGGGCGCGATGATCATGCTGCTCTTCGACCGCGTGCTCGGGACCACGTTCTTCACGCCGGCGGGGATGGTCGTCTCGGGCCAGCCGTGGCCCAACGCGGGCGGCGGCCAGGCGCTCCTCTGGCAGCACCTCTTCTGGTTCTTCGGGCACCCCGAGGTCTACATCATGATCCTGCCGGCGATGGGGATCACCTCGGAGATTCTCCCCGTTTTTTCGCGCAAGCCGGTGTTCGGCTACCGCGCGATGGCCTATTCGATGATCGGCATCGCGGGGCTCGGGTTCATCGTCTGGGGCCACCACATGTTCCAGAGCGGCATGAACCCCATCCTCGGCACGACGTTCATGATCTCGACAATGGTGATCGCCGTGCCATCCGCCATCAAGACGTTCAACTGGCTGGGCACGCTCTGGGGCGGAGACATCCACTTCACGACTCCCATGCTCCACGCGCTCTCCTTCGTGGCGATGTTCGTCATCGGCGGCCTCTCCGGGATCTACATGGCTTCGACGCCCGTCGACATCTTCATCCACGACACCTACTTCATCGTCGGGCACATCCACTACGTGCTGTTCGGCGGATCTCTCTTCGGCTCTTTCGCCGGCCTCTACTTCTGGTATCCGAAGATGTTCGGCAGGCTGATGAACGAGACGTGGGGCAAGATCCACTGGGCGGTGACGTTCATCTGCTTCAACCTTGTTTTCTTCCCCATGCACTTCCTCGGGATGCGGGGGATGCAGCGGCGCATCTACGACTACAGCCAATACACACACCTGAAGGGGCTGCAGCCGTTGAACCAGTTCATGACGATCTCCCTTTTCGTCCTCGGCGCCGCCCAGGTGATCCTGATCGTGAACTTCTTCCTGTCCATGCGGCGGGGCAAGGTCGCCGGACCGAACCCCTGGCGCGCCAACACGCTGGAGTGGCAGACGCCCTCGCCGCCGCCCCACGAGAACTTCCACGAGATCCCGACGGTTTATCGAGGACCGTACGAGTTCTCCGTCCCGGAGCGCGCCGACGACCACTGGCCGCAGAACGAGGCGCCAACGGGCCCCGCGCGGGCGTCCGCGCACTGAAGGAGACGAGAGAGGGGAGATGAGGAACATCGGGCTTCACCGCTACGCGGTCCTGACCGCGTGCGCGACGCTCCTTCTGATCGTCGCCGGCGGCCTCGTCACGTCGACGGAGTCGGGACTCTCCGTTCCCGACTGGCCCCTGTCCTACGGCCGGCTGATGCCGCCCATGGTCGGCGGTGTCTTCTACGAGCACGGGCATCGGATGGTCGCGACGGCGGTGGGTCTGCTCTCGATCGGTCTCGTCGTCTGGTTGAGCCGCCGCGAGCCGCGGGCGTGGGTCCGCCGGCTGGGATGGGCGGCCCTCTTCGCCGTCGTGGCACAGGGCGTCCTGGGAGGGCTCACGGTCCTCTTCCTGCTCCCGACGGGGATCTCGGTCGCGCACGCCTGCCTGGCCCAGACGTTCTTCTGCCTCGTCGTCGCGATCGCCGTCGTCACCTCGCCCCGGTGGCGGGAGGGCCGCTCCGCGCAGCCGTCGCCCGTGTTCCGGATCGGAGCCTGGACCATGGCTGCCGTCTGGATCCAGCTCCTGATCGGAGCCGTCATGCGGCACGACAAGGCGGGACTCGCGATACCGGACTTTCCGCTGGCCCTCGGCCGGGTCATTCCGCCGCTTTCGAGCTTTCCCGTGGCGATTCACTTCGCGCACCGCGCCTGGGCCCTCGTGGTCGCGGGCAGCATCGTGGCGTGCCTCGTGGCCGCTCTGCGCGCCCGGCGCGCGGGCCTCGTGCGTGCCGGCATCGTTCTCGCTGGTCTCGCCGCCGTGCAGATCGCGCTCGGAGCGGCCACGGTCCTGACCCGGAAGTCGGTTCCGATCGCGACGGCGCACGTGGCCACCGGAGCACTGCTGCTCGTGACGGCACTCGCGTTCACGCTGGGAGCGCGCCGGTTTCCCGGAGCCCTCCGCGCCGGCCTCGTCGTCCCCGACGCCGCACCGTCTCCGGGCGCTTCCGCAGCCGAGGCCGTCGCATGGGATTAGCGCGCACGGCCGCGATCGATGCGGCGCCCACGCGGACGAACGATTTCCTCGTGCTCGCGAAGGTCCGGATCACATTCCTCGTCGTCGTGACCGCTGCGGTCGGGTATTCGCTCGCGCCCGGACCGTTCGATGCGGCGGTCTTCTTCGCGCTCGTCGTGGGCACGGCTCTCGTTTCCGCGGGCGCCTCCGCCCTGAACCAGGTCTGGGAGCGTGAAACGGATGCGCGGATGGAGCGGACGCGCAACCGGCCCGTCCCGGCCGGCCGCATCACGGCGGCCGACGCCCGCAATTTCGGACTCGCGCTCTGCGGGTTCGGCATCGCGCTCCTCGCCGCCGCGAACTGGCTGACCGCGGCCCTCGGGTTGCTCGCCGCCGCGAGCTACGTCCTCGCTTACACGCCTATGAAGAAGCGATCCTCGCTCTGCACGATCGTGGGCGCCATCCCGGGAGCGCTCCCGCCGATGATGGGCTGGGCAGCCGGCCGGGGCGCCCTGGACGCCGGCGCCTGGGCGCTCTTTGCCCTGATGTTTCTTTGGCAGCTCCCGCACTTTCTCGCGATCGGCTGGATCTACCGCGATGACTACGCGCGAGCGGGCCTGCCGATGCTCACCGTGACGGATCCCGACGGCACCTCCACGGGGAGGCAGATGGTCCTGTACTCGGCCGCGCTCCTGCCCGTGACTCTCTTCGCGGGATCGCTCGTCCTCGCCGGCCCCGCCTACCTGGGCAGCGCCGTCGCGCTCGGGCTGCTCTTCCTCGCGTGCGCCCTTCGGTTCGCGCGTGCAAAGTCGGTATCCGCCGCGCGCTGGCTCTTCCTCGTGTCGGTCCTGTACCTCCCCGTGTTGCTCGGCATGATGGTGTTCGACCGGTGAGCGGCGCCCGGGTTCGGATCGAAAAGGGGAGGCTACTGCTCCTGATGGTGCTGGTCGCCGCCTCGTTGTTTTTCGGATCGATCCTCTTCATCCTCTCGCGGGCCCCCCGGCCTTAAGCGGCCGGCGTCAAGGAAAGGATAAACGCCATGCAACACGACGAGATCGAGGGCGAGCCGGGCCACGAGCACAAGAAGACGAATTACATGGCGATCTTCTGGTGGCTCGCCGGCTTCACCGCGTTCGAGGTCGCCTACTCGACGGTGATCAATCCCCCCCGGGCATTGCTGATCAGCGGGCTCATCGTGCTGGCAGGGATCAAGGCGGTTCTGGTGGCCCTCTACTTCATGCACCTGCGCTTCGAGCGCCGGGTGCTCGGGATTCTCTTCGCGTCGACGCTCATTCTCGGCGCGATCCTGGTCTCCGTCGGGATGGCGGAGCACTTCCTTCCCAGGCCCTGAAAGGACCCAGAAAAAACGATGGAAAGCGCAGTCGCCCTCTCAGCCGCTTCGGCTCACGGTCCGCACGAAGAGGAGTACACGACCACGGGCATTCCCCACGACAAGATGGGGATGTGGGTCTTCCTCTGCTCCGAGGTGATGTTCTTCACCGGTTTGATCGGCGCCTACATCGTGCTCCGGTTCGCAAGCCCGATGTGGCCGCTCCCCGGCACCCACGAGAACCCCCTCAACATCCCGCTCACGGCGTTCAACACGTTCGTGCTGATCTGCTCCTCCGTGACCATGGTCCAGGCGCTCGCCGCCGTCCAGCGCGCCGACTACCGCAAGATGAAGCTGTTCCTCTCGCTGACGACGCTCTTCGGGGCCTTTTTCCTCTCGATCCAGGCCGTCGAGTACTGGAAGCTCCTCCACGAGGGCTTCAACCCGCACGTCAGCCTGTTCGGGTCCGTGTTCTTCACAACGACGGGTTTCCACGGGTTCCACGTCTTCTGCGGGGTGGTCTGCATGTCGTTCGTGACGGGGAAGGCCCTGCTCGGCAAGTACACGCAGGCGAGCCACCAGGGGATCGAGACGGTGGGTCTCTACTGGCACTTCGTCGACCTCGTGTGGATCGTGCTGTTCACGATCATCTACCTTTTCTGAGCTTCACTCTTCGCGACGTTCCGGCGCTGAACGCGACGTTGAACGCCGCGAGCGCGCTTTTCCTCCTGCTCGGCTGGGTTGCCGTCAAGGGAGGCCGGATCGAGCGCCACCGGATGTGGATGCTCACGGCGGCCGCGACGTCGACGCTTTTCCTCGTCTGCTACCTCGCGTACCACGCGAAAGTGGGGTCGGTGCGGTTCACGGGCCAGGGTCCGGTGAGGACCGCGTACTTCGCGATCCTGATCTCCCACACGATCCTCGCCGTCGCCATCCTTCCGCTGGTGCTGCGGACGCTCTACCTGGGGTTGAAGCGCATGGACGATCGCCACCGCAGGATCGCGAGGTGGACGTTCCCGCTGTGGCTGTACGTCTCCCTCACGGGCGTCGTCGTCTACTGGATGCTGTACCGGCTTTACCCGCCCGGGGCGATCCATTAGGATTTCGCCTGTGAGCGCCAGGGCCCGTCCGATCGTCCGCGCGGCCGCCGTGCTGCTCCTGGTGTGCGCGATCGTGCCGGCGGCGCTCGCCGCATGCCCCCTCTGCAAGGACGCCAAAAGCGACTCCGACTACGCGGGAGGCACCGCCTCGCTTCCGAGCGGCTTCTACTACTCGATCATCCTGATGGTCTGCGCGCCGTTCCTCGTCGTCGGCGCGCTCATCACACGCATCACGCTCGCGAGGCGCCGCCGCCGGGCGACGGCAGCCGGCGGCTCCGAGAGGACGCGGGCGGACCAGCCGCTCGAGAGCCCCGCGGGCCTGGGGTCAGGCGCCTGACGGCACCCTTCCGGGCGCGTCTTCGCCGCCTCGCTCTCTCGGCCGCCGCCTTCGGCATCTGTCCGCTCCTCTTCGCTGGCGCGGCCCCTCCTTCCGCCCCCGGTCCCGTCGCCTCGGAGGCCCTCTCCGCGACGCTCGCGACGATCGCAACGGAGGTCGCGGCGCAGTTCGCCGCGAAGGGCCTGACGCCGGAAGGCATTTCAATTGCCCTGGTCGAGAACCGCGACGCCGGTCGGTCCGCCTCGTACCGGGGCGACGTCTCGTATTACCCCGCCTCGGTCGTAAAGGCGTTCTACCTCGCCTACTACGAGGCGCAGAAGGAGAGGGGCGCGCTCAAAGATACGCCGGAGATCGTGCGGGCCGTCAAGGACATGATCACCGTCTCCTCCAACGACGCGACCGGCTTCGTCGTCGACGCGATCACCGGCACCACGTCGGGGCCCGAGCTGTCGGGCGCGGAATGGGATTCCTGGAAACAGAGACGCAACGCGGTGAATCGGTTCTTCGCGACCCGCGGATACCGGGACTTGAACGCGAACCAGAAAACGTTCTGCGAGGACGCCTACGGGCGCGAACAGGTCTTTCGCGACGGCGGAAAGAATCGGAACCGGATGACGGCGAACGAGGTCGCAAGGCTCTTCCGGGAGATCGCCCGGGGAGAGATCGCGGCCCGGGCAGGAACGGAAGAGATGCTTTCCCTGCTCGCCCGGGACGTCACGCCCGACAAGCCTTTCGAGGACCTGGAGCTCGAGGACGCGCGTCTCGCCGGCCACGGCCTCGCCGCGGGATCGCGGCTCTGGTCGAAGTCGGGAGACGCGTACGACTACCACCATCTCGTTTCACGCGTCGTGATGCGAAACGGCGCGGACTTCGTGCTCGCGGTCTTCACCAAGGGCGTCAAGACCGTCCCGGGCATCATCCCTCGCGTTTACGAGAGGGTCGCGGACATCTACCGGTGAGGCCTGCCGCCGCGCTTTCGCGCGCGGTCGGAGCCCTCCTCCTCCTCCACCGCTCGACTCTCCGTGTCCGGCTCCTCCACCGTGATCGGTTCGAGGATCTCTCCTCGCGCGGCGTGCCGATTCTCTTCGCGCTCTGGCACGGGCGGATGTTCCTTTCGATCCAGGTCCACCGCAACCAGGGGATCGCCACCATGGCGTCGCTGTCGAAGGACGGGGAGATCATCGCGCGCTGGCTCGAACGAAACGGCTACGTCGTCGCGCGCGGGTCGACCTCGCGCGGCGGAGGAGCCGCCTTCAAGGAAATGGTCCGGTCGATGCGCTCCGGCCGCCCCGCGGCGCTCACGGTGGACGGCCCGCGCGGGCCCGCGCGTGTGGTGCAGCCGGGCGTCGTGGAGCTCGCGCGCCTGACGGGCGCGTGGATCCTGCCGATCACGTTCTCGAGCGCGCGGCCGCGCTTCCTCCGCTCGTGGGACCGGTACCTCGTCCCGCTTCCGTTTTCCGAAAACGTCGTCGCGTACGGCGAACCGTTTCTGTTGCCACGGGACATGCCGTCCGGGGA
>JALZAT010000103.1 GCA_030948185.1 Acidobacteriota bacterium
CCCGCGTGGAGGCCACCCCCGGGGGGGATGGAATCCCCCATCTCCGGCGACTGGTCCTTCCGGGCGACGGCGGGAGAGCGCACGATCGGCGGGCGGCTGCGCTTCTGGACGGAGCGGGCCCGCGTGCTGGGCGTCTACGTCGCGCCGGACGGGCGAACGACGCCGCTCGTCGACGTCGTCCTCGAAAGCGGGAAGGTCTCCTTCGGGATCGTCGGGTCGCTCGGAACCTGGAAGTTGAACGGCGTGCTCGCGGGCGAGCGGATGAATGGGACCTTCGAGACGATCTCCCGCGTCGTCCCGTGGGAAGCGGTCCGGGGCGGCGCCTCCGTTTCGCCTCCGCTGAGCCAGTCTGCGCCGGCGGCGACGCCGACTCCCGGGCGATAGAGGATAGAGCCCCCGGCCGGGGACCTACGCCTTCGCCGCCTCTTCCTTCTCCTGGGCGTCCACGACCGCGATCGCCGCCATGTTCACGATGTCCGCGACCTCGACTCCGCGCTGGAGCACGTGGACCGGTTTGTTCATCCCGAGCAGAATCGGCCCGATCGCTTCCGCCCCGCCCAGGCGCCAGACGAGCTTGTACGCGGCGTTGGCGGACTGCAGGTCCGGGAAGATGAGCACGTTCGGGCGCCGCACCGTCGCCCAGGGATAGTCGGCCTCGAGCATCTCCGGAACCACGGCGGTGTCTGCCTGCATCTCGCCGTCGATCTGAAGGTCGGGACGGGAGCGCTTGACGAGCTCGACGGCGCGCCGGACCTTCAACGCCTTTTCGTGGGAGTTCGATCCGAAGTTGGAGAACGCGATCATCGCCAGTCGGGGCTCGAGGTCGAAGCGCCGGACGGCGTCCGCCGAGAGCGTCGCGATCTCCGCCAGCTCCTCCGCCGTCGGGTCGATGTTCACCGTCGTGTCGGCAAAAAAGAAGATGCGGTCCTTCAGGATCAGGATGTACAGACCCGACACACGCCGGACGCCCGGAGCCGTACCCACGATCTGGAGGGCCGGGCGGATCGTGTCGGAGTAGTACTGGGTGAGTCCCGAGATGACCCCGTCCGCCTCCCCCGCGTCGAGCATGAGGGGCCCGAAATAATTGCGGATCCGGGCGAGCTTCCTTGCGTCTTCCGAAGTCACGCCGGAGCGGCGTCGCACCTCCTCGAGCCGCTTCGCGTATTGCGGAAGGCGGTCCGAAGTCTCCGTGTGGATGAAGTCGATCTTGTCCATGGGGAGCTGGAACTCGCGCGCCTGCTCGAGGATGCGCCCCTCGCGCGCGAGCAGGATCGGACGGCAGATTCCCTCCTCGGCGAGGATCTTCGCCGCTCGCAGGACCTTCGGGTGCTCGCCCTCGGGGAACACGATGCGCTTCGGCGCGTTGCGCGCCTTCTGGATCACGGCGTTCATGATGCCCGCCGACCGGGAGATCATCGCCTCGAGCCGGCGCAGGTACGCCGACATGTCCGTGATGGGCTTGCGCGCGACGCCGGAGCGGATCGCGGCCTCCGCGACGGCCGGCGCGACCCAGAGCAGGACGCGGTGGTCGAAGGGCTTCGGGATCAGGTACTCGCGGCCGAACCGGAAGCTCTGGCCGCCGTAGGCCTTCGACACGGAGTCGGGGACGTCCATCTTGGCGAGAGCCGCGAGCGCCTGCGACGCCGCCCTCTTCATATCCTCGTTGATCTCCGTCGCGGCAACGTCGAGCGCGCCGCGGAAGATGAACGGGAATCCGAGCACGTTATTGACCTGGTTCGGATAGTCGCTGCGTCCCGTCGCCATGATGACGTCGGGCCGCGCGGCCTTCGCCTCCTCCGGCGTGATCTCGGGGTCCGGGTTCGCGAGCGCGAAGACGATCGGGTCGCGGGCCATTCCCTTGAGCATGTGGCCCGTCACGGTTCCCTTCGCCGACAGGCCCACGAGGACGTCGGCGCCCTGCAGCGCGTCGGCCAGGGTCCGCTCGGAGGTCTCGACGGCGAACTGCGCCTTGTAGGGATTCATGTCCTGGTCGCGGCCGGCGTAGATCACGCCGTTCTTGTCGACGAGCCGGAGGTTCTGCTTCGAGACGCCGTAGGAGAGATACAGCTTCGCGCACGCGATCGCCGACGCGCCCGCGCCGATGAAGACGACCTTCGCCTCCCCGATCTTCTTGCCGACGAGGTCGAGCGCGTTCAAGAGCGCCGCCGCCGAGATGATCGCCGTCCCGTGCTGGTCGTCGTGGAACACGGGGATCTTCATCCGCTTGCGGAGTGCCTCCTCGATCTCGAAGCACTCGGGCGATTTGATGTCCTCCAGGTTGATGCCGCCGAACGTCGGCTCCAGGCGAGCGACCGTCTCGATGAAGGCCTTCGGATCGAGCTCGTTCACCTCGATGTCGAAAACGTCGATGTCGGCGAACCGCTTGAAGAGAACGCCCTTTCCCTCCATGACGGGCTTCGCGGCCAGCGGACCGATGTTGCCGAGTCCGAGCACCGCGGTGCCGTTGGAGATCACGCCGACGAGATTTCCTTTTGCGGTGTACTCGTAGACTTTCTCGGGGTCCTTTTCGATCTCGAGGCAGGGCACCGCGACACCGGGGCTGTACGCGAGCGAAAGGTCCTCCTGCGTGCGCGTTGGCTTGGTCGGAACGACCTCGATCTTCCCCTTGCGTCCCCGGGAGTGGTACTCGAGCGCCTCTTCGGGTGTCGTCTTTCTCATCTTCCCCCCGCCGCCTCCGCCACCCGCGCATCCGTTTGGGCGGCCAGCCCGGCGAGCTCCGCGCGCACTTGCGCGACCGTCGAAAGAGCGGAAGCCCTCGCGACTGCGAGCGTCTTCTTGTCGCGCCGCGTGACGACCTCCACGTTGCCTTCCTTCAACGCCCGGCCGCCGACGTTCACGCGGATCGGGAACCCGAGCAAGTCGGCGTCCTTGAACTTCACTCCCGGCCGCTCGTCGCGGTCGTCGTAGAACACTTCGAATCCCGCGGCCACGAGCTCCTCGTAAACGGCGTCGGCGGCCGCTCGAACGGCCTCGTCGGCGGCATTCAAGGAGACGAGCTCCACCTCGAACGGGGCGAGCGCGAGCGGCCACACGATGCCGTCGGCGTCATGGTGCTGCTCGACGGAGGAGGCCATCGTCCGGCCCACGCCGATCCCGTAGGTCCCCATGACGGCCGGCCGGGTGTCCCCCTTTTCGTCGGTAAACTCGCACTTCATCGCGACGGAGTACTTGGTGCCGAGCTTGAAGATGTGCCCGACTTCGATCCCGCGGGCGATCTCGAGTGGATTCCCGCACCGGACGCAGGGATCGCCCGCGCGCGCCTGGGCGAACGCCGCCCATTCCGAGACGGGCGCGTCGCGATCGAGGGCGAAGCCTTTCACGTGCCAGTCGCGGCGGCCGGCTCCCGTCACCGCGTTGACCGCGCCGCGGACGGACTCGTCGGCGACGACGCGTGTACCTGCGGGAAGCCGGTGGGGACCGACGAAGCCGACGGGGGCGCCTGTGGCCGGCTCGACCTTGTCTTCGGCGGCGAGGGCGAGGTGCTCGACGCCGAGAGCCGCCTTCAGGGCGACCTCGTTTGCATCGAGATCCCCGCGGAGGAGCGCCACGATGATGCCCTTTTCGGTCTCGTAGACGAGGCACTTGATCATCCGCGAGGCGGTGATGCCGAGGAACTCCACGACCGTGTCGATCCCGCCGCGCCCCGGCGTCTCGACGTCGTGGAGGCCCGTCACGGTTTCGTCCTCCCAGGGCGAGGGGCGCACCCCCGTGGTCGCCTTCTCGAGATTCGCGCCATAACCGCACGAGGCGCACCGCACGACGGCGTCCTCTCCCGTCTCGGCGAGGACCATGAACTCCTGTGACGCGCTGCCGCCGATCGCGCCCGAATCCGCCTCGACGACCGTGAAGTCGAGGCCGCACCTCTCGAAGATCCGCCGGTATGCGGCGTCCTGCGCGCGGTAGGACCGGTCGAGCCCGCCGGCGTCCGCGTCGAAGGAGTACCCGTCGTACATGAGGAACTCGCGGCCGCGCATCAGGCCGAACCGCGGACGGATCTCGTCGCGGAATTTCGTGCGGATCTGATAGAGCGTCACGGGAAGCTGGCGATACGACGTGATGCCCGATCGAACGAGGGTCGTGACCGCTTCCTCGGCGGTCGGGGCGAGGCAGTATTCGCCCTCCTTGCGGTCGGTCAGATGGAAGAGGATTCCCTCTGACGCGTAGCGTGTCCAGCGGCCGCTCTCTTCCCAGAGCTCCCGGGGCTGGAGGATCGGAAGCTCGACTTCGAGAGCGCCGGCGCGATCCATCTCTTCGCGCACGATCGTCTCGGTCTTCCGGTGCGCCCTCAGACCCATCGGAGTCAGCGAATAGATGCCGGCCGCCACCCGGCGCATCATGCCGGCGCGCGTCAGGAGGACGTGGGAAACGGCCTCTGCGTCGGCCGGGACCTCCCGGACCGTCTGGAGAAAGTATCTGGACCAGCGCATGTCGAGGAAGGAAACATAACAGCAGATCGCGAGGTCACGCGATCGTGAGATCGGAGATCTCCGGCTAGCCCTTCCCCCGGTGCACGGCCTCGCTTTTTTTCTTCGAACCGAACTTTTCGGCGAGGCGGATGTTCGAGCGCACTTGCTGCAGCATACGGTCCTCGAGAGCCCCTCCGCGGGCGACGGTCTTCGCCTTGGCGAACGCGGCCTTCGCCTCTTCCGGGCGCCCAGCGGCGAGGTACGCCATGCCGAGATGGTGGAACGTGGTCGGCTGAGCCGCGCGCTCGCTCGACTTGCGCAGGCAGTCGATCGCGCGCTCGAATTCGTGCCGCTTGTAGTGGACCCAACCGAGAGCCGCGAGAGGATACGGCTTCAACTCGTCCGGCGCGGCGGAAAGCGCGCGCCCGGCGTACTCGAGCGCCGAATCGAGGTCCTCCCCCGAATCGGCGAGGGTCGTCGCGAGCTCGTAGTACCCCACCGCCTGCGACGTCTTGGACGGGTGCGTGTCGAGAAACTCGCGCACGAAGCGCGTCGCTTCTTTCATGTTCCCCTCGGCGCGCAGCGACTCCGCCGCGGTGGAGCAGGCGGCCGCGGCGACGACGTCCTCCGGCTCCGACGCGAGGACCTCGCGGCAGGCCGCGATCGCCTCCTGCCAGAGTCCGAGGGAAGCGGCGAGGAGCGCGAAGGAGATGCGGATCGTCGAATTCTCGGGCTCCGCCTCCATTGCTTTTCGGTAGAGGCCGTGCGCCCTGCGGAGCATTCCGCGCGAGACCGCCTCCTCCGCTTCCCGATAGGCCTCGGCCGCGGGGCCTGCCACGTGCGGCAGGGCGTAGCGGCTTCTCCGCTCGAGGAGGCGAACCGCCTCCTGATACTCGAGCCGCTTCGGGTTCTTGTCGAGCGCCTGCTGGAAACAGTCAAGAGCGCGCTTCGTCCAGTTCTTTTCCAGATAGCAGAGCCCGAGCTGAAAGACGGCCTCCTCGGAGTCGGGTTGCGTGCGGCGGGCCTCCTCGAACACCTGGATCGCGCGCCCGAGCTCGCCCTTTTCGCGGAGCACGGTCCCCAGGAGGACCTGGGCCGAGATGACGGGGGCGGCGTCGATCGCGCGCCGAAGCTCCCGCTCCGCATCGCCCCACTTCCCGCCGTTCGCGTAGAGAGCTCCGAGCGCGAAATGCGGCAGGAACGCCTCGGGCTTTCGGTCGATGGCGTGCTTCAAGAGACCTTCCGCGGTCGGCGCGTCCCCCTCCTCGGAAGCCGAGATGCCCGAGTAGACGAGAGACTCGAAGTGGTCCGGGTCGGCTGCTAGGATGCGCTTGAAATACTGGGACGCCCGCTCGAGGTCGCCCGCCGAAAAGTGCGTTTCGGCGAGGTAGAAGCCGAGCTCGACGTTGCGCCGGTCGGCGCGGAAGAGGTCCTCGAGCATGCGGACGCCCCGGTCGGAATCGAGCGCGAGGATCGCGAACTCCGCTTCGCGCAGGCGCTTCAGGAACCCGGGACGGTCGATGCCCGAATGGCCGGCGATGATCCGGTCGCGGCGCTCGAGGAAACGGTCCTTCTTCTCGACCGCCTGCATCCGCTCGTCCATCTTGGTTTCCCAGAGGTCCAAAACTTCTTCCGAGCGGACCGCCCCCGACCGCTCGAGGGTCTCCTGGAGCGCGAGGATTCCCGTGTGGGCGACGAAGAGATTCTTCTCGAGATTTCCGACGGACTCGAGGAGGGTCTTCAGCGCTTCGGCGGTGCGCTTGACGACGTCCTCGAGCGTCGAGATGCGCTCGAGAAGGTGCTCGTCGAAGGGGATTTCCTCCTGGGGCTCTCCAGAATCTTCGACCACCCCGACTCCAGAGAGAACGAGAAGCTTCGAGTGGCACCGCTCGCAGAACTCTTCGTCATCCCGGTTCTTGAGCCCGCAGACCTGGCAGTACATCAGGTTTTCGCCGGATAGTCGTAGAAACCCCTTCCCGATTTCTTCCCGAGCCATCCCGCGTCGACCATCTTCACGAGCAGCGGGCTCGGCCGGTACTTCGGGTCTCCAAAGCCCTCCTGGAGGACGCGGAGGATCGCGAGGCACGTGTCGAGCCCGATGAAGTCCGCGAGCGTCAGAGGCCCCATCGGGTGGTTCATCCCGAGCTTCATGATCGTGTCGATGCCCTCGCGCTCAGCGACGCCTTCGCGCAGCGCCTCGATCGCCTCGTTGATCATCGGCATCAGGACGCGGTTCGAAACGAAGCCCGGGTAGTCGTTGCAGGAGGCGGGGGTCTTTCCCATCCGCCGGGCCAGGGTTTCGACCGAAGCCGCGGTCTCGTCCGAGGTCGCGATCCCGCGGATCACCTCGACGAGCTCCATGACGGGAACGGGGTTCATGAAGTGCATTCCGATGAAGAGGTCGGGACGCTTCGTCGCCGCAGCCAGGCGCGTGATCGAGATGGAGGAGGTGTTCGTCGCGAGGATGGCGCCGGGGCGGCAGACGCCGTCCAACCGCCTGAACAGCTCCTTCTTCGCCGCCTCGTTCTCGACGATCGCCTCGACGACGAGGTCCGCGTCCCCCACTCGGGAGAGGTCCGTCGTCTGTGTCAACCGGTCGAGAGCCGCGTCCCGGTCCTCGGAGGTCCGCTTGCCCTTCGCGATCTCGCGTTCGAAGTTCTTCTCGATCGTGGTCCGCGCTCTGCGCAGAAATCCCTCGTCCACGTCGATGAGCACGACGGTAATGCCGGACGCGGCCGCCACGTGGGCAATGCCGTTGCCCATCTGGCCGGCGCCGACGACGCCGAGCTTGTGGATCTCCATTCGAAAGGGACTCTATGGCTGCGGGAGGGCGAACGCAAAGCGCAAAGCCGAGGATCGTCAGGCGGGAATCGCGACCCTCACCCGCGGCGAACCGAACCGCGAAAGGAACGCGATTCCCACCGCGACCACGGAGGCGGCGCTCCACGCGAGAGGCCCGACGACCGGCAGCAGCGAGACCGCCGCGAGCGCGGCGAATCCCGCTGCGAGGGCGGCGGGCCGGCGGGCGGGCGAAACGTTCTTCAGGATCTTCTGACCGAGGAGGAGAAAGAGCGCCGCCATCCCGAAAATCTTCGCCGCCACGGCGACCGCGCCGAACGCGAGGGCAATGGGGAGCGAGAGCGCGGCGGGCAGCAGCGCGAGCGCCGCGGTGGCCGCGAGAAAAAGCGTGAGGACGCCGAGCGCGCCGGCGAGGAGCGAGCCCGTCCAATCCTCCTCCGCGCGGGCGGCGGCGCGGGCGAAGGGGGATCCGAAGAAGTACAGCAGCGCCAGCGAGCCGAGAAGCCAGATCGAAAGAGTGACGAGGCGCACGCCGCGGACGGCCGCGAGCGCCACCGGCCCGTTCCACGGAGCGCGGTGCATCTCCTCGAGGTAGAGGCGGAGGAGAGAGCCCGGCGTCGAGATCGCCCCGCGCACCGGCGCCGGCCGGCCGGCAGCGAACACGACGTCTCCGCCGAAAACGGAGAGGTTCCCTTCGACGGATCCCTTCGGTCCGAATCGCGCCGTGCCGCCCCAGACGATCACGTTTCCCGAAACGGGGGCATCGATCCGGACGTCGGAGAGCACGCCGACCACGTTCCCGGAGACCGGGGAGGAGACATCGAGATCGCGCCCGAACGCCCGCCGAGCGGCGGGAGCGGGCGCGGAGGAGACCGCGGCGGTCAGAACGAGGGCGCCGAGCATCAGCGGCTCACGAGATTAGCGCACGCGCGCCTCGCCTCGAACGGCGGCACGCGAGCCCCCGGGGTCACCCGCGGCGCGGCGAGCGCGCGAGGACGCGACGGAGCGCGAGGCCGGCGGGTGCGAGAAGGAGGAGGGCGGCGAAGCCCCAGGTGGTCTGGCGGGAAAACGCCTCGGAGAGAGCGCTCCATGCATCGGGAGAGACGGAGAAGGCGTCCTCGATGGCTCGGACGGCGGCCCGGGCGAGCGCGGCGGCCGGCGCGAGCGCGGCGAGGGTCACCCCCGCCT
>JALZAT010000055.1 GCA_030948185.1 Acidobacteriota bacterium
GCCAACCCCTGGGGCGCCGCGCTGGCGTGGCCGGAGAGCGCCTCGCCGTCGCGGCCGCAACGCGCCGCGGGCGCCCGCGTCGTGATTCGCGAGGGAGCGCTCCTCGCCGTGACCGGCCGGGGCGATCGCAGCCTCGTGACGTTCCTCCCCGCAGAGGAGCCGGAACGCGGCGAAGCGGCGCGCGCTCTCGCCGCCGCGCTCGCGGCGCCGGTCGACGAAGGCCGCCGGCGCGCCGTCCTCATCTCGCGCATCGACGGGGAAGATCCCGCCTCCTCGCCGCTCGCGCCGTACCTCGCGAAGGCGGGATTCTCGCCGGGCAGCCGGGGCTGGTTGAAACGCGCCGTTCCGCATGGGCCCACGTTGTCCGCGGCGAGCTCCGCTTCGAGATCTCTGTCGCCGGATGCCTGAAGGCGACACGATCGTCCGAACGGCGCGCACGCTCGCCCGCGCGCTCGAGGGCCGGGAGGTCCTGGGATTCCGATCGCCGCTTCCGGCTCTCGCGGACGCGTCTCTCGCCGGACGCGCCGTCGCCCGCGTGGAGCCGCGGGGCAAGCACCTCCTCATCCACTTCGACGACGGGCGCGTCCTGCACTCCCACATGCGGATGACGGGCTCGTGGCACGTCTATCGGCCGGCGGAGCCCTGGTGGAAGCCGGAGCGCCTGGCGCGCGCGGTCATCGAGACGGCGGATTTCGTCGCCGTGTGCTTCAACGCTCCGGTCGTGGAGCTCCTGTCGGCGGGCGAAGTGGCGCGCCACCCGGCGTTGCGCCGCCTCGGCCCGGACGTCCTCGGCGAAGGCTTCGATCCCGAAGGCGCGCGTACCCGGCTGCGGTCGATGCCCGATGCGCCGATCGGCGAAGCGCTCCTCGCGCAGGGCGCGATCGCCGGAATCGGCAACATCTACAAGTCGGAGGCGCTTTTCGCCACCCGTATCAATCCGTTCAGTCCAGTCGGACAGCTTTCCGACGCCGCCATCGACCGCCTCCTCGGCGCCGCACGCAGGCTGATGTCGGCGAGCGTCGAGGGCTCCGGTGCGCGAAGGACCCGAAGTTTCCCGGGCGGTGGTCCCCGATATGCCGTCTACCGCCGTTCCGGGCTGCCTTGTCTCACCTGCGCAACGAAGATCCGGATCCGGCGACAGGGAGACGCGGGTCGCTCGACCTATTGGTGCCCGAGGTGCCAGGGCGCCGACTAGGTTCTCGCCGCGGGTTACGAACCAAAGGATCGCGCCGCCGTAACTCCATGAGCGATGGCGCGCCCCCGGCCGCGGAAGCGGCAAGACGTGAATCTCGGTCCTCGTCGGCCGCTCCCGCGCTTCCTTTCGGGGAGAGGGGAGCTTCTCGCCGTCTTCGGCGTCGCCTTCGCGGTGCGGCTTCTCGTCTGGTTCGAGATTCGCTCGATGCCGATCGTCCGATCCCCCTCGCTCGATTCGCTCGAGTATCTGCAGTGGGCGAGGCGCATCGCGTCCGGCGACCTCACGTGGCCAGCTCCGCCGCCGCACGGGCCGGGGTATCCTTTTTTTCTCGCGCTCCTCCTCGATCTCTTCGGAGGCTCGCTCGATGGCGTGGCGGTGGCGCAGGCTTTTCTCGGAGCGGGATCCTGCGTTCTCATCGCGCTCGTCGGCCGGCGGTACTTCGGGCGTGCCGCCGGATCGATCGCCGGCCTCGTCCTCGCGCTCCAGGGATTCGTCGCCTTCATCGACGTGTCCCTCTACTCGGAGGGACTGCTGCTCTTTCTTCTCGCGGCAGCCCTGTGGGTCCTCCCGAACGACGGTCGGCGCTTCGGCGCGGGTCGCGCCGTCGCGGCCGGAGCTCTCGTCGGAGCCGCTGCGCTGGTCCGGCCCACGGCGTTCTTCTTTCTCCCCGTTGCGGTCTTCTCCCTGTTCGTGCTCGCGAAAAAGTCCAGCCGCGGTTCCGCGGCAGTGAGCCGGCCCCGCAGGATCGCGCTGAGCGCGTTGACGGCAGCCGCCGCAGGTCTCGTGGTTCTGCCCGCGACGCTCGCGAACGTCCGTGCGACGGGGACGCCGATGCTCGTTCAGGGCCACGGCGGGTTCAACTTCTGGATCGGCAACTCTCCCGCGCGGGACGGCCTCCCGTCGGTCCGTCCCGGTGCGGGTTGGGATCGGCTCGAGGGTGAGGCCTTGCGGGCCGGGGCCGTGACGCCGGGCGACCAGGACCGATATTTCGCCGCGAAGACCTGGCGTGAGATCCGAAGAGCGCCGGTCCGCTGGGTCCGACTCGTGGGCGCCAAGCTTCTCTGGAGCGTTCAGGCGGAGGAGGTGAGGGACCCTTACAGCTTCGCGTTCTTCCGGCGCGAGGCGTCGGCTCTCCGTTTCCTCCCGGCCTTCGGGAGTCTCTTTCCGTTCGCCGCGCTCGGGCTCGTAGCATGCTCCGGATACTCGCGGCGTCCCTGGATTCTTCTTGGGGCGGCGGCGGCGTGGACCGCCGCCTGCGGGCTGCTGGTCGCGAGCTCCCGCTATCGACTCCCGCTGGTGCCCGTCCTTTCTCTGTTCGCGGCGGTCGGGATCCTGGAGCTGTGGAAGGCGCGCACGATGCGAGGGCGTGCGCTGCTGGCGCCGGTGATGGTCCTGGCGACTGGCCTTGGGCTCAGCCACGTGTGGCGCCACGCCCCGAGCCACAATTTTGCGGAGGAGTGGAGCGCGACAGGTTTCGCTCTCAACCACGAGCGGGACCTCGCGGGGGCGGAGCGGGCGTTTCGCGCCGCCGTCGCAGCGGACCCCCTCTGGGGTCCCGCGTGGACCGGACTCGGAATCGTCGCGGCGAATCGCGGCCGTGACGGCGAGGCTCTCGCGAACCTGGAGACAGCGGTGTCGCTCGAGTCCGGTTCGTTCGCCGCTCAGCTCGGTCTCGCGCGCGTACTCGCGCGCGGCGGCCGGTATCCGGAAGCGGAGCGGGCGTATCGGAAGGCGCTCGAGGTCGGACCCCGTGAACCGGACGCCGTCGAAGAGCTCGCGTCACTCCTCCTGCGCGTCGATCGGCCGCGGGACGCGGAGTCGCTCATCGCGCGATGGAAGGCCGGTGCGCCGGCGACGCCGCAGATGCACCTCCTTCTCGCCCGCGCGCTCGGCTCCGAGCGGCGATGGCCCGAGGCAATTGCCGAGGCCCGTCGCGCGGTTGACCTCGATCCCTCGCGTGGAGACGCCTGGCTCACGCTCGGCATGCTCGAGACCGACCGAGGAGATTCTCCAGCGGCCCTCGAAGCATTTCGCAGAGCCGAGGCAGATGGCGCGGACCGGCGCCGGGTCGGCGTCGGACGTGCGCTCGCGCTGGCGCAGCGAGGAGACCGCGAGAGCTCCGCTCGCGAGCTGCGCGAGGTCCTCGCGGTGGATCCCGACTATGCGCCGGCCGCGCGCCTGCTCGCGGAGCTCGAGGCGTCGCGTCCCCTGGGATCCCGCGGCGAATCTCCTACAAGCAATTGAACGCAGCTCCAAAATTGCGGATCGCCGCGCTGTCGCGGTGCGGACAGGAAGTCTCAACCGCGAAGAGAGCCCTCGCGTTTGTTGCGGATGCGTCTGTGACACCGAGTCGCACGGGCGTGGCTCCTGCCTTGCTATCTCGTAAGCCCGCCGAATGGAAAAG
The DNA here is from genome assembly GCA_030948185.1 of Acidobacteriota bacterium. Classification (GTDB taxonomy): domain Bacteria; phylum Acidobacteriota; class Thermoanaerobaculia; order UBA5066; family Gp7-AA6; genus JALYUA01. The sequence continues at coordinate 3,600 of JALZAT010000055.1, forward strand.
AGCTTCGACATCAGCGGTCTTGCAAATCCAAAAGGAGGGCTCATGCAAAGGTTTCGTTTCATGCTCATGGCGATTGCGCTCGGGATGCTGCTCCCCGCGCTCGTCGCTCAGGGCCAGGCCAACTCGGGGAATCTCTATGGCAAGGTGGTGGACGAACAGCAGGGGGCGTTGCCGGGGGTCTCGGTGTCGCTGTCCGGGCAGGGCGCTCCTCAGACGACGTTCACGGACCCTCGCGGTGAGTTTCACTTCCTGAACCTCTCGCCGGGACCGTACGACGTCACGACGTCCTTGCAAGGCTTCACGACGGTGGAGCGCAAGAGCGTCATCGTCAACCTGGGCCAGAACACGAACCTCACGATTCCGATGAAGATCTCATCTGTCTCGGCAACGGTCACGGTCACGGGCGAGACTCCCGTGCTGGACACGCGCCGGGAATCGACGGGCTCGGTTTTCAATCAGATGGAGCTCCAGAGCATCCCGACGGGCCGCGACCCGTGGGTGATCATCCAGCAGACTCCGGGCGTTCAGATCGACCGTTTGAACGTCGGCGGAACGCAGAGCGGGCAGCAGTCGTCCTACATCGGGATGGGCACCGACGCGACGCAGAACTCCTACAACATGGACGGCGTCAACATCACCGACATGTCGGCGCTCGGTTCGTCGCCGACGTACTACGACTTCGACCAGTTCCAGGAGATCCAGGTCGCGACGGGCGGCGTCGATCCTGCCGTCTCCGTGCCGGGCGTCACGCTCAACATGGTGACCAAGCGCGGAACCAACGACGTGCACGGCTCGGCGCGCTACTTTTATACGCCGGGCGAGCTTCAGGCGAACAATGCTCCCGCGGAGGCGAAGCGGCAGGCCGATCTCGGGCTCATCGGTCCGGGAATCACCAGCGCGAACATCAACAAGAACGTCGATCGCGTCTGCACGATCAACTGCAAGGGCGCCTCTGCCGGCGTTCAGGACTATGGCGTGGAGGCCGGCGGACCGCTTTGGAAGGACAAGGCCTGGCTGTGGGGAAGCTACGGCCGCAAGGAAATCCCGGTGACGAAGCTCGGGGGCGCGTCCGACACGACCTACCTCGACGACTACGCCGGGAAGCTCAACATCCAGCCGCTGCCGTCGACGAGCGGCACGGTGTTCTACTTCCGCGGAGGTAAATCCAAGTTCGGAAGGTCGGCCGGAGTCACTCGGCCGGCCGAGACCTCGGTTGACCAGACGGGTCCGACGCCGATCTGGCGGGGACAGCTCTCCCAGGTCTTCGGCCCGAGCCTCGTCGCCGACGTTTCCTATGACTACAACCACAACGGATTCTCGCTGACGCCGGAGTCGGGTCCGATCGATCCGGCCTCCAACGTCTACCTCGATCCAGGGCAGGTCTACCACCGCTCCTTCATCTTCAACGTCTTCGACCGGCCCCAGCATCAGGTGAACGCGAACGTGTCCGCGTTCTTCAACACGGGCAGCCTCGGCCACGAGATCAAGGCGGGATTCGGCTGGCGGAACGCGCCGATTACCAGCGTCAGCTTCTGGCCGGGCAACGGGTCCTGGGGCGATGAAACGCCCGCAACAGGCCCCTTCATCGCGAACCTCACACGGCCGGCCATCGTCAACCAGCAGTACGTCTATTACAGCGGTTTCGTCGGTGACACGCTCACCGCAAGCAACCTCACGATCAACGTAGGCGCTCGCTACGACTACCAGTACGGCAACAACCAGGCCTCGTCCGTGACGGCAAACCCGCTGGCTCCCGACCTCGTGCCGGGCGTCAGCTATCCCGGATCGGACCCGGTCTTTCACTGGAAGGACCTTCAGCCGCGCGTCGGAGTCACCTACGCTCTCGGCGCGGAGAAGAGGACGCTCCTTCGGGCTTCCTATTCGCGGTATGCCGATCAGCTCGGAGGAAGCATCGTTCCGTGGGACAACCCCGTCGGCGGGTCGGGAATCTCGGGCGCCCAGTACGAGTGGAACGACGTCAACCACGACAACACCATCCAGAGGAGCGAGATCGGCCGATTTCTGAATGGTATCGGCGGCTTCGACCCGGCCAACCCGACCTCTCTCACCTCAACTCAGGTCATCGATCCGCACCTCCGCGCGCCCCTGACCGACGAGTTCCAGGTCAGCTTCGAGCACCAGCTTCTGGCGGACCTCGGGCTCGGGATGACGGGGACTTACCGGCATCGGACGCGGGTTCTCTATTCCCCGTTCATCGGCGTATCGGCGGCGAACTATCGCGGCACGACGCTCTCGCCGCAGGGCTATGACGTGTTCGGAAATCCCGTCGGCTCTCGGCAGCTCGTCTACGGGACCGATCCTTTGCCCGACGACTTCACGGGCGGCGAGTTCGTGTCGAACCGGCCGGACTACGCGCAGAACTACTACGGAGTTCAGCTTCAGGCCACGAAGCGTCTCTCGAGCCACTGGATGATGCACGGCTCCGTCAACTACAGCGACTGGAAGCAGAAGATCTCGAACAAGGACACGGCCTGCGTCGATCCGACGAACCAGCGGCTCGCACAGGAGCTGGTGTTCGGGTTCCCGGGACCGAACGTCGGTCCGAGCTGCAGCAACGGGGAGCTCTATCAGCAGTCCGTCGGCAGCGGCAACTTCGGATCAGTCTGGATCAACTCGCACTGGGGCTTCAACGTGAGCGGCTTGTACCAGCTGCCCTTGAACTTCAACGTCGCGGCGAACTTCTATGGCCGCCAGGGCTACGTGAACCCGCTCTACGTTCGCGTCAACACGGGCAACGGCGAGGGGCGCCGCAGCGTCCTCGTCGGAAACCCGGAAGACTTCCGTCTCCGGAACGTCTATGAGCTCGACCTCCGCATCGAAAAAGTCGTCGCTCTCTTTGCCAAGGCCGATCTGACTCTGGGCATCGACGTGTTCAACGCGCTCAACGCGAACACGATCCTCCAGCGGCAGAGCAACGCCACGGCGAAGACCACCGGGTGCCCGACGGGAGTCAGCGTCTGCGGAAACGCGGGACAGATCCTCGAGATCCAGAACCCGCGCGCGGTGCGCGCCGGTGCACGCATCAGCTTCTGATCCATTCCGTTGAGTCGACCCCGCCGGGACTAAGATCCCGGCGGGGTCTTTTTCATTCCTGGAGGTTCGCTTGGTCTCGAAGATCGGGATTCGGGCTCTGGCCGCTCTCGCATTCACGGTGGCCGCCGCGGGGGCGCAGGACTGGATGGGAGGAAAGGGAAGGCTCGAAGGCGTCGTTCGGGATCCGCAAGGCAAGCCGGTTGCCGGCGCGACGGTCGCGCTGAGACGGGACGGAAAAGGCCCCGACCTGAAAACCGACAAGAACGGCAAGTGGGTGCTCCTCGGGCTGGCGGACGGGTCGTGGCAGGTCGAGATCACGGCCGCGGGATTCGAGGGGCGCAGGGAGGCGGTGGTGCTCGGCGGCGGCGCACGGGCCAAGCCCTTCGAAACCCAGCTGGCACCGGCGGCCGGGCCGGCGGAGGCGGCACACGAGGAGATCCGCGTCGACGGAAAGACGATTCGCAAGGAAACGGCCGACCCGCTCGAGCGAGCCAACGCGGCCATGCAGGCGAAGCAGTACGGGGTGGCGAGGGAAAACTATGCCATCGCCCTCACGGAGCTGCCCGACAACGTACAGGTGTTGACCCGCCTGGCGCTCGCGAGTTATGCGGATCAGAAGTTCGACGAAGCGCTCGAGCACTCACGCAGAATCGTCGCGAAGGATCCCGGCGCGACGGGAAGCTGGCTGATGATCGCCGAGCTCGAGCTCAAGAACGGCCGCTTCGAGGAGGGCAAGCAGGCTCTCGAGCGGGTTCCCGAGGACCGAATCACCGACCCTCAGCCCTATCTGAACCTCGGAATCATCAGCTACAACAAGAAGAGGACCGCGGACGCCGAGGCCTATTTCACCAGGGCGATCGAAAAGAAGCCGAACCTCGCCGATGCCTATTACTTCCGCGGCCTGGCGCGCCTCCAGGCGAAACAGCACGCAACCGCCCGGACGGATCTGGAAAAATACCTGTCCCTCGCTCCGTCGGGAGAGAACGCGGAGACCGCGAAGGAACTCCTGAAAACCCTTCGGTGAATCTCCATCGGTCCTTCCTCCGCTCGTTGTTTCCGGTCGCCGCCGCGTGCTGGCTGACCGCGGTGTGCGGCTGCCGGCCGTCCACGGCGTCGCGTGCCGCAGGCAACGAGCCATCGAACGGTCGAGGCCCGCTCGACGTCGTCCTCGTGACGATCGACACTCTCCGCTCGGACGCGCTGGGATATTCGGGGAATCGCCGGGTGCGGACGCCCAACCTCGACCGGCTCGCCGCGGAGGGCGCCGTCTTCACGCAAGCCCACGCTCACAACGTGGTCACGCTTCCGTCGCATGCCAACATCCTGACGGGCCTCTATCCCTACCAGAACGGAGTGCGGGACAACGACGGTTTCCGGCTGGACGCATCGATCCCGACCGTCGCGACGCTGCTGAAGGAGAAGGGATACGCCACCGCTGCTTTCATCGGGGCCTTTCCCCTGGACGCCCGGTTTGGACTCGCGCGAGGCTTCGACAGGTACGACCAGGGCTATCCGCAAGGCGCGCACGAGTACGACTTCTCGGTCGCCGAACGGCCCGCGGAGGAGGTGCTCTCGGCCGCGAAGACCTGGTTCGCTGGCGCGGCGGCCGACGGCCGTCCCCGCTTCCTCTGGGTGCACCTCTACGATTGCCACGCCCCGCATGTGCCGCCGCCCGCCCTCAGGGATGAATTCCGCGACGTCCCCTATCTCGGCGAGGTCACGGGAGTTGATGGCGCGCTCGAGCCGTTCTTGTCGGATCTGCGCGTGTCCACGCGGCGGACGCTCCTTGTCGTCACCTCGGACCATGGGGAGGCGCTGGGCGATCACGGAGAAGAGACCCACGGGCTCTTCGCGTACGAATCGACGCTCCACGTTCCCCTGATCGTCTGGAGCCCCGCGCTCGTGCGTCCGCGCACGGACCCGTCGAACGCGCGCCACGTGGACATCCTCCCCACGGTGCTCGAAGCCGCGGGCGTTCCGGCTCCCGCGAGACTCCCCGGTCGGTCGCTTCTCTCGCGAGGAATCCCCGCCGAAACGCCTTCGTACTTCGAGGCCCTGTCGGCCTCGTACAGCCGGGGCTGGGCGCCGCTGCGGGGAGTGGTCGGAAAAGGGCTCAAATTCATCGATCTTCCGGTCCCGGAGCTCTACGACCTCGCGGCGGATCGGAGCGAGACGGACAACCTCGTTGATCGCCGCCGCGACGACGTCCGCGCACTCGCGAACGCCCTTCCTCCGAAATCTCAGAACGTCCCGGCCGAGCCCTCGGCGGAGAACCTCGGCAAGCTCCGCAGCCTCGGATATCTGACGGGACGCGCGGCGCTCAGGGAAAGGTATGGTCCCGAGGACGATCCGAAGAACCTCAAGGCGATGGATGCGGAGATCCAGAGCGTCATCCACCACTACCAGCACGGAAAAATCGCGGAAGCGGTGTCGGTCGCCCGCAATCTGATCCGGGAGCGCCCGTCGATGCCGATCGTCTACGAGTTCCTCTCATTCCTCGAAGCGCAGACGGGACACACCGCTGCCGCCATTTCCGTTCTCGAGGCGGCGAAGGCTCGCGGCTTTCTCACGGAAAATCTGGCGTCGCGCCTGGCCCTGCTCCACGGCGAGCGCGGAGAATTTCGGCCAGCGCTGGCGCTGCTCGAGCCGCTCGCGGGAAGTCGAAATCCGGACGTGCTGAACGCGCTCGGAATCGTTCGGGCTTCGAGCGGAGACGTCCCGGGCGCGATCAAGGCGTTCGAGAGCGCGCTCCGGGCGGATTCCGGAAACGCGGTTGCATGGCAGAACATCGGTCTGACGTGGGTCCAGAGGGGACGCAGCGCGCAAGCGCTCCAGGCTTTCGAGAAGGCCTTCGCGATCAACGACCGGCTGCCCCGCGCGTGGAATGGTCGCGGCGTTGCGCTCGAGCAGCTCGGCCGTCACCGGGAGGCCCTCGATGCCTGGCGGCGCGCCGTGGAGCTCGATCCGCAGCAGTACGAGGCGCTGCTGAACGCCGGAGTCGTCGCGGGGCAGATCGGGGAAGCCGATGTGAGCCGCCGCGCCCTGACCCGGTTCGTATCAACGGCGCCACCCGCGCTCTTCCAGAGGGACATCGCGACGGCGCGCCGGCTCCTCACCTCGCTCCGGGCGCCCGCCTCCTGATGAAACCATGAAGTTTCCTTGGGTCTCTCCGGCCGGATGTACATTGGCCCCTTCCCGGGGGACCCCCATGCCGTGCTCCTGGCGAATCGCCGCCGCCGCGTTTTTCGTCGTCGGATCGTCGGTTCTGACGGCAGCGTCCGCGCCCGTCAAGCCGTCACCCGTCCGCGAGTCGGCGCGGGCGAGCGTGGTCGAGGTGCCGGTTCAGGTGATCGGAAAGGACGGACGGCCCATTGCCGGCCTCAAGACTTCCGATTTCGAGCTCCAGGAGGACGGCACGCCCCAGGAGATCATCGGCTTCGACGTCGTCGATCTGAATCGGCTGGCGATTTCCTCGGAATCGAACGGCGTCCCGGCATCGGCGCGGCGGCATTTCCTGTTTCTGTTCGATTTCTCCTTCGCGTCGCCGAACGAGATCACCCGATCGCGCGAGGCGGCTCTCCGGTTCGTCGAGAACGGGATGCATCCGAGCGACACGGCGGCCGTCGCGACGACGTCGGCGGAAAACAGGCTTCTGCTGCGGCTGACCTTCACGTCCGCGCGGGGCCAGATCCTCGACGCCCTCCGCTCCGTCGGCCTTCCGAACCAGGCCGACCGTCCGCCCGATGCGCTGGCCTTCGCGTTCTCGATTTCGAATGACTCCCGCCTCGTCATCCAGGAGGGCGGTTACGCACCGAGCCAGGCCGTGGACGCGCAAGCCGCACAGAAGATCGTCGCCGCGATGGCGCTCAAAGTGAACGACGACTACACGATGACGCGGATCGAGCGCCATCTGTCGGACATGAGCGCCCTCGCAAGAGGGCTGGAGCTGATCGAAGGACGGAAGATCGTCATCTACTTCTCGGAAGGCTTCGACGGCCGACTGCTCTCCGGCAGCATTGCGCACGAGAAATCGCTCGAGCAGACCGCCGCGGACAACGACGCCATGTTGAGCGGCGCCTCCTGGACCCTCGATGTCGACCGACGCTACGCGAACTCTCCGCTCCAACGACACCTCGGTGACACGGTCTCGATGTTCCAGCGCTCCGACTGCATCGTCTATCCCGTCGACATCGCGGGCCTCAAACTACAGGCCGACGGCGGAGCTCTCGGCGGATCCGGACGCGGAGAGGAATCCCTCTTCGCCTTCGCGCACGGGACCGGGGGAGAGATTCTTCGAAACGCCAATGACCTCGAGCCGGCCCTGCGCCGGATTTCGGAGAAGACGAGCCTGACTTATCTGCTCGCGTATCAGAGCTCGTCGAGCAATTCCGAGGAGGGGCGGTTCCATGCCCTGCGGGTGCGTGTCGGGGTCAAGGGAGCTCGCGTCTCGGCGCGGGCGGGCTACTTCGAACGTGCGGCGTTCCGAACCCTGAGCCCCCTTCAGCGGATGCTTTCCGCGGCCGACGTCATCACCCACGAGAAGACGGACGGAGACTTCCCGATCGAAGTCCTCGCTCTCCCCCTCGGCAGCGGCGCGGCGAGACGGGTCCCGGTTCTCGTTCAGTTGCCGGGCTCGGCATTGGGTACCGATCCCGTGGCGCCCATCCCTCTCGAGTTCTACGTCTACGTTTCCGACGAGCGGGGCCGCGTCACCGACTACTTCACCCGGGTCGTCTCGCTCGATCCGGCGCGGGAGAGCGGCCGCACGGCGCGTGAGGGCGTCGTGTTCTACGGGGAGTGCCACCTCCGGCCGGGGACGTATCGGATCCGGACTCTCGTGCGAAACGCGCGGGACGGGCGCTGGGGATTCGTTTCCACCCAACTCGATGTTCCCGACGTCGCCGCTTCGAGGATGCACGCCGCGGTCCCGCTTTTCGTGAGCGGGCCCGCCGAGAACCGGCTGCGGCTCAAGGACGAGTCCGTGCGCTCGAATGGAGACCCTGACCCGTTCTCGATCGGGAGCGATTCCTTCGCTCCGCAGGTCTCACCGGTCATCGCGTCGGGTTCGCGATCACAGGTCTGCCTCACCGTGTTGCGACCTGCGGGAAAGACGTCGGAGGCCCCGTTCCAGCTCGATCTTCAGATCGTCGACGCGAGCGGTCGCGCATTTTCTCCTTCGGACGTTCGTCTGATCGGCCGCACCTCTCCCGACGCAAACGGATGGATCAAGCTCCTGGTCGATTTCACCGCCTCCCAACTGGAAACCGGAATCTACTCGCTTCGTGTCACTCTGCGTGACTCCGCCGATCGGACTCTCACCGCCGTGAGCCAGGCGACCTTCCGGGTCTCGTGACGCGACCCGAGGGCGCAGCCTGCCGCGGAGCCGGAAAGCTCGTGGCGGTCGCCCTTCTCGCGATGTTCGCGGTGCCCGGATCGTGGGCCGAGAAGATGCCCAGCGACGATCTCTCCCGGCGGTTGCTCGAGCTCCGGCGCCGGGAGGTAGGCCGACACGCTCCGCTGCCGGAGGCGGAATCCGCCGAGCTTGCGGCCATCGGCCGGGTCTACCTCCTGCGGGGGGACGAGGCGCGCGCAATCGAGCTCCTGGAGGAAAGCGTCGCCCGCAACCCCGGAAGCGATGCCGCCCTCGGATGGCTCATCCTTGCGTACGTGCGCCATGGCGATTTCGAATTCGGGCGCTCGTACCTCGAGATCGCGACCAGCCGGGAGCTGGCGGCCGCTCCGGAGCCCGCCGTGTACCGCGAGATCGGCGAGCGTTTTTCCGCGGCGAACTTTCTCGACGCGGCGGCCGTCGCGTGGGGGCTCTACCGCCGCGCGGGTGGCGATGATGCGTTGCTTCTGGCGCGCCTCGATCGGACGCGCCGCGAGCTGGCGGCATCCCCCGGACAGCGGTCGATCGCGAACGACGCGTTCACGATCTATGGCGACGAGGCCATCTCCGCGGACGAGCTCGCGCGAATCGAGCGGGACCTCGCCGCGGAGTACGAGAGGCAGACCTCACTCTTCGGCAGCGGTCTCGGGAAACCCCCGGTCGTGGTGCTCCACGCCGGCCGGAGATATTTCTCGCTCGTGTCGATTCCCGATTGGGTCTCCGGGGTATTCGATGGAAAGATCCGCATTTCCCTGGACGCCGCTCGCGGCTTCGGTCCCGAGGTCGCGACGGTCCTTTCCCATGAGCTCGCGCACGCCTTCATCCGCGAAATCTCGGGCGGCCGGGCGCCTGGCTGGCTCCACGAGGGCCTCGCGCAGTGGTGCTCCGGGAGGCGGATTCCACGCGCAGAATTTCGTAGGGAACTTGCGGGAGTGCGACCCCGCACGATCGACGAGATGGAAGGTGCTCTCGTCGTTTCGTTCGACCCGGGTCCGGCCCGCGCCCAGTACGCGGAGTCGCTCGGCCTCGTGGAGTATCTCGCCGCGCGGAGAGGGGAGGGCGCCGTTTTCTGTCTCGTCCGAGATCTCGGCGCGGGGGAAGACCTCGCAAGGGCGCTGCGCCGGGAATGCGGCCTCTCAACGGAGCAGCTGGTGGCGGGATGGAGGGCCTGGGCGGGAATCTGACGTCGCCTGCACTTCGCTGCGCTGCGTTCCGGCTCCCGCCGCGTCAGGCTCCTCCCTCCCTTCGGTCGGGAGACTCCTAACGCGGCGAGCGGATGAGAGAGCGAGGCTTTACTCCTCTCCTCCGCGCGCGGGGGAGAGGCAGGGTGAGGGGGCGTGCCCTCTCCCAACGGAGAGGCACCGGCTTCGCGGAGCGGACACCCGATGGTCAGATGGTCAGATGACCCGATGGCGAGATCTGCCGACGACGGCCGGATAGACGCGCGCTTCAGCGCGCGTCAGATCCCTCCGAGAGGTTTGGGTGAGGGGTCCGTTACTGGATCGCGACCGCCCGGGGCATCGACTCCTGGGGGGCGTCGGGAGGCGTCGGGGGAGTCTCGCGCGTGTGGCGTCCGTTCGCGAGCCACCAGCGGCGCGCGCGGTCTTCCGTCCACGGCGCCGCGAAGGGGACGGTGCGCAGCGACTTCGCGAGCTCCTGCATCGTCTGCGGGCGGTTGTGCGGGTCCTTCTGGAGGCACGAGAGAAGGATCGCGTCGAGCTCGGCCGGAATCGCGTTTTCCGTTCGGCTCGACGGAGGAGGCGGGCTCTTCTGGATGTGATCCATGATGATCTGCATCGGCGGCCGCTTCCCGTCGAAGATGAGTGCGCCCGTCACGAGCCAGTACCCCACCGCCCCCAGCGCGTAGATGTCCGCGCGCCAGTCGAGGTCCGGCGAGCTGAGGCCCATTTCCGGCGCCATGTATCCGGGCGTGCCGGCGATCACGCCCGCGTTCGTGAGCTGGCGCTCCTGGACTGCCCCCATGTTCTTCACGAGACCGAAGTCGAGCAGCTTGACGAAATCCCACTCGAGGCCGTATCGGCAGACGTAGATGTTTGCCGGCTTCACGTCGCGGTGGATCAAGCCGCCCTGGTGCGCTTCCGCGAGAGAGAGGCACGCCTGGACCAGGATGTACACGGCCCGTTCGGCGGGCACGGGACCGAACCGCTCGACGAGCGTCTCGAGGTCGAATCCCTCGAGGAGCTCCATCACGTAGTAAAAGGTCCCGTCTTCCGTCGTTCCGTAGTCGTAGATGTCGACGGTGTGGGGCGACTGGAGGCCCGCCGCCGCCTTCACCTCCCGCTCGAACCGCTTGATTGACTCGCGGCCGTCGCCGCCGGAGGAATCCGGGCGAATCAGCTTGATCGCAGCCGAGCGCGCAAGGAGGCGGTGGCTCGCCTTCCACACCTCTCCCATCCCGCCGCGGCCGAGAAGCTCCTCCAGGTGGTAGCTCCCCATTTCGTGCCCCTTCTCCGCTTCCACGTTCATGCGGTGCACGATGCGGGAGACGATGATGGCGATGGCGGCGGAAGCCGCGGTCGGCAGAAACTGCAGCCACGCCGCCGGCCCGTTTCCGACCCGCGCGCCCGCGGCCCCCAGGATCAGAAACCCCAGCGGATCCATGGCCGCGGTCGCGACGGCCGCCAGGATGACTTTTCCGCGCGTCGCCGGAACGATGAGCGGATAGGCGAGCACCCACACCGCGACGGCGGACCAGCCGCGCACGATCACTCCCGTCTGCGTCGCGATCGCGTGGAAGTTGAGCGAAAAGAAGAACCCCATCAGGACCTCGTACACGAGCGCCGCGTCGAGCAGCCGGTCCGGCGAAAGCATGCTGCGGCCCGCGATCCAGGTGATCACGAGTGAGCTTCCGACCGCTCCGGCGATGCCGACGACCCACAGAGTGGCCGCGGACGAAGAGCCGAGCACGCCGGGATAGTTGCGGTCCACGAACGCGAAAACGAGCATCGAGCCGGCCGCCAGCACGGCCATCGTGACGATCCTGCGGGGGATCGAATCGACGAGGTCCCGGGCGAGGACCGCCGGGCCGGCGCCCGACGCGCTCCGTGAACCCGCGGGGCCTGCGGGGGTCGCCGTGCCCTCGCCTTTTTTCCAGATTCGGAAGCTCATGGTGCGGAGAACGAAGTTTATCGACTTTCGGCCCCTCGTCCGCTTCCGAGCGGGTGTAGCTCGCAACCCGGCCGACCCTCACAACGCCGCGCGCGCTACTCCGCCCTCCGCCAGCGCACGATTTCGGAACCCGCGGGCGAGGCTCCCGGAACGGGACCTTCGAGCCGGATCTCGATCGCGTCGGGAAGCTCCGCCAGCACCGGGTTCTCCGCGATGAGACGCGCGCGGCCGTCGGCGTCCGGCACGGCGGTTCCGATCGGGGTCCAGTGGCCGGATCGAGCCATCCACAAGCGGTAGACCTTCCCGGCCGGCGCGTGCGGAAAGCTCGAGAACGTCACGACCGCGATCGGAGATCCATTGCGGGACCGCCACGTGGCGTGCGTCGCGTCCGGCAGGCCGGGCACCGCCGAGAGGCGGATTCGCTCCGAGTCGCTCGACGTTACCATTGCGAGCGCCCGCTCGTCCCGAGCCAGCAGCTCCTTTTCGTCTCTCGCACGGCGGACCAGGAGCGCAGCCGCTGTCGCGAAAACGAGGAGAAGAGCGACCGCGGCGAGGCTTTGCCGCAGGCGTCCCATACCCAGGCGAATGCGCGATTTCGCCGTCCCGAGCGGAATACCGAGGGCGGCGGCGACCTCGGGATGGGAGAGCTCGTCCAAGAACGCCATTCCGATCGCGAACCGCTCGCGCTCGGGCAGAGCCCCGAGAGCCGACCTCAATGCCGCTCGGCGAGTTTCGAGCGTCATCCGGTCCGCCGGCCCGAGGTCGGGATCGGCCAGACGCGCGAGGTGATCATCGTTGCCTTCTGCGTGCGGGCGTCTCCCTGCCCGCCGGAGCTCGTTTGCGATCCGGAAGTGGACGATCTGGAGGAGCCACGGCCGAAGGGGACCGCGCGTCGGGTCGTACGAGTCGGCGTTGCGCCACAGCGCGAGGAACGCGTCCTGGACGATTTCTTCGGCGGTGCCCGCGTCGAGGCTGCGCCGCGCGATTCCGAAGACGACGCCTGCGTACCGCGCATAGAGACGGTCCAGCGCGTCCGCGTCTCCGGCGGCCACGCGGCGCAAAAGGGTCTCGTCCGCGGGCGGCGGGTGGTCGGGTGGGGGGACGGAGCTCATCCGGGCTTCTCTTCGGCTCCCGACGCTATCCCGGACCGGCCGGGACGGAAGAATTTTCCGCATGGCGCTCAGGGAGACTCGGCCGCCACGACGAAGGTCATCTTCATTCCTCCGTGGCCGGATCCGCAGAAACGGTCGCAGATTGCCGTGAACGTGCCGGCCTCTCGGGGCGTCACGTCGATTTCCGTCGAGTCCCCCGGCACGAATTCCGAGTCGATGCCGAGTTCCTTCTGGAAGAACCCGTGCCGGACGTCCTTCGACGCCAGACGCAGCCGCACCGTCTGGCCCCGGACGAGCTCGACCCGGTTGGGGACGAACTCGAATCGGCGTGCCGAGATCTCGACGGTTCGCGAGGGCTCGCCCGGGTGCGCGGAGGCGACGCGAACCGCGCCTGCGATGGCCGTGGCGCAGAGGAGAGGAAGAACGAGATTTCGGAGAAGGACCTGCGCTCGGTTCACGACTGGACTCCTTTGAGGATCTGCTGGATCCCGTTCGTCCCCGAGAACTCTCGAAGGTCGAGCGTGATCTCCTCGATCGAGGGTCGGCCGTTCTTCTCCCGGATCCGCCGGGGACCGAGGTTCTGAAAGGGCCGTTCCGCGTCGAAGGTCACGGGCTTCTTCGGCACTCCCGAAGCGGGATCGGGAAAGGCGAAAGACAGGGATCGACTCGCGAGGTGCGTCGCGTTTCCGGCGTGATGCACGTCCTCGCGATGGATATGGCCGTAGAGCACCGTCACGTTCTCGAATCGCGCGAGCGTGTTCATGACCAGGTCGCCGTCCTTCGTGAACCACTCCCAGTCGGGGCGGAGGTCGAAGAGCGGCCGGTGCGTGAAGACGACGATCGGGGCCGACGCAGGAAACCGCGCGAGGTCCTTCGTGAGCCAGGCGAGCTGGGCCGCGCCGACGACCGGCTTGCCCTGAGAGACGTTATCGAGGGCGACGAAGTGAACTCCGCGGTGGTCGAACGCGTAGGACGTCTCGCCGAACGCGTCGCGGAAGATTGCTCCGCCGTCCTCCCCGGCGTCGTGCTCGCCGGGGACGAAACGCACGACGGGGATGTTGAGGCCCGCCGCGATCCGGCGGAACTTGCGCATGCGGTCCGCATGCTCGACCGGGTCTTCGCTGTCGTGCGTCAGATCGCCCGTGAAGAGGGCGAGCTCCGGCCGCTCGGGAAGGGCGTTGATCCTCTCCACGGCGCGCTCGAACGCCTCGGTACCGCGGGGATTCTGCGGCCCCGCGAGCCCCACGTGCGTGTCCGAGAGCTGGACGAACGAAAAGGGGGCCGGGCGCTCTCCGTTCTTGCGGCCGAGCGCCCGGGCGAGGGCCGATCCGGGACCGCCCGGCCCGAGGGCCGGCGCAAAGCGATACAGGGCCCCGAAACCGAGCGACGCTCCGGCGATCCGGAGCCACTGACGCCGATCGAACCTGTCTGTCAATCTGCCTCCTTCGGCCGCTTCGCTTCCGGAGCGCGCCTTCAGGAGGGGATACACCGCCGTTGCGTCCCCGGATCACGGCCGTCGGCGGGTTTTTGCGTCTCCCTGCCGGGGCCCCCGCGATCAAGCCGCCGCGCGAGCGGCGTCGGACTGCAGCGACTTCTTCCACTGGAAATAACCGATCGCGGACAAGACGAGAAACACCGCGTAGAGCACGGCCGTCAGGGTGAGCGATTTGAAGAGGAACATCCCGATATAAACGACGTCGACGGCCACCCAGACGAGCCAGTTCTCCAGGATCTTCTTCGCCATCATCCATTGAGCGATCAGGCTCGTCGCCGTGGTCGTCGAGTCGAGCCACGGGAGCGCCGCGTCCGTGTACCGTCCGAGGATCGTCCCGAGCACGAGGACGGAGACCGCTCCGATCGCGACGAGCGCCGCCGCGAGGCGCCGGGTGAGCCGCGTCACGGGCAGCGCGGTCCTTCCCGCGCCGCCGTGCAGCCACTGGTGCCAGCCGTACACGGAGATCCCGATGTAAACGACCTGGAGCGCCATGTCGGCGTAGAGCTTCGCGCGCCAGAACACGAGGATGTAGAGGGTGACGTTGACGATCGCGGTCGGCCAGCTCCAGACGTTCTCCCGCACCGAGAGATAGACGGAGACTGCGCCGAACACCGCGGCGAGCGTCTCGAGAGGCGTGAACGTCACGGGCGCGGTACGCGGGTACGGGGCAGTTCAGTGCGCCGGTTTGCCCATGTATTTGGCCGCGCCCTTCCGGTAGGCGTCGGTCTCTTCGGGGGTCGCGTCGCTCGCGAGGAGGCTCACGGAGACGTGCGCCGTATCTCCAACCTGAAGGGGGAGCACCGGGCCGTTCCTCTCGATCCCGTAGTCCGCGAGCCGGATGTCGAATGCGGAGCTGACCCGTACGAAATTGCCCGGACGCATCTTCGAGAACGGACCGCCCTTCGGAACGTAGGTGACGCGGGCCTTCACCTCCATCGGCTTCTTGACGCCGTTCAACTCGAAAGTCCCCTGGCCGGTCACGTCGACGGGCGTGTTGGCCGCCGCCGCATCCGAGCTCGAGGAGGTGATCTTGTCGAGCGTGAAGACGGCCTTCGGATGCGCTTCCGATCCCAGGGCCTTGCGGACGCCGCCGTCACGCGCCTCGACCCCCGTCTTGAACGCGGCGACGTCCACTTCGACGCGGACGGCGGTCCCCCCCGCCCGGATGTTGGCCGGATCCGCCCGGACGAAGCCGGAGATCTGGTTGTTCGTTCCCACTATGTCTTCGACCGGCGCCGTCGTCTCGAAACGCACGCTGTCACGGCCCCAGGCGTCGTCGATCTTGAACTCGGTCGGCGTCTGGCCGGAGGCACGAACGGCGAGGAAGGCCGCGGCCACGCTCAACAGGATTCTTTTCATGAGTTCACCCCGTCCGGGGATCGTAGACTGGGTTTCGAGAGTTACGCCTTTCTTGCGCCAAAAACTCACCCGGACGTCGGAAAAAGGGGTTGACACGCCGCCCGAATGAAATAATGCAGCCTGGGTAGCTTCCCTCTTTTTTTTGTTTCGTGTTTTTTCGGTGGGCCCCTCGGGGGCGAAAGGAGATCGCGATGGGTTCCTCATCCAGCCAGGCGTTGCCCGTTCCCGCCCCTGAGGTCGAGAAGAACGAGTCCGTTCAGCCGGTTCCGCAGCCGGAGCGAAAGGACGCGCCCTTCTCGATCAAGCTTCTCGGCGGCATCCCTGTCTAGTTCGAATGGACTCGGGAGGCGTAAGTCGCCCTCCCTCGATTTCCGCTAGACTCTTCGCAACAGGATGCGGCGTGATGAAGAGCTGGTCGCGGTGTTCCAGGAGACCTTTGACCTCCTGAAGCCGCTGCTGTCCTGCTTCGAGCTCTCGGAAGAGGAGCTCGCCGCATTCGCGCAATTCGTTTACGGATGGTTCGACCGTTTCTCGCGAAGGCCGGGGAACGAGACGATTCCGGTCGACCGCCTGCGCGTTTCTCTCATCTCGGGAGCGTGTCGGCTCGCCCGCAACCTCGCGGAATCGAAGGGAAAACCTGTTCCCGCATTCTCCGCGGATCCGATCGGCGTCGCGCTCGCGCTCGGCCTCGTCTCACGCGAGAAGAGGTCGGAAACGTGATCGGCGCGCTGCGGAGTTTCCGGCGCCGGCGGCTCAGTCCGGAAGAGGGACACCGCCATGCGGAGCGCGTCCTGACGACCGCTCGGGAGGAGCGCGCCAGCCGCGCCGCGGAGCTCCACCTCGACGATCCCGAAATGCTGCTCGCGCTGCTCGGATTCCTGCCGAAGCAGGTTGACACCTCTCCCGTGCTCGTTCTCGAAGAGGCGGCCTATCTCTACGGTTACCTGGACGCGCTCGAGGTCCGTTACCCCTCCGATCCGATTCTTTGCGACGAGCGGGAGTACTTCCTCGGCGAAGCGGCCCGAATCGCCGGAGCGGCGGCGCGCGTCCTGTCGCGGCGCGACGAGGCGCGGGCGTGGTTCGACCTCTCCGAAGCGTGGTTCCTGACCACCGAGAACGCGTCCGCGAACATCGCGCGCCTCTCGTACCAGCGGCTCGCGCTTCGCACGGAAGAGCGGGACTTCGCCGCGGTTCTGAAGCTGACCGCGCATCTGATCGCCAACTTCGAGCGGATGAGCATGCACGAGGACGCGGTCAAGGCGCGGTTTCTTCTCGCGCAAGTCTTCAAGGAGACCGACCGGGTCTCGGAATCGGCGCAGGTCTTCGAAGAGATCGCGACGCAGGCTCGCGCTCTCCACAACGACAACCTCCTGGGCTACGCGATCGTCAACCTCGCGCAGACCTACGGCATGCTCGGCGACGCCGAGAAGGTGATGGCGGTCGCCGCTGAAGGCGCCCCGCTCTTGAAGCGGCAGGGCAACCACGTCGCGCTCGGGAAACTCCACGCGGGCCTCGGGCTGCTGCTCCGGACGAAGGGAAACGTTCCCGGCGCGATCGAGGCTTTCCGTTCGGCGCAGAAGGAATTCTCCGAGATCGAGCTCCATGCCGACGTCGCCGCCGTTCACCTCGTCCTCGCCGACCTCCTCCTCGACGCCGGGCAATCCGCCCAGGCGGAATGGGAGATCCGGGCGGCGCTCCCCATCATCGACGAGTACAAGCTCGTCCCCGAAGGGATCGCGGCCCTCTCGATGCTGCGGGATTCTCTTCGACGGCGCCAGATCGACCGCAACGCGCTGCGCGGCCTCCACGGCTTTTTCCAGAACTCGTAATTAGTTCCGGTCGAGTGCCGGCGGCTTCTGCGGGGTGCGGTGGATGGGCACGACTTCGGCCCGGACCGCGCTGCCGTCGATGTAGCTCTTCGCCTTCTGCCAGACCATCGCGCCGAGCGCCCGGCCCGCGGCGCGCGCGGCGAGGTCTCCGGAGCGGAAGTGAATGCCCCCGTAGCGGCGGGACATTCCCGCGTCATCGGCGGCCGCCGAGAACGTCGGCCACGAGAACGTCACGTCGGAAGCCGGGGTAATCCCCGGCTCCGCCGCGGAGCTGCCGGCTCGGAGCGTGACGGAGTACCCGAAGGAGTCGCTACCCGTGAATGTCGCGAGGATCTGAGCGCTCGTCGCGCTGAAGATGCTGTGGCCGGAGCAGAACTCGGGGAAGGGCGGCGTGACGACCGAGGCGACCTGATACGGACGCCAGTTCTCCCCGAGCATGCTTACGGTGCCGGCTCCGGGTCCCCCCCAGCCCTGGACCGTCTGACCCTTGTAGAGGAATCGGATCGCCGTGACGGGGCGGACATAGTCGAAAGCGCGCTTGGCGTCCCAGGCACAGATGCTCGCGTCGAGGAGCCCGTTGCCGAGCGCGAAGAACAGTTTCACGTCTTCGTCGAGGGAGTGGCCGTCGCGCCGGGAGACGTACTGCGCGAAGAGAGCCCAGTGTCCGGGCGGGAACTCCGAGGTCGGCCCGTCCGCCCAGTACTCGGCCATCATCTTTTCGCGATCCGTCAGGTTCACGCTGTAGCTCATGACCTCGTCCGCCTGGATCTTGTATTCCGGATCCGGGTAAAGGGGCGGTCCAGACGTCGGCCGGAGGGCCGACCCGCTCGGGAGCGCGAACGGCGTGACGAGACCCCACTGCGGCGTCGTGTACGACTGCGTCACGACGGTGTTGCCGGAGACGATCGCGAGCGGCTGCCAGTGGTTCGGGTCGTTCACCGTGGTGGACGTGTTGACCGCGCGATAGCCCGTGTAATCCGAGTACGCCCCGAGCGCGAGATCGCCCTTCTGGTTGGAGCCGTCATGGTGGCGGAACGCGAGCACGCTCGCGGCGGCCACGTTGCCGACGCCCCTTGCCGTGGCGGTGTCCGTCGTCGCGTCGCCCGGCGCGTATCCCTGTTGCGCCATCAGATTCGCGTAGTAGTCCGCTTCCGAGGGAAAGAGGTCGACGGCCGCGCGATAGCCGGCGTATGCGATTGCCTCCGATTTGTTCGAGTCGCTCCGTTCCGCCGCCGGGCGGCGCCACCCGGGGCGCGAAATCGTCGGGACCGCGGCGGGGTCATAGGCCGCCCAGGCGTCGAACATCGCGGTGTGCCCGATCGCGATCGCCCTCGCCCCCAGGGTCGGCCCCGCTTTGGTCACGCGAATCCCGTGGAGGATGGCCTCGTCCCAGACGAGCACCGCGTTGTCAGAGGGCAGCGCGGCCGCGAAGGACGAGCTCTGCTCGAGCGTCATCGCGGGAAGGACGCCGACGGCGAGTGCCGCCTCCAGGAGGAAAGCAAAGAGGGAGAGCGGGAAGCCGGCGCGGCGGCGCATGTGCCAACCGGCATGCAATTCTCGTGACCACCACTCTGCTCGGACGAAAGAACGGATTTCTGTCAGCGGACGGGGTCCGGCGCCGTCAGGGAATGGTGGTTTGCGAGGACGAACTGGACGCAAGTCTTTGAAAAGACGAGGAAGAAGACTCTGGCAGGTGCCTTGATAGAGGGGGAACCGCGACCCCGGTGTGCCGATGCGTTCAGGAGGTCCGGTGGCGGGACATCCCGTACAGGCCGCGAGCCCCGGAGGGGGGAGCGGAGCGGAAAGCGGAGACGACACGCTCCCGAGCCGCGTCTCTGCCGCGCGGGAGCTCGCGTCGGCGTCCCTTTCGGTTGCCGAGCCTCCCGCCCTGCTCCTGCGCGACCATAGCCCGGCGCTCGAATTCCTCAAGGATGAGACGGGGCGGCTGGTCTATTACAACCGCGCCTTCGCGAACGTCTTTGCCGCCGAGGGAGAGTCGCTTCTTCGCAAACGGGACCATGAGTGGCTTCCGCCCGCGAGCGCCGCGTGCGTGCGCCGCCACGACGAGATGGTTTTCGCCACGGGCGCCGTGCTCGAGGTCGAGGAGACCCTGCCGACTCCCGCCGGACCGCGACACTGGCTCGTCGTCCGATTCCCGCTCCAGGCCGAGTCGGGGGTGCGGCTCGTCGGCGCCGTGGCGGTCGACATCAGCGATCGACGCCGCCGTGAATCCACGCTCCATCGCATGGCGGCCATCCTCGAGTCGTCGCACGATGCGGTGATCTCCGCGTCGCCCGACGGCTACGTGACGAGCTGGAACATGGGCGCGACGCAGATGTACGGCTACACGGCGGGGGAGATGGAAGGCCGGCAGGTCTCGATCCTGGAGCCCGCGGAACGGACGGGCGAGATCGATCAGGTCCTCGATCGCATCCGCGCCGGAGAGCGCGTCGTGCGTTACGAGACGATGCGCCTCCACAAGAACGGCCGGGCTCTCGAAGTCGCCGTCTCCGTGTCACCGATCCTCGACGAGTCCGGCGAGCTCGCCGGAATCGCTTCGATCTCCCGCGACATCGGCGACACGAGGCGGGCCCAGGAAATCATCGCGTTCCAGTCCTTCCACGATTCGCTCACCGGACTCTCAAACCGGGCGCTTCTCATGGAGCGCTTGACGCTCTGCCTCGAGAAGGCGCGCCACGGCGCAAAGAGGCTCGCCGTGCTGTTTCTCGACCTGGACCTTTTCCGGGCGATCAACGACGGTTTCGGCCACGACGTGGGCGACCGCATCTTTCGCGAGGTCGCCCGGCGGCTCCTCCAGTGCGTCCGCGACGGAGACACGGTCGCGCGGGTGGGAGGGGACGAGTTCATCGTGCTTCTTCCCGAGCTTGTCCGCACCGAAGACGCGACGATTGTCGCGCGAAAACTGCTCGAAGCCGTCGCGGAGCCGTTCGAGCTCGACGGGCGGCGGGTGGACCTGACGACGAGCATCGGCGTGGCGGTCTACCCCGACGATGGGCAGGACCCGGAGGCGCTCCTCCGCAACGCCGACGCGGCCATGTCGCGGGCGAAGGAGCGGGGACGAAACAATTTCCAGCTCTCCGTTCCCGAGCTGACGGAGGAGTCACTCCGCCGCCTGTCGCTCCAGGCGGGTCTCCGGCAGGCGATCGAGAACGACGAGCTCGTGCTGCACTACCAGCCCGTGCTCTCGCTCGCCACGGGGCGCATCGTGGAGCTCGAGGCTCTCGTGCGCTGGCAGCACCCGCGCAACGGGCTGATCATGCCGAACGACTTCATCCACGTTGCCGAGAAGGCCGGAATGATGGTCTCCCTGGGCGAGTGGGTGCTCGCCAAGGCGGCCCAGCAGGCGAAGACCTGGCAGAGCGCCGGGTTCAGCGAGCTGCGCGTCGCGATCAACCTGTCGCCGAGCCAGTTCCACGAGAAGAACCTCGTGTCGAACGTCCGGCGCGTCCTGACCGAGACCGGCCTTCCCGCTGAGACACTCGAGATCGAGATCACCGAGGGCGTCGCGATGGAGGACGCCGAGGTCACGGTCGCGAACCTGCTCGCCCTGCGAGAGTTGAACGTGGGCGTCTCGATCGACGACTTCGGCACGGGCTACTCGTCGCTCTCCTACCTGAAGCGCTTTCCCGTCACGACCCTGAAAATCGACCGCTCGTTCGTCACGGACGTGGTCACGAACGCGGCCGACGCCGGCATCGTGCGAGCCGTCGTCGCGATGGCGCACGGCCTCAAGCTAAACGTGATCGCGGAGGGTGTCGAGACGAAGGAACAGTTCGCGTATCTCCGGGAGAACGGCTGCGACGCGCTTCAGGGCTACTGGTTCTCGCGTCCGCTGACCGTGTCCGGCGTCGACGTCCTGCTCGCGGAAGAGCGGGAGCGCTGGAGCGCGAAAGAGTAGTTTCCTCCGGGCGCCCGCGCGGCGGTTACGGAGAGGGGCGGAGCTCGTCGCGCCCTGCGGGGATCCCGACCCGGAACGTCGTTCCGCTCTCCGCATCGGACCGAACCTGCACGTCTCCGCCGTGCGCCCCCACGATGTGTCGCACGATGAAGAGTCCCAGCCCAAGTCCCTCTCGCGCGGATGACCTGCGGAACGGGTCGAACATCCCCTCGCGAGCCTCCGCGGGAATCGGGCTGCCCGTGTTGTGGACTTCGAGCACGAGGCCGTCCGATTCCTGCCGGAGTCGGACGCGAACCGCCTCCCCGTCGCCGTGCCGGACCGCGTTCGCCACGAGATTCGAGACGACCTGCGCGAACCGGTCCGGATCGACGGGGACGAGCACGGGGGAAAGATCCGCGTGGATCCTTCCAGGATGGATGGTCTGAAGCTCGTCGATCACCTTCGCCGTGATCTGGCGCACATCCGCCGGCTGACGGTCGAGCCACAGGGTGCCCTGGCGAACGCGCGTGAAGTCCAGGAGGTCGGAGATCATTCGGGCCATGCGGTTTGCGCTGCCGACGATCCTGTCGAGAGGCTCGGCCAGGCGGTCTCCGAGGGCGGAACGCCGGACGATCTCTGCGTTGATCAGGATCGCCGAGAGGGGATTCCGGAGGTCGTGGCCGAGCGCGCCGACGAAGACTTCCCGCGTGCGGTCGTTCTCTGCGCGGTCCTGAAGCTTGGCCGTGATTTCGCGCTG
>JALZAT010000056.1 GCA_030948185.1 Acidobacteriota bacterium
CCCCCCCCCCGCGGCCCGTAGAGTTCAAGGAGTCGGAGTGCGCGTGGGTACCGGAGGCGGAATGCAGGGGAGTGTGAACGCCCCCGCCGACGAAGCCGAGCATCCGAACGCGTTGGTCACGACCACGTCTCCGACGGAAACCGCCGTGCCCACCGGCACTCCGGAAGCACAAACCGGCGGCGTAAATCCGCTCACCGTCGCGGTGATCGATCCCGTCGAATCCACGGTGAAGGTCGCGGCGCGGCCACCGACTGTCACTGTCGAGATCGCGGTGAAGTTCCCGCCGGAGATCGTGATCGTTCCCCCAGTCCCGGAGCCCGGGCTGACTCCGCTGATGAACGGACCGGCGCTTTTGACGATATACGTGAAGGTCTGCCCCGTGGCGGTGTCACCCGTGTTGATGTTGGTGACCACCATCGGGCCCGTGATGTCGGTGCAGCTCGAGGGGATGGCACCGCCCGGCGTGACGAGGATCTCGGTCGCGGACACGGACATCACGGTCGCGACCCATCCGGCGAGACTGACGGCGACAGGCGCTTCGAACCCCTGCCCGTGGATGGTGAGCGGAAGGAACGGCCCGCCGACCGGCTGAACGTTCGGCCCGCTGAAGGAGAAGATCTGCACGGGCGTGACGAACCGGAACGCGGCCGGCGCGACGGCGTCTGCTCCGGAAGTGACCTCGTGGACGCGCACGTCCACCGTCTGGTTGAGATTGGGGGCGCCCGCCCCGAAAGCCGGCGGCGTCAACGCGATGATCTGGTTGTACGAGACGGAGATCACCTGCGCCTCCACGGGGCCGAAGAAGAGCTGGAGGGGCGAGGAGAAGCCCGAACCGACGATGGTGACTCGCGTCAGGCCGTTGTTCGAGCCCGACGCGGGGAGGATCGCCGTGATCGACGGCGTCGTCGAGGAAGCCGTTCCGAAGGCGAAGCAGTTGGGGATCGTCAGCACGACCGGGCTCGACGTGTTCGTGCCGAAGGTCAGGTTGATCGTCACGGGGACGGACGGCGACTGCGCCTCCGGGAAGGCCGGCGTCACGACGGTGACCGTCGAACCGGTCACGTCGGTGACGAGGGCTTCGCGGGTGACGCCTGCCGCCGTGAAGGTGGCGCGGGTCGTCGCGGCCGATCCGAAGAACCGTCCGCCGTTCAACGTGACGGGGGTTCCGCCGGTGTTCGCCGCAAAGCTCGGGCTGCAGGAGGAGAAGAAGGGGCCCGCCTGGGCCGAGGGTTGGAACGAGATCGCGAGAGTGCCCGTTCCCGTCTGCGATCCGACGGTCGCGGTGGCGCGCACGTTCGCGAGTCCCGCGTTGGACGAGCAGAGAGCGGTCACCGCGGCGCCGCCCTGCGTGGTCACGGAAACGACGACGTTGCCGTTCTGCTGGAAGAAGCCGAAGTCGGTCGAGAAGGCCACGCCGGTGCCGTCCGGCACGTTGTTGCCGTTCAGCGTGACGATGGCCTGGATCAGCGTGCAGTTGCCCGCCGTCGGGTTGGCGTTCGTGGTGAACAGCCTGACCTGGAGCGCGGAGGGAGTGGGGGTGGTCCTCGGTCCTCCGCCGCCTCCGGGGTTGGAGGTCGGCGCGGGCGCGTCGGCGCTACAGGCCATGTAGAACGCGACGAGCGCGATCCCGAGGAGTGCGGTGGCAATCCGGCGCATTTCGGGCCTCCCCTTAACGAACGGACCTGGAAAGCGGCGTCGATCCGGAACACCGGAACAGCAGAATGCCGCTCGCCGTCTCGCTCTCCACACGCATGCCGGAGGCCGTGTGCCCGAAGAACGTGATGTCGAACGTCATCTGAATCGAGTCGCTGCGGGTCTCTCTGTCAATCCCGCCGTTGAACGGCAGCAGCTGGTCGAACGGCGCCCTCTGGATGTCGGACGCGTCCAGGATCGGGAAATTCGAAAGCGTGGCGTTCCCGCCGGTCGGGACCGTGATGCCGGCGCCGAACGTCTTGTCGGGGGGGACGATCGTGCCGCCGTCGGTGCGCCGGTAGTGGACCGTGTAGCTCGTGATGATGCTGGTGGCGAAGCCCTGCGGGTCGCTCGCCGCGGGGTTCTTCAGGTGGCTCGTCAGAACCATCGTCTGGACCTGGACCGGCGCCACGGTGCACACGTTCACGAACCCGGGCTGGAGCTGGACGTCGGTCGTGATGAAGACCGGCGCTTCCGTCTCGCCCTGTTTGTTCGTGCACGATCCGGCGAGAAACGCCGCGAGCGCGACCGTGAGGCAGAGGGTTCTTTTCATGGCGTTTCGACCTCTCTCTGCTGGCTACGAGCGGAGGATTCGAGGCGTGATGAAGATGAGCAATTCGTCGTGCTTTTCGGTGCGGGTCTTGTTCCGGAAGAGGTTTCCGAGAATGGGGATCTTCCAGAGGCCGGGGATCATGTTGTTCTGGTCCTGGTCGTTGATCTGGAAAATTCCGCCGATGACCGTCGTGCCGCCGTCGCGAACGAGGATCTGGCCGCGGTACTCGCGGATCGTCAGCGGGACGTTCTGGCCGAGAGAGAGGTTCAGGGCGACGGCCGGCTCGCGCTTGGAGACCTGGACATCCAGGAGGATCGTCCCCTCGTTCGTGATCTGCGGGGTGACGGTCAGCCGCAGGGTCGCATCGACGTAGATGACCGTGGTCGTGTTGTTGACGTTGGTCTGCACGGGGATCTGGACGCCCGACTGGATCGACGCCGCCGTGTTCGTCAGCGCGGCGACCTTGGGCGACGAGATGATCTTGAGCAAGCCCTGGTTCTCCGCGGCGGAGAGGGCGACATCGAGCGTGAAGCTGTTCAGGATGTTTCCGAGCCGGACGGACGCGACGGCGGGTCCGTTGTCGAGCCCGACCCGGGTCGAACCGACCCCGTTGTTCGGGAAGATCAGGTTCGTCGTGTTTCCGTGGGCGACGTCGGAGAACACGTTGGTTCCCCAGTTGATACCGAGGCTGCGCCCGAGGGACTTCGTCGTCTCGACGATCCGGGACTCGATCATAACCTGCGGGGTCGCGGTGTCGAGCTGGTCAATGAGCTGGAGAACCGCGGGAAGATACGTGGGGATCTCGCGGATGATCAGCGTGTTCGTACGGGCGTCGACGACGATGTCGCCGCGCTTGGACATCACGCTTTTGATGGTCGGCGTGATCTCACTCGCGCGGGCGTAAGAGAGCTTCTTGATGAGAGTCCGGGTCGGCTCCGCGGCCTGACGGGCCTCCGAAAGCCGCGCGCGGTCGGCCTGCTCCGCCTGGAGCTTCTGCGTCGTCGCGATGCGCATGATGTTGTTTTCGAGGACGTACCCGAGCCCGTTCTGCTTCAGGATCAGGTCGAGGGCCTGGTCCCACGGGACGTCCTCGAGCTGGACGGTGACGGTACCGCGCACTTCGGGGTCGACGACGATGTTCAACTGCGTCAATTGCGAGATCGTGCGGAAGACGTCCTTGATGTCGGCGTCTTTCAGGTCGAGAGAGATGGGCTCCCCCGTGAACTGCGTCTGCGCGTCAGAGATCGTCCTGGGCTGGAAGGAAGACGAGGGAGGAACGCCGCCGGCGGCGCCTTCGGGTCTCGCGCCCTCTTCCTGCTGCAGCACCGCGGCGGCGGCTTCGAACAGGGCCTCGTCGCGCGGTGTCGCCTTCGGCCGGGCCGGCGCCGCAGCCGGCGCCGTGCGGCTCTTGTGCGCCTGCCGGACGCCCGGAAGCTTCGTGGTCGTCTCGGGCGCCGAGGTGCGTACGGCCTCGTCGGCGCGGGCCTTGATGTCGGCGGAGGAATTCGAAGCGGCCGGAGCCAGTGCCGCGTTCACCGCGGGCTCGGGAACCGGCGCATGGACCGCCGGCGCCGGAGACGCGGACGCGGACGCCTGAGCGGCGGGCACCGGAGCGGGAGGCACCGGCGCGGGCGCAGCGGGCTTCTCGACGACGGCCGCCTTCTCGACAACGGCAGGCTTCTCGACCGGCGCCGCGGGCGCAGGCTCGACGCGAGAGGGCGCGGGAACCTCGGTGGGCGCAATCTCGGTCCTGGAAGCGGGCTCGCGGCGATCGGGAACCGGGGACACCTGGGCGACGGTCGTGGCCGCGACCTTTTTCTCGGGCGCCTGCGCTGCGTGTTTCGCCTGCGCGGGCTGCATCGTAGAAGCGGCGATCGAGATCGCCTCGTTGCCGACGATCACCGAGAGCCGCTCGCCATCCATCCGCAACGCGTGCGGCGTCGACCGCGAGAGGTCGAGCACGATGCGGGTGACGAGCTCGGGAGCGGTCTGGAACTGCGACACGCGCACGCGCGTGACGAGCTCGCTCTTGACCGCCATGGCGCGCTTGCGCACTTCGTTCCGGACTCCCGGAAGATCGATGACGATGCGCGGCGGGTTCTCGAGCGCGAAGTCCTTCGCCTGGAAAGACCCGTCGCCGAGGAGGGCGATGGTGACTTCGCCGTCGCCCGTGGTCGCCCGGATTTCCTCGAGGGCGTGCGCAGGCTCGCGGCGCGCGGAGACGGAAGGCGCGACGACCATCTCGCGCAGGGGCGCCGAGGCAACCGCCGGGGCCGGTTCGGGCGCGGACGCCGACGGCGGAACGACCGGGGCCGCGGCGGACGCGGAACCCGTCTGCTCGGGCGCTTCGAAAGAGAGCGCCAGGCCCTGCCCGACGCCGCGGATGTCGTAGCGGAATCCCTCACGGTGGGCGATCGTCAGCCGCGTGAGCGGCTTGCCCATCTCGACAATCGGCTCGACCTTGACGGAGGAAACGAGCGTTCCCGAGGCGGCCGGCGCCGAGAACTTCTCGTCGAGGCCGATCCCCGGAAGATCGACGACGAGCAGGTCGGGACGAGGCTCGTAGGCGGTGTAGAGCAGGGGCGCGTTGGCCGAAAGCACCAGCCGGGCGCCGTCGGAGTCTTCGGTGAAGGCGGCTTCCTGGACGCGCGCACCCGTGGAGGAGCTCGCGGCCCGAGAGGAGGCCGGCCCGCCCGCGTTTGCGGAGGCGGTGCCGGAGCTCGCCGTTCGCCCTCGCGAGGCGCAACCGATCCCGGCCGCGAGCATCAAGGCCACGAGCAGCCGCCCGGCGGATGCCGGCGTCTTCGCGGACCTCTTCAATGCCATTCGCATCGTTCCTCCCGTCGCGCTGGAAGCCGCAGTTCTCGGTGGATCACTGCTTTGCCGTCGTCGTATTGAGCTGTTTCGTCACGTCGCGGAACGGTTTGACGCTCTGCGGATCGTTCAGGTTCTGGCGGAATCCCACTTCGTTCGGTCCGACCCGGGTGACCTCTCCGTCCCAGAGAAGGTCTCCGGCGCGGAGCAGGTAGCTCTTGTTGTCGGTCCCGCGGATCTGCGCGACGTACCCCGACCGCGTCTTCCAGATTCCCTGGACGGTCACGTCGTCGACGCCGATTCCCGCGATCCCGGGAGGCCGGGCGCCGGGCTGCTTGCTGTCGTTTCGGACGAGCAGCGAACGGAAGGGGTCTCGCCGGCCGGCGGGGTCGTACGTGTAGCCGCGGCCGCTCGACGGATCCTCCGCGGCCTCGGGGGCGGGCTGCGCCTCCGCTTTCGGCGCCACGGCGGCGCCGCGCGGGGCGGCCGCGCGTGCGGTTGCGGGGGGCGCCGGCTTGGGCTGCGCCGCCGCAAACGACGAACCGAGGAGGCCCGCGGCGAGGAAGACGAAAACGTATTTCATTCGATCTTTCCCGCCGCGTCGCTCGTCTTCTTCCCGAGCTGCCGAGCCTTCGCCGCGGCGGCCGGAGAGTCCGCCGCGCCCGGGGCCGCCGCGGCCTTCTGGGACTCGTCGCCGGTGTAGATGAAGGTCTTGGCCGTGAAAGTGGCACCGAGCGACTTTCCGGGCGCCTCGAGGGTGTTCACCTTCATGTCTTCGACGTTGATGATTCGCGAGAAGCGGCTCATGCGATCGAAGAACAGCGCGAGGTTGTGGTACGTCCCTTCGAGCGAGATGTCGATCGGGTATTCCGAGTAGAAGTCCTTCTGCACGGGCTCGCCGGGCGTGAACTTCTTCAGCGTGAAATCGCCCTGACGAGTCAGAGTTTCGATGCGCTTGATCAGGTCTTCCGTATTTCGCGCCGACGGAAGCACCTGCAGAAGCTTGGCGAGCTCGAGCTCGAGCCGCTTCACTTCCTCCCGGAACTGGGACAGCTTGCGCTCTGCCGCGCGGCCCTTCTGGATCTCGTCCTGAAGGCCCTTCAACTCGCCGGTCTTTCGGACGATGTCCTGGTTCAAGCCTCGCAGCCAGAAGTAGTGAACGACGACGGCGAGAGCAATGCCGATCGCGAGACCCATCAGTCCCGCGACCCACCACTTGCGCTCTTCGAGCTTCAGTTCGAGAGCCATCGCCTAGGTCTTCTTCCCCGGCGCGGCACCGGCGGGCTTCGCAGGCCCGGGAGCGGGCCGGCCGGAGCTCGCGCCCGCGAGCCCCGCGCCCGGATGGAACGTCAGGTTCATTTCCCAGCTGTAGATGCCCTGGTTGCCGCCGTCCTGTCCCAGATTCTTGAAGACGGGCTCGGCGAAGAACGGGCTCTTCTTCAGGTTTTCGAGGTACGTCGCGACGGCGTTCGGCGAGAGCGTTTTTCCGCGCATCGTGATCGATTCGCCGGTCACGTCGACGCTCGTGAGCCAGACGAGGTCCGGAAGAGCGCGCGAGATCTCGTCCATGAGGCGGACGGGCCCCTTCTGGTTCGTCTTCAGCTTGTTGATGAGCTCGATCTTTTCTTCGAGGCTCGCCTTCTTCGCCTCGTATCCCTTCACTTCCTCGATGATCGATCGAAGCCGTTCGGCCTCGATGCGCGCCTTCCCGATCTCTTCGTCGAGGTTGCGGCGCTTCTGCAGGAGGTAGAAGCCCATCGCCGCGATGTAGAGGACTCCGGCCGCGACTCCAGCGATGAAGAGGAGGTTGTTCAGCCGGGCGCCCGTCGGGAGGACGGGGGTTTTCTTCCGGGCCGCGGCCGCCTTGGCCTCAGTGAGGAGGTTGATCCGAATCACGCCGACTCGTCTCCGATGTGGCGCACCGCGAGCCCGACCGCGACGGCGAGGCTCGGCGCATTCTCCGTGAGCCATTCCGGCGAAACCGAGCTGCCGGCGATGTCGATCTGCCGGAAGGGATTCATGATCTCGACCGGAATCCCGAACCGGTCCTTCAGCTGCGTGTCGAGGTTGACGACGCGGGAAGAGCCTCCCGCGATGAAGAGCTGGTCGATCTTCTCCGTCGAGGTCGTCGCGATGAAGAAGTCGAACGTCTTCTGGAGCTCCTGCGCGAGGTCCTCGGAGACCGACCGGAGGATCGGGAGGATGTCCGAGAGAGAGTGCTCCCCCGCGCCCTCCCCTTTCTTGAGCGATTCCGCCTGCTCGAACGCGAGCGAGAGCTGCTTCTGGATCGCGTCCGTGTACTGGTTGCCCCCGAAGGAGATGTCACGCCAGAAGATGGTGTTCGTTCCGGAAAGAATGTTCACGTTGGTGACGGAAGCGCCGATGTTCACCAGCGCGACGACCCGGCCCGGCTCGACCGGGTAGTTGGCTTCGTAGGCGTTCTGGAGGGCGAAGGCGTCGACGTCCACGAGCGCCGGGGTCTTCCCGACTTGCGTGATGACGCTCGTGTAGTCGCCGATCTTGTCCTTCTTCACGGCCACGAGCAGCACGTCCATCGTCTCGCCGCCGGCCGCGTCGAGCACGACGTAGTCGAGGTTGACATCGTTGATGTCGAAGGGGACGTACTGCTCGGCCTCCCAGCGGATCGACTCCGCCAGCTCCTCGGCCGACATGGTCGGAAGCGAGATCTTCTTGATGATCACGGAGTGGCCCGAGAGGGACGTTCCGAAGTCGTTGTTGCGGACGGAGAGCGCCGAGACCACCCGGTTGACGGTGTCGACGACGAGCGAGGCGTCCATGATGGCGCCGTCCACGATCGCCTCGGGGGAAAGGCTCTCCATGCCCGTCTTGACGAGGCGATAACCCCCGCCCTTGGCGTCTTTCAGCTCGACCAGCTTGACCGCCGACGAACCAATGTCGAGGCCAACCAGGTTTTTTGATTTCCTGAAAAGCACAGAACCCTCACCGAAAAAATTAATACGGTTACGGGCTTTGACTGAGACTTATTACGGCTGACAGCCAAAGTAACAGAAGGATTTTCTACAGTCAAGCGCTTCGGGCAGGAAAGCCTTCAAGGAGAGAACGATTTAGCCCGTTTCGGGGGGTGACCGGTTTCAGGTGTCCGCGGACGGCAGCCGGCTGCCGACACCGGCCACGTCCCCGGGCACCCCGGCGCAGAGTGGTTCAGTTGCCCACACAGTTGATTGAGTGTAGGATGCGGCGTTTTTTCGAATCCCGGCGGAAGAGAGGAATCCATGGCCCAGCAATGTCAGTTCTGCGGAAAAATCCCCCGGGCGGGGCACCGCGTCAGCCACGCCAACAACGTCACCAACCGCAAGTGGCACATCAACCTGAAGACGGTCCGCGCGGCGGCGCCGTCGGGCGGCGGGAAGCGCGTCCGCGCGTGCACGCGATGCATCCGGTCGGGAAAAGTGACGAAGCCGCTCGCGCGGGTCGCCACCAAGAGCTGAGGCGCCGGGCCGCCCGCGGGCGCCCCTACCCCGTTCCCCGATCCGGGACGTTGTACTTCCTCAGCACTTCCCGGACTCCCGCAACCAGCTTCAACCTCGCGAGGATCTTCTCGAGGTGCTTCACGTCGAGCGCTTCGAGCGAGATCGCGATGTCGCTCCTCTTCGAGGACTCCTCGGCGCGGGCCTCGATGCGGCGGATGTTGGACCCCGCCCCGGCGATGGCCGACGTCAAATCCGCCAGAAGCCCCGGCCGGTCGTCGCAGACCACCTCGAGCTCGATCGCGTAGGCCGTCTTCTTCTCTCCCGCCCACGCAACGTCGATGCGCCGCTCCGGGTCGTAGAGGAGATTTTTCACGTTCGGACAGCTCTCCGAATGCACGGAAACGCCCCGCCCGCGGGTGATGTAGCCCAGGATCTTCTCTCCGGGCACGGGCGTGCAGCACTTCGCGAGGGACGCGAGGAGGTCGTTGTGGCCCACGACGACGATGTCGGGCGAGCCCGGCAGGATCTTTCGCACGACCCGTGAGACGGCGGTGTCGCGGAGCACTTCCGGATGGGCGAGCTCGTCGGCGGGCACGAATCGCTCGAGGACGCTCTTCGGAGCGAGCTTTCCGTATCCGAGAGCGGCGAAAAGATCCTCCGTCCGGCTGTAGCCCCAGTCGGAGAGGGCCTTCGAGAGATCCCCGTGCTGCTCGAGCTTTTTGAGGCTCCGCCGGTACTTCTTGAGCTCCTTGTCGAGCAGCCGCCGGCCGAGCTCGATCGCCTCCCGCTTTTCCTCGACGTGGATGAACTGGCGGATCTTGTGCCGAGCGCGGCTCGTCGAAACGAAGGAGAGCCAGTCTCGCGAGGGGGTCTGGTTGGCGGACGTCAGGATCTCGACGATGTCGCCGTTGGCGAGGGCCGTCTTCAAGGGAACGAGACGGCCGTTGACGCGCGCTCCGACGCATCGATGCCCGACGTCCGTGTGGACCCGATACGCGAAGTCGACCGCCGTGGCCCCGCGGGGGAACGCGAACACCTCCCCCTTGGGGGTGAACGTGTAGACCTCGTCCGGGTAGAGATCGACCTTCAGCGAGGAGAGGAACTGCCGCGGGTCAGACACGTCGCTCTGCCAGTCGACGAGCTGGCGCAGCCACTGGAACCGGGCGTCGTCGGCGGGGGATCCGAGCTTTCCCTCCTTGTACTTCCAGTGCGCGGCGATTCCCCGCTCCGCGATCAGGTCCATCTCCCGGGTGCGGATCTGGACTTCGAAGGGCTGCGCGGAGTCGCTCATGACGGTCGTGTGCAGCGACTGGTAGAAGTTCGGCTTCGGCATCGCGATGTAGTCCTTGATCCGCCCCGGCACGGGACGCCACCGCTGGTGGATCAGGCCGAGCACCGAGTAGCAGTCCTGCGTCTCCGGCATCACCACCCGGAAGGCGAGCACGTCGTAGAGCTGCGCGACGTCGACGCCGCGGCGCTTCATCTTTGCCGAGATCGAGTGGTATCGCTTGCGCCGGCCGGTGACCTCGCCGGGGACGCCCGCTTCCACGAGGCTTCGGGCGAGCTCCTGCCGGATCTGCTCGATGAGCGCCTCCGACCCGGCCAGGTTCCGTTCCACCTCCTGCCGCACGCGCTCGTACTCCTGGGGCTCTAAGTGCATGAACGCCAGGTCTTCGAGCTCGCCCTTCAGGAGTCCCATGCCGAGACGGTTGGCGATGGGCGCGTAGATGTCCATCGTTTCTCGCGCGATCTCCTGGCGCTTCCCCTCCGGAAGGAATTGGAGCGTGCGCATGTTGTGCAGCCGATCGGCGAGCTTCACGAGGACCACCCGGAGGTCCGAGGCCATCGCGAGAACCATCTTGCGAAACGTCTCCGCCTGCTCCTCCTCCCGCGAGACGTAGCTGAATCGGCCGATCTTCGTGAGCCCATCGACCAAGTCGGCGACGTCGATGCCGAACTGCTGCGCGATCGCGTCTTTCGTGGTCAACGTGTCTTCGAGGACGTCGTGGAGCAGGCCCACGACGATCGAAACGTCGTCCGCCTTCAAGTCCGCCAGGATGGCCGCGACGTTCAGCGGATGGACGAGGTACGGTTCACCCGACCGGCGGATCTGGCCCTTGTGCTCGCGCGCGGAGAAGACGTAAGCCCGCCGGAGCAGGTCCTGATCGCTCTGCGGGTTGTAGGCCTCGACCTTCTCGAGGATTTCCTCGAAGCGGATCATGGGCCTTTAGCGTAGCAGGGGCGGGGGAAAGGTGAGAGGAGAGAGGTCAGGGGTGAGAGGCACCGTTTCGGAGCTCCCCCTCGCCTCTCACCTCTCTCCTCTCTCGTCTCTGCTTATCGTCGGTTCTTCTTCCTCTTGCCGGAAGACGGCCTCCCGGGCGCGGCCGCGGCGGGCGGAGCCGGGCGGGGGGCCGGCGCGGGGGCGGCGCTCCTGGCCGGCACGACCGGAACAGCGGCGAGCTTGCGCCGTCCGAACCAGTCCTTCCAGATGATGACGATCGGCGCCGCGACGTAGATTGACGAATAGGTGCCGATGATGATGCCGATGATCAGCGTCAGCGCAAAGGTGTTCAGGACCTCGCCGCCCAGAAAGAAGAGCGCGAGGACGACGAGAAGCGTGGCGCCCGACGTCAGAATCGTCCGCGAGAGGGTCTGGTTGATGGAGCGGTTGATGACGGTTTCGAGGGCTTCCTTCTTCGGGGAGCGCAGGTTTTCGCGGATCCGGTCGAAGACGACCACGGTGTCGTTCACGGAATAACCGACGAGGGTCAGGATCGCCGCGACGACCACGAGGTTGAACTCGCGGCCCAGCAGAGCGAGGAGGCCCACCGTGATGAGCGTGTCGTGGAGCGTGGCCACGATCGAGCCGACGCCGAACGGGAGCGACCGGAACCGCCACCCGATGTAGATCAGCATTCCGAGCATCGATGTCGCGATGGCCCAGAGCGCGGTCTTGCGAAGATCGGCGCCCACCTGAGGGCCGACGTTCTCCGCCGAGAGCAGCACGAAAGGCCCGGCCGTCGTGTTGGATTTCACCCAGTCCTTGACCGGCCTGGAGACGTTGGCGGCGCCGTCCGCGTCCGCAGGCGACCGGAAAATGCCCATCCGGGAGCGCTGGGCGATGATCTCTTCGGCGACGCGGGCGTAGTAGTCGGCCGGGTTCGTGCCGGGCTTGCCGACGGTGTGGTCCGGATCGGCGGCGAGCAGCCTCACGGCGAGGCTGTCGCGGCCCTGGATGTTGAGGTCGAGCCGCGCGGGATCCGTCGAGGCACCGAGGCCCTGGCGCAGGAGCGCGAGGACTTCGGCGGTGATGTCGCGTCCCTCCTTCTTCTGCTGCTGCACCCGGACGAGCACCTCGTTCTTTTCGACGGCCTCGTACCGCTGGATGCCCGTGTCGCCGAAGTTGCCCGCGTTGAGCAGCTTGCGGAGCCGGTCGATGTCGGGCCGGTCGCGGAACTTCAGGGCGATCTGGGTGCCGCCCGCGAAGTCGATCCCGAAGCGCAGGCCCTTCTGGACGAAGATCGCCAGAAGACCCACGAGGATGAGCGCCCAGGAGGCGCCGATCGCCCACCACTTCCAGCGGAGGAAATTGATGTTGGTTTCGCGAAACAGTTCCATGAGGTCCTTCCGCTGTTGTCTAGATCGAGAGCGCGTCGATGTGCTGGCGGCGGCCGTATTCGAGCTCGAACACGGTGTGCGACACGAAGACCGCCGTGAACACGGAGATCAGGAGGCCGATCATGAGGGTGACGGCGAACCCCTTCACCGGGCCCGTGCCGAACTGGAGGAGGAAGATGGCCGAAATGATGACCGTGATGTGCGTGTCGATGATCGTCGCGAACGCCTTGGAGAAGCCGTTCTCGATCGCCGTCTTCGGCGCGCGCCCCGACCGCAGCTCCTCCCGGATCCGCTCGAAGATCAGCACGTTCGAGTCGACGGCCATGCCGATCGTCAGAATGAACCCCGCGATCCCGGGCAGGGTGAGCGTCGCGTTGAAGAGGGACATCGCGCCGAGAAGCAGCACCGCGTTCAGAATGAGGGCGAGCACCGCGTTCCACCCGGCGCGCCGATAGTAGAAGACGACGGCCGCGAAGACGAGCAGCGCTCCCGCGATCGACGCCGTGATGCCACGGCGAATCGAGTCGAGCCCGAGCGACGGTCCGACGGTCCGCTCCTCGAGGTAGGTCAGGCCCGCGGGAAGCGCGCCGGCGCGCAGCACCAGCGCGAGGTCGTTCGCCTCCTCGGGGGTGAAGCTTCCCGAGATCTGGCCCTGGTCGGTGATGCGCTCGTGGATCGACGGCGCGGACTGGACCCGCTTGTCGAGGATGATCGCGAGGAACTTCCCGACGTTCGCTCCGGTCGAGGCTCCGAACTTCTCCGCGCCCGCCGCCGTCAGAAAGAAGGAGACGGCGTTGGCGCCGTACTGGCCGTGCGTGGGCCGCGCGTTCTTCAAGTCCCGGCCCGTGATCACGGCGGTCTTCTTGACGAGGTACCACTGCGTCTGCCGTTGCCCCGACTCGGGCTTGCCCTCGACGAGCTCCGATTGCGCCGGGACCTGGCCGCCCGTGTCGGCGAGGAGCGTGGCCTTGTCCGTCGACGGCCCCTTCTCGACGAGCTTCAGCTCGAGAAATGCCGTGTTCTTGATCAGGTCCTTGACGCGCTTGGGATCGTCGATGCCCGGCAGCTGGACCAGGATCCGGTCCGTTCCCTCGCGGGCGATCAGCGGCTCCGCGACGCCGAACTCGTCGACCCGGTTGCGGATGGTCTCGATGGCCTGGGAGACGGCGTTGTCTTCCGTCGCGCGGCGGGCGGCGTCTTTCAGGGCGAAGGACCACTTCCCTCCTGCGGACCCCCCGTTCCACTCCGGAATCCACCGCTTCGCGATCTCGTCCAGCTTCTTTTCGTCCGAGACGCTCGAAATGATGAAGGAGGACTCCGAGGGCAGCTCGGCGGGCCCCAGCGTGACGCCCTGCGAGCGAGCCTGACTCTGGAGCAGCTCGAGCGCCTCATCGCGCTCCGCCTTGACGGCGTCGGCGGTGTTCACCTGGAGGACGAGATGGATGCCACCCCGCAGGTCGAGGCCGAGCTTGATCCCCTTCTTCAGGGCCTCGGAGAGCGGCGGGTTTCCCGGCCCGAGCCACTCCTTCTTCGCGTGCGAGTACCCGGTCGCCACGTAGCCGCCGATCATGGCGACCACGACGAAAACGATCAACAGAATGCGCCAGCGGACCTTTTTGCCCAACGAGCCCTCCCTGGAAAGAACGGTGGAGTCTACAAGCAGAAAAGGCCGCGTGCAAACGCGGCTCTCCCTGCAGGTGAGAGGTGACAGGTCAGAGGTGAGAGCCCTCCCTACCCTCTCCTCGCTCGTCTCACCGACGGCTCAGGGCTTGGCGACCGCGTCGGCCGTCGCCGGCTCCCCCGCGGGACCGGCGATGCCGCTCCGAGCCATCTTCACCTTCGTGTTGTCGGAGATCTGAAGCACGATCGTCCCGCGCTCCTCGTCGACGGCGGTGATTCGCCCGTAGATCCCGCCCGATGTGATCACCTCGTCGCCTTTTTTCAGCTTCGCGATCATCTCCTGGGTGGCCTTCTGTTTCTTTCGCATGGGGGCGATCAGGAGGAAATAGAAGATGACGAAGATGAAGATGATCGGCGCGAACTGCATGAGGGCGTTCGGCGCCGCCGGGGCCGCCTGCTGGAGAACAGACATAAGCATGGCGGGGACTATATGCCGAGATTCCGGTCGCTCAGGGGCCCGGCGGAAGGGGCAGTTTTCCCGTTCCCGCCTTCGCCGCCGCTCCCCTCGCCCGCTCCCAGAACTGGAGGAAGTTCTCTCCGAGGACCCCTCGGACCTCTTTCTCGGAATGGCCGCGCCGCAGGAGCTCTTCGGTCAACCTCGGCAGCTTCGACACGTCTTCGAGCCCGTTCGGAGGGTCCGGGATGCCGTCGAAGTCCGTGCCGAGCCCGACCGAGCCCGGCCCCGCGATCTTGAGAATCCGCTCGATGTGGTCGACGGCGGCCTTCCAGTCGGTCCGCCGGCGCGGCAGCTTCTCGATCAGGGCCGCGATCTCCGCGTCGCGCTTGCCCGGGTCGTTCGCGAGTCGTGCCGCGACCTCCGAGAACTTCGGGGCGAGCGCCGTCTTCTGACGGACGAAGTCGTCCACCACCGCCTGGTCGAGAAACGTCGAGCTGACGTTCACCATCACGACCCCGCCCTTCGCCGCGATCGCCTGGATCTGGTCGTCCGTCAGGTTGCGCGGAATCCCGGAGAGGGCGCGGCACGAGGAGTGTGACGCGAAGACGGGGGCTTTGGACGTCGCGAGCACGTCGGCGATCGTCTTGTCGGAGACGTGGGAGACGTCCACGAGCATCCCGAGGCGGTTCATCTCCAGGACGACTTCGCGGCCGAACGGGGAAAGCCCGTCGTGCACCGCGACCTTCTTCGGGTCGAAGTTCCACGCAAAGAAGTTGCCGGACGAGTCGGCCCAGTTGTTCGTGTTCGTGTGGGTGAGCGTCATGTATCGGACGCCCAGGCGCGCGAAGGAGGAGAGAGCGCCGAGCGAGTCGTCGATCGCATGCCCGCCCTCGATCCCGACGAGGACGGCGATCTTCCCGGCCCGCTTCGCCGCCCGGACGCCGTCCGGCGAGTCCGCGAACACGAGCTCGGGATGGCGCTCGGCCAGCCGCCGGATCAGGTCGATGAGCTCGAGGGTCTTTTTGGCCGCGCCTCCCGCCGCCGCGAAGCTCGCGGGGACGTACGCCGCGAAGAACGCTCCCGTGACGCCGCCCTCCTTCAGCCGCGGGATGTCGACGTGGCCGGTCTTGTTCCGGACGGAGATGTCGACCCACTCGAGCCCGAGCCGCTCGGGGACGTCCTCGTGCGTGTCCACAACGATCGCCGACCGATGCAGGCGATCCGCCCGAACTTTCAGGTCGTCCGCGGAGGCAGAGGTCGCGAGCGTCACAAGAAGCGCGACGATGCCCGTGCTGGCGATTCTCGTTGAAATCATTCGCGCCTCATGGCTCCCGAGTGAGAGCGGCCCGAAGAGTGGCGATTGCCTCCGCGACCTCTTGTCCTTTCGCCTCGATGATGTCGAGAAGCTCCTCCGGCGTCCGCGAGTCCTCGTCGCCTTTCGCGTTCGGGTTCACCGCCTTCAAGTCGTATTTCTTCTCCTCGATCTGGGCCCGGCCAACGGTCCAGCTTCGCTCGCTGTCCGCGCGCGAAGGAAGCAGCCGGAAGAAATCGTCGAATCGGTCGATCGTGAGAGGACTCTTTTTGCCGACCTTGACATCGGAGAGGTCGTAGTACCAGATCTTCTCCGTCGGTCCACCACGTGTGAAGAAGAGAAGATTCGTTTTCACGCCGGCGCCGGCCGACACGAAAACTCCTGGCGGCAGGCTCAAAATGCACCAGAGGTCGCAGTCGTCGAGAAGCTTCCGCTTCGTCTGAACGAACGCGGTCTCGTTCGTACGAAACAGAACCCCTTCGTCGATGACCATCCCGCACCGCCCTTCGGGCTTCATGCTGTCGATGACGTGCTGGAGGAAGAGCACCTGCGTCGCTCCGGTCTTGTAGGCGAACCGGGTCTGCGCCTCCTTGCCTTCCTTGCCTCCGAACGGTGGATTCATCATCACAACGTCGAACAGGGCCGGCGCGGTCTCGAAGAGACCTCCGTACGTCTCCTGACCGGTGAGGGTGTTCCCATGCCATAGGTTCGGCTGATCGATTCCATGGAGGATCAGGTTGGCGAGCGCGATCGGGTAGATCAGGTTCTCTTTCTCTCGCCCGAAGAAGGTTCGATGTTTCAGCGTCTCGATCTGGTCCGCCGTGGCGGACGTCCCCAGCCCGGAACGCATGAACTCGTAGCTCTGCGCGAGGAAGCCTCCCGTACCGCAGGCCGGGTCGTAAACGGTCTCGCCCACCCTCGGGGCGACCGTGCGCACGATCGCGCGGATGACCTCGCGCGGCGTGAAGAACTGACCTCCGTCGTTGCCCTTCTCCCCCATCTTCAAGAGCAAACCTTCGTAGACCTGCGACAGGGTGAAGACGTGGGTCGGGTCCACGGCCGCGGAGCTGATTTCGTGGACCTTGCCGACCACGTCGAGGAAGTTCCGCTCGGTGTCGATCCGGGTGCGCTCGACGCCGGACATGATCTCGCTGATCACCTTCTGGCGCGGCGCAGCGCCAGGTCGCGTTTCGAGCCGTTTCAGGTAAGGGAGGAGCTCGCCGTTCACGAAGCCGAAAAGCGCGCCGAGCGAGCCGTTCTGGAGCTCGATCCTTTTCGTTCCGTCCGGGGCCGCCCAGTCGCGCCAGCGGTAAGGCGTCTCGAGAGACGGCCGGAAGTCCGAGCCTACGGCCTCCGCATGCTCCGCTTCCCGCGACTCCATCTCGTCGAGGATCCGGAGAAACAGGATCCAGGTCAGTTCCGGAACGTACTGCAGCGCTCCGGCGCAGTTCGATCGACGCATGACGTCGCAGATCGATTTGACGGCAGAGTTCACCGACTGCGGCGACGCCAGCTTCTTCGCCGCTTTTTCACGGGGTACGGTGGACATCAGGGCTCCAAGACGGGCGTCAGTCGGGCCGGCTCTTCGAGAATCCGGAGCAGTTTGGTCGCGCGATACACGCGGTCCCGCTTCGCGTCGGAAGTGCGCTCGACGATTCCGTTGCTCTGGAGCTTTTCGATCGCCCGCTCCGCCGTCGTATAGGCGACGTCGAGCCGCGCCGCCGCTCGTTTCACGGTCCAGAAGGGATTCTCGCCGAGCAACTCGACGAGCGCGGAGGCCGTCTTCCCGCCGGCATTCGACGCCTTGCGCCGCCAGTCCGCGAGGAGGCCGTTGATCCGCGTGACACGATCGAGGGCGTCCTCGGACTGCCGGGCCACTCCGACAAAAAAATATTCGAGCCATTCCGGCCATTCGCTCTTCGTGTTCACACGAAGAAGGCGATCGTAGTACTCGCTGCGCGTCGCTTCGAAGAACGCCGACAGATACAGAAGCGGCGTCGGAAGGACCCGCCTCTCGATCAGAAAAAGGGTGATCAGGAGCCGCCCGACGCGGCCGTTACCGTCGAGGAACGGGTGGATGGCTTCGAAGTGGGCGTGCGCCATCGCCGCTTGGACGAGAGGAGGGAGACTGCGATTGTGCAGGAAGGTCTCGAATCTTCCCAGGCTCTCATTCATCTCACTCGGAGGCGGCGGGACGTAGGTCGCGTTTGCGAGCGTCGAGCCGGGCCGGCCGATCCAGCTCTGCGAGCGGCGGAACTCGCCGGGAGTCGCTTCGTTTCCTCGCACTCCGGTCATGAGCTTTTCGTGCAGTTCCCGAATGAGGCGCAGCGAGAGCGGCAGGGCGTCCAGCCTGCGAATGCCGTGCTCGAGGGCAACCACGTAGTTCGCCACTTCGATGAGATCGGCGGGGCTTCGCTCCACCGCGGCGCCGGCCTCCGCCGCCAGGAGCTCTCCGAGGGTGGCCTGAGTGCCCTCGATCTTGCTCGAGAGGACGGCCTCGCGGCGAACGAAAGGCCGCAGAAGCACGTGAGGATTCGGGAGACTTCCTCCCTCCCCGGCGAGCCGCCCGATGGCCCGATCCGCGTCCGAGAGCGCTTGAACGAGCCGGGGCGTCCAGTTGACCCTGGGAGGCAATACTGCGGGAACGAACGCCGTGTAACCTCCGGCGCATCGCATGAACCGGCCGTAGGGCTCGCCCTTTCCCTTCTTTTCACCTGCGCTAACAGTGGGAACCATTGTTATCGTTTCAGATTAGATTCGATAATAACGATCTCCACTTTGAAAGTCCAGCTTCAAAGCTCCCCACAGAAGGCGCGGCGAAGGAGGGCGGCGGGAAGCAGGTCCAGATGAGCGAGCACGGCCTCACAACTCTGACGCATCGAAGACGTCAAACTCATACGACTACGGAGTTTTTCGACCAGCCGTTCTTGCTCCGGAGCGCTTGGAATCGGAATGGACTTCTGGGAAATCTGAGTCCGGGTGATCTTTTTCATCGACCCGCTGGCGCCGGCAGCCTTTT
The DNA here is from genome assembly GCA_030948185.1 of Acidobacteriota bacterium. Classification (GTDB taxonomy): domain Bacteria; phylum Acidobacteriota; class Thermoanaerobaculia; order UBA5066; family Gp7-AA6; genus JALYUA01. The sequence continues at coordinate 18,538 of JALZAT010000056.1, forward strand.
CCTTCCAGTAACCCGACAAGTAGAGAAAAGAGAGGTATGCAGTTACGAATTCAGAAAGCACGCCAACCCTCGGCATGAGACGAATCGTCAAATCGGACGCTACCACGCCAGCAGGCTCGCCGGGAAACATCGCGGCACGACCGACGAGCTCAGCGGTGTTGCTACGAGCGACGAGAACCTCACCGGTTCGTACACGACTCTCTGAAGCTGCGATCGCGTCTTCCATGAAGGAATCCTTGACTCCAGTGGGGTCGAATCCGGTTTCTCTCAAGCATGCCGTTGTCACCGCACGGACCCTCGTCGACCCCGTGGAAACGATAGATCTCGAAGGCAGCAATTCGCAGACTTCCCCGATAGGTCGGCTCGGCCAGCGCTCAAAGGACGAAAACATCTCTCGTAGCGCCGCACCCGCGATCAGCTGAGCTGCCTCGAAGCGGGCCGCCGCCGCCGCGCGAGCGGGGCCAACAAGTGCAACGGCCTTCGAAAACCTCAACTGCATCTCATACGGCGGAAGATCGATTTCGGCATCGGCGAGGCGTCGGAAGAGAAGCCGCTCCCGTACTGCTCCTCGAGTCAGCGACTTGATGAACGCAGCGCCGTCAGAGGATCTCAACCAGTAATAGAACCATCGGGGATGAATGACTCCAGCTCTCGTTCGGAATACAACGTAGTCCGGGCTCGTAATACCAGGCTCCTCCCCTTCGTCGATCATCGCGATTGATCCGAGAAGAATCCTCATCGGGTTATAGAAGATCGTGCCCGCCTCAACCAGCTTGTAGCGTTCCGGATTCTGTCCAACCGGTTCTTTCGCGGGCGCTATCCCTCTTCGAGTCGCGCCCACGACGCCGAATCGAGGCCAAGCCTCTCCGACGCCCCGAGCGACTTCCTCCAAGCAGTCGAGAAGCCTCCGTCGGACCACGCCGGAAGATGCGGCGAAAAGAGCTGAACTCACGCTGCGAACAGCCTTCCCTTGGTCTCCTGAAGTATCTCCGCCGGTTTCCCCAGCGCTTTCAACGCTTCCAGCCCACCCGCACTGACCACCTCAGGAGTCGCGAAGACTTGTGGGTTTTCGATCTCCTCCGTGCCGCCGCGAGCGAATTGGCCGGCGAGGGCCTTGAGGGTCGATCCCGCCTGGGGCGGCAGAGCGGCGAGCCAGGTTTGATTTTTGTACCCGAAAGCGTCGGCCCTTTCGGTGCGTGTTCGAGGCGCAAGCCCATATCCGAGCTCCGCCAGCACGTCGTACAGGTCAAACGCACCCATATCTTCGACCGCCCGAACGAGCGAAGGAGCGCGCCCGCCGTCGGGCAGCGCCGCGATCAGCGCACGGCGCTCCTGCGGCGCTATCCAATGGCCTCGGAACTGGTCGAGGGTCGGCGCGGACTCGACAAGCTTCGCCGCGAGCCGCTCCTTGTACTCCTCGACCGTCACCGGCATCGCTCTCCCGTCGACACTCGTGACGATGAAACGGCCGGCCTCGGTCACGTGGACGTCGAAACCCTCGACGCGGATCGTCTTCGGAGGATCCGTCGGCGGCTCGGGCGGCGGCTTCTTGCGGGTCACCGTCGCCTTCGTCAGGAAGTCGCGGCCGAAGAGCCGCGTCGCGTCCGTGTAATCCCAGACGCGGAACATGAGCTTGCCGGTCGGCGGATCGAGCCGGGTCCCCCGTCCGACCATCTGATAGAAGGCGATCGGCGAGCGCACGTACTTGAAGAAGACGATGTTGCGCACTGCCGGGACGTCGACGCCTGTCGTTAAGAGATCAACGGTCGTCGCGATGAAGTGGTGCCTCGACGCGCCGCGCAAGTCTGCGATGAATCCCGAGCCCTCCACGGATGCGGTGCACTTGAAGGCGTAGGGATCGGCGCGTTTGCGATTGTTCGCGGCGCACCAATCGGCATAGAGGTTGTTCATCTCCGAAGCGACCGCGTCGGCGTGCGTGTCGCGCGCGCAGAACACGATGGTTTTCTGCTCGGGTCCTCCCGCCTGGACCAGTCCCTCGAAGAGGTCGCGGCACATCGCCCGGACACGTTCGGGCAGCATGAGCTTCTTTTCGAAGTCCGTCGCGGCGAAAGCGTCTTCGGCGACCGCCAACTCTCCCGTTCGGGCATCGACGACCTTCTTGCCGGCGAGGTCCTCGGGCGCCACGAGCGACTCCCGTTCGTTGACGTCCTTTTTATCCAGGAAAATGTCGCGCCGGACGATTTCGCAAGCCGCGAGGTAACCGTCCTCGATGCCCTGAGCCATGTCGTATTCGTAGACGGCCTCGCCGAAGTGTCGGACGTTGTCGGCCGTGATCTTCTGGTCCGCGGCCTCTTCGGGAGTCGCCTGGGAAGTCTCGAGCTCCCTGGGCGTCGCAGTGAGGCCGATCTGAATCGCCCCAGGGTTTCGATGCAGGACCTCCGCCCACTTTCCCCACGCGGAACGGTGGCACTCGTCGATCACGATATGGCTGAAGTAGTCGACGGGATAGTGAGTGCGAAGGAAGTTGGCGTCCGCCTGATCCGAATCGACATCGAGGGTCTGATACGTCGCGATCAGTATCCGGGCGTTCTTCTGAGGCTTGCCTCCGGAGACCGCCGCCGCGTCGGCTCCGAAGACGTTCTGGAAGGCGCCCAGCGCCTGCGTCCGCAGCTCCTCGCGGTCGCACACGAAGAGCGCGCGGCGAAGCAGGCCCGCCTCGGCGATCTTCTTCAGGAGCGCGACAGCGATCCACGTCTTCCCCGCGCCGGTCGCGAGGGAGATCAGGGCGTGCTTTTTCCCGACAGCGAGTTTCTCGAGGACCGCTCGAATCGCGGCATCCTGGTAGTAGCGACGCTGCGCTTCTCCGCCGGGGTATGGAATGAGAAGAGGTTTCGCAGCCGGCGATTCGAGCGAGAACCCCGCCTTTCCTTCCCATCGGCGCCGGAGCTGGTCCGGCGAGGGAAATTCCGAAAGAGGAGCCGGACTCGAGGTCTTGCTGGTTGAGCGGTCGTATTCGACGAAGAGGTGGCCGTTCGAGGAAAAACAGAATCGAACGTTCAAGCGTTTGCAGGTGCCATAGACCTTTGCCTGCTCCAGGCCGTGATCGGGAGGAAGATGATCCGCCTTAGCCTCCAGCAAGGCGAGCGCAATCGGTTGGGTTCCCGGATTCACTCGGACGCGAAGCGTATAGTCAACCCGCCCTCTGGCCTGCTTTCGGGCTCTCCCGCCGACGATCTCGACGGTACCGGCGGTCTCCTCGCGGCGGATGAGATCTTCCGTCCAGCCTCTGCCATGCAGAGCTGGGTCGATGAGCTTCGCGCGGGTATCCGATTCCGACAGAGCCATTTGGATCGGAGAAGTCTACGTCTGAGCGAAACTCACGCGATCTTCTCCTCGGGCGGAGCCTTCAGCGCGGCGAGCCTGCTCGCGCGGATCGCGGCGCGGATCGCGTCCTTCGACTCGCCGACGGCGACTCGCGCGATCGCATCGAGAAGCCGAGTTCCTGCCGCCGCGTCGCGGACGTTCGGCGGGGCCCATGCTCGCCGCCGCCTGCCTCGCCCTCTCCCAGAACCCGAGGAAGTTCTCTCCCAGAACGCCCCGGACCTCCCGCTCGGAGTGGCCGCGGCAGAGGAGCTCTTCCGTCAGCCGGGGCAGCTTCGACGCGTCAGGCACAGCGCGAACAGGGCAGTTCCGAGTGCTTCGAGACGCGAAGACTCTGGCAGAGTTTCAGTCAAACGGCTCGAGCAGATCGAGCACTTCTTCGTTTCCTACAACGTGGAGCGCAACGGGGACTTACTTCTTCGCCTTGGTCGGGTCGTCGGCCGGGTCGACGTAGATGAGCCGAAACGGACCCATCCCGGACACCTGAACCTCCGTCTCGCCTTTGCACCACGCGTAGTGATGCATCCTCGCCGGCATCGACGCAAATGCCCCCGCCGCCATGGGTGTGGCCTTCGCGTCGTCGAGCTTGTCGCCTGTCCCGAGGTTGAACGTGCCCGAGATGACCGTGAGGTGCTCCGCGGTCGGATGCCAATGGGCCGCAACTTTGTATCCGTCGGGGGCCTTCAGCCGGATCGTGTACATGCCAGCTTTACCAGGGTCTCCTTGAAGAACCGCCATCTTCGCTCCGGCTGGCAGGTTGGGCGGCGCGTCTCCCCACTTGATGTCGCCTTCGCTCATGACGACGTGCATGGGCGTCCTGGCGGCAGCCATCCCTTTCGCCGCCGGGGCCTTCTTCTCTTGCGCGGAGGCGGTGGACACCAAGACATAGAGGCAACCGAGAGCGACAGCAACCGCCGCGGTCTTTCTCATGACGTGTCTCCTTGCCCTTGCTTCGGCGGGCCGCGACGCGCGGCTCTCGGCAAAGTCGAGGCGATAGTACCAAGAGTCGGATCTGGAAGAACTGGCCACCCGCGGAGCCGACGTCTCTGCCGAACTCAAGCGATCTTCTCCTCGGGCGGCGCCTTCAGCGCGGCCAATGTCCCCGTCCGGATCGCCGCTCGGATCGTCTTCATCCACCGCAGGTAGAAGTAGACGTTGTGGAGCGAAAGGAGGAGCGGAGCGGAGAAGTCCTTCAGCACGAAAAGATTCCGGACGTAAGCGCGGGTATGCCGGCGGCACACGGGGCAGTCGCACGCGGGGTCGAGCGGCGTCAGGTCCGCCTTGAATCGCTCGTGCTTGATGACCACTTCACCCTCCGACGTGTACGCGTGGCCCATCCGCCCGTTGCGGGTCGGCAGCACGCAGTCGAAGAGGTCGACGCCCGACCGGACCGACGCGAGGAGGTCCGCCGGCGTCCCGACGCCCATCAGGTACCGCGGGCGGTCGGGGGGGAGGAGCGCGGCCGTCGATTCGGTGATCGCGCGGATCGCGTCCTTCGATTCGCCCACGGCCACTCCCCCGATGGCGTAGCCGTCGAAACCGAGCTCCTGCAGCCGCGACGCGGACGTGCGGCGCAGGTCCTCGTGCGTCCCGCCCTGCACGATTCCGAACAGGAGACCCGGACCCGTGTAAGACTTCAGACACCGCGCCGCCCATTTCGCGGACATCTCGCACGCGCTCTCCACCTCTTCCCGCTCGGCGGGAAACGGCGGGCAGATGTCGAGCACCATCGCGATGTCGACGCCGAACTCGGACTGGAGCTCCATCGCGCCCTCGGGCGAAAGGAAGTGGCGAGTCCCGTCCTCCGGACTCCGGAACTCGACCCCCTCCTCGGTGATCCGTCGCGTCGAGGCGAGGCTCATCACCTGGAACCCGCCCGAGTCGGTCAGGATCGCGCGCGCCCAGCCGATGAAAGCGTGGAGACCGCCGGCCTTGCGGATGAGCTCGATGCCGGGCCGGACCATGAGGTGGTACGTGTTCGCGAGGACGGCGCGGCAATCCCACGACTCGAGCCGGTCGAACTCGACGCCCTTGACGGCGCCCCGGGTCCCCACGGGGAGGAAACACGGTGTTTCGATCTCGCTGTGCGGGGTCGAGAGCACGCCCGTCCGGGCCGAGGATGCCGGGTCGGACGCGAGGGTCGCGAAGCGGCTCATGAGAATCGGACGGCTAGAAGCGAAACCGCGCGTCGACGGCGCCGCCTAAGTCCCGGCGGTTCGTCGAAGAGAGCGAGGTGCCGCCCTCGGTGGAAAACACCACGGATGCGTTGACCGAGAGCATCTTCAACCCGAGCCCGAAGCCGAGCGAGTACGCCCAGTGCGGATCGATCGCCGCCTGGTCGCGGAACCCTCCCGCCCGGATGGCGATCAGGGGGAGCTTCAGCTCGACGCCCGCGGCCAGCTGCCGGCTCCCCGCGCCTGGGATGAGCGTCGCGGTCTCCCGGAGGTCGTAGTCGATCGCGACGAGAATCATCCCGATCGGCTGCACCGCGACGCCGGCCCGCAGCGTGCGCGGAAGCCGAAGCGTCTTCGGCGCGCCGGCGAGAGCGGGATTCCCCGCCGGGTCGACGACGTCGAACTCCGGCTCGTTGATGGACGTGGACGCGAGACCGACGCGCACGATACCGGCGAGATTCAGCATGGCTCCCGCGTCGAACGCGAGCTTGTTCGTGTCGCGCTGGTTCTGGCGGAACGCCTTGCGGGCCACCGCGACAGGGTCGGAGAGGTTTTCGTCGAAGAGGATCTCGCGCACGAAGTAGGTGCGTCCCTGGATGTAGCGGACGGCGCCTCCGACGTACAGCAGGCTCGAGAAGAGCGAAGTCCCGTACCCGATTCTCGCCTCCCGCGCCTCGAGCCCGGCGAACGTGAGCGACGTCCGGTTGAGGTTGAAGGACCGCGTCGGGTCGATCGCCGGAGGCAGCACGTTCACGAGGTCGATCGTGGGGTAAACGCCGGCGTACGCGACGTCGCCGATCCCGAGCGCGAAGCCGCTCTTTCCGAGGACGAGCCCCGCCGTCCCCGAACCGACGACCCCCGTTCCCGGGCGCGCGAGCGAGACCAGGTCGCGCACGGCTCCCGGGATGAGGTTCAGGTCGAGGCCGCGCCGGATCCGATCCAGGTCGATCGAAGAGAGCCGGTCGACCGCCGCCGTGAAGTCTCCCCGATTCGTCGCCACGCCGCCGCCGAAGAGCTCGATGTCGAGGCGCGGGTCGCGGCCGAGCCCCGCCGGGTTCGTCCAGAGGGCCGTCCCGTCGTCGGCGACCGCGACGGACGCCCCTCCCATTCCGGCCGCTCGCGGCCCGTCGACGGGAGCC